>WQXU01000004.1 GCA_009781635.1 Treponema sp.
AGAAAAATCTCCCTTTGCCGCATTTTGATCATACAAACTAAAATCAACATTTTCTCCCCAGTTCCCTGCTGATACATATTGATGATTCGGGTAATCATCAAAAATAACAAAACCTGTATTTAAGGGTTCGTCTGTACGCGGAATCTGCGCAGGAGGGGTAAAGCCAAGAGCGCGCGCAACCCCAACATTCAAATCGTGATTAAAACTTCTGCCGCCGGGATTAAAAAGGCCAAAGCCTCCGTAATAATCCCAGCTTGTCCATGAAATATTACGTTTATTTAGCGCGCTTGTTACATAGCTGTACCATCTTACGCGATCTTCCTGATAACTGTTTACCATAAACACGCCAAACTCGCCGCAGAAAACAGGAACTCCCCTTGCGCGCGAGAAAGCTGTCGCAATGTCAAGCTTCTGGCTTAATACTGCCGGATTTGCATCCCCTTCATAACTGTGTCTTATGGAACTCTCAACCCATGTTCCTCTTAAATCAGCAGGAATCGAGGGTATGCGTCTTGCGTTTCCGGGAAACGGCAGCCCTGCAAGAGTTGACAAAAGCGGAGGCCCGCCCCAGTTGGACCCTTGATGCGTAAAAAGATAGGGATCGTAAAAATGAAATGTATAAATTAAATTTTTATCTTCATACATGGGGATTGCATGTAATTTTTCGATGGAATTATAGCTTGTGCCTCCAACGATAATAAGCCGGTTCGCATCATATTGACGGATTGTATCAATGGCCATCCCCTGAATTTCTCCCCAACGCTCATCAGAAATTCCATGGGGTTCGTTTAATATTTCATACACTACATAATCGCTTCTGTTCTTATAACGCTGCGCGATCTGAGCCCAGACCGGGAGCAGTATCTTGTCTATATCGGGGCTTGTTGTCTGCACAGGATCGAATGAATGATTATCAATTATTATGTATAGATCATATTTTTCCGCCCAGTCTACAGCGATATCCAGAAACCTTAAAAACAAAGGATCCAGTATATAATCGGGTGCGCCTAATGTCATGCTGTGCATTCTTACAGGCACTCTTACAACATCAACCCCAAGACTTTTTGCATCCGCAAAATCTTTTTCTGTGTACATTGTAAAAGGTATTCCGTGCGCTGAATATGATTCAAACCAGCCTGAAAAATTCACGCCCTTTGAAAAAGGCGCTGATACAAGCGCAGGGGTTGCAAAGCCTGTATCGACAAGAAACTCATCAAATGTTGGCTCCGTTGGTTCTGTTGTGTTACACGAAATTAACATTATAAAAATCGCGGAAAATATTATTTTTTTCATATCTTTAACCCCATTGCATTTATAATTCCGGCATTCAAGCCGGCGGGGAACTCTCCTCTGTACTGGGTTTTAAAAACTCCAAAACCTCCGAAATAATCCCAGCATGTCCAGGGGATATCAAGCCGTGCAAGCTCACCGCAGACTAACTTGTACCAGGCTATGCGATCATCATCCGGGCTTTGAATCATGAATACTCCAAACTCTCCGCAGAAAACAGGCACATTCCTTTCTTTGGAAAAGCAGCTTGCTTTTTCCAGGGATGCTATTAAGGCTTCCGGTTTTGAATCATTCATGTAATTATTCAGCGAATGCTCAACCCATGTTCCCTTAAATGTTTCATGCAAAGGCGGAATACTGTTTTCGCCTAAGGGGAAATGAAGATCGCGTAATGGAGCAAGAGAAGGTTTGTTCCAGGTCGCGCCCTGATGCGTAAAAAGATGGGGATCGTAAAAATGAAATGTGTATATAAGGTTTTCATATTCATAAACGGGGAGCTTTATCATTTTTTCGATGGAATTATAGTTTGTGCCTCCGATAACAATTGACCTCTTTTTATCGATCCTGCGGATCGCTTCTATTGCGGCTTTTTGAATCTCGTCCCAGCGTTCATCTGCTATTCCGTGTGGCTCATTTAAAACTTCGTATATTAAATATTCGCTTCTGTCTTTAAAATGCTGCGCAAGCTGTTCCCACACGGGAATCAGTATTTTGCCGATATTAATATCTGTGGGATTAACTGGGTGAAATGAATGGTTATCAAGGATAAGGTAGATTTGATGCTTCTGCGCCCAATCAACTGCCGCATCAAGGTATTTTAATAAATCAGCTTCTAGTGTGTTGTTTTTGTCCGCTATGTAATTGTGAAAAGCAACGGGCAGACGTATGACATCAACCCCTAGACTTTTTACATCCGAAAAATCTTTTTCCGTGTATTTATTAAAATCAATATCTTTAAAATTCCGGGTTTCAAACCATTTTCCGAAATTAATGCCGCGAGAGAAAGGTAAAGAAATTGACATAGTATTCTCCTTAAGTAATCAGTTTAAAACAAAACTATACAATGTTTTAATGAAAAATGATAGAATCAATCCATGATGAAAAAATTCAAAAATCCTGTTTTAAGCGGATTCTACCCCGACCCTTCCATATGCAGGGCGGAAAAAGATTTTTACCTTGTTACATCAACATTTGCCTATTTCCCCGGCATTCCTGTTTTTCACAGCAGGGACTTGTTAAACTGGAAGCAAATTGGAAATGCCATAGATCGTCCGGGACAGTTATGCTATGACGGACATCAGATTTCGCAGGGTTTATTTGCACCTACAATCCGCTATAACAGCGGCATCTTCTATATACTTTGCACATTAATAAAAAACGGCGGCAATTTTGTCATAACAGCAGAGCATCCGCAGGGGCCCTGGTCGGATCCTGTATGGCTTTCCGGAGCAGATGGAATAGATCCTTCCATTTTTTTTGACGATGACGGAAAGGCCTGGTACTGCGGAACACATCCAGCTCCCGAAGGCGAGGCATATTCTGGTAATTACGAGATCTATATTCGTGAAATGGATATATCCCTTATAAAAGCGGGAAAAAATCCTTTAATTGGTGAAAATATTGGGATCTGGCGGGGCGCGTTAAAAGACGTTATCTGGCCGGAAGGCCCTCATATTTATAAAAAGGACGGCTATTACTACTTGCTGCATGCGGAAGGCGGAACAGGACTTGATCACGCAGTTTGCATTGCAAGGGCGAAGGATATTAAAGGTCCGTGGGAGGGAAAAAAAAGTAATCCGATTATTACGCACAGATCCCTTGGAAAAAAAGCGGATGTTATAAATGTGGGACATGCGGATTTCACAGACGACATAAACGGCAACTGGTGGATGGTTCTTTTGGCATCCCGTCCCATTGAAGGCGTTTGCCCTCTGGGACGCGAGACATTTATGGTTCCGGTTTATTGGGAGGATGGCTGGCCCTGTATTGTAACGGACACAGGACTTATCGAGAATGAATATCCCCTTCCCGATTTTGGCAAAGAGCATGAAATCCCCTGGAGCCATGAGAACCTCTGCGATCATTTTAATGGAAGACTTCCCCTTAACTGGCTTGCGCTTCGTATGCCTTCCAAAAAAGAAGATATTGCCTTTGGTTTTAATGAAAACAGCGGGGCCTTGCGTCTTTATACAAGGGCGCAGACAATACGCTCAAGGGAACATCCCTCTTTTGCAGGCAGAAGATTAAGGCATAAAAATTGGGCCTTTTGTGCTTCGATGGAGTTTACTCCCCTAACAGCTAACGACAATGCTGGAATCATCCTGCTGCAAAGCGAAGACTGGCATTACCGTTTTGAAGTTTACAATTCTGATGCAAAAAGTTTACGCCTTATACGCGCTGCCGGAAAAGAAGATGAGATTATCGGGGAAGTAAAAATTGATGAGCTTCCAAAACAAATTGTACTTGCGGCAAAATGCGAGAACATGGAAATCTATTTTTACTACGGCAAGGATCAATATTCTTTAAAATACTTCCCCTTTTCTGTCAAAGCGCACATAATAAGTACAGAATACGCCGGAGGATTTACAGGCGCGCTTGCAGGTGTGTTTGCAACTGCAAACGGACATGAATGTAATAATCATGCAGATATTTTTTGGGCCGAATACAGGGGACTAGTATGAATAAATTAATTTTATCGCCAATTATAGGCGATTCCATGATAATGCAAAGGGATGTTCATTTCCCAATATGGAGCGCAGAAAATATATGTGTAAGCTTTCTTGGAAAAACATATGAATCTGTGAAAATAAATGAAAAGCATCTTGTAACAATCGATCCTGCCAAGGCAGGAGGCCCCTTTACAATGGAAATAAAAACACCGGATTCTTCATTAACAGTAAATGATATATACATAGGTGATGTCTGGCTATGCTCAGGGCAGAGCAATATGGAAATGCAGATGCAGCGTCTTTACGATGATTTTAGTGAAGAGTGGGAAAAAAATGAGTTTCCCCTTATTAGGCAATTTAAAGTTCCGCAGGAATGGGACTTCTCTTCTCCCCGTGAAAATTTAAACGCAGGCTCCTGGCTTTGTCCTTCAAAGGATACTCTTAGCGAGTTTGCCGCAACCCCGTGGTTTTTCGCAAAGAACCTGTACGAAAAGTACCGTATTCCAATCGGTATTATTAACACGGCCTGGGGAGGCACGCCTGTTGAATCATGGATGAGCGAAGAGGCTCTTTCTGATTATCCGTCAAAAATTGCCGAAGGAAAGCAATACGCAAACCAGGCAAAAATTGATGAGACTGCAAAAAAATACGGGGATGCAATCAGTGAATGGGAAACAAATGTAGCGCACGAAGATACAGGCATCGCAAAACAGTGGCAGAACCTGGAAACTGATATATCAGAGTGGGATGACATTACCCTGCCCGGCAATTTTTGCGATTCCGGCATAAGGGATTTCTGCGGCGCAATCTGGCTTGCAAAGGAGTTTGACGCTTCACAGGATTTCGCAAACAGGGAAGCCAGGATCTGGCTTGGAACAATTGTGGATGCCGATACAGTTTATATAAACGGTACGCAGATAGGCAGCACAGGCTACCGTTATCCGCCGCGTAAATATATTCCCAGGGGACTTGTGAAACAGGGAAAAAACCGCATCGTTATAAGAGTTACGTGCAATAACGGCGAAGGCGGCATAACTTGCGACAAGCCTTTCAGGATATTTACAGATAATGAGTCTGTAGAACTTGCAGGCAGATGGAAATATAAAATCGGATTTAGTACAACAGTGCGTCCGCCTGATTTTTTCTTTCAGCGCCAGCCCATGGGTAATTACAATGCAATGATTGCTCCCGTATTAAAATTTCCGCTCAAGGGCGTTATCTGGTATCAGGGTGAATCGAATGAATCAAATCCCCATGAATACGCATCGCTTTTTAAATTGATGATTACTTCCTGGCGGAAAAATAACAACAACGGTAAACTGCCCTTTCTTTTTGTTCAACTTCCTATTTTTGGAAACTTTTCTGAAAATGAAGAAAATGCGTCCTGGGCAATAATCCGCGAAGCGCAGAAAAATGCATTATCACTTCCTGTAACAGGCATGGCTGCAGCTCTTGAGCTTGGCGAATGGAATGATATACATCCCATTAATAAAAAAGATGTTGGATACCGCCTCTTCCTTGCGGCGGAGAAAGTTGTATTCGGCGTTGATAATACATCCCCGGGGCCGGTTTTGCAGAAATTAAAAACAGAAGGTAATAAAATATATCTTTACTTTGATAATTGCGGCAGCGGCCTTGTTTCAAATGATCAAAAGGTGTATGTCAGCGTCACAACAGATGATGGGTTAAAGCGTCTTCCTGCACAAATAGAAGATAAAAATATATTAAGTATTGATATATTATCTGTAAAAGGAATTAAGAAAATTATGTACGCATGGGCGAATAATCCCAAAGACAGGTCCTTATTCAACAGTGAGGGACTTCCCCTTCTTCCTTTTATGATTGACATTAACGGAGAATAATTATGTTTAACGCAGTTCAAACAAAAGATGCAGTTATTGCATGGATAAAAAATTATTTTAAGGAAAACGGCCCTGACTGCATGGCTGTTATCGGTATAAGCGGCGGCAAGGACAGTTCAATAGTAGCAGACCTCTGCGTTAAGGCTCTTGGAGCGCAAAGAGTTTACGGTGTTTTAATGCCCCAGGGAGAACAGCACGATATTAATTATTCCCTGGAACTTGTATCCCACCTTAATATCAGGTACACAATAATAAATATTAAAAACAGCGTGGATGCTCTGCTTGCAGGCTTGCAGGAAGGCGGACTTGCTGCTAATAAACAAGCAATTATCAACATTCCGGCAAGGGTAAGAATGACAACGCTTTATGCCGTATCGGCCATTGTAAACGGAAGAGTTGCCAATACCAGCAACTTAAGTGAAGATTATGTCGGCTACGCAACAAAATACGGAGATGCTGCAGGTGATTTCAGCCCTCTGTCCCTGCTTACTGTTACACATATTAAGTTGATGGCAAGGGAACTGGATCTTCCTTCAAAATTTATCGATAAAATTCCGGAAGACGGCCTTACAGGTTCAAGCGACGAAGATATTCTGGGCTTTTCCTACGATGTTGTGGACAAATATATTCTTGAAGGCATCTGCGATGATGCTGTTATAAAGGAAAAAATTGACAGGCTTCATGTAATAAATCAGCATAAATTCAATTTAATTCCCTGTTATAAACCTTAATTTAAGACAGTTTAATTACTCTTGACACATTTGCCTTATACATACGAAAATTGTAATAGCAGAACTTTAAAAACGTTTTTTACAAAAGAACTGTATTAAGGAGTTATCAAAATGGCAAAACGGATAATTATTGCGGCTTTACTGGCCTTTCTTGTTCTTGGCACATTGTTTGCGCAGCAAAGAGAGACTGCAAGAGGACATATTACCCAGGGACAGGAACATATGAGAGCGCAAAATTTTGCGGAAGCGATTGCGTCATTTGAAGCTGCGCTGCGGCTTGAGCCGCGAAACAGACAGGCCCCTGCACTTTTAAGAGAAGCGCAGGAGAGGAGAATGCAGATCACATTCAATCAGGGCCAGTCACTTCATAATGAAGGAAAATTTATAGAGGCTATAGAACAGTACAATCTTGCAATCCGCTACGCGCCGCCAGGGCATAATACAAGGGCTGCCATACAGAACAGGATAACAGAAGCGCAAAGAGCCCTTGGCGAAATGGAAACCCAGGCTCAGGAACAGACGGTGCGGGAACGCACAGAGTTGTCGCAGCAGAAAGTGCAAAAGGCAAACGAGCATCTTATCGCAGGACAATACGGCGAAGCGATAGGCGAGTATGAAAGCGCTGTAAATATCGGCGGTTTGAGCGAGGCCGAAACTGCGGAAGCTAAACGCCTTGTCTCTGTAGCGCAGGAAATACAGGTAAAACTTGAAGCTTATAACAGAGCCCTTCGTGACAGCGATTTTGATGTTCTTCAGAATCAGGATGCGTCAATTACAATAACAAATTATCTGGCGTCAGAAACCATGACAGTTAACATTGGTTCTGTGAATCATACCGTGCATCTTGGAATCTTTAACGTTGTTATTCCCCCTACCCTGCATGGACAAAGGGTGACAATAATTCAAAGTGATTCTTTCAGAAACAAGGGGATTACAAGCATAACATTCCCCAATTCGATAACGGAAATCGGTATAAGCGCGTTTGCAGATAACAAACTTGAAAGAGTTGTTTTCGGAACCGGCCTTAGAATTATAAGGGGCGGCGCTCCTGTAGGACGCGCGGAAGTTAATGAAAAGGGAGCCTTTGAAGGCAACCCCGCTCTTACAAACATTGTAATACCCGATACGACAACAGAAATCGGCGCGCGTGCATTCAGAGACTGCGGCCTTACAACTTTAACCCTTGGCAGGGTTGTTGCGGTTATCGGCGAGAGCGCTTTTAGAAATAACAAGCTGACAAATATTTCTCTGCCTGCAAGCGTAAGGCGCATTCACCGTTTTGCGTTTAATACAAACCAGATAGCAAATTTAAATATTCCCCAGGGTGTTCAGCAAATTTGGGATGATGCTTTTACAGAAAATCCCATGACGGCCGTCATAATTCCGGCTTCCCTTGCGCCTCTTTTTCAGAATAATCCCAGTATCGGCGTAGATCACGAGCAATACGGGCCGAATATTCCATCTTTCCCGAATACCATAACAAGGGTTACGCTTCCTGCAAACGTACAGGACAGGAACATGAACGGTTTTCATATAAGCCTTCGTAATTTTTATATCAGTCAGCAAAGACGCGCCGGTCTTTATGTAAAATCAGATACCGCGGATATCTGGTCAAGACAATAGAAAATGGAATCTATTATCCTGGCTTCGGCCTCACTGCGAAGGCAGGAATACTTTAAATTGATGGGGCTGCCCTTCAGCGTAATGCCCGCCTTGATTGACGAAAGTCTATGTACCCATACAGATCCTCTGTTACTTACGCGCGAGCTTGCAAAAAGAAAAGTTGAAAAAGTAATCGGTGAAATGAAAAGAATAGCTCCAAAATGGATATGCGGCGCGGATACTGTAATTGCCATAAGAGGCAAAATTTTCGGTAAAGCCCAAAACCGCGAAGATGCAGCAGATACATTAAAAAAACTTTCAGGACATCAGCATAAGGTAGTTACATCTGTCGCTCTTTTCAAGGGACAGGAAAAAAAGATGGATATCCGCAGTTCAGTCTGCCTTGTAAAGTTTGCAAGCTTAAGCGATGAAGAAATTGAATGGTACCTTGATACCAATGAATGGCAGGGGGTGGCAGGCGCCTACCGTATTCAGGGCCTTGCAAAATGTTTAATAGAAAAAATAGACGGCTGCATTTCTACTGTGGTAGGCTTGCCATTAAGAGAGTTTTATGTCATGCTAAGAGATAACGGCTACCCATTCGGCGCTTGAGTGCTTAGGTAGGCGAATTTCCGTCTGACCACTTAAATTGGCATGTTTTACGGGGTATTTACTGCCTTTTTCATATCACCAATTTAAGTGGTCAGATGAGATATAGTGATGGCAGGGTTTTCCAGACTCGGAAAATCCGGTGTTAGGAGGAAAATTTGGCTGTTGTAACCATGAAAAATCTTCTGGAATCAGGAGTACATTTCGGCCACCAGGTAAAACGCTGGGATCCAAGAATGAAGAAATATATCTTCGCTGAACGGAACGGCATTCACATCATCGATCTTCAAAAGACGATTCAATCGATCAAGGACGCCTATGAAGCTGTGCGTAAAACTGTAGCAGCCGGGAAAACTGTTCTTTTTGTAGGAACAAAAAAACAGGCCCAGCAGGCCGTCCAAAAAGAAGCAGAGCGCTGCGGAATGTTTTTTATTAATAACCGCTGGCTCGGCGGCATGCTCACAAACTTTGTAACAATTAAAAAATCACTTCTGCGCCTTAAAAAACTTGAAAAAATGGAAGTTGACGGAACCTTTGAAAATCTCACAAAAAAAGAGATAGCTTCCCTTGCCAAGGAACGCGTAAAGCTGCAGAAAAACCTTGGCGGCATCAAGGAATTAAAGGAACTTCCCGGTATTTTATTCATTATAGATACGCGCAAGGAAGCAATCGCAGTCGCTGAAGCCAAGAGACAGGGTATCCCTATTGTGGCAGTTGTCGATACAAACTGTAATCCCGAAGGCATAGACTACCCTATTCCGGGTAACGATGATGCAATAAGAGCCATTACTCTTTTTACCCAAATTATCGCAAACGCTGTTGTAGAAGCCGATAACGAAGTTGGCCTTAAAATAATCGAAACGCTCGGTGATGAAGATGAAGATATGGAAGGCCTTATGAACGATATTTCCATGAAGGAAGAGGACAGGGAAATCGATATCGAAAAATACACAACCGAAGAAGCATACAGAGCCGCAAAAGAAGATGAAAAAGTCGATGATGATGACGATGAGACGCAGATTCAGGTTGATGTTGATAAAATTTATAATGACGAATAATTAAGGAGAAAATAATGGCTGATATAAGCGCAGCGGATGTAAAAAAACTCAGGGAAAAAACAGGGGCAGGCATGAAGGAATGTAAAAATGCCCTTGTTGCAACAGAAGGCGATTTTGCAAAAGCGGAAAAAATTCTGAAAGAAAAAGGTCTTGCAGCCCTTGAAAAAAGAGCCGGAAGGGCGACAAATAACGGCAAGATATTTGTAACAATAAAAGAAGACGGATCTTCTGCAGTCCTTGTTGAGCTTAACGCCGAAACAGACTTTGTCGCAAGAAACCCGGATTTTATTAAAGTTGGGGAGACAATTGCAAGTACGGCGCTTGAGAACAATTTAAACGCGCCGACAGATGAATTAAAGGGTCTTGTTCAGGATCTGGCTACAAAAATACGCGAAAACATGGGTCTTAAAAGACTTTGCAGAATTAACGCCTCGCAGAATGAATTCTTAACAAGATATATCCACGGAGACGGCAACATAGGCATTGTGGTAAAATGCGAATCCGATAATCCTGCGATTTTTAAAGACGAAGAAGTAAAATCCTTTATTTTCACGCTTGCTCTGCACATTGCAGCTTTTAATCCTGTTGCAATTGATCGCAGCAAAGTTGATCAGAACTGGCTTAAGGAACAGGAAGAGATTTTCAAAGTTCAAATGGCGCAGGATGAGAAACTTAAAGGAAAGCCGGAAAATGTACTTGCTGGAATTCTTCAGGGGAAGGTCACAAAATACCTTAGCGAAATCTGCCTTATGGAACAGGGTTATGTAAAAGATGAAAAACTCACTGTCGCCAAAGCCATTGAAGAATGCGCAAAAAAATTCGGAGCCAAACTTACAGTAAACGAATATGTTTACTACAAAGTCGGCGTGGAATGAGGTTAATATAACTATGCAGGATGTCATATCTTCCGGCGAAGAACGGATGAAAAAAACAGTGGCAAACCTTAAAGATTCTTTTGCCTCTTTAAGAACAGGCAGGGCTTCAGCCGCCCTGTTTGACAGGATCCGGATTGACGCATACGGAGAGAAATCGCCTTTAAATCAGGTTGCAAACATATCGGTGCCGGAAGCCCGTTTAATTGTTATTCAGCCGTGGGATAAAAATCTTATTACAGAAATAGAAAAGGCAATCCGTTCTTCCGAGCTGTCTTTGAATCCTTCAAATGACGGCAAGGTTATCCGTATCTCAATTCCGCCCCTGACAGAAGAAAGACGCAAGGAACTTGTAAAACTTGCAAAAGCGCAGACTGAAGAATCAAGGGTTGCAGTTCGCAATATACGAAGGGACGGAAATGAAGCGTTAAAAAAACTTTTAAAGGATTCAAAAATAACTGAAGATGATGAAGTAAAAGGCGCTGATGAATTGCAAAAACTGACAGACAGCTATATAGCGCAGGTAAACAAGGTTCTGGAAGATAAAGAAAAAGAGATAATGGAAGTTTAATGGAAAAAAAAGCCCTGGAATCTTTGCGCCGTGTACCCGAGCATGTTGGCATAATCATGGACGGAAACGGGCGCTGGGCGCAAAAACGGGGACTTGTCCGCACACAGGGACACCTTGAAGGATTAAAAGCAGCAAAGAGAATTGTAAAAGCTGCAAGTGATCAGGGGGTTAAATACCTTACCCTTTATGCGTTTTCAACGGAGAACTGGAAACGCACGGAAGAAGAAGTCGGGTTTATAATGGGTCTTGTTAAACAGTATTTAAGAGCAGAGTTTGACTTTAGTAAAAAAAATAAAATCCGGGTTCGTCATGCCGGGGACTTTTCCGGCCTTCCTGCCGATATTCAGAAGGAGATAGCGGATTCCGTTAAAGACACGGCGGATTTCAGCGGGATGCAGGTAATATTGGCCATAAATTACGGCGGCAGAGATGAAATAGTACGGGCTCTGTGCAAATTTATTTCCGCCAACAAAGAGAAGGAAGATATAAGCGAGAAAGACATTAGCGCATACCTTGATAATCCGGATGTACCGGATCCTGATCTGATTATACGAAGCGCAGGTGAATACAGAACCAGTAATTTCCTTCTTTGGGAAAGCGCTTATTCGGAAATATTTATTTCTGATAAACTTTGGCCGGATTGGGATAAAGATGATCTTGAAGAGGCTATTACAGATTTTCAAAAAAGAGATCGCCGTTACGGAGGTTTATCTTGATTGAGGTTAAAATGAAAAAAATTATAGAACGGCTATTGATATTTTTCATCGGAATCCCTGCAGTTATTCTTATCGTTCTTTATCTTCCGTTTTACCGGAACCTTGCCGTAAATCTTATTGTAATTTTCTTTTCCGGCATGGGCGCTGTTGAATTTTCTAATATGCTTGAGAAAAAGCAAATTAAAATCTCAAAAATAGAAAGTTTTATTCTGGGCGCCTTATTGCCTATTGTTATGACATTATATGTCAGCTTTAATTTTTCCGCATTGTGGGTTTCAAGCCTTATCAGCGCAGGTATAATTTGGGCATTTTTATCAAAGATATTCCCGCGGCAGACGGAAATTGAATCTATTACAGGCAGAATAACCGGTTGTTTTTCCCTGATTGTTTATCCCGGTTTTTTTATGTGCTGGATGGTACTTATGGGTATATGGGAATTTCCTGCTGCAGTGCTTTTATTCTTATTTATTACATTCGGCAGTGATTCTCTTGCATGGCTTTTTGGCTCTCTTTTCGGCGCAAACAACCGCGGACTAATCACGGTAAGCCCCAACAAAAGTATCGCAGGTTTTATCGGAGGGCTTTTAGGTTCTGTTCTTGTTGCGATAGGAGCAGTCCTTATATTCCCGGATATTTTTAATATACAAGGCTCTTCATCAATAATAATTGCCGCAGTCATTCTTGGCCTGTTTACAGGAATTGCCGCCATTCTTGGGGACTTGGCCGAATCTGCAATAAAGAGAAGCTGTGATTTCAAGGATTCAGGAAATTTCATGCTTGGCAGAGGCGGCGTTCTTGATTGCCTTGATTCCATTGCTGTTGCAGCGCCTGTCTTCTTTTTTCTTTTTACACTCTTCTTTAGATGACAAATAAAAAAAGAATAGCAGTTCTTGGAGCGACAGGCTCCATCGGTAAGAGCTCCCTTGATATTATCGCAGGAGAGAAAGACAGCTTTGAAGCAGTTCTTCTTGCTGCCCGCTCCAGCCGTCAAAAACTCGATGAAATAAAAAAACAGTTCCCCGGCGCTCTTTGCGTATTAACAGAAGAAGAAAACGGAAATCAAAAACTTCTAAGCGCCATCGAAGATTTAAAACCCGATATTACAATTAACGGCATTGCAGGCAGCGCAGGATTATTGCCATCCGTTGCGGCAATAAAAGCCGGCTCTCATCTTGCTCTTGCAAACAAGGAGACAATTGTAATGGCAGGGCAATATGTAATGCGCCTTGCAAGGGAAAAAAAAGTTAATATAATCCCTGTCGATTCTGAACACTCCGCAATTTTTCATCTATTACGTTTTTTCTCAGGGCAGGAAGAAGATATAAAAAAAACTGTAAGAGAAATTATACTAACGGCATCCGGCGGCCCTTTCAGAAAAATGAGTCATGAAGAAATGAAAAAAGTTACCGTACATGATGCGCTTGCCCATCCCACATGGAATATGGGGCCGAAAATAACAATAGATTCAGCTTCCATGGCCAACAAGGGACTTGAAGTAATCGAAGCAAACGCCTTTTTTGACATGCCGCCGGAAAAGATAAGGGTTGTAATTCATCCGCAAAGCATTGTTCACTCCATGATACAACTTTGTAACGGTGTTGTTTACTGCCAGCTCTCAAAACCCGATATGCGCCATCCCATTCATGATGCGCTCTTTTGGCCCATTACTTCTCCCTCTTCACTTGAACCTGTGTGCTTTGATAATCTTACTCTGGATTTTTCAAAACCGGACTTTCATAAATTCCCCATGCTTTCAATCGCATTCGATGCCGCAAAAAAAGGAGCTCTTTATCCGTGCGCTTACAATGCGGCCAATGAAGCTGCAGTTGATGCCTTCCTTAAGCAGAAAATAAAATTTACAGACATTCCTTCTGTAACATCCCATGTAATGGATTCAGACTGGTCAAAGGATTACAGGGATATACAGGAAGTAATTGATGCTGATTCAGATGCAAGATTAAGCGCTTCTTTATTTATAAGCTAATCCCTATCGTCAAGAAACGGGAAATATGCCATAATTACACAGGTGCTTAAAAACGGCAGTTTCTTGCAAACTTAAGTTAAGGATTTTTTTTATGATGATATTGATAAATATAGCCCTTGGCCTTGTCGGGCTTGGGATTGTAGTTTTCTTTCATGAGCTTGGGCATTTTGCTGCCGCGCGTTTTACCGGAATAAATGTTGAAGCGTTTTCTATCGGATGGGGAAATGCAATTCTTAAAAAGAAAATCGGCAATACAGAATACCGTCTTGGAATGTTCCCTATAGGCGGCTATTGCAAGATGCAGGATGCAAGCGATCACAGTGTTAGTGATAATATAGTGCCTCAGGAGCCTCAGAAGGGATCATATTACGCAGCAAGCCCCCAGGCAAGAATTCTTGTCTGCCTTTGCGGTCCTTTATTTAATTTGATTTTTGCAATTCTTTTACTTTCCGTTTTGTGGGGCGTTGGTTTTGAGATTAATACTCTTGGAAATAAAATTGTCCTTGCTTCGGAACTTGATCCTGCGCAGCTGCATCCTGCCGACATTGCAGGACTTCAAACAGGGGATCGGATAATAGAAATTGACGGCAGGAAAATTAATTATTTCCATGAGCTGCAGGAAAGCTTTGCTTTAAATCCGAATAAATCACTTCCAATAGCAATAGAGCGCAACGGAGTAATTATCCGCAAAAACATCATTCCTTCCCTGGATAAATCAAGCGGCGCTGGAAGAATCGGCATTATTATCTGGTCAGACCCTTTAATTGAAAATGTTATTAATGAAAGCCCAGCATTTAATGCAGGCCTTAGATCCGGCGATATTATTAAAAGCGTTAACGGGGAGCAAATACTCAATAACATTGACTTTCTGAAAATCAGAGAACAAAATCCCGAAGAGTTTATTATTGAATATGAACGAGGCGGCAGCCTTCATTCAGCGCATTTTAAAAGAGAAGATATACAAAACGAACTTGGCTTTTCATGGGCAATGATCCGCTACCGCACGCCAAGGCTTTCAATACCTGCCGCTATTGCAAAGGGCGTAACAGAAGGCTACAGAACTTTAACAGTCTCCATTACAAGTTTAAGGCTGCTTTTTATGGGCATTGATCTTACAAAAGCAGTTTCCGGCCCTATACGCATAACATACATGATGGGCGATATGGCCACTCAGGGTTTTGGACAGGGGCTTGGTATCGGTTTTCGCTCAATCATCAATTTCCTTGCGCTCATTTCTATAGCTCTCTGTGTCATGAATCTTTTGCCCCTGCCTGTTCTTGACGGAGGCATGACAATCCTTCTGCTTGTAGAACTAATACGCAGAAAACCCATTCCCCCAAAGGCAATTGCAATTTTTCAAACCAGCGGAATGGTTATTATTTTCGGTTTAATGCTCTTTGCCTTATACGGCGATATTATGTTTTTTGCGCGCCGTTAAAATAATGGGAGTGATAAAATGAAGAAAAACATCAATTGTCCGTGCGGAACAAATTTCCAGATTGAATATGATGAGGAAGTTGATCTTGACATTAATCCCGGTAAGGACGGCAGCGCCCTTGACAA
The DNA here is from genome assembly GCA_009781635.1 of Treponema sp. Classification (GTDB taxonomy): domain Bacteria; phylum Spirochaetota; class Spirochaetia; order Treponematales; family Breznakiellaceae; genus WQXQ01. Next base: position 15,528 of record WQXU01000004.1, read on the forward strand.
GATCTTCAATGGCACGTTCATGAGTTTTAAGTGCGCCTTTTGCGGCAAAAATCACAAACCTGAATTTAGAATTACAATTATCTGGAAATCAAAAAATCTTAAAATGAATGTGCTCCCCGAACTTGAAAGAGGCGAATTTTACAGGAATAAAAATCATGTTGATGACATACAGACAATTATCAGTTTTCCGGAAATGGCGGACAGGCTTTCTGTAATAAATGATAATCTTGAACCTGTAGTTATAGAAGCCTTAAAATCCCTGCTGCTTGCAAAAGCGGCGGAAAATTATCCTGAAAATGATGTCAATGCATGGTATTACAGCAAATCGCTTTCCTTTATAGAATTTCATCTTGATGGAATAAGGCTTGGTGAGGTTGCCGTCATGAGAATACCAAATGAATTGTACGAAAAAACACTTGATGATTTTCTTAAACGCCCGAAAGACGATTTCTTTTCATCTCTTCGCGTACGCTCTTATCTTTCGGTTCAGAATGTAATGAGGCCTGATGCATTAAAATGAAAACAAATATATTCATAAAATTATTTATCTTTTTTATCTCTTTCGGTTTACTGCATGCGAATACCGCAGGCAGCCACAACGGCGGTATAACAGGATTGATTCACAAGGGGGATACTGTATTAAGCTGCGGAGAAGACGGTTTTTTGGTTACATGGAATATCGGCCAAAAAAGAGCGGTTGAACGCTTTCAATTGACAACATACAAAATAAAATCCATTGCATCTCATCCCTTAAAAAATGAATTTTGCATTATAGAAGACAGCGGAACGGAAATCAAAATTTCAGCCTGGGATTATTCCCGCAAGCAAAGACTCTTTACTGTAAGCGTAGACGGCCCTGTAACATTTATTAATTATTCTGCAGGCGGAAATTATATATTAACAGCCGTCTCCGGAGGACATTCGCTTCTTGTCATGAACTCCAGCACAGGGGAACTGGCTTTTACTTCTCCTTCTTTGGAGTCTTACGGCGCCGTTACATTTGCAGTAACAGGCCGCACTGAAAGAAATATGCTTATTTATCACAGCGTACATTCAGACTCGCACGGACGCCTGTCATCTGCAGGCCAGATATCATATATGGATTTACAGTCCATGAATATATCGGGCAGTTTTCAGGCGCCGGGTTATCTTACAAACCCCTTAATTTTCGGAAACAGCAGATTCCTTGCAGGCATTAACCGTGAAGGATTACATATTGTAGATGCGACATCCGGTGAAATTTTTGAAACCAGAAACAATATAAGGGAGGGCGCGCTGCTCTTCCCTTTCAATGACGGTTTCTATTGCCTTGGTCAAAACAGCGGCAGCACAGTATTATACCGTTTTACTGTAGACAGGAACGGAAGGCTTGTTGAAAACAGGCAGACTCTTTCTCTTGCAAGTCACGGCCCTGTAAGCGCAATTGCATCCAACGCAAGCGGAGCTGGCTTTGTACTTGCATCATCTGCGGGAAATATCCTCCTTCCTGAAGAAAATATAATTACGCCCTTTACATCCGGATCTCAAATACGTATAACCGAAATTTCTGCCGGGACAAGAGTAATCGCATTTTTTGATGAGGATAGCAATTTATATTTTCTCCCCAATAATCCTTCAAACGCAGGCAGAGCACAGGCAAGATTAGCGGCCAAAATGGAAAATTATACAGAATTAACGCATATACTAATATCGGGAGAGGATCACTTTATCGCATGGCAAGATTCAAGTATTAATCCTGCTCCGCTTTTAATTAACTCAAACGGACAGACAGTCAGCGCACTTAATTTTATGGTTGAGCGTCATCCCCTGCGTTCAGTTTCCGTTTCAGATAACAGAATTCTTGTCCTTGATTCAACCGGCAAAGTATCTGTTTACAATCATGATAAAGCACAGGCGGATTTTACATATTCGGCCGTAGGCGCAATAGACGCCTCTTTAATGAGTAATGACTACATTCTTATAAGCCGCACAAGGATAGGCAGTACAAGTCCTTTTATTTTTGTTAACGCAAAAACAGGCGAGACTGTTCCCGTTTCACCTTCTGCCGAAGCCGGAATATATGTTTTTTCAGGCGGTAAAAATTATGCATTTACTATAACGCGAAGCGATAACAGAATAAGAACATCTTTTCTTGAACTTTCTGTCTCTGCTCCTTTTAGTCATGTTTTGTTTGAATATCAGGGGGAAGCGCAGTATCTTTCAATTGCAGAATCCCAGGGAAGAATCGCCTTTGCCTGCGGAAATGAAGGAGCGCTAATAATTTCAAATGTAAATACTGCTCTTGAAAGAACCCCGGGACTTCCTGTTAAATTACAGTCTTTCAGAGATTTTTTTATCAGTCTTGACAGTGAAGGCAATATCGCCTGGCATAATAACAATACAGGAAGAATTACAGGGCTTTTTTCACTAAACCCTTAATCGTGAGACGGGTTTCTTTTAACCTTCCTGATCGCATTCTTGACAGCCTGCTTTACGCTGTCTGCATATGCTTGTTCTGTCATCGCCTGGGATGCGTACATGGTTCCAAGCAATGAAAAACGGTATAAGGGTTTAACTGAATTAAGCGAAATAGCGGCAATGTCAACAATGCATTCATTGCAGCGGCACATATTTTCATCATCATTTTTCAGCTGCTGCTCCATCTCGCGGATAACAAGATTTTCAGCTTCATTTTTTAACAGGTCAAAATCATACTTATCTATAAATGCCATACTTCCCCCGTTTTTATTAACTATAACAGCAAATTGTAAAATTATCAAGCTTTTTTTAAAATACGCCGTATCCCTTATTTATAATTTTTTTAACTATTTTCTTTTGCAAGGGGAGCAAATTTGGCATATTTTGCCACCAATTGCAGTTTAACTTCTCCGATAGGACCGTTTCTTTGCTTTGCTATTATCAGATCTGTAGGAATAACATCGCTTACAGCAGGCTTTTCTTCTTCTTTTTCATTTTTATTTTTCTTTGGCTGCGGCCTGTTTAAAAATAAAACAAGATCTGCATCCTGCTCTATAGAACCTGAATCCCTTAAATTTGCCAGCGTAGGAACCTCAAATTGCGCATCACGGTTTAACTGGCATAGCACTACAACCGGAATATGCAGTTCACGCGCAAGGCTTTTTAAAGACCTTGATATTTCCGATATCTGCTCAAAACGCTGCAACCTGTTATTCTCCGATCCTATAAGGCCAAGGTAATCCACAAATATAATCTGCACCTGCTGCTGCGAGCGCAATTTTCTTGCCTGTGTGCGAAGATCCATAAGCTTCATATTCGGCATGTCAATAATGTGAAAAGGCGCTTCATAGATAAGGCTCATTACATCAATTATTTTTTTGTAGTCCCCTGTGCTTAAAAACCCGCTTCTTAAATTCTGCGCCTGTACCATTGCCTCGCTGCTTATAAGGCGCTGTACAAGAGCTATATCTGACATTTCAAGCGAAAAGAATGCTGTTGGAATTTTTAGATGAAACGCCATATGGGAAGCCATGTTAAGGGCAAGAGCCGTTTTACCGACAGAAGGCCTTGCGCCGATTATTATAAACTCATCACGCTGAAAACCCGATGTCAGCTGATCTAGTTTTTCAAAACCTGATGAAATGCCTGTGATCGGATTTTTGGATTTCATGACATTGTCAAGAATGGAAATGGTTTCTTTTAAAACCTCCCCTATTTTTCTGGAGGAAAAAACCTGCCTGTCATCGCTTAGTTCAAAAATACTTCTTTGTACATCTTCCAGAACTTCTGCAGCTTCCTTTGACTCATCATAGGCATTAATGCTGATACCGGATGCCACTTTTAAAAGAGATCTTTTTAATGAATAATTTTTTACCATTTGCGCGTAATAATCTATATTCGCGCTTGAAGGAATTACGGTTGTAAGGCTTGAAACATAAGAGGCGCCGCCTGCTTCGTCAAGCTTGCCCATTTGCTTTAATTCCTGAACGACAGTCTGAATATCAGGCCTTTTTCCCCTTGCATCCAGGCTTCTTATTGCTTCGTATATGCGTATATTCGCGCGTGAATAAAAATCTTCTGCGCGCAAATGCATCTGTATCGCGGCGGATACGGTTTCATGATCTGTAAGCAGGCTGCCTAAAGCAGCCTGTTCAAGTTCATCATCGTGAGGAGGCGTTTTATCCTTAAGAGACTGTGCCATACCCGCGCGCTTGATTTATTCTGCATTTACAGCAGAGGCAGTTTCAGACGGCGCGCTAACTGCTTCAGAAGATGCAGGGTTTTCCGAAGGGACTGCATTTTCTTTTTTTCCTTCATCTCTTCTTCCGCGGCGGGGCGCCTGTTTTGAACTGCTTGATTCTGTTTTTATTTCCTGGGCAATAATATTTACGGATATTTCAGCAGACTGGTTTTCATATAATTTAACAGTTGCCTTGTATTTTCCCACGTTTTTAAAACCGTTTCCTGCAAGTTCAATCCTTTTACGCTCAATATTAAACCCGTTTTTTACAAGCTCATCGGCGATGGTCTGATTTGTTACCGCTCCGTAGAGTTTGCCATTGGCTCCCGCAGGCATTGTAAGAGATAATTCAAATGCATCAAGTTTTTCCTTAAGTCCTCTTGCATCCAGGCGCTTTTGCTCTTTGCGCGCTTCAATTTCAATTCTGCGCTCTTCAATGAGTTTAATCATGCGCGGCGTATACGGCAGCGCAATCCCTCTTGGAAAAAGGTAGTTGCGCGCATAACCCTTTGCTACTTCCCTTACATCACCCTCTTCGCCGAGAGTCGCAAGATCCTTGTTCAAGATAACTTTCATACCAAGCTCCTTGTGGCACCCATGTACCACACGATATTCCGAAAAGCCATACGGAATATCAAGATAAAATTTACAACCGCAAAAAAGCAGATGTTTTTTTGATCATGTAAATTACATGATCAAAATGCCCCGGAGTAGAGGCTGTTTTAAACCGGCGCTCTAAAGCGCCAAAAATTTTCTGCAATGCCCAAAAACAGTATAGATGCAACAGCAACAGTGCTTAAAGGACTGAACAGAACCGCGATAATAAGTACATTTACAGCAAGCTTAAAACCGGATGTTTTATTTGCAAGAAAGTACATTAAAATCGCAGTACCCTGCGCCAAAAAGATTATACCACAAACAACAACTACATTCCATGCTATAATCTCCAAAATTTCAATTCTTAGTATATTTGTTAAAATCAGAAAAGCAAGCGCACAGGATAATAACCATATTGTGTTTTTAGGCGCATAAAAAGCGGTTAATCCCTTGTCATATTTTTGCTTTTTTATTATTCCAAAAATGCTGATTGCTATATGACGGTTAATGAAAAGTAAAAAAAGCATGCTCGATAAGGCCCCGCCCCTTAAAAGAAAACCCTTAAAAAGAGCAACCATGTTTTCAGGAGTTAAAGCTGAATACCTTGCAGCATCCATGCCTGCGGATGCAATAATAACTTCAGTAATCTCCTGCGAGAGTCTTGCGAAAACTGTAAAAAATTGCGATCCAGGGCTGTTTATAACTAACAAAAACGCTGCCGCTCCGATTACAGCTCCGGCAATAAGCCGGTATGTATTGCGGATATTCCTGCTGCCGATAAGCCATGAAAATATAAAAAACATGGTTGTAAGATAAAAAATATCAATCCATAAACTGCCGGTATTATGCTGTGAAAACATACGCGAGGCTAAAATGAAAATAATATTTGTTATTGCCGCTATAAAGAATGTATTAAAAGCATTAGCTGACACCATAATAGCATAACCAAGCGGCGCAAGATAGAAGAATGAAAGGAATCCCGCCCTCAGAAAGAAGGCGCTTATTGCGACACAAACTAGTATTGTAATAAGCGCGCTTTTTGATAATTTTGCGTTTATTAAAAACTTTTGCTCTGCAAGCAAAGAGCTTTCAGAATTATCGCAAGCGCCAAGGCCTTCTTCATCCTGAAACATACCGGATTTTTATCCTGCTACATATGGAAGCAGCGCGATACTTCTTGCCTGTTTTATCGCCAGAGCCAGCGCGCGCTGATGCTTTGCGCATGTTCCTGTAATTCTGCGCGGCAGAATTTTTCCCCTTTCGGTGATAAAACGCCTAAGAGTATCGGCTTCTTTATAATCTATCTTCATTTTCTGTGCGCAGAATTTGCAGATCTTTTTCTTGAAAAAAACTTTTCCGCCTTTTCCGCCGCGTCCACGATCATCGCCGTCACGATCATCCATCTGCATATCCATTGCGCGATCATGGCGTGAATGCTGTTCATTATCAAAATATTTATCATCAGACATATTAGAGCTCCTTAGCTTATATAAAAATTAAAAGGGAATATCATCGGTAAAACTGTCGTCTTTTGGCGAACTGTAAGACTGTGTTTCCTGTATCTGGTTATTCTGCTGATTTTGACGATCTCCTGAAGACTGAGATCCGCCCAGCAATTGAAGATAATTTGCAATAATCTCAATTTTTGATCTGTTCTGACCATCCTGCTGCCAGCGATCCTGGCGAAGCTCTCCGTCAACGCCAACCATTTTGCCTTTTACAAGATAGGGATGAAGAGATTCTCCCTGTCTTCCCCATACAACAATATCAAAAAAATTAGCCTCATCTTCCCACTGATCCCCGTTTTTTTTCCGGCGGTTTACAGCAATGGAAAACTTGCAGACAGCCTGTCCGCCGGCAGTGTATTTTAACTCCGCCTCTCTTGTAAGACGTCCAATTAAAACAACATGATTAAGATCAGCCATACTTTATTCCTCAATCCGTACAAAGAGAAATTTTAAAAGATTTGCATTAAGTTTAAAGATACGATCAAGAGCGGTAATTTTTGCCGGATCGGATTTAATTACCAGAAGTACATATCTTCCGCGTTTTCTTTTTTTGATTTCATAAGCAAGATCGCGTTCCCCGAGCTCGTCGGTTTTCTCAATCTCGATTCCGTTAGCCTGAAGATCGGAATGCAATAGATCCCGCCCGGCCTTGTGCTGGTCTTCTTCCATGGGGAAGATAACCGTAAGTTCATATCGGCGCATAGTTCCTCCTTATGGCCATATGCCTGATCCCTTTATAGTGATCAGAAAAGAGGTAGGATTTTGCCATGCAAAACCCCTTATTTGAGCTTGTTTTATCTTGCGGATATTATGTCCGGTTTGGATTTAAACAGCCTTAATCACATATTATTAAAAAATAAAAAGAATGACAAGGGCCTTATTGGGCATTTCGCGCAAGCCTGAAGCCGATACGCTCATTTCCCGCTCTTGGGATGCATATACCGCGGTAAGATGAACGCAGCACATAGGCGCTGTTTATCCACGAGCCTCCGCGCATAACACGGTATGAACCCAATGAAGGACCTGCAGGATCAAAAGAATCATCGCGTTTATACACATCGTACCAGTCCCAGCACATTTCAAAAACATTTCCATGCATGTCAAATAAATCCCATGAATTTGGCGGAAAACTCCCTACATTTACAGTTGTTTCGCGGGATGCTCCGCCTGAATAATCACTGTACGGATAATTACCGTCATAATTCGCCTGATCAGTTGTGATATTAAGTCCTGTATTAAACGGAGATGCGCTTCCTGCGCGGCATGCATATTCCCATTCCGCCTCTGTGGGAAGCCTGTACCCGTTGGCGTTTCTGTTCCATCCGATATTTTCACCGTCGAATACATAAGCGGGCGTTAATCCCTCCTGTTTACTCAGTCTGTTGCAGAATTCAATTGCATCATACCATGATATGTTTTCTACAGGCAGATCTTCTCCTTTAAAAAAACTGGGATTTGCCCTCATTATCCCCTGATATTCCCTTTGCGTTACTTCATATTTTCCCATATAAAAAGAGCTCACTCTTACTTCACGCTGCATTTCATCATAATCACGATCATGTTCATCATGAGGGCTTCCCATAATAAAAATGCCGCCCCTTATAAATACCATCTGCGTTTGTATTTTTTGCGCGCATCCTGTGATAAAAAGTATTGTAGAAATTACAAGAACTGTCTTAAAAAGCCCTGTTAAAAATATTTTCATTTAAAAATCTCCGATAAACAATATTTCCGGTTCCAGAATAAAACCTGTGTTTTCTTTTACTCTCTTTGCAACTTCGTCCATTAATGCGCGTATATCTGATGCAGAAGCGTTATCTGCATTTATTACAATGTTTCCGTGGAAGGGCGCTACCTGCGCGCCGCCGATTTTAAATCCCTTTAAGCCAAGCTCATCTATTATTTGCCCTGTTGGTTTTCCAAAATCACGGTTATTTTTGAACGCGGAACCGGCGCACGGAAAAAGATAGTGTCCTTTTTCGTATCTGTCTTCCCTGTTTTTTTCCATATCCGCAAGTATTTTTACCTTGCTGCCTTTTTTTAATTTAAAAGATGCGCTTAATATTATGCAGTCCATATTCTGAAAAACGCTTTTTTTATAATCAAAATCTTTTTCTTTATTAATATCATATCTTTTTATTTCATATTCATTTTCCAATGATTCATCTTTTTCTATTATTTCCACCCATTTTAATACGTCCGCCATTTCGCTTCCGTAACAGCGCGCATTCATCCATATAGCTCCTCCGATTGTGCCAGGCATTCCCGCAAGAAACTCAAGCCCGCTTAGTTCTGCGGCAGCCGCAATGTCTGCTGCAGCATCAATTAAAGTTCCGCTTCTAAGGACAAGCTCATCTTCCCCGGCGCATATTGACCATACGCTCTCTCCGTTCCATTCGTTCATATCAAGTACAATGCCGCGGATTCCCCTGTCGGAAACAACAATGTTGGCTCCGCCTCCTATGATAAAAAGCGGAACTTTTTCATTTCTTGCGCTTTTTAACAAAGCAATGCAAAATGATGTAAAACCTTCTCCTTCAGGGCATAGATAGCAGTCGGCATTTCCGCCAACTTTAAAAGTCGTATGATTTTTCATCGGCTCATCATAGAGTATGGTAATTTCACAGGGATTTTCATTAAGGCATTTTTCAACTAATTTTTTAATATCAGTCATTTGGTATTTCTATCTCCAGGCTTTGCGCAATACGCATAGCTTTTCTTGAAATACTTTCATTTCTGTCTTTTGCAAGAGTGATTATTTCTTCTCTTAACTCTCTTAAATTATTATTAAGAGCCATATCAAGTCCGTATAATTTTTCTATGACTGTCCCGCTGTGCATGAATTGGCGCGCTGTCCTTTGAATTTCGGATGTATCGCCTTCTGTTTTTGCCTCTCCTGCAACCCTTAAAAAGCCATTGTATAAAACAGTCTGATTTTTTGACCTTGCTTCTTCAAGTTCCAAAATCAAGCGTCCGAAATTTCTTCCTGCGCTGTTCCGCATAAGCATATCGGCTGCTAGTATCCTTACACGGTCTGGATTTTTCCGCTCTGAAAAAAGACTGTCAAGAACTTCTATTGCTTCTTCATTTGCAATTGCGCCGAGCGCCCGGATTGCCTCATCTTTAACATTGGCAACTTCATCGCGTTCTGCGCGGAACCTTAAAAAGGGAACTGCGGATGCAAGCTTTCTGTCCCTTGAGGCCTGCGCCGCCGCGATACGAGTGCGGTAATATGAATCCCTGAAACCGTCTAAAATGGCATTGTCTACAGCGCTGCCTGAAAATGGCCCAAGAGCGCCAATTGCAGTTGATCTTACATTGGGATCGTTTGTGCTGACGCAGCTTATAATGGCTTCAAGGCCCTCTTCATCTCCTATTGCAGAAAGCGCCGATAAAGCCGCCATACGAAGCGGGATACGCTCATCTGTGTTAGTTGCAATTTCAGCAAGAAAGGAAACACCCACAGATGAAGTTGTAGCGCCGATTGCATTTATTAATACGCTTCTTATATCGCCTGCAGGCTCGCGGTAATTGTAGTATTCAACAAGAAATTCTGCCGTCTCATCCGCCAGGGTTTTATCCTGAGAACTTGCAAGGCCTATGGCGCGGAATCCGGTGCTTAAAAATCGCCTTTCTTCAGTATCAAGAAGTTCCATAATTACAGGCACGGCCTTTTGGGATTTGACCCTTCCAAGGTATTCCATTGCAGAGAGAACAGTCTCGTTTGTTTCATCTTCACGCTCTGTAATTGCTCTTATCGCGCGCTCTTCTAAACCTGTTTTTTCGCGTTCGCCGAAAAATGAGAAAACCCCTGTAAGTATCCTTTGATTCCTTGAAGACTGTATTAGACTGACAAGTTCATCATCAAGATAATCCGTATTCTCTGATCTAAGCGTGCTTATAAGACCTGCAATTTCCGTTTCTGTACCATACTGGATAATATCACGCCTTGTATCTTCCTGATTCTGCTGGGCAAGAGACGGGAATGATAAAAATAAAATAAATAACAATGAAAACCATTTTAAGTTCTTATTCATTCTTTTCTCCGTTTAAATAATGATACAGAAACTCCTTCTTATACTCTAAAAACCTATTTTGCGCTATTGCGTTACGGCAATTTTCCACAAGTCTGTTTACAAAATAAAGGTTATGGTAACTTGCAAGCATGGAACAAAGTATCTCCTTTGTTTTAAAAAGGTGCCGCATATAAGCGCGGGAATAGCTTTTGCAAACTTTACAGGTGCACTCTTTATCTATCGGCGAAAAATCATGTGTATTTTCCGCCTTTTTAAGCGAAACCGGCCCTTTATGGGTGTATACCCTGCCGTTACGGCCTTCTCTTGTCAAAAGCACGCAGTCAAACATGTCAATACCGTTTTCAATTGCGTTTAATATGTACTGCGGAGTGCCTATACCCATTACATAGCGGGGTTTGGTTTCCGGCAGCAAGGCGGATGTCAGGGCCAATGTTTCATAGAAAACCTGAGCTGGCTCTCCCACGGAAAGCCCGCCAATTGCTATACCGGGGGTATCAGATTCTATGCAAAAGCAGGCGCTTTTTTTTCGCAGTTCCGGAAAAAAGTTGCCCTGGACAATGCTAAAAAGACTTCCTTTATACCCTTTTGAAACTTCATCTTCCCATGCACTTTTTGCGCGTAAAAGCCACTTTTCCGTAATGTCTACGGCTTTTTGCGCTTCTTCATACGATGCTCCAAAATGCGAACAATAATCAAGCTGCATTTGAATATCGCTTCCCAGTATTGTTTGAATTGATACTGCCTTCTCCGGGCTTAAAAAATGTTTTGAGCCGTCTATATGGGACTGGAAAAAGACGCCTTCCATATTTATTTTCCGCAGCGCAGAAAGTGAAAAAACCTGGAACCCTCCGGAATCCGTAAGAATATTATGGTTCCAGTTCATAAACTTGTGGAGCCCTCCGGCTTTTTCAATAACCTGCTCACCTGGCCTTAGGTACAAATGATATGTATTTGAAAGAATTAAATTAAAACCTATTTCATTTAAATCATCTGATGATATTGCTTTGACAGTTGCGTTTGTGCCGACAGGCATAAAAACCGGAGTAATAACATCGCCGTGCGAAAGATGCAAAATGCCGTTTCTTGCCCTTGTATCGCTGTCACGGCAGGTTATACTAAATTGCATCAGGTTTTTGCGCTCCGTATCATTAGTACTCCTATGACAATAAAAATACAAACAGGAAACCATGCTCCTATAAAAGGATGAATATAATTAAGCCCTGCAAGCGTCATGCTGAGCATTTCCGCTATATAATATACAACAGCGCAGACAAGGCTTGTAAAAAGACTCATTAAAAGGATGTTTTTTCTGAACCTTCCGCCCATCGATACAGAAAGTATCATTACAACAAAGGATGTGGCGGAAAATGAATATCTGTGATAATAATTCGCCTGCACGTGAAAAAACGGAAGCCCCGCACCCCGAAGATCGTCCACTAAAAGCTTTGCTTCCCTTGCCGGAAGTTCCTGGTATATAACAGCGCTTCTTCTGAAAATATCAGGATGCTCATCATACTCCAGGGTTGCAGGCAGATTTTTTACGCGCAATATTCCCCTTTCATATTGATAGATAACCGCATTTCTGAATTCCCAATGATCTTCTTTCCACTGCGCAGAAGGAGCTCTTATCTGAAGGATGAACTCTCCTCTCTCATCCATTTTCACAATATTAACGCCGTTAATTATCTGTCTTTGGCTGTCATAATAATCAATCGAATATATCAGCCTTCCGTCCTTTGATTTTATTACAATATCCGAATTGCTTTCAGTTACATGCTGCTTTAAAGCCCGCCTTGAAAGATCATTTTTTGTTTTTAGTGTTGGAATTACAATTACATCATCAAGATAGAATGATAATACCGATACAAGAAACCCGACTATTAAAAGCGGAAGACTGAAACGCCAGAAAGGTATACCTGTAGAAAAAACGCTTGTTAGCTCATTTTTTGCGTAAAGATCTCCCAGGGTATAGGCTGCGGCAAATAAAAGGGAAATAGGCAATGCGTAAGATATGCTTTTTGGAATAAAGTGCAGTGTTATCTGCAGCATGGTTGATACTGTAACTTCATTATTCAAATAACGGATTATATTTGCAAATAAATCTATTAGCAATATTATAAATACAAACATTGAAATTGCTACAAAAAAAATGGGGATAAACTGGCGCAGCAAATATCTGTCAAGAACCATTAACCTGTTCATTTGCGCACCTTGATAATTGCAAGAACAAGGCCAATTAAAAGGCAGATAAAATTGGGAAGCCACATTGACCAGAAAGGAGGCGTTCCTGCGCGCAGGCCCATTGCCTGCCCGATAAAAAGCATGCACCAGTAAAGAACTGCAATAAGATTTCCGAATATAAAACCTACAGTCTGCCCTGATTTCTTTGCCATAAGCCCAAGAGAAACAGCCAGAAACACAAAAAAGAATGCGCCGAAGGGAACTGCGAATTTTCTGTACAATTCGATTATATAAATTGTAAGAGTCCTGTCATTTTGAATTGCCCTGATTGCGGTAAGTTCTCTTTGAAAATTTGACACGTTATTATTTCTGCGGTTCCAGTCTTCGGATCTCGGGCCTGTTCTTAGAATATTTTCAAGCGCGCTTGCCTGATTGTTAAGCCTTATTCTCCTGTCGTTTTCCCGGATTAAAAGCTCTTCTCTTTTTTCCAGTACAGATGCGTGTACATCCCTTGAACTCATCTCCCTTGGACTTATGCTTACCGTAGCCTGAATTATATCCTCGTTGGAAACCCAATACTGCAAATGCTGTGAAGTTGCGTAGTCATAATCTTCTCTTGCAATTTCTCCTGATGACTGAACAAAGGCGCCTTCAAGATTCAGGCTTAAGCCTTCCCTTCCGCCGTCTTTTAATTCAGCCCTGTTGGCCATTATTATACGTCTTTCCCCGTCTTCGGTTTTATCAAGAATCAAAAGGTTGTGGATTACATTTCCCGTAACGCCGCCTGTGACAATAACAGTATCCCTGAATCTTTTTACAGAATTGGCCTGCAGTTCCAGAGCCGGAGTGGAAACAAGTATCCTCCGCCAAAGCCTGTTAAACTGAACAGTGCCGGCAGGAAGCAGTACATCATTTGTGAAAAATGACAAAAGAGATATTAAAAGCCCCATTGTAATAGCAGGAAAGAATATCGTTTTATATGAAAACCCGGATGACAACATAACAAGTATTTCATTGTCGGATGTCAGTCTTCCCACTGTCATAAGCGTACCGACAAGGGATGCAAACGGAGCCGACATGGCAATAACCGTAGGCAGCGAAAAAATAATTAAAAGGGCAACCTGGTTAAAAGGCACGCGCTTTTCAAGGACATCCTTTGCCATAAGCAGTATCTGATTGAAAAAAAAAATAAAAAAGAAAAAACAAAAACAGATAAAAAAAGCGAAAAGCATTTCCGATAGCACATAACGAAAAATAGTCGGGGAAATATGCCGTTTGCTTTCCAGGGTATTAATCTTTATCATTATTCTACCCCGGTAGATCCGAACCCGCAGATTCCCCTTTCGCTTTCTGACAGAGAGCCGGATTCAATAATCTCAGCGCGCGAAACAGCAGATACAACAAGCTGGGCGATGCGTTCCCTGTCTTTGATTATTACATCAGATGAGCTCAAATTAACAAGTATTACTTCGATGTCGCCGCGGTAATCGCTGTCTATTGTACCCGGGGAATTAAGAACTGTAAGCCCCATATTTACAGCAAGACCGGAACGCGGCCTTATCTGAGCCTCATAACCCGGCGGGATTTCCATTCTTAAACCTGTAGGTATTTTTACCCTGCCAAGAGGCGGTATTAAAACATCTGATTCCAGAAAGGCGCGTAAATCCATGCCGGCTGCACATTCACTTTCATACTGAGGAAGCGCAACCCGGGGATGGGCTTTAAGTATTTTTAAAAGCGGTTCCCTCATGCCGCCTCCATTTTAAGGAGCTTTGCATACATTAAATGCAATCTTTTGACTTTATCTGCCGCCCCGCCGCGCTGAATTATTATTCGGCCTTGCAGAATCCTGCTGGGCGCCGTCCGGATCAATAGCATCAATATATGAAAGGTTTAACCTTCCCTGTTTGTCTATCTCAAGCAGCTTTACAGGAATCCTCTGACCTTCTTTTAACACATCAGTAACCTGCGCAATACGCTGCCTTGAAAGTTTGCTTATATGCACAAGCCCTTCTTTTCCGGGCAGTATCTCGACAAAGGCGCCGAAATCCATTATGCGCTTTACAACACCATCGTATACCCTGTCAATTTCCGGATCCGAAGCTATTCCCATAACGGCAGCCCTGGCGTTTTCCGCATCCTTTGTGTTTTTCCCGAAAATGGTAACAGTACCGTCGTCTTCGGTATTTATTTTAACAGAGTACTGTTCACATAAGGCCTTTACATTTTTTCCGCCCGGTCCTATAAGAGCGCCTATTTTATCAATATCGATGCGTAAGGAAACAATTTTTGGCGCGTATTCGCTTATCTGCTCCGCGGGCTTACTAAGGCACTTGTTCATCACAGAAAGAATGTGAAGCCTGCCCCTCTTTGCCTGATCCAAAGCTTCGCGCATTATTTGCGGGCTTACTCCTTCGATTTTTATATCCATCTGAAAACCCGTGATTCCGTCTTCTGTACCCGCTACCTTAAAGTCCATGTCTCCAAGGTGGTCTTCTTCACCAAGAATATCAGATAATACTGCGAATCTGCCTCCGGCACTTTCTTCTGTAATAAGGCCCATGGCAATTCCTGCAACCGGTTTTTTAATGGGTACGCCTGCATGAAGCATCGCTAATGTGCCGCCGCATACCGACGCCATAGAAGATGAACCGTTGGATTCCATTATTTCTGAAACAACGCGTATTGTGTAAGGAAAATCATCTTTTGAAGGAACCATCGCTTTTAATGAACGAAGAGCAAGATGCCCATGCCCTATTTCACGCCGGCCTGTACCTGTTCTGCCTACTTCACCGACAGAATACGGCGGGAAGTTGTAGTGCAGCATAAAGTTTTCACGTTTGTCGCCTTCGATATCGTCAAAAATCTGTTCATCAAAAACAGTTCCCAGTGTTGTAACGCAAAGCGCCTGTGTTTCTCCCCTTGTGAAAAGCGCAGAACCGTGCGTGCGCTGCAGGATGCCAACTTCGCAGCTTATATCGCGGATATCTTCAAGCCCTCTTCCGTCTACCCGCCTGCTGTTATTTAAAATTGAAGAGCGTAAAATATCATAGGCCATATCTTCGAATAACGAATCGAACAATTTTTTTTGTTTTTCATCTTCCAGTTGAGCAGCATAAATATCTGCAAACTCTTTTTTAACAGCTTTAATGCCTTCGCGCCTTTCATGTTTGGCTGGAAGAAAACACGCCTTTTCCAGCTTTGGATAAGCGGCGGCGCGGATCGCGTCTTTATTTTCCAGAGAATACGAAAGCACGGTAAGGGGGAGTTTTTCTTTTCCCGCCAATTCACGGAGTTTCTCCTGCAGCGAGCAGAACTCTTTTATCACTTCATGAGCCTTATCAAGCGCTTCCAGCATAAGCTCTTCGCTTACTTCCTTAGCGCCTCCTTCCACCATGGTGATGCCGTTTTTGGTTCCTGCCACAATTATTTCCATGCTGGATTTTTCGATCTGCTCATAGGTCGGGTTTACAACAAGCTGGCCGTCTACCTGACAAACACGCACGCCGGCAACAGGACCGTTAAAAGGAATATCAGAAATGTGAACGGCTGCAGAGGAAGCAAGGATCGCCAGAATATCCGGCGGGTTCACCTGATCTGTAGAAAGGGTTGTCGGGATCAATTGAATCTCGCGCCCGAAACTTTTTTCAAAAAGAGGACGCATCGGCCTGTCTATAAGGCGGGAAACAAGGATTTCCTTGTCCTTTGGACGGCTTTCCCTTTTTATAAAGCCGCCCGGTATTTTCCCTGCGGCATAATATTTTTCGTTGTAGTCTACTGTAAGAGGCACATAATCAAGGCCTTCGGCCGATTCTGAAGACGAACATACGGTAGCAATTACCGCAGAGCCTGCATACTGCGCAAAAACAGACCCGTTGGCCTGTCTTGCGATCCTGCCGGTCTCAAGAATTAATTCCTTACCGGCGATGTTGAGTGTAACTTTATGCATCATTATTTACGTAATCCCAGCTCTTTAATCAGCTTGCGATAACCTTCCAGATTTGTCCTTTGAATGTATTTTAACATTCTCCGGCGTTTCCCAACAAGGATTAAAAGCCCTCTTTGGGCCGACTTGTCCTTCTTAAACTGTTTGCAGTGTTCTGTAAGCTGGTTAATACGTTCAGTTAAAAGTGCAATCTGAACTTCCGTTGCGCCTGTGTCTTTCTCGTTTCTGCCGAATTTGGCAACGATTTTCTCTGCGCTTTCTTTGTTTAAAGCCATTTATTTATCTCCTAATCAGGGACGCTGTTAATAGAGGGATATAACCCCATTTTTTTTTATGTTGGCATAAATCGGGAAATGTGTCAATAGCGGTCAATTATTGCAATTATAATAGGGGGATTTTAATGAAAATTATAGCAAAAGACATGATTCTAATATAAAATTAGTTAAAACATGAAGTTAAGATCATTTATTATTTTGGGTATTTTGTTTTTTTCCCTGCTTTACAGCTGCAGTAAGGGCGAAAAACAATGCTCATGACTTCAGCTATTGCAATACAGACAATAAACTTATCACAATCCAGTTTACCGCTTCTAATCGGCATAGGCGCTTTAATGGTTTTTGTGATTATACTGCTATTTATCCTGTTTTACAAAAACCGTAATGACGGCCGGCGTCTTGATGCTCTTGTAAAGAGCCGTACATCGGAATTAAAAGACATGCAGCTTGATCTAATTTCCGCGGTTGAAAAAGCCGAATTTGCAAATCATGCAAAATCAATGTTCCTTGCAAAAATGAGCCATGAGATACGTACGCCCATGAATGCGATAATCGGCATGGCGCAGCTTGCTTTAAGAGAAAGCATTCCTGACACTGTTTACAGGCAAATTGAAACGATAAAAACATCAGGCGAGCATCTTCTTGCAATAATAAATGACATCCTTGATTTTTCAAAAATAGAAAGCGGTAAACTGCAGATAATTCCTGTTGACTATCTTTTTACATCATTAACGAATGATGTAATTAACATAGTAAGGATGCGATTAAAAGGCTCGAATGTTGATTTTATTATTAAAATAGAAAAAGACATACCAAATACTCTTTACGGCGATGAAACCCGCATTAAACAGGTTTTACTGAATATCCTGAGCAATGCTGTAAAATTTACAGACGCAGGACATGTCTGTCTAAGCGTAAAGGGGAGAATTGTTGATGATAATTATGTCCAGCTTACAATTGATATTACAGATACAGGAAGGGGCATAAAACATGAAGATCTAAAAAATATTTTTAATGATTTTGCCCAGTTTGACATAGCGCGTAACAAAAACATCGAGGGAACAGGGCTTGGCCTTGCAATATCAAAAAGCCTTTTAAAGGCAATGAACGGCAGTATTTCTGTAACATCACAATACGGCAGGGGAAGCACTTTTACAATAACGCTTGTACAGAGGATTAGCGCTGCAGGCAGCATTACAGAAGAAAGTGATGATATGCCTTTTGAAAGTTTTACAGCGCAGGATGCCTGTGTTTTGGTTGTTGATGATATACAAACAAATCTGGATGTTGCAAGGGGTTTACTGCTTCCCTATAAATTAAATGTAGATACATGTAAAAGCGGGAAGGAAGCAATTGAAAAAGTTAAAATAAAAAAATACGATTTAATTCTTTTGGATCAAATGATGCCTGAAATGGACGGCATTGAAACTGCCGCGCATATCCGGAAATGGGAAAATGAAAAACATGAGCATTTACATCGTCAAATACCCATTGTCGCATTAACAGCTAACGCAGTTTCAGGCACAAGAGAAATGTTCCTTGAAAACGGCTTTAATGATTATTTGTCAAAACCTGTAAATACCGCAAAATTGGATTTGGTTTTGGGGAAATGGATACCAGAAGACAAGCAGGAAAAAATAGCTGTAATCCGCCGGAAGGAAGAGGTAAAAAGCAGCATTCATATAGAAGGCATAGATGTTAAAAACGGCATTTCCATGATGGGCGGAAAAGTTGATAATTATATGCGTGTTTTAAATGTTTTTTATAAAGACGCCCGGCAGAAATCCGGAGTTTTAAACCGGTACTATGAGACAAAAGAGGATATTGAAAACTTTATAATAAACATTCATGCAGTTAAGGGCGCCGCTGCAAGCATTGGAGCCATTGATATCTCCAATGAAGCAAAGGCTCTTGAGCATGCAGGATACAGAAAAGACTTTACTTTTTTAAACGAGCATATACCGGATTTTATTGCCAATCTTGAAATACTGTTACGCAACATTGAGCATGCTATTGCACAGCAGTAATTTAATTAAAATTTTCTGTTGACATTTTCCTGCGTTAAGTGTATTTGTATAGAAAAAGTATTTTAACAAATATTTAGATCCAAAAATCTTGATATGTTATGGAGAAAATAATGGAAATGAAAAATGATGTAGAAGCAGCGCCAAAAAAACGCACTTTTATCCAGCAGGAGAAAAAAGGGCTTCAAATACAGGATATACTGCTTATAAGCATACTTTTGGCTTCAGGGGCAGTGCTAAAGTTTTTTGTCCCCAACCTTGGGGGGATGAAACCTAATTTTATAATCGCCATGTACTGCCTTACCATCCTGCTTATAAAACCCCGTCTTTTTGAAGCTGCAATAATAGGGATACTTGCAGGCGCAATCAGTCAAATATTTCCCGCCCAGCCCTATATCAACTTTATAAGCGAACTTATTGGAGCGCTTGTTATGTGTCTTTTAATAAAAATCCCAATGGAAAAAATAAAAATTCCTGTAAAACCTATTATAAGTACTTTTTTAAGCACTTTGGCAAGCGGTTTTACTTTTATCGGTGTTATGTATCTGTTATACTACGTACGGCCCAATATGCTTAATGTAGCGCCTGCTGCGCTTGCTGTATTTATGGGTGTCGTCTTCGGCACTGCCACAATTAACTCGATAATCGTTCAGGTACTCTATATTCCATTAAAGCTGGCATTAAAAAAATGATAGAAATCCGGGGCTTGAGTTTCCTTTATACCGGCGGAAACAAGAACGCTCTTTCTGATATTAATCTTTCAATTGCAGAAGGGGAGTTTTTAGGTATCATAGGTTCCTCAGGCGCCGGAAAATCAACGTTGACTTATGCAATTAACGGAGTAATTCCCCATCATTTTAGCGGCGATTTTTACGGTGAAATTAGGGTAAACGGCATTGATACTCTGGAGTCCGGCATCGATACCCTTGCAAGACATGTCGGCAGCGTCTTCCAGGATATTGACGGTCAGATGGTCGCCCAGGTGGTTGAAGATGAAATCCTCTTTGGCATGGAAAATTTCGGAGTCCCCCATGATGAAATCGAGGGCCGTCTTGAAGATGCTTTGAGCGCAGCGGGTATAAAGAGCCTTAGGTACCGTGAAATGAGCTCACTCTCCGGCGGGCAGAAACAAAAGGCTGCGATTGCCGCAGTTATTGCGCTGCGCCCCCGCATTCTTGTACTGGATGAACCAACAGGAGAACTTGATCCTCAAAGCAGCCGCAAAATTTTTGAATGCCTGAGAGAACTTAACGAGAAACACGGAATTACAATAATAGTTATAGAACAAAAAATTATGCTTCTGTGCGAGTTTGCAAAGCGCCTTGCCGTTATGAATAGCGGCCGTCTTGTTTGTGAAGGAACCGTGAAGGATGTGCTTCAAAAACCCAACCTTCTTGAAGATGCAGGCGTTAATATTCCGCGTGTCACTACTCTTGGCAACATGCTAAAGCAAAAGGGTTTATATTCCGGCATGCTTCCCAGAGATTTAAATGAAGCGCAGATTATGGTGCAGGAACTTATAAATAAAAATGGAGCAGCCAATGCTTAAGTTTGAAAAAGCAGGCTTTAGCTACCAAAGCCAAAAGCCGCGCAGGGGAAACAAAGCTATTGACAGCGGCTCTGTATTAAAAGATATATCCTTTGAAATAAATCCAGGAGAGTTTATCGTTCTTCTTGGAGAGAACGGAGCGGGTAAATCCACTCTGTGTAAACTTGCAAACGGCCTTTTAAAACCTACAACAGGGAGAGTTCTTGTCGCAGGCGAAGATACAAGAACTATAAAAGTAAGCCGTATTGCAAGAAAGACAGGTTTTCTTTTTCAGAACCCCGACAGACAGCTCTGCCGGAATACTGTCCGCGAAGAAATCCTCTTTGGCCTTGAATTTGCGCTTTCAGGAATTACATCCGGGGCAAAATCAAAGGCGCAGGCATCAGAAGAACTGGAACAGGAAAAAAAACGCCGCTGCCAGGAAATGCTGGACCTTTTCAGGCTGGACGGAGACCGCGATCCCTTTGGACTTTCAAGAGGAGAACGCCAGCAGTGCGCGCTTGCCACTGTTCTTGCAAGGCGGCCGGAACTTCTCATCCTTGATGAACCCACTACAGGACTTGATTACCGCGAATGCGTAACCATCATGGATATAATAGTCAAATTAAATTCATCAGAGAGCACTACAGTGTTTATGATTACGCATGATATGGAAGTTGCCGCTGATTTTGGAAAGCGCGCTCTTGTTTTAAGCGACGGACAGCTTATAGGAGACGGGCCTGTACGGGAAATTCTTAAAAATAAACCCCTGCTCGATCGCGCTTCCCTGCTCCCTCCCCAGATAGCATCCCTTGCTCTGCGAATGAACGAAAAATGTTTTGACAATGTTTTTTCGTTAGACGAAATGAGCGCCGCTTTGGAAAAAAATGTATCAGGAAAAGCAATATGAGCGGTTTATTAAATTATGCAGCAGGGAACTCCTTCCTTCATCGTCTTAATCCCACAGTTAAGCTCTTTTGCGCATTTTTTCTCTGCGCAAGCTGCTTTATAACAGGAAAAATTTCCTTTGCGCTTCTTATAATTTTATTTAATCTTTGCCTCTCTCTTGCATCCGGATGGGTTATTTTCGGACGGGCTGTCAAAATACTTTTTTCTCTGATGAAACTGTCGGTTGTGCTTTTTTTAATTCAGATCCTTTTTATCCGTGAAGGTGAAATTCTTTTTATTATTTTAAACAGTATTATTATTACAAAAGAAGGCCTTGATTTTTCTCTTCTCTTTGTCCTTCGCCTTATTGCCGCAACAATGCCTCTTAGCCTTGTCCTTTCGATAACAAGGATGAGTGATATTTCAGCTTCCCTCACCCGTACTTTCGGAATTCCCTACAAATATGCCTTTGCCCTGACAAGCGCCATGCGTTTTATTCCGCTTTTTTCCACTGAAATGGCCGGAATAAAAGAGACTCAAATGGCGCGCGGCATAGAACTGGATACAAAAAACTTTTTCAAAAAGATAAAACTTTTCCTTCCGCTTTGCGCGCCTTTATTAATTTCTTCGGTACGCAAAATTGAAGGCGGCGCCATTTCCGCTGAACTTAGGGGTTTTAATTTCCGCACGCGAAAAAGCGGCTGGAAAAAATACCCTTTTACTTTTGCAGATTTTCTTGCGCTTGCTCTTTGTATTTCTATAATTGTGTTATCAGTATTTTATTGATTTATAAATCACCTTTAATATTTATAATAAAAGCTTGACAATAATATACCTGTTGTTTTATACTGCTTTAAACCGTTGAGACGGAGGTAGGCAATTACGCGCCATACAGAGAGTCCGGGAAGCTGAGAGCCGGGCAGGAAACGCGGATTACCGCTTGGGGCCGTCGAGGGCATGGAACAAAGAGGAAAACCTTGAGTATTCCATGACGGGCAGGCATACGTAAGTTGCCGGGAGTATGATAGTACTCTGCAAAGCGCACGGGCAGCCGTGAATCAGGGTGGTACCGCGGATATTGTATTATTCGTCCCTGGCAAAGCTATGTCTTTGTCAGGGATTTTTTTTGTCCCCGCAAAGAAAAGGGGAAAAAAATATGTCAGACGGAAGGTTCGGGATTTACGGCGGTCAGTATATCCCTGAAACATTGATGAGCGCAGTTTTGGAATTATCACAGATATACAACCGTTGGAAAAGTGATCCTGATTTTATAAACGAGTTTAACAGTCTGCTAAAAAAATACGCAGGAAGACCTTCTCTTCTTTACCATGCGCAGAAAATGACTCATGATCTGGGCGGGGCAAAGATATATCTTAAACGCGAGGATCTAAACCACACAGGCTCCCACAAGATTAATAATGTTTTGGGACAGGCGCTCCTTGCCAGAAAAATGGGCAAGAACCGTTTAATCGCCGAAACCGGAGCTGGACAGCACGGAGTTGCAACTGCCACCGCCGCTGCCCTGCTTGATATGGAATGCCTGATATTCATGGGCCGCGAAGATATGCAAAGGCAGGCTCTTAATGTTTACCGCATGGAGCTTTTGGGAGCGAAGGTAAACTGCGTTACATCAGGAACTGCTACTCTAAAAGACGCCGTTAACGCAACGATGCGTGAATGGGCAGGACGTATAAAGGACACTCATTACTGCCTTGGATCTGTTATGGGTCCTCATCCCTTCCCTACAATGGTACGTGATTTTCAGGCTGTTATAGGACGGGAAATTAAAGAGCAGATCATGTCTTTGGAAGGCAGGCTCCCAGACTCAATCATTGCCTGCATTGGCGGAGGAAGCAATGCCATTGGTTCTTTTTATGAGTTTATAAAAGACGAGAGCGTTGAACTTGTCGGCTGTGAAGCAGCCGGAAGAGGAATAGATACAAGGGACAATGCGGCAACTTTAACCAATGGTTCAGTTGGAGTTTTCCACGGCATGAAATCCTATTTCTGCCAGGATGAGTTCGGGCAGATTGCGCCTGTATACTCAATCTCCGCCGGCCTGGATTATCCTGGTGTCGGCCCGGAGCACGCATACCTTTTTGACATAAAACGGGCAAGGTATGTTGCGGTTACCGATGACGATGCAGTCGGCGCGTTTGAGTACTTAACAAAGACTGAAGGAATAATACCTGCAATTGAAAGCTCTCATGCTCTTGCATATGCAATGAAATACGCGCCAACACTGGGCAGGGACAGGATCATTGTCCTTACATTATCAGGAAGAGGCGACAAAGATGTGGCCTCGATTGCCAAATACAAGGGGGCTTGCGTCAATGAATAAAAATATCGAAAAAGCATTCCTGAATGGAAAGGCTTTTATACCTTTTATAACAGGCGGCGATCCTGATCTTGAAACAACAGAAAAAGTTTTGTACTCACTTTATGAAGCCGGAGCGGATATGATCGAGATAGGGGTGCCATTCTCAGACCCGGTTGCAGAAGGGCCTGTAATTGAAGAAGCGGACAAACGCGCTCTTGAAGCAGGCTGCACAGTTGATAAATTGTTTGATCTTGTGGACAGAGTCCGCCCCTATATAAAAGTTCCTCTTTTGTTTATGACTTATTACAATCCGGTCTTTGCATACGGAATACAAAAGTTTACAGACAGATGTAAAAGCTGCGATCTTAACGGCCTTATTGTACCTGATTTGCCCTTTGAAGAGCGGGATGAACTTTTAAAACCCTGTATGTCGCGCGGCATTGAACTGATCTCTCTAATCGCTCCTACTTCCGAAGAGCGGATTAAAAATATAGCGGAAAACTCAAGAGGTTTTCTTTACTGTGTCTCTTCGTTAGGTGTAACAGGAGAAAGGAGCGAACTTGGAAATGATGCCCGCAAAATGGTGGAACAGGCAAAAAGGTTTTCCGGCATTCCCTGCGCGGTCGGCTTCGGCGTCTCTACACATGAGCAGGCCAAAGAGATCGCAGAGTTTGCAGACGGCGTTATTATAGGCAGCGCTATTGTTAGAATCATAGCCAGACACGGAAGGGGCTGCATACAAGAGGTTTCGCAGTTCGCAAAAAAAATAAAACAGGCTTTAAGTCAAGGAGAATAAAAAAATGGTTTTTATAATGAACCCTGATGTTACAAGGGAGCAGATTAATACATTTATTTCCGGCTGGGAGAATAAAGGTTTTTCCACCATTTTAAGCGTCGGAACCGAGCATACCGCTGTTTGTTTAATCGGCAATACGGCGGCTGTGGATTTGGATCATGTCGTGCAGACAAGCGGTGTTGTTTTATACGGCAAACGAATTACAGAACGTTATAAGGCAGTTAACAGGGTTGTCCACGAGGATAATACCATTGTAAGGACAGGGGACATCTGCATTGGAGAAGGGTATTTTACTGTGATAGCAGGGCCATGTTCTGTGGAAAGCGAAGATCAGATAATTCAAATTGCAAAAAGTGTAAAAACAAGCGGTGCCAGAATCCTTCGCGGAGGAGCCTTCAAGCCAAGGACATCGCCTTATGATTTTCAGGGCAAAAAGGCAGAAGGACTTGAAATGCTTTCAGCGGCAAAAAAAGAGACCGGCCTTCCCATTGTTACGGAAATCATGAATCAGACGCAGATTGATTTATTTGAAGATGTAGACATTGTGCAGGTAGGAGCGAGGAACATGCAGAACTTTGATTTACTAAAGGCGCTTGGCAGCCTGAAAAAGCCGGTATTGCTTAAAAGAGGCCCTGCCAACACAATTGATGAACTGCTTATGAGCGCCGAATATATCGTATCATCCGGAAATGACAATGTCATATTATGCGAACGGGGCATCCGTTCCTTTGAAACGATGACGCGTAACACACTGGATTTATCGGCAGTTGTTCTTCTTAAGCAAAAATCGCATTTGCCTGTAATCGCCGATCCAAGCCACGCCTCAGGGATTCGCAGCCTTGTGCCGCCTTTGGCAAAAGCCATTCTGGCAGTCGGCGCGGACGGCTTAATGGTAGAAGCACATAACAATCCGGCGGCGGCTCTCTGCGACGGCGCTCAATCCCTTGATTTGGATCAGTTTGATACGCTAATGAGGGATTTAAAAAACCGCGCTCAGACAGAAGGAAAAATAATATGATAAAACCATCTTTGGAAGAAATAAAAAAAGTTTCTAAAGGGTATAAAGTATCCCCTTTAGCGCTGGAAATTTTCTCCGACCAGAAAACTCCAATAGAAGTATTAAAGAACTTAAGAATAAAAAGCGATATGTGGTTCATTCTGGAAAGTGTAAACAGCGGCAGCAGCTGGGGAAGATATACATTCTTGGGATACAAGCCTGTTCTGAGCGTTTACGGAAAAGGAAAAAATACTAAAGTAAACGGAGAGGATACAGAAAAAGACGCTCTTTATGTAATAAGAGAATGGATGTCGCATTACAAAAGCCCTTCCTTTCCGTATCTGCCCCCGTTTACAGGCGGATTTGCAGGATATTTTTCCTATGACTTTGTAGAAAATTTCATTGCGGATCTGGAATTGAAAGCAAGAGACGAAGATGGTTTCAGGGATTTTCATTTAATGCTAATAGATAAAGTGATTGCCTTTGACAATTTTAAACAGAAAATTTTTATAATCGTAAATATTCCTGTTGAAAATCTGGAAGACAATTACATTAAAGGTATTACAGAACTTAAAGACATTGAAAGACTAATATTGGGAAATGCATCAGGTGATGAACAGTCTTTTTGCGGTGAGTTTACATCACGTTTTTCCAAAGACTCTTTCAAAGACATGGTTGAAAACATAAAAACGCATATTGCAAACAGGGAAATTCTCCAGGCTGTCGTTTCCAACCGTTTTAAAGCTCCCTTCAGGGGCAGTCTTATGAATGTGTACCGCCTTTTGCGTACAATAAACCCCTCACCTTATATGGTTTATATGCGTCTTGACGATATAGAAATTGCCTGCTCATCCCCTGAAACTCTTGTGTCTGTGCAAAATGGGGAAATAAACTCCTTCCCTCTTGCCGGGACCTGCCCCCGCGGAAAGACTGAAGAAGAGGATGCGGCATTTATTAATGCTCTTTTAAAAGATGAAAAGGAACTTAATGAGCATGAAATGCTTGTTGAGCTTGCCCGCGAAGACATAGGGCGCATAAGCCGCAGCGGCAGCGTAAGTGTGCGCGGCTACAGAAAAATCAAGAAATTTTCCCATGTCAGCCATATATCTTCCAATATTACAGGCCGCCTGCAGGAAGGCCTTGATTCACTTGATGTTATTGCATCTACTCTCCCTGCAGGAACTCTTTCCGGCTCTCCCAAAAAACGCGCCTGTGAAATTATTGATAAATATGAAGGCGTAAAACGCGGAGTATACGGCGGAGCCATCGGTTATATCGACTTTACAGGGAACATGGACATGTGCATTGGGATTCGCATGGCGGTATTAAAGGACAATCATGTAACTGTTCAGGCCGGAGCCGGGATTGTTTTGGAGAGCGTAGCTGAAAAAGAATATCATGAAACCTGCAACAAGGCGCAGGCTCTTATGCAGGCATTAATAAATTCCAATTAGTAAGGATATAAAAAATGATCAGAGAAGCAATTTTATCCCTTTCCAAAAGGGAGGATCTTTCTTACGAGAAGGCGAAGGCTGTAATGGACGAGATTATGAGCGGACTTGCAACGCCTGTTCAGATGAGCGCCTATCTTACAGCTTTAAGTTTGAAAGGCGAAACCATAAACGAGATTACAGGTTCCGCTTTCGGGATGCGTTCTCACTGCATTCGTCTCCTGCATGATGCCGATGCGCTTGAGATTGTCGGCACCGGAGGAGATCATGCCAATACATTTAATATATCCACAACAGCGGCGATTATCACGGCGGCGGCTGGCATCCCTGTAGCAAAACACGGCAACCGCAGCGCATCAAGTAAATGCGGGTCCGCCGATGTACTGGAAGCCCTGGGCATCAATATCGGCATCCCTCCTGAAAAAAGCGCCGGATTGCTTGCGAATATAGGAATATGTTTTATGTTCGCGCAGAATTATCACATCGCGATGAAATTTGTATCTCCAATCCGGCGCGAACTTGGTATAAGGACTGTTTTTAATATTATAGGACCTCTTACCAATCCTGCAGGAGCGAAGATGGAATTGATGGGCGTTTACGAACGTGAGCTTGTGGAGCCTTTAGCGCAGGTTTTATGCAATCTGGGAGTAAAAAGCGCCATGGTTGTTCACGGAGATGACGGTCTTGATGAAATTTCACTTTGCGCGCCTACTTTTGTATGCGAAGTAAGAAACGGATGGGTGCGTTCATACACAATCACGCCGGAACAGTTCGGGTTTAAGCGCTGCGATAAAAAAGAGCTGCAGGGCGGTCCGCCGTCTGAAAACGCAGGGATTCTTAAGGCCTTATTGAGCGGACAAAGGGGCGCCAAAAGAGATGCTGCATTATTAAATGCAGCGGCGGCCATGTTTGTTACGGGCAAATATGAATCGATAGAAGATGCTGTACAAATTGCAAGTGAAGTAATCGACAGCGGCAAGGCAATGAAAAAGCTGGAAGATTTTATCCGCTTTTCAAACGAGAAATGATTATGAATATTTTAAGGGAAATAGCTGAACGCACCAAAGAGCGTATATTCATGCAGAAGAAAGATCTTCCGCCTGAAAAAATTATTGAAGCTGTATTTAAAGACAGCATTACTTATGATTTTCCTTTTGAAAAAGCCATTAACAGTAAAGACATAGCTTTCATTTGTGAAATAAAAAGAGCATCCCCGTCCAAGGGGATTATTGCCTGCAATTTTCCGTATCTTGATATTGCAAGGGATTATGAAGAAGCAGGCGCACAGGCAATCTCCGTTCTGACAGAGCCGTACTGGTTTAAAGGCAGCGACAATTACCTTCGCAGAATTGCAAACTTTGCAGGCATTCCCCTTCTTCGCAAGGATTTTATTGTTGACAGCTACATGATTTACCAGGCCCGCCTGTTAGGTGCAAGTGCTGTTCTTTTTATATGTTCCATACTGGACGGGGAAACTCTTTTTGAATACATAAATATTGCTCATAAGATTGGCCTTTCCGCCCTTGTAGAAACCCACAGCGAAGAAGAAGTATACATGGCCCTTTCTGCCGGCGCAAGGGTAATCGGTGTCAACAACCGGAACTTAAAAGACTTTAATACAGATATGTCCTTAAGCGAAAGACTGCGGAAGCTGGTGCCGCCCGGTGTGCTTTTTGTCTCGGAAAGCGGCATCAGCTCAAATTCCGATATCATCAGTTTACGCAAAATCAAAGCCAATGCAGCGCTGATAGGAGAAGCCCTCATGCTTAAGGAAGACAAAAAAAAGGCTTTATTGCAATTGCGCGGTGAATTATGAGCAGGGTAAAAATCTGCGGTCTTATGCGCATGGAGGATATATTAGCTGTCAACAGCGCGCTTCCTGACTATATCGGCTTTGTGTTTGCTCCGGGCCGCCGCCAGATAAGCATTGAAACAGCTTCAGTTTTAAAAAAAAATCTTGATCAAAATATTTTGGCCGTGGGCGTTTTTGTAAATCAGCAGATTGAAGTAATTTCAAATCTTTACAATGACGGTATTATTGATATAGCGCAGCTTCACGGCGATGAAGATTCAAATTACATAAAAAGGCTGAAAACACTCTGCCCCTGTCCTGTTATTAAAGCAGTAGGAATCAAAGATTCCCTGCCGGAATATGCGCGCCATCCCCCCGCAGACTTTATTTATAATGATTATTACCTGTTTGATACCCTGTCTGCCCAACGCGGAGGAACAGGAAAAACTTTTAACTGGAGCGCCCTTAAAAACTACAAGGGGCTTCCTTTTTTCCTTGCCGGCGGGTTAAATACCGCCAACATACCCCGTGTTATAAGCTCTCTTAATCCTTTTTGCATTGATGTATCAAGCGGCGCGGAGACGGACGGAAAAAAAGATAAATACAAGATATCTGAAATTACAGAACTTGTAAAAAACTTCTAAATTTACTGCAGGTAATATTTAAAAGTCAGTCTCTATTCTGCAAACACGCATCCGTATTTCCAGCCGTTCCCCTTATTTTCTATAACGGCAACAAGAGTATCCTTAAAAAAAACTGCCGCTGTCTCTTTTGCACAAAGTGCATTTGAATCGGATTTTATTAATATTTTACCGTTTACTATGGAATCAAGAGGTTTGCCGTGAAAAATATCTTTAGCTTCCCTTTGCGTAACTTCAAAGTACGGCATTCCAAGCAGGCTTATAATGTATTTGTCAACGGGATGCAAAACGCAAAGCGGCAGGCCAGAATCGTTATTATTAATTCCCAGTTTAAATCCTGCAACCTGCGTCCGTAAAAGTCCGCACAGATGCGCCCTGCTTCCGGCAGCAAGAGCTATATCCCGCGCAAGAGAGCGGATGTAAGTCCCGCTTGAACAATGAACAAAAATATCGGCAAAAGGCGGCGTATATGAGAGTAATTCCAGCTTATAAACTGTGACTGCCCTCTTTAGCATCTTTGGAGTCTTCCCTTCCCGTGCAAGATCCGATGCGCGCTGTCCGTTTACATGGATGGCTGAATAAACAGGCGGCTCCTGCATTATCTCTCCTGTAAATTGATGGAGAACTTCTTCTATTTCCTTGCGGCTTGGCAGACCGGCTCTTGCAATTTCTTTTCCTTCCGGATCGAGTGTATCTGTTTCAATTCCAAAATGTATTCTGCCCTCGTACTTTTTATCACAGTGCGAAAACCATCTTCCCAGTTTTAATGCTCTTCCTGCAAGGATTACAAGCAATCCGCAGGCAAACCTGTCAAGAGTTCCTGTATGTCCTACCTTGGACGTATTAAGGGATTTTTTTATATCGTATAAAGCGTCAAACGATGTACAGCCTGCACTTTTATTTAAAAGGATTAGCCCTGATTTCATTCCTGTTTGTTTTCAACAAGCGATTCTATTTTTTTAATTAATTCGAAACTCTCCCCTATGCTTGTGTCCGCATGGAAACGAAGCTTTGGGATCTTTCTTATGTGCATTACAAGCCCAAGCTGGGACTGTATAAAACCAGCTGCGCTTTTTAAGCCTTCAATTTCTTTTTCATTTATCTTGCCGCGGATATCCGAAACATAGACATCTGCGTATGACAAATCTTTTGATACATCTACTTTATTGACTGAAAGATACGGATTAACGCGGGAGTCTTTTATTTTTCCTTCAAGGATAAGAGAACCTATCTTTTCCTGGATCGCCTGTCCCAGCCTTTCAGTCCTGAACCCCTGCATAATCTTAAGAACTCAGTTTTCTTGCAACTTCTACAGTTTCGATAACTTCAAATAAATCGCCGACCTGGATATTATCAAAACCGTCAAGGCCTATACCGCACTCAAATCCCGATGCTACTTCGCGGGCATCATCCTTAAAACGCTTAAGGGAAGCTATCTTTCCTGAGTGAATTACAATTTGATCTCTTAGCACATTAATTGTACAGCTTCGTTTTACAGTTCCTGTTAGCACATAACAGCCTGCAATGGTTCCGATTTTCGGCACTTTAAAGGTATCGCGCACTTCCACTGTCGCTACTGTCTCTTCTTTTGTATCCGGGGTCAGCATTCCTTCCATTGCCTGTCTTATTTCTTCTACCGCTTTATAAATAACATTGTATTTTCTTATATCGATTTTTTCCTGTTCTGCAAGAATTCTCGCCTTGGGCAGAGGACGGACATTAAAACAGATAATAACTGCCTTTGATGCAACTGCAAGATGCACATCACCTTCATTAACAGGACCCGGAAGAGCCTGAATTACATGCAGGCGGATTTCCTTTGTAGAAAGTTTTTCAAGGCTGGATTTTAACGCTTCTGCCGAGCCTTGAACGTCTGCCTTAATAATTACTTTTAGTTCCTGGATTGTACCGTCACTTATTCTTTCGTGCAGATTATCCATTGTAACTTTCTTGAGGACTTTTGCATCTTCAAAACGGCGCAGCTCCTGTCGTTTGGATGAGAACTCGCGCGCGACTTTTTCATCGGAAACCACCTGCAGCGGATCTCCTGCATCGGGGATGCCTTCAAAACCAAGGACTTCTACGGGCATGGAAGGAGTTGCCTTGTTTATCTTTTCTCCCTTGTCATTAAATATTGCGCGTACTTTTCCGGGCCATATGCCTGCAACAAATGCATCTCCTATGGCAAGCGTTCCCCTTTCTACCATGACAGTAGCTACGATGCCTCTGCCGTGATCAACCTTCGATTCAAGCACCTTGCCTTCTGCGCTGCACTGGAAGTTCGCTTTTAAATCCAAAAGTTCTGACTCAAGCAAAATCGCTTCGATTAGTTTATCGACACCGGTTTTTTGAAGAGCGGAAAGTTCAACAAACATTGTCTTGCCGCCCCAGCCTTCCGGCATAAGCCCCAGGTCTGAAAGCTGGCTCTTTACCTTGTCGGGGTTTGCTTCCGGTTTATCAATTTTGTTAACTGCAACAATAATCGGAACATTCGCATCCTTTGCGTGATTAATCGCTTCAATTGTCTGAGGCATTACTCCGTCATCTGCTGCAACAACAAGAACAACAATATCAGTTATTTGGGCGCCTCTTGCTCTCATTCGCGTAAAGGCTTCATGGCCCGGCGTATCAAGGAATGTCAGGCTGCCGTAAGGAGTCTCTACCATGTACGCGCCGATATGCTGCGTGATACCGCCAAACTCGCCCGCTACAACATCGGCCTTGCGTATAGCATCCAAAAGTTTTGTCTTTCCATGATCGACATGGCCCATAACGGTTACAACAGGCGGGCGCGGAAGAAGGATTGCATCGTCATCTGATGATGTTTCAATGACTGTTTCATCATAAAGGCTGACTATTTTAACATCAGCGCCGAACTCTGCCGCCAAAATGGTCGCGGTGTCAGCGTCAATCTGCTGGTTAATCGTTACCATCTGCCCCATGCTCATAAGTTTCTGAATAAGATCAGATGCTTTAAGATTCATTTTTCTTGCAAGTTCAGATACCGAAATTACTTCCATTATGTCAATTGATTTGGGTACCGGATTTGCAATATGGGTTATTTTCTTTTTGGTCTGAAGGAGTTTTTCCTCCATTTCAAGTTCTTTTTCTTTACGGTTATAAGCAGGTTTTTTCGCAATGAACTTGCGCTTTGCAGGACCTTTTCCTTCGGGGATGGGACCAGCAGGAGCAGCTCCCATGCCGCCTCTTCCCGGGGCAGCAGGTTTGTTAAAACCTGCAAAGGGAGGTTTTCCGCCGCCTGGTTTTGGAGTAAATCCCGGCTTGGGTGTAAAACCTGTTCTCTGGCCAAATCCTCCCCTGTTGGATTCATTATTTGGCCTGTTTCCCCTTGGCTGCTGCTGCTGATGGGGTCTTTGCGGACGCTGAGACGGCCCGTGGTTTCCAACCAGTTTGCCGCCTACTCTTCCTGCTGCTGCAGCAGGACGCGCAGCCTGAGGGAAAGCGCTGACGCGGCTGTAATCGGCGCCGCTTATGTTTTCATGGCCCGGTTTTTTTTCACCGGGACTTTCCAGTTTTTTCGGATGGACGGACTTTCCTGAAGGAGGTATGACAACTACTTTAGGCGGAGCTTTTTTTACTACAGGCGCAGATGGTTTTTTCATCACAACCTTAACCTTGCGGCGCTCAACCTGATCCGGCGAATTTTTCCCTGCTGATTCTGTTTCTCCAGGGGAATGCTTTATCAGCTGAGCCTTTGGTTTTTTAATTTTGTCAGTATCTTCCGCCATATAAAATCTTATCCCTCCTCCTCTTCGTATTCAAAACTTAAGCCGATTCCGCAGCTTGGACACGTTGACATATCAACGGTGATTTTAGCACCGCATTCCGGGCATTCATATTCTTCCGGCTCGCTTTCATCGCCATCATCGTCCGCTTCCTTGTCTGTCTGCTCATCATCGTAGGAATCATCTTCGACAATCTCAACATATTCTTCAATAAGTTTTCTAAGTTGTTCAAGCTCTGCAGGTTTTAATCCCTTGGTCTCCAGTTCTTCCTGGCTTAATCCAAGGAAGTCCTCGATAAAGTCAATACCGTTATCAAGCAATGTTTTTGCAATGCTTGCATTAACGCCCGGCAGTTCGCTGATACGTGAAATCTCATCATCAAAACCTTCGGTATCTCCGAACAGTTCAGAAACCGCACGCCTTGATTCCGCTGTAATATCCATCTCGGCAAACTGCGATTCGGTTTTCACATCGATATTCCAGTCCACAAGCCTGTTTGCAAGACGGACATTAAGCCCCTGTTTGCCTATTGCAAGGGAAAGCATTGAATCGCTTACTACAGCCAGTGCCTGGTGCTTGCCTTCGTCCAGAATTATCACATCACGCACTTCCGCAGGGGAAAGCGCATTTTTTATAAAGCGTCTTGGATCCGGATCGTACTTAAGTATATCTATTTTTTCACCTTCAAGCTCTTTAATTACAGCCTGAATGCGAACTCCCTTAAGTCCGACGCATGCGCCTACAGGATCAACATCTTCACGGTTTGAGTAGACTGCAAGTTTTGTACGGAAGCCGGGTTCACGGACAATTTTATGTATCTCTACAGTTTTGTCGTATATTTCCGGAACTTCAAGTTCAAAAATCGTCCGTACAAAATCCGTGTGAGTTCTTGAAAGTACAATCTGCAGTCCAGATGAATCTTTTTTTACTTCTGCAATAAGCGCCTTTATTCTGTCGTTTACATGATAAATCTCGCGGGGAGACTGATACTTCTTCGGAAGTATGCCTTCCATTTTTCCAAGGTCTACATAAATTGTGCCGTTGCGTTCCCTCTGGTAATAACCAATTATTATTTCGCCTTCCTTATCCTTAAACTCCGAATAAAGACTGTCTTTTTGTATATCTCTTATTGTCTGGTGCGCTTTTTGCTTTGCGCTTTGAACTGCAATGCGGTCAAACTGTTTTGGATCGATTTCCACGAGTATCTCATCTCCGACTTCGGCGTCCGGATTCAATACCCTTGCTTCCTCCAAATCAATCTCTGTAACAGGATCATAAACGCCGTCCTGTTCTACAATTCTCTTCTGCGCAAAAATTGAAACTTCCAGATTTTCTTCATTAAACTGCACTACTGCGTTATCTGCATTTCCAAAACGGTGTTTGTATGCGGCAATTAGCGTATCTTCAATGGTCCGCAGTATCAGTTCTTCAGGAATACCGCGATCCTGGTTTAACTGACGAATTGCCTGCGACATATCTGTTCCCAATTTATACCTCCTTAAGAAGGGTCCAATCTTGCTTTTGCAATAATGTCAAAACTCAAACTCTGCAAGATGTCCTTATTCCCTTCATTTATCTTTATGGTAATTCCATTTTCATCGGCAGATTCCAGCACTCCTATAGTCCAGTCTGAAATATCAATACGGTAACACCGTACTGTCCTGCCTGTATAGTGAATAAACTCCTCTGCATTTTTTATACAGCGATCTATTCCAGGAGATGACACTTCAAGGTATATTTCCGGGCGAAAGGCGCTTTTTTCCGAACCTGCCTTTTCATCAAATGCCAGTTCCAGCCTTGGGATTAGCGCACGATGGGCTTTTGAACAATCATCTGTGCTGATTCCGGCTTTGCTGTAAATGACCGCTTTTACCTGCGCGCTTCCCCGGTGCCTGGAGATAACAAGTTCAATAAGACTGTACCCTAATCCTTTAAGAACCATTTGCGCCTGTTCGCGTACAGATGCAAATTCCTTATCCTGTACATCTCTTGCTTTGAACTGCATTGCCTGCCTCTTTGCATTTGAAAAACAAACGCTGCAAAAAAAAGGGTCTCCTTGGAGCCCTTTTTTAAATGAAAAACTATACTAATACCAAGTTACCAACTTTTGCTTTTTTTGTCAATAGAGGTTTATGAAAACTTTTAATTAACTTTTTATGTAAAATACACTTCCCGCGCAATAGCGGCAGCTTCATCAAACTCACTGTGCAGCAAATGTTCTGTGATGGCGCTAAGCTGATCTTTAGTCGCGCGGGGCCAGTTTCTCTGTTTCAGGGCTGCCAGCGCCTGTTTTGCCGCCTTTTTATCATAGGAGCCGCATGCCACCTGTATTGTAAGCAGTTTCTCCTGCAGATATATCCGGCTCTCATCATCATTTGCCAAATTCTCATCATCCTGTATATCTTCGTCATTGGGATTGAGTTTTTCTATTACTTCATTTAATGATTCCAGAAATCCCGGAAGCGAGGAAGTTATAAGCTGGATATTATTATCGCGGCCGGCCTGTTCCAGTTCCAATGCCCTGTTGGATAATTCACTTTCACCGACATTTGCAAGAGCGCTTTTCATTGCATGAACATTAATGATGAATGCCTGAATATCATCTTCCCTGCGGCACTTGTTTTCGCATATTACCTGCAGATAGCTGACAGACTTTCTTGCATCACGCACAAAGAACTCGGCTAACTGGGGGTCAATTGCGATATTGTGCCCGCCGGCTGCATAGAGGTTGTTCTTCTGTATCCGCGCCTTCTCAAGAACTTCAGGCAGCTGCTTGTCCCTGATAAGCTTGTTTAAAACATTGTTTAACTGGCGGATATCTATAGGTTTTGAAATAAAATCATCAAAGCCATTGTTAATAAACATTTCCGCCTGTCCTGCAAGCGCGTTAGCAGTCAGAGCCACTATTGGTTTTGTATAACCAAGGGAGCGAATTAGTTTTGTAGCTTCAATACCGTCCATCCTCGGCATCATGTGATCCATAAACACAATGTCGAAAATTGCGCCTTCCCTGATTTTATCCACAGCTTCAAAACCGCTCATCGCAGTATCTATTGATATTCCGTAAGGCGCCAAAAGCCCGCGCGCGACATAGAGGTTTGTTTCAACATCATCAATAACAAGAACACGTCCGTAAGGCATGAACTCCTGCGTTATCTGCGCATTTCTCATCTTGGTTGTGTTTTTTAAATTGAGCTTCATGAGGTTTTCAGCCAAATCCCTGCCAATCGGCTCCGGATTGGCGCAGCCCTGCGGCAGCCTTACCATAAACGCAGAACCCATGCCGGGAGTACTCTCCACAAAGATGCTGCCGTTCATTAGCTGTATTAAATTGCGCGTAATATTCATGCCAAGCCCTGTTCCTTCCGTCTTACGGTTGGCTTCCAGGTTAAACCGGCTGAACTTGTCTCCAAGTTTTTTTATCTGTTCGGCTGTCATCCCCTGTCCTGTGTCGCTTACACGGAATATAAGGTTGACGCCGGAGATGTCATTATTCATTTCTGCGGACAGCATTAATTCTATCTGGCCTTCCTGCGTATATTTAAACGCATTTGAAAGAATATTATTTAGTATCTGCTTGATGCGAAGTTCGTCTCCAACAAGCGTAGAAGGAACATTTTCGCTTACAGTCAGCTTGAAATCTATAGGCTTGCTTTCATAGCGCATAATGTTAAGTTTTACAGTGTCGTGAATCAAACTTGCAATGTCGTAATGAACGGATGAAAGTTCAAGTTTGCCGGCTTCAATTTTGGATAAATCAAGTATATCGTTAATAATTCCAAGCAGGAGATCCCCTGAATTATAGATTCTTTCCAGAGCCTCTCTTGTTGCAAGCGGAAGAGAATTGTCCTGAAGCTGTATTTCTGTAATGCCGAGAATCGCATTCATCGGCGTGCGGATTTCATGGCTCATCTTCGCAAGGAAGTCGCTCTTTGCCTTGCTGCTTTCCTCTGCAACTTCCGCCCTGCGCATTTCAGCTATCATGGTTTTTATTTCTCTTAAATCCCTTATATAGCTTGCAACAGCGTATTCACCCCTGAACTTTACACGCACAAGCGAAACTTCTGTTGGAATTTGCTCTCCGTCAAGTTTCTGATGCATCCATTCAAACCGGCAATAACCTTCTTCAAACGCCTCGTCAATATATCTTGTTAACTGCTCCCTGGATTCAACTCCGGTCGGCTGATACCTCGGGAAAAAATCATAAACCCTGTCTATGAATACTTTTTTATCAGATATGCCGAAGAGCCTTACAATCTCCTGATTACATTCAACCAGACTCAGTTTATTATCTATCATAAAACAGCTAAGAGGCGTTGCGTCAAACAATACTTGCGTACATTCATCCGCCTCGCGCATTTTTTCCATAATGATTTTTATTTCACGCAGATCCCTTGTGTATCCGCAAACCATAAATCCTTTTCTGTATTTAACGCGGACAAGGATTATTTCGCATGGTATAAGTTCTCCGTTAAGCTTGCGGTGCATCCACTCAAACCGGCAGTAGCCTTCTGTAAACCCCCTCTTTACAAGTTCAAGAGCTTTTTCCGTTGATAATCTGCCGTCGGGCTGATATTCAGGCGAAAGTTCAAAGAACCTGTCAAGATATTCCTTTTTACCTGACAATCCGAATAATTTAACAGCTTCCTTGTTGCAATCAATATTTCTGTAATTAATATCCCAGAAGTTGGCGCAAAGAGGCATTGCATCCAGCATTATCTGAGTGCGTTCTTCCGCCTTCTTTTTTGAATAAATCACTCTTAAAAGAATAACGCTTAAGGTAAAAGCGAAAACAACGCCAAGAGCAATTAAAATAAATCCAATGTCTGTCACGCTCTGGTAATAATTTTTTGCATAAGCGATAATCGACATGTACCAGCCGTTATGGATCTGCCTTACAAACAATACAGACGGCTGACCGTTATAATCTGTTGCCTTGCGCTCCAGTATTTCCCTGTTTATTATTAGCTCTCTCTGGATTGCAGGGCCGTCGTTCATCTGGCTAAGATGCCTGCCTTTAAATGCCGGGTGAGGATGGGCAAGCACATTAAAGTTACTGTCCAAAAGTATCCCGTAACTGCCCTCTGAAATGTATGTATCTATTGCAAAATCAAATATCTTATCCAGTTTTACATCAATGCAGACAACGCCAAGAAGTCTTCCTGTATCATTGTATATAGCGCGCGAAAATGTCATTATGCTGTCATTTAAGGCAATACTTTCGTAAACTTCCGTGACTCCGACTCTTCCCCCCGCTTCAATTGCCGCTCTGTACCAGGGACGTGTTTCCGGTACATAGTTTTCCGGCTGCACCCAGTCTATGCCTGCAATAATCTGTCTGTCGTATACATAAAAATAACCGAAAATACTGACGGTGTAAGACATAAGACGCTCTTCATTTGTAATATATTCAGTTGTTCTTAAAATATAATTTTGCACGGCGTCAGCAGAAGCGCCCTGAAGAATCATATTCCTTATATTTTCCGCTATAACGCCCAGTGTTGTTTCAGGTTCCCTAAGTTCGGATTCAATGAATCTTTCTACATTTGTCAGCGCGTTGCTTGCATCCTTTATAAGATGCTTCCGCTCAATATCGCTCATGAAATTAAAACTGAAAAATACCATCAGCGCAAAAGCTGCAACAACAAGAATTACCTGTCCATGCGTAAAAATATTAAGCAATTTCCTGAGAATTGAAAGCATCAAAGACCTGCCTTCGCTGCTTTAATGCGATCTCTTGCATTGAAAAATATTTGTGCGATTTTCGGGTCAAAATGAGTGCCGGAGTTCTGCATGATAATGCCGATGGCTACATCAGCTGTAAACGCATTTTTATAAGGGCGCTCCGATACAAGAGCATCGTATACATCTACTATTGCCATTATCCGTCCCTGCAGGGGGATTTCATCTTCTTTAAGCCCGCGCGGATATCCCTTGCCGTCCCATCTTTCATGATGAGTGCCTGCAAAAAGTTTTGCGTTACGCAAAAAGTCCCCTTCGCCGGTTCTTGCGATAATTTCATCGATTATACGCTCGCCTTCCTGCGCATGGCTTTTCATTACCTCAAACTCTTCGTCTGTAAGTTTACCCGGTTTATTTACAATAGTATCTGTAATGGAAATCTTTCCAAGATCATGCATCCTCGCAGATGAAATAATTTTTTCAACATCCCAGCCGCGTATCTCATCGGCATAAACTTCGCTGTCTCTCATTTCATCAATTAATATTCTTATGTACATCGAAGTGCGTTCAATATGACCGCCTGTTCCCTTGTCGCGGTTTTCAACCATATCCGCAAGAACCGCAACTATGCTGTTCTGCAGTCTGCTTAACTGAAAAGTTCTCTCGCGTATTATCTCATCGATGTTAAGATGAGTCTTAATCCGGTTCAGCAATACCGGCGCCGAAAAAGGTTTTGTGACAAAATCAATGGCGCCCATCTCAAGTCCGCGGGCTTCTACCTCGGCGTCATTACGGCCTGTAAGAAACACAACTGGTATATCAGCCCACAGGGTTTCGGATTTCAATTTTTTAAGCGTTTCAAATCCGTCCATTTCCGGCATTTCAATATCCAGAAGGATCAGATCAGGCATTATTTTTTCCAAAAGGGTAAACATTTTTGCAGCAGACGGCATTGTCATAATGCTATACTGATCTTCCAGTACAACCTCTGCCATTGAAAGATTTGTATCGCTGTCATCGACAACAAATATGGTTTTCATTAATATACGTTTATTCCCCTAATTTTTTATGACGCTCTAATTTTATTTCAATTTTCCAGTATAATCAAGGAAAAAATGTCTGTTATGGGAAAATATCACTCTATTCGGGTAAAATGCCGCTCGCTATGTTAGAAAATGAATTATCCGGACTTTGCCATAGTCTTTTTTATGGAAATATGATAATAGTGATGAATGCCAATAAAAATACCCAAGGAATTACCGGCTTACGACGCTTTATCCAAAGAAAGGGTTTTCGTTATTACAGAAGATCGCGCAGCTTCCCAGGATATAAGGCCTTTACGTGTCGGTATTATAAATTTAATGCCCACCACAATAGATACTGAGATCCAGCTTTTACGTTTATTGGGCAACAGTCCCCTGCAAATAGACATCACTTTTTTAAGAATGGGCAGCCATGTGTCTAAAAACGCTCCGCCCGGACACCTTGAAAAGTTCTATATAAGCGCCAATGAGATTGTCAGCACCAAAACACGCTTTGACGGACTTATAATAACGGGCGCGCCTGTAGAAACACTTCCATTTGAAGATGTCGATTACTGGGAAGAGCTTGCAAGCGTGATTGACTATTCGGAAAAAAATGTTTTCTCATGCCTGCACATTTGCTGGGGCGCGCAGGCGGGGCTTTACCGCCGTTACG
Source organism: Treponema sp. (assembly GCA_009781635.1). GTDB lineage: Bacteria > Spirochaetota > Spirochaetia > Treponematales > Breznakiellaceae > WQXQ01. The sequence continues at coordinate 55,833 of WQXU01000004.1, forward strand.
GCATTCCAAAACATCCGCTTGAAAAAAAACTTTCCGGGATTTTTCCCCATTCTGTAAATGAGCAGCATCATATGCTCTTCCGCGGATTTGACGATGAATTTTTGGCTCCTCAATCAAGGTATACGGCAAGCGACCGCAATGCCATTGCAGCAGAAAGCCGGCTTACAATTCAATCCGAGACCCCGCAAGCAGGCGTTTTTATTGTCACTGCCCGTGAAGGAAGGGATATCTATGTCAGCGGTCATATGGAATACGATCCGCTTACATTAGACCGCGAATACCGCCGTGACATTGCAAGGGGTCTGCCGATTGAAATACCTGCTAATTACTATCCTGATAACGATCCTGAAAAAACGCCTGTCGTGCGCTGGAGGGCGCATGCTACTCTTTTCTTTGATAACTGGCTTAACTATGTTTATCAGGAAACGCCCTACAATCTTGTTGATTTATAATTTTATTTGGAGGTAGATATGATTTACAGGGAATACGGACAAACAGGAAAAAAAGTGTCTCTTCTTGGTTTCGGCGGGATGAGATTCAAAAACATCGATGATCATGATGAGTGTATACGGCTAATGGTTGCCGCTGCGCAAGGCGGTATAAATTATTTTGATACGGCTCCCGGTTACTTTGAAACTAAAAGCGAAACTGTTTTCGGCAAGGGCTTTGCGGAAATGCGCAAGATGGGCCTTCCCTATTACTGCGCTTCAAAAACTTTTGAAAGCACAGAAAGCGGTATCCGCCGTGAAATAGAGGGTCAGCTAAAAAGGCTTAATATAGACGCAATAGATTTTTATCATATCTGGTGCATTACTACTCTTGCAGGCTGGGAGAACAGAAAAAAAGACGGTGTTATGCAAACATTCAGAAAATTAAAAGAAGAAAAACTGATAAATCATATTTGCATTTCCAGCCATCTTATAAAAGATGAAATAAAAGAACTTTTAATGGAAGGCGTTTTTGAAGGCGTTCTGTTCGGATATTCAGCTTATAATTTTAATACAAGACAGGAAGCCTTTGATGCAATAAAAGAAAAGAATCTTGGCGCAGTTGTAATGAATCCTCTTGGAGGAGGAGTAATCCCCCAGCATCCTGAATTATTTAAATTTATACGCCGCGAAGGCGAAGGCCTTGTTGCGGCCGCTCTGCGTGTTCTTTGGGATCATCCTGAAATTACAAATACACTTGTAGGCTTTGACACTTTGGAACACCTTAACGAAGCGCTTGATGCAATGGAAGGCTATAAACCAAGAACGAGCGCAGAACTTGAAAAAACAAAGGCAAATGCATCGGCATCCTTCGAAGGCATATGCACAGGCTGTGCGTATTGCGCAGCCTGCCCTGAAGGAATTCAAATTCCCTATTACATGGACGCCTATAACCAGAAACTCCTTGATAAAAATTCTCAAGACCCAATCGGCAACAGGCTTAAATGGTTATGGTGCATACCAAAAGAAGGCGCCGGCAAATGCACAGAATGCGGATTATGCGAAAAAGCCTGCACGCAGCATATTGATATTATTAAACGCTTAAAAGAAATTGCCCTTATGTAATTATCCTTCCAAAAGGATTTTTAACAGTTCACTTTCATCTTCAAGAGCGCAAAGGGAGCGGAGCCTGGAAAGACCTCTTAAGAATGTAAAACTTGCCCTGTTTAAATTATTGCGGCTTGTATTGTATAAAGATGTCGCCTCGTTCAAATCAGAAACGGAGCTTTGCGAAAGCCTGTAGCGTTCCATTACATATTCAAAATGCCTTTGCGTGTATTCTAAAGAACGGCGGGATGACAGCACAGTTCCGGCCTGTGTAAAAATATTTACAAGAGCATTATGCAATTCCTGCTCAAGAGAACTCTGCGCGTTAATATAATCAAGCGCGGCTGCATCAAGTGAGAGCCTTGAGCTCTCCATCCTGTTTGACATAACCCAAAAATCTACAGGTATGCTTCCCCTTAGCGTAATCCCTCCGCCGCTTGATAAATTGCGGCCGGGAACAAGATTTAAATCGGCGGAAAATACTGTTGCGCTAATCACAGGCGAATAATCACGCCCCGTAAGCATATGGTTCCTCTGCGCCCTCTGGTTATTTAATACCGCTTTTGAAAGAGACGGATTCTGCGATGTTATCATTTGCCAGAGTTTGCCGTATAACACATCGATTTCTTCATTTGTAATTTTAGTAAAACGCAAAAGCGCATCTTCATACGCATCAAAGCTGACAGGTTCGGGGTTTGCAAGCTCTTGTATTCCTGTAATTGTTTTTAGTCTTGTCAAATACAGGGTAAGATCGTACCTTGCCTTGCTGCATGAGTTTTCCCTTGATTCTTTCTCCGCAAGCGCTCTAAGATAATCACCGTGATTTATAATTCCATTTTCATAACGCAGCTGCGCTATTGTTAAGGCCAAATCAGAGGCTTGCAGGGAAAACTCTTCCGCTTCCAGCGCGGCCATGGCTTCAAGCGCTGTGTAAAATGCGCTGTCTACAGTATCAAGCACGTTATAGTATTCAGAAAGCGCATCTTTTTTAACGCTTTCTGTCGCAATTTCGCTGATTGCCTTTCTTATAAAACTTTTTCCCCCCTGAAACAATATTTGCGTAATCGATAAAGACGCTCCTGCAGAAATTGTGTCAGCTGGATTTATAAAAAGAAAATCTCTTAGGTAATGCGCCGAAGCTCTTACATCGGCGGAAACAGAGGGCAGCATTGAATAAAGCTGATTTCTTTCATCCAGTACGCTGCTTCTGATTGCAAGTTCATACCTTGCAAGAGATCTTGATGAAGCAAGCGCATGATTTCTTGCCTGCTCAAGGTTAATCGTCTGCGCGCACAGAGTACCGTTTATAATGCTCATCAATGTAATTGTGATTATCAATCTTTTCATTTTTACTCATACCTTAAAGCATCGATCGGATACAAAGATGCAGCCTTCATTGCAGGATAATAGCCGAAAATAATCCCTACAAGAGCCGCAAAAAGCGCGGAAATTGCAATAATTAGCGGGCTTATAACTGTATAGATTCCCATTACGGACATTATATGGCAGACAATAAAAGCAAGGCCTATTCCCAAAAGCCCCCCAAAAAGGCTTAGTATCACAGATTCCAGGAGAAACTGCAGAAGAATATCGCTTTTTCTTCCTCCTACCGCCATGCGAATTCCAATCTCGCGCGTCCGCTCTGTTACAGAAACAAGCATTATATTCATAATGCCGATGCCGCCGACCAAAAGCGAAACGCCTGCAATTGCAGCTAACAGGGTTGTCAGGGTTCTTGATGTTTCTGACGCCATATCGATCATTTCCGCCTGATTTACAACATTAAAGTCTGCGCCTATCCCTTCTGCAATGTTACGCGATTCGCGCATGATAAGTTCAGCTTCTTTCTGCGCCGCTTCCATATACTCCTTGCCTGCCACTCTTAGAAGAATAAGGTTAATATTGCGCGAATTTCCAAGCCGTGTCATGGCAGTATCAAGGGGGACCATTATAATATCATCTCTGTCCTGGCCGCTTATATTGGCTCCCTTGCTCTCCAAAAGACCTATTACGGTAAAGTAAACAGTGCCGATTCTTAACTGCCTGCCCAGAGCTGAACGCTCTTCGCCAAACAGATTTTTTGCAGTAGTGCGGCCAATAACCGCTACCCTGTTGCGTAAAACAAGATCCTCTTCATCAAAGGGAAAACCTTCGTTTACATTCCAGTTCCTTGCAATAAAATAATCAGGTTCAACTCCTTCAACGGACACCTGAGCATTTCCGTAACTTCCAATCACATTGGGGCTGCCGCAATTAATAACGCCGGAAATTGCCGTAATATAATTTGATTCATTCCTTAATTTTTCAACATCTCTTAAGGTAAACGAATTCATGCGCATCCTGACATTTTGCCCGCTTCTGCTCATTGAATGACCGGGAAAAACAAACAGTAAATCGGTTCCCATCGCTGTCATCTGCTCTTCGATTATTTTCTGGGAGCCTTCGCCCAGGGCAACCATTATTATTACAGAGCCAACGCCGATTATAACGCCAAGGGACGTAAGAAGACTGCGCATGCGGTTTCTGAAGATCGAACGAATGCATGTGTTAAAAAGCTGCAGCGCATTCATGTATCACCTGCGCCCTTGTTTTTATCCGCTATTAATACATTGTCATTTTTCCATCTTGCAAGATCCTGGAAAGCATTCCGCCTTTCTGTAACCGGTTTGTCAGAGACAAGCTTTCCGTCACGAAGCGTTATAATCCTTTTTGTGTATGCTGCAAGTTCCGGTTCGTGAGTTACCATAATAATCGTTTTACCTGTGTCATTTAACTGCTGAAAAAGCCCCATTATTTCAAGGCTCATTCCCGTATCAAGGTTGCCTGTCGGCTCATCTGCCAGTATGAAAGCAGGATCGTTAACCATCGCCCGCGCAATTGCAACCCTCTGCTGCTGTCCTCCCGATAACTGCGAGGGAAAGTGATCAATGCGATCTGCAAGCCCTACTTCCTGCAATGTTTTTACAGCGCGTTCTTTACGCGCATATGCGGATTTTAAAATATCTTTTTTTTCCGGACGGCGGTAAAAAAGAGGCAATTCAACATTTTCAAGCGCTGTTGTCCTTGCAAGCAGATTAAAAGACTGAAACACAAAGCCGATTTTTCTGTTTCTTATATAGGCAAAGGTATTGGAATCAGAGGATGATGTTTCAATGCCGTCCAGTGTATATGATCCTGCCGACGGCTTGTCAAGGCAGCCTAAAATATTCATTAAAGTTGATTTTCCGGAGCCTGAAGGCCCCATGACAGAAACAAACTCACCTTCATTGGCGGAAAAATCAAGGCCGCGAAGCGCGCGGACAACAACAGCTTCGGCTCCTTTATTTTTTGTTTTTGAAGAAGACCTGCTCTCCATCCGGTATTCTCTTTTAATACCGCGCATTTCTATGACGGACATTAAATCCTCTCCCTTAGTATCACTTGCCTCTCTTCAAAATCGTCATTTAAAAAAACCATTGTTAAGGATCCGTCGCTTATTCCTGTACGAACCTGAATTACATCCAGCCTGCCCTCTGCGTTTATAAACCATAAAGTGCGCATAACAACAGCAGGAACGCTTCTTCTTTGATCAGGGGCGCTTCTGTTTCCCTGCTGTCTGCCTGTGCCCATCATACGGCTCTGATTTTGATTTCCAATCATAAGGTTATTAATACCAGAATTATTCTGCCTTTGCTGCTGACTCTGGGCTGCCTGCAGAGCTCTTGCCTCAATTGCTTCATCCCTTTGTTCATCTGTCATATTTTCAAGGCTTGCGTTAAAAACCATATCGGAAATTTGGGTTGAGCTTAAGCTTGTAGGCTGATACCGCAAAGCGGCATTTGAAACCAGAAGCACATTCTCAGCGCGCTCTACAATAAAATCCACGGCGCAAGTCATCCCGGGTAAAAGAGAGCCGTCACGGTTTTCCACGCTGATAATCACGGTATACGAAACGACATTATTTGACACAGAGGGAACCATCCTTAAGTTGTCCACAACGCCGGAAAATCTGCGCCCCGGAAGGCTTTCCAGTGAAAACCTTACATTCTGCCCCCTGTGTATTGAAGTAACATCAAGCTCCCCAACCATAGCTTCTATCTGCATTTCCCTTAAGTTTTCTGCAATGGTAAAAATGCTTGATGAATTACTATTGGAAGAATCTACAACCGTATCTCCTGCATTGATATTTCTGTCAAGTACAATACCGTCTATGGGAGATGTAATAAACGCATATTGATTTATCTCTGTCTCTATTACCCTAAGGTTTGCCTCTGCAACAGCAAGATCAGCCCTTTGATTATCAAGAGTGGTTCTTGCTGTCCTAAGCTCATACTCGGAAATAAAACCTCTCTGAGCCAGGATCTCCTGGCTTCTGTAATTTATAAGCTGCAACTCATAATTTGCCCGCGCTTTCTGAACGGATGCGTTTTGCTGATCCCTCTTAAGGCGAAGCATATCGGTATTAAGAAGAGCAAGAATATCGCCTTTTTTAACAATATCATTATAATCCACGCGGACTTCTTCCACCCTGCCGCTCATCCGCGGCAGAACTCTTACAGTTGCAACAGGATTTATTGTCCCGCTGGATGAAACAGTTCTTTCCAGTGTGCCGCGCTGTATACTCGTAAAGTCGTAAGTTGCAGTAATATTATTTTTGCCTGTACATGACATGCACAGAAGGGTTAAAAGGCCGGATATTATTAATTTTTTCATTTTTTTTTGCAAGCACCTCTACTACTATGTTAACAATCAAAACCATTAAAGGTTATTGAACAGGAATCAATATAATGTTATTTTAGTAAAAATGAAATATTATATATAGCCTCTATCCAGGAGAAAACCATGTTAAAAAAATTATTATTTTTATATATATTGATTTTCAGCGTCAATGTATACGCGCAATCGCCGCACGGAGCGGATGCGGTTCCGGATTTATACAGCGCGTCCCTTGCGGCAAGCGGATTTATAACCTCAACAGGCGGAGCTCCTGCAAGCGCTTTAAACCCGGCGCAGGGCGCAGATGCGCAACGCATGATTTTTGACGCAAGTTATCTTGCAATTCCTGTTTTTGAAGGAGGCAGGGAGATTGACGGATACATGCAATCCATCTCGTTAGGCGCGCTTTATCCTTCAAAATACGGCGTATTCAGCACAAACATAAGATACATAGGCGGCTTTGATGATAATACATTTGTATACTTTCCAGTAAAACCCACCTTTTCGGGCAATTTGTCCGCTGCCAAGGAATTATACCCCGGTATGTCTATGGGCCTTGGTTTTAACTTCGGCTTCGGCAGCGCTTCAACTCTTTGCGGGGATATAGGGTTTAAATACAATTTCGGCGATATTGCAATACTTAAAAATTTTACAATGGCAGTTGTGTTAAGAGGCCTTGGAATAAGTTACTTCCCGACATGGCTTACTCCCATGTGCGGAATCTCATTTGATTTACTTCACATTGAAGGCAGCGAAGGAAAAAAGGATCCCCTTCTTGTTAATCTTGCAGGCGATTTAAGTTTTCCGTCTCTTTTTTATCCTGAAGAGGCAAACATGATTTTCAAGGCAGGAGTTAACCTGACCCTTGCAGAGCTTGTAACTCTTTCAATGTCATGGCCTTCCGGCAGCGGATTAAATATGCGGGAAATAGCAGACAACCATGTATCTTTTCCGGCGGTTCCGGCAATATCTATTACGGTAAACTTTGCACTTCCCTCCGGCGGAGAGCGTATTGCAGGCGGCACGCTGCCGTCTGACGGAGATTTAAAAATAAGCGCTGCGTATAAACCCCTGTATGAAGGCATTACGGCAGTCGGCGCAGGAGTCAGCTGGTATGCAGGGCTTGCAGACACAAAGCCTCCTTTAATCACGTTAAATTATCCGCAGCCTGCGCATTTCTCTCCCAACAATGACGGGAAAGCCGATACGCTTGAAATACCTGTTTCTATAACTGATCAAAATTATATTGTTTCCTGGTCGATGGAAATAAAGGATGAGACAGGACAGACGGTAAGGGTTATCGAAAACAAGGAACAGCGCTTTGAAAGTTTCAATATAAAAGATTTTTTTAACAGGATAGTAACGCCAAAACATCAAATCGATATACCCTCTTCCCTTGTGTGGGACGGCCTTCGCTCCGCAGGCGATGCGGCGCCTGACGGCAGGTACTTTTTTACAATCACAGCAATGGATGATTCCGGCAATACATCGGTAACAGAAACACATGAAGCTGTATTAAGAAACAGGCCTCCTGAAATCTCAATTAATGCGATACCGGCTGCGCAAAGAATTTTTGATCCAAAAAATCAGGGGCTGGGCGGAAACAGTACAATTACATTTGTTCCAAGAGGCTCTTTTGAAGATGCATGGGAAAGCGCAATATATGATTCCTCCGGAACACTAATAAAAACATTTGAAAGCGCAAGCGGAGAGCCGCAGCCAATAGTCTGGGACGGCAGAAACGATTCCGGTGAAATAGCGCCTGACGGAGTTTACAGTTTCAGAATCAGCGCAACCTGCAAAGCGCAGAACTCTGCAAGCGCCGAACTTGCAAACATAATACTAGATTCAAGGGAAGCAGGCGCCTTTCTTACAAGCTCTGTTGCAGCCATAAGACCTGCAGAAAATCAAAGCTCTTCTCTTGTAGATTTTGCCATCCGCCTTTTATTATCAGACGGCATTGAAAGCTGGAAACTTGAACTTAAAGATGATAAAGGCGCAGTGCAGCGTACATTCCAGGGCAGGGAGCAGGTTCCTTCAGTGCAGGGCTGGAACGGCCTTACTGAACAGGGGCAAATCATCGAAGGCATTTATACGCCGCAGCTTACAGTTAATTACACAAGAGGCGATGTTGTAACAGCTTCCGCTACAACTGTTTTGGTTGATATATCAGGACCGCAGTTGTCTGTTATTACAAGCCCCGAGTTTTTCAGCCCGGATAACGACGGTTATAATGATGAGCTTTATATAAACCTTACGGCGGTTGATGCATCTCCAATAGCGCAGTGGTATTTTGAAATACGCGCGCCGGAACCTCCCTTCCCTGTTTTCAGAAGGATAGAAGGACGCGGAACTCCCGGAAGCAGAATAATATGGGACGGCAGAAGCGATAGGGGCGAACTTGTTCAGTCTGCAATGGATTATCCCTATACATTTTCTGCAACTGACGCGCTTGGAAACTCAAGCTCCATGGAAGGGAAAATAGGCATTGATATTCTTGTTATCCGCGACGGCGACCGTCTTAAAATACAAATACCGTCGATTATTTTCAGGCCCAATCATGCGGACTTTGAAGGTCTAAGCAGGGAAGTTATCGATAACAACATGCGCATAATAAGACGCCTTGCCCAAATTCTTAATCAGTTCCGTGATTACAGGGTACAGGTTGAAGGACATGCCAATCCTACACAGCCTTCAGGGCCGGCCCGTGACCGCGAGGAACCTGAGCTAAGGCGTATCAGCGAAGCAAGAGCAAGGGCAATTGTTGATATGCTGGTCAGAAGCGGCGTTTCCCGCAGCAGGTTATCTGCAGCCGGAGCCGGAAGCTCAAATACAATCGTACCTTTTGAGGATCGCGACAACTGGTGGAAAAACCGCAGAGTAGAGTTCTACCTGATACGATAAAAAAAACACGGATTTCTTCTGAAATCCGTGTCCCTACCCGTCAGCTTTACTGGGTGTCTTTTGATTTTTTCTTGGCTTTTTTCTGTTCGCGTTTTTCTTTCAAGGTTTTTTGGGGCACTTTTTTTGTGTCTTTTTTATGCATGATGTGTTCAGCCATATTAACCTCCATATTGGGCTTTACATTATATCTAAAATAGTATAATAATATGATTATGTAAAGAGGGGCTCCTGCCCCGTGATTTGAAGGCGGTTATTCAAAACGGGAGGAATAATGAAGGTATCTGAAGCAGTTACATTGCTGGAAGGGCAGTTTTTTATTGGAGAAGAAAAGGCAGAACGCGAAGTTGAATCAGCCTGCGGCGCAGATTTAATGAGCGATGTAATGGCTTTCGTAAAAGACAGGGTTCTCCTTCTTACAGGCCTTGTTAATCCCCAGGTAATAAGAACAGCGGAACTTCTGGACATACACGCGATAATATTTGTCCGCGGTAAAATCCCCGGCAGAGACATGATCGAGATGGCAGAGGAAGCCGACATCATCCTTGGCGGTACAAAATTGCCCATGTTTATATCCTGCGGAAAACTCTATGAAGCAGGTTTAAGAACAGGCGGAACCCGGGCTATTTAAAAAATATTTATTCACAGAACATTCTTTTTGCTTCTTCTCTTGCCTGCTCAACTACAGGTTCATAATTGCCCTTAAGCGCATTCATATGCTGGTTAAAATATGCGATAAACTCAGGATCCTGAAAGGGGTCGATTCTTACTTCCCTTTGCAGCCTGCGGGACAGCTCTTCCTCTTTCTGGCGGAGTTTCGGAGCGTATTGCTTTTGAACCATTTGCTCGTAATGAGACGCTTCCTGCAGATATTGTGAAAGAATTTGCGTTAATTGCTCATACATTGCAGAAAATTCCTTATTTTTAATGACAACAGAGAGTCCTTTCCCCAGTTTTTCAACCTTGCCCATGTCTTCTTTTTTGGCAGGCAGGGTAATTTGTGTAACAAGAACATCAAAAATCCCCTGTTTCAGGCTTTCTTTTTCGGAAAAAGCAGCCCTTTTAAGCTCATCCGCCAAATTAACGCTTTCCCCTGCAATATAAGCATTTGCAAGCTTTTTGCCTTTTTGCTTTGCCTCAAACTGCTCAATACTCGATTTGTCGCTTTTTACGGTTTCTGTCTTTTCCAGGGCAATTTCAAGCGCTGTTTTAATAATTCCCATTGAATTTATTCCTCTCTTTCAATAAAATATTATTCATAAGTATTTTATGCAAGAGGTATAAAAAGGAAGTATGAAAGAAGAAATGGATTTTAAGAGAATAATACGCCTTGACTCGGAATTAAATCAAATCCAGGATTTTGACCTGTTGCTTGAAAGGATACTTTTTGAATCAAGAAAGGTTGTAAATGCGGATGCCGGCTCAATCTATATAACTGTTCCGACAGAACCGGAAGAAGAAGGCGAAGAGAAACTGGCGATCAAATATTCCCAAAATGACACAATCCAGAAGAACCTTCCTGCAGGACAAAAAATGATTTACTCGATTTTCTCTGTCCTTATAAATGAAAAATCCATTTCCGGTTACTGCGCGCTGAAAAGAACATTAATTAACATACCCGATATGTATAATATCCCTGCTGAATCAACTTATTCATTTAATTCATCCTTCGATGTAATAACAGGATATAAAACCGTATCCAGCCTTACCATCCCCCTTGTCGCAACGGATAAGAGGTTAATGGGCGTAATTCAAGTTTTAAACTCCAAGGATTCAGAGGGAAACATTATTCCTTTCTCCGCCGATGATGAAATAATCCTTACCCACTTTGCGACAAACGCTACCATGGTTCTTCAAAGGGCGTATATAACAAGGGCAATGATTCTGCGCATGATAAAAATGTCAGAGCTGCGCGATCCCAAGGAAACAGGTACGCATGTAAACCGGGTAGCAGGTTACGCGGTTGATATATATGACCGCTGGGCATATCACCATAAAATCCCGCAGGAAGAAAGGGAAAAATACCGCGATACTTTAAAAATCAGTTCCATGCTTCATGACGTTGGCAAGGTTGCCATATCAGATTCAATCCTTAAAAAGCCTTCGCGCTTCACCCCCGATGAATACCATATAATGCAGAATCATACAGTTTACGGGGCAAGCCTTTTTCTTGACACAAGCTCTCCTGTTGATATCCTTGCAAAGGATATCGCGCTTACGCATCATGAGAATTGGGACGGCACGGGGTATCCCGGCTGGGTAGACCCTTATACGGGCGTCATTGAAAAAGCAGATGAGAACGGAAAACCTCTTGGAAAAAAAGGAGAGGAAATACCTTTAGGGGGCAGGATTGTCGCCATAGCCGACGTATACGATGCGCTTTGTTCAAAGCGCGTATACAAGGAACCCTGGGATGAAAACGATGTGCTTTTGGAACTGAAAAAACTGTCAGGAACAAAGTTTGATCCTGAACTAATGGATATTTTCTTTGAAATATTGCCCAATATCAAACAGACGCAGAATCAGTATCCCGAAGACGCAGCATAGAAGTCAATATCCGATCCAGCGCATCTGCAAAAGATTTTAATTCCTTCTTGCCGTAGTTTGCAATTCTTTCCATTCCAAGGCCGCTGTCGGCAAGTCCTACCGCAAAGTTGCGCAGGGATAAAAGCTCATTAATATTATCCGGCGTAAAGCGCCGTCCGCGATCATCTATTACAAAAACGCCTTTTTCAACAAGCCTTTTTGCAAGAGGCACATCCCTTGTAAGGACAAGATCCCCTTCTTCTGCAAGTTCAACAATGCGATCATCCGCTGAATTATCCGTTGCAGGGCATAATTCCATCTGCGCTTCATGGTTAGACGGATTTCCGGCCGTTGTTACGGGAACCGGCCTATTAGCTGCAAAAATTATGCGTATTTTAAGGTTTCCCGCCCTGCGCAGAATAAGATCTCTTGCAGGCCTTGGACAGGAATCGGCATCCACTAGAATTTTCATTTTTTTCCGGCTGCGATAAAGAGGGAAAATATTCCTTCCAGTAAAACAGAATCATCCCTGTCTTTCATGACAAAAAATGACTCTCCCTTTTTAAAATCAAAACCGCCTGTTTTTAGTTCTCCTTCTGTTACAATGCAGATTGAAGGGCCGGCTCCGGGAAAGGATATTTGTGCGCCATTTCCTTTTACAACAGAAAGAGAAAAATCCTCATCTTCAAAGGGATAATTATATACAGAATATCCGGACTTTTCAGAAATAAAATCCGCCGTATAAACTATAGGTAAATACGTATCCAGTTTTATTACTTTAGTTAATTCATTAATATCGATATATTTCGGCGTTAACCCGCCGCGAAGAACATTATCGGAGTTGCTCATAAGTTCAAGGCCAAACCCTCTTAAATATGAATGAAGAATCCCGGCAGGAAGAAACACCGCCTGAAACGGCTGGAGAAAGACAAGATTAAGATATAGGGGAGACAGAATCGCAGGGTCTGCAGGATACAGGGATGCAAATGTTTTCATTAGTTCCCATTGCTCAATTGACAATTCCATTTCTATACAGGTTTCATACTCTACCTTTTTAAGAAGGATGGAACATAGCTGTTCCATGTCATATTTTGAGATATTAAAAAGCGAATGAAAAAAACCGCCAAGGGAATCTTTAACTTTTGTATTTTTTAATGAACGCATAAGGGGATTAAAGGCATCGCTCATCTGCGGCGCAATCGACAGAAAGGCTTCAAGCGATGCGTATACCGAAGAAGGCTCCCTGAAACCCGCCATCAGGGTAAAGGGCGTAATTGCGCAGATAATTTCATTTTTATGATTTTTATCCCTGTAGTTTCTTGCAGGGGATTTTACGCTAAGCCCCTCATCGTTTTCGCGGTTAAATCCTGCAATGGCTTTTTCTTTGTCCGGATGCGCCTGTATTGAAAGAGGTTTTTCTACGGCAAGCAGTTTAAGAAGAAAGGGAAGCTCTCCTGATATTTCCTTAAGCCCGGAATTTAAAGTCATTGAAGGAGCGCTTTCATGCGTTCCCATCCACATTTCCGCATATGGAATATCTTTGCTGTTATTTATATCCAAAAACTGAGGGAGGATTTCTTTAGATCCCCATTCATAGTGTTTTATCTGATTTTCAAGTCTATATATGTTTTTCATTACTAAATAAATTCAGGGCCTGTTCAAGTTTTGCAATAAGCCTGACTGTACGCTCTTCCACTTCCTGTTTTTCCCAATTATCTTCGGCTTCACCGGATGAAGAGAGCTCGTCCAACTGCTGTTTTATCTTGTTGAATTCATCGCACAATAAAAAACCTGTCAGGATGGCAATATTCAGCGGGGATGTAATTCCGGAAATTTTCTGAGTGTTTTTTACAGCAGCCTGATACTGGGCAAGAACCTTTTCCAGATATTCCGCATCTGCATCGGCGGTTATTGTGAATGAAGTTCCAAGAATGTCAAGACACAGTTCATTGGTCATTAATGTCCCTAAAAAATGTCAAGTTCTCCGGCGTTTACTTCCGTTTCTTTTCCGTTGATCTCAAAAAACTCATCTGAAGGCAAATCTTTTTTGGAATCATCAGATGGTTTTTCTTTTTTTACAGCGCCTTTTTTGGAACCTGGATCCTCCTGGCTGCGGGAAGCAAGGCTTTTTTCAAATGCTTCCTCAAACTGGCTTAATCTGTCCAGAGCAGCCATTATACCGTCTTCAATTTTGCCCTGATCTTCTTTAAAACGCATTACAAGCAGTTCAAGCTCATCAAGCCGTTTTTGGTTTGCATCAAGTTTTGCCTGCAAACCCTGCCTCTCCTGGCTGAGCACTGAATTCTCATTATCAAGGCGCTGAATGTATTCAATCGCCTTTGCTACTCTTGATTCCAGAAGTTGAACATGTTCAAGGCTTACCATTGACGCTCCTATGCACCCTGTTCCAGCGCAGCTTTTGCTTTTTCCGTAATGGCTTTAAATGCCGCATCATCTTTAACGGCAAGATATGCCAATGATTTACGGTTGATAATTATTCCCGCCTTTTCAAGGCCCGCAATCAATTTGGAATATGAAATCCCAAGTTCGCGGCAAGCTGCGTTAATTCTTATTATCCAGAGTTTGCGGAACTCGCCCTTCTTGTCTCTCCTGTCACGGTAGGCGTAAGACAGGGATTTGGCGACTGCGTCCTTGGCTGCTTTAAAATTTGTGCCGCGCCTTCCCCAGTAACCCTTTGCCTGTTTTAGTATTTTTTTGCGGTGGTTCTTTCTTTTGGAACCGTCTATTGCTCTTGACATAATTTACCCCTCAAATACCCTTAACCGTAGGGCATAAGTTTTTTTCTGATAACAGGCACATTATCATCAGATAAAATTCCTGCTTGCCGCAAGCCACGCTTGCGTTTTGTTGACTTTTTGGTCAGGATATGGCGCAAATTCTGTTTTTTATACTTTACCTTGCCTGTGCCGGTAAAAGAAAAACGCTTTGCCGCGCTTTTTTTTGTTTTCATTTTTGGCATATGCCACCTCTTATAATAATCTGCCTGCCGGTTTACGGCAGGTTACTTTTTGCTTTTCGGGCCAAGCACCATGGACATGAACCTTCCTTCCATTGCAGGCGGTTTATCCATAACATACTCCCCTTCAATACGGGAAAGCACATCCTTCATAACATCATAACCAAGTTCTGTATGAGCAAGTTCACGTCCGCGGAAACGGATTGTCACTTTTACCTTATTGCCGTCATTTAAAAATTCTTTAATATGCTTCGATTTAAAATCAAGATCATGATCATCAATCTTCGGCTGCATACGGATTTCCTTAAGTTTCAAAAGTTTCTGCTTCTTTTTGGAATCCCTAAGTCTTTTTTCATTTTCAAATCTGAACTTGCCGTAATCCAGTATTTTGACTACAGGAGGCACCGCCTGAGGCGCTACTTCCACAAGGTCCAAACCTGCTTCCCTGGCAATTTCCAGCGCTTGCGAAACAGACATAATCCCCTTGTCCCCATCTTCCCGGATTAAACGGACTTCTCTTGATCTAATCTGCTCGTTTACGCGTAAATCCTTTTCCGCCAACTGGCCTCCTCGTATTTCACTACTTTTTTGTATTTTAGCAAATTTTAAACTTTTTTGTCTAGTGCCGGGACTATCATTGTCCCGATACCCTCATCCGTAAAAAGTTCAATCAAAATAGCATGAGGGAGCCTGCCGTCTATTATATGCGCTTTTTTTACCCCTCCGTCCAGGGCCATGGCGCAGCAATTTGTCTTTGGAATCATTCCTTTTGTGATAATTCCCTCTTTTTGCAATGCATCCAACTGCGGCCTTTCAACGGATTTAATCAGGGTGCTTTCATCCTGCATATCACGTAATATACCGCGGACATCCGTCATAAGAACAAGTTTTTCCGCATTTAATTCTGCGGCAATCATGGCAGCTGCAATATCGGCATTTATATTAAGGGCTCTTCCTTCATAGTCTTTTGAATCCGCTTCGCCTGTTCCGTAAGCTACAGAGGAGATAACGGGAATGATCCCGGACTCAAGGATTATATCAAGCATGGATACATCAACTTTTTCTATTACGCCGACATATCCCAAATCATCTTCGCCTTTCATGCGGCGCGCTTTTAAAAGAGCGCTGTCTATCCCGCAAAGGCCGATTGCCCTTCCTCCGTGTTTTTGAATAAGAGCTGTTAAATCCTTGTTTACCTTGCCGCATAAAACCATCTGCACTATATCCATTGTTTCTTCGTCTGTATACCTAAGCCCGTTTATAAAACGGCTTTCCTTGCCTGTTTTTTTAAGCATTGCTTCTATTTCAGGACCGCCGCCGTGAACAAGCACGGTACGTATTCCGACACATGCCATGAGAATTACATCTTCTATTACAGCCTTTTTAAGTTCATCGTTAAGCATGGCATTTCCGCCGTACTTGACTACAATGGTTTTTCCCTGAAAATCCTGAATATAAGGCAATGCCTGAATCAGTATCCCGGCTCTTTCCTTATTTGTAACTGACTGGCTTTGTGATGCAGCCAGAAGATCTTTTGCAGATGTGTTCATGATCTGTAATCTCCGTTTATTCTGACATAGTCATAACCAAGATCGCATCCCCATACCGAGGCCTCTACGTTCCCATCGCTTAGGTTTACAAGGATTTCTACTTCTTCTTCGCCAAGTATTTCTTTGGCTTTTACTTCGTCAAAGGCTGCGCTTTGCCCTTCCCTGCAGACTTCAATTTCGCCTTTTTCGCTTTTATAGCTTACAGACGCTTTTTCCGCAAGGAAATCCGCCTTTGCATATCCCATGGCGCATAACACCCTGCCCCAGTTTGCATCGGCGCCGAAGCACGCAGTTTTTACAAGACTGGAAGATGCAACGGATTTTGCAAGTATTACAGCGGACTCTTCATTTTCCGCGCCCCTTACCGTTACTGTCAAAAGTTTTTTAGCCCCTTCCCCGTCACGCGCCATCATCCGCGCAAGTGAAACGCAGACATAATCAAGGGATTCGCAGAAAATCTTATAATCACTGCTGCTTTCAGTTAAGGGCGGATTTCCAGCTTCGCCGTTTGCCATTACAAGCGCCATGTCGTTAGTGGAGGTATCGCCGTCTACCGTAAGACGGTTAAAAGAGCGTTCAACAGCGCGGCGCAAAGATAGATCGAGTGCGGAAGGAATTATCGATGCGTCTGTAGTTATAAAACATAACATTGTTGCCATATCAGGGTGAATCATGCCTGAACCCTTTGTCATGGCTCCAATGCGTACTTTTTTGCCGCCAATTTCAATCTCTACGGAAATATCTTTTTTTCTGGTGTCGGTTGTCATTATTGCTTCAAGAGCATCCTCATGACCTTTTTCATTGTTTAAAAGACTTGCCTTAAGGGCGTCAATATTTTCTTCTATTGCATTTATTGGCAGCGGAACACCGATAACGCCTGTGGAAGCAACAGCAACTTCCCGCGGGGAAATTAATAATGCATCCGCCGCAAGCTGCGCCATACGCCTTGCAGATATCATTCCTTCACTGCCTGTACATGCATTTGCATTGCCTGAGTTCGCAATAATTGCCCGCAATTTTCCGTCTGCAATATTCTCCTGGCTTAGAATGACACTTGCAGATTTTACCTTGTTTTTTGTAAACACTGCCGCCGCGCTGCAAAAGGATTGTGAGTAAATTAATGCCAAATCTTTTTTGGGAGAACTTGCCTTTATGCCGCATCTTATGCCGCCTGCCATAAATCCTTTAGGCGCGCAGACTCCGCCGGAAATTTTTGTCATACTTCCATCTCTATTAAAATAACATTGGTATGGTTTTTAATCCCATTTCTTCATCAAAGCCGAATATTATATTCATGTTCTGAATTGCCTGCCCTGCCGCGCCTTTTATCATATTGTCTATGGCCGTAGTGATTATCAATAAAGAGCCGCTTAAATCGATATGAACTGATATGTCACAGAAATTTGAATGACGCACCCGGTTTGTGGCTGCGCATATACCGGCAGGCAGTACCCTTATAAATTTATCATTTTTATAAAAATCGGCATATAATCTGCGGATTTCCAAAGTTTTCTCTTCAATTTCTTTTGAAGGAGGCATTGCTGCATTCATTGGTTTTTCATTATCCTGCGTTACGCGCCATGCGTAGGAGAGGGGAATGTATATTGCGCTTGATATACCCCTGTTTAGGGGCGCAAGCCTCGGCGTAAAAATAACCTGCATTGAAGGCTTTGAACCGCCGCTCATTACCGTCATCTGCGCAAGTGTTCTTGCTATTTCAGGAGAGTGCCTGTGAGATGCAACTTTATAAGGCAATACTGAATCTGCGCATTCACTATAGTGAAAAGTCCGCGAGGGTTCCCTCCCGCCGCCTGAAGCGCCTGTCACTGAATCTATAATTACAGTCCCGCCGCCATAAAGCCCCTTTGCAAGAGCCGGAAACGCGCCAAGGGCAGCTCCTGTGGGATAACATCCCGGATTCCCGATTATTAAGGGCCCTTGCAAGGCAGCTTCTTTTATTTTTTGTCTGTTAAGTTCAACAAGCCCGTATATTGATTTTTCATGCAGCTTTGGAAACTGATACATCTTGCCGTACCATGCGCTGTACACATCTTCATCACTTCCAAAGCGGAAATCCGCAGAAAGATCGATATAGTGAATGCCCTTTTCCATACAGGCTGCGGCGTACTTTTCTCCCACCGCATGAGGAAGAGCGGAAAAAACTACATCGGAAGATGATATAACATCCTCTGCCTTTAACAGTGAACCGGAAACCCTGCCCAAAAAGCCGGGATATATATCTTCAATCTGCTCACCTTCATAACTGACCGAGGAAAGCGCAAGTTTTTTAATTTCCGGATGTCCGGAAAGAAGTCTTGCCAATTCTGCGCCCGCATAGCCTGTTGCGCCAATTATGCCTGCAATCAAGAGTTACCGCCTTCTATAAACATGTTTTTAAGGATTCTATGGAATAATTATGCACTTTTAAACATGATTGTCAATTATTGTAACTTTGGCTGCCCGGGGTGACTTTACTAAGAAAGACTATAAGGATATACTTTTTTTATGGCATTAATATCAAGCAAATTGCGCATTGTACTTGCGCCTGTAGTTTTTATTTTACTTTGCGCATGCGCTTCGACTGCAAACCCAAGCGACGATCTATCTCCCGCAGAATTGATACAACGCGCGCAGGAAGCGCTGGACAGAAACCGTTATAAAACAGCCGCCGCGTTTTATACAGCCTTGTATGAGCGTAATCGCAGTAATCTTGATCTTGTAATCACGGCTGAATATCACATAGCATTTATTCATTATAAACAGGGAAGACTCGAAGAGTCCCGCACAAGAATGAATGCCTTGCTTGAGTATTACAACACACCTGATGAAGAATTGCTTCCCCAGCACTTTAAAAGGCTTGCGCAGATTGTAATTAATCAGATTGATGAGAAAGAAAACCGAAGAAAACCTTTTTTCGCGCGGAAATAAAAAAGTTTTAAAAGCTCAAGTGTATTCAGGAAGCCATTCTCTGTGAGCGTCAATAAGCTCATCTGTCATTTTACGGATATCATCTATTGACAATTCGCAGGAGGTGTGAGGATCAAGCATTGCGGCATGGTAAATGTGCTCACGCTTCTTTGTAAGTGCAGCCTCAATTGTTATTAGATGAACATTGATATGCGTCATATTCATTGCCGCAAGCTGTACAGGAAGCCTTCCTGCATAACATCCCCTGATACCGCTGCCGTCTACAAGACACGGCACTTCAACACAGGCTTCTGCCGGCAGGTTTTCAATACATCCCTTATTTATTACATTGCCTCCAATTTTAAAAGGCCTTCCTGTAACAACAGATTCCATTATATAAGATGCGTATTCCCTGGTTCTGTTGTGAGTTAATATATCGGATTTGCAAAGATTTTCATATTCATTTTTCCAGCCATTGATTTGTTCGATACACCTTCGCGGATATTCATCCAGGGGAATATTAAAATCATTTATTAACTGCGGATATTTTGACTTTATGTAAAAGGGATTATATTCTGCATTGTGTTCGCTGGATTCAGTGCAATAGTAACCGAGCTTGTCTATATAATCATAACGAACCATATCATGGTGTTTGGAACTTGCGTTTTTTTCCCTTGCCCTCCTTTTAATCTCCGGGTATAAATCAATGCCATGCCTGTCGCGAATTTCCAAAAGCCAGCCCATATGGTTTATGCCTGCAATTAGTTCCTTTCTGCCTTCCAGTTTGTCTTTCATGTCAAGAAATTCCAGCAGATGCTCCGAGCAAACCTGAACACTATGGCAAAGCCCTATTGTTTTAACGCCTGTATACCTTTGTAAAAAACCTGTTAATATTGACATTGGATTTGTGTAATTTAAAAACCATGCATCGGGGCAGACTTTTTCAATTGCATGCGCAAATTTTTGCATAACAGGAATTGTCCGCAAGGCGCGCATTATACCGCCAATACCCAGGGTGTCTCCTATTGTCTGCCGCAGCCCGTATTTTTTTGGAATTTCAAAATCCGCAATTGTCGCAGGATCATATCCTCCTACCTGTACGGCATTTACCACAAATGCAGAACCTTCAAGAGCTTTCTCAAGATTATCAAGACCTGCAAACCATTCAATTTTTGAATGGTTTCCCTTTGCATTATTTACAGCGCTTAAAATCTTATAACTTTCCTTTAATCTTTGAGCGTCAATATCGTATAGTGAAATTTCACATCCGCGAAGCGTTTCGCTTGACATACAATCGCCAAGAACATTACGGGCAAAAACCGTACTGCCTGCGCCAAGAAATGCTATTTTAATCATAGATATATTATACATATGCATTGTATAATAATGAAACCTTTATATAACAGGTTTTAAGAATTCCGGCATAAAAGGGGTGATTTTATGAACATTTTTGAAGCAATCGAAAAAAGATATTCACACAAAGAGAAATTTTTACCTGACAGCGTACCTCTTGAAGTTCTTGAAAAAATCGCAAAAGCAGGGCTTGCAGCTCCTACGGGAAACAACAGCCAGTATGTACGGCTTGTTATTTTACCGGACAGACAGTCTTTGCAGGGGCTCTGCGGTATTGCTCCGACAGAGGGGATGCTAAGCGCTCCTTCTGCCATAGCTGTTTTAACAGATCCTTCCGCGCAGATGTATGAATGGAATTTTGAAATGGAAGATTATTCTGCCGCCGCATCTCAAATGCTTTTGGCTGTAACGGCCCTTGGGTATGTCTCCCTGTGGCTTGACAGCCCGTTTTTTGACAAGGAAAAACAGAAGGCCGCTGTAAAAATTCTTGGCGCGCCTGAAAGCTATAATTTGCGCGTTGTGCTGCCTATTGGCCTTCCGGACGGAGAGGGCTCACGCCGGAGCAAAATGGCATTTGAACAGAGAGTTTCATACAGGATATTCGGCGGTAAAAAATAGAAACATAAGCCTTGAAACTGTTTTAATTCTTCCCCATACTGAAAAATTATGGAAGAGCTGCAATCTACAGAAATACTGGATCGCGAAATCCTTGAAGATGCAAGAAAGAAAGCCATGCGTATCTTTAAGCAGACGGAAGATACAATGCAATCTGATAACGCGCAATGGGAAAAAAAAATAAATGAAAGCATAGATAAACTTGATATAAAATACAATGAACAAAAATACAGTGAAACTGACAGAAGAATGAAAAGGCTTCCTGTTGACAAACACAGGATAAAAATAGAAAAAATACAGAACATGCTGGATTTTGCCGCAGAGTCCTGGTATAAAAGCCTTAGCCGGGATCAAATACTAAAGCTGCTTTCCTGTGAACTTGAAAAAAGATTTGCATGCTGTAATGATCTTTTTTCAGACAGACAAATACATGCATATTATAACGCTCTTGACTATAATGAAGCAGAAGAGCTGGTAAAAAAAATCAGTCCAGCATGCCTTATTAAAAAAAATAAAAATGACAGCGCTTACCCGTCAATAATACTTGAAACAGATGAAGTTATTATAACATCATCCATTGAAATAATAATTGAATCCATCCTGAGCGAAAAGCGCGCAGAATTAACTGCCTCTCTTTTGGGACAAGCCTATACGGAGGGAGCATGAAAAGTATAATTATTTTAGAAATTGGCAGGTTCTTGTAATGCAGGAAGGAATAGTCCGCCAAATATCAGGACCTATAATCCGCGTATCAGGTCTTGGAAAGGCAGGACTTTTTGATCTTGTTGAAGTGGGAGACAAAAGAATTACAGGTGAAATCATCCGGCTCGAAGGCAGCGAAGCAATTGTCCAGGTTTATGAAGACAATACCGGCCTTAAACCCGGCAGTCCTGCTTTTTCCATGGGCCGTCCTCTTTCTGTACTTTTAGGGCCGGGGCTTATCGGAAATATATACGACGGCATTCAAAGGCCCCTTGCGCTTCTTTATGAACAGGACGGAACTTTTATGAAAGCAGGCTGCAGAGGAAAAGCTCTGGATACCGATAAAAAATGGCGCTTTGTTCCCGATCCTGACCTGGTTCAAAAATTGGCATCAAATATTAAAATCACAGCAGCACCCGGACTGGTACTCGGTTCTATAAAAGAGACAGAGAGCATCACCTGTAAAATAATGATACCTTTTTCATCCAATACTTCTTCCTCACAGGAATATATAAGGCATTTAAGCTGCCAGGGAGACTACTCCATTTTTGAAACAGCGGCAAAAACAGATCTTGGAAATGAAATTAAATTTGCTCAGTGGTGGCCTGTAAGGCAAAGCCGCCCTATCTTGTCGCGCCATTCTCCTGTAAAACCTCTTTTAACAGGACAGAGAGTTATTGATATTTTCTTTCCATTATCCAAGGGCGGCACTGCTGCAATTCCCGGCGGCTTTGGTACAGGTAAAACAATGATTCAGCATGCAGTTGCAAAATGGTGCGATGCTGATGTGATTATATACATAGGCTGCGGAGAGAGGGGCAACGAAATGACAGATGTGCTTACAGAGTTTCAAAAGCTCTCAGATCCGCGCTCCTGCAGTCAAGACCGCAGTTTAATGGAAAGAACGCTGTTAATTGCCAACACTTCAAATATGCCCGTTGCGGCGCGGGAAGTATCAATTTATACAGGCATTACAATTGCAGAGTTCTACCGCGACATGGGGTATCATGTTGCTGTAATGGCGGATTCCACAAGCCGCTGGGCGGAAGCCTTACGCGAATTATCAGGGCGCATGGAAGAGATGCCTGCCGAAGAAGGTTTTCCTGCCTACCTTCCTGCAAGGCTCGCTCAATTTTATGAAAGAGCAGGATACGTGCAGACACTTTCCGGAGAAGAAGGCTCTGTTTCGATTATCGGGGCAGTTTCTCCTCCGGGCGGAGATTTTTCGGAGCCTGTTACCCAGCATACAAAACGTTTTATACGCTGTTTTTGGGCGCTGGACAGGGACCTTGCAAATGCAAGACATTATCCTGCGATCAGCTGGACAGACAGTTATTCAGAATATGCCGAAGAAGTACAAGGATGGTGGGAACAGATAAGCGTGCACTGGTTTGAAGCGCGCAAAGCCTGCCTTAATCTTTTAAAACAGGAACAGAGGTTATCTGAAATTGTGCGCCTTATAGGAGCCGATGCCCTGCCCGATGAGCAAAAATTAATTCTTCTTACCGCGCAAATTGTCAAAGACGGTTTTTTACAGCAGAACTCCTTCGATGAAATTGACATGTACTGTGTTCCGGACAAGCAGATAAAGTTATTGCAGCTAATGATGGAGTTTCACGAAAGGGCAAATGCCTGTATCGAATTGGGCGCGCCCCTGACAAAAATAACGGAAACAAAAATAAGGCAGGAGATGTGCCGTCTTAAAAGCGTTGTAGAAAATAACAGCCTTAATAAACTCGATGAGTTTGAAGAGAATATGCATAAAATATTTTTACAGTTAGAAAAAATATACCGGGCGCGTCTTTCATTTCTGCAAACTGCAGACAGCGGCAAAACAGGAAAAACATTATGAGAGGAATTGAATACAAGGGACTGCAAAGAATAGAAGGCCCTGTAGTAATCACCTCACACGGCGGAAATG
This sequence comes from Treponema sp., assembly GCA_009781635.1. Taxonomy (GTDB): domain Bacteria; phylum Spirochaetota; class Spirochaetia; order Treponematales; family Breznakiellaceae; genus WQXQ01. Next base: position 79,515 of record WQXU01000004.1, read on the forward strand.
CCGGTTATAACGATATGGTAGTTGTTCTTGACAGGGACAATAATAAAAGGCTTGGGCGCGTACTTGATTTAAACGAGAAATGCGCAGTAGTTCAAATTTTCGGAAACAGCAGCGGCCTTTGCGCAGAAGATTCAAAAGTAGAATTCCTTGATAAACCGATGGAGCTTCGCGTAGGGCCAGGGTTATTGGGCCGTGTTTTTAACGGCCTTGGAGAGCCTGCAGACGGATACGCAAAAATATTTTCTTCAGATATGCGCGATATAAACGGCCTTCCCATAAATCCCTTTGCGCGCACATACCCAAGAGATTTTATACAGACTGGCATTTCTTCGATTGACGGAATGAACACTCTTATCCGCGGGCAAAAACTGCCGATATTTTCAGGCAACGGACTTCCTCACAACCGTCTTGCCGCGCAAATTGTGCGTCAGGCAGTAATTCTTTCATCCGGCGATTCAAAAACAGAAGACGGGCAATTTGTGATTGTTTTCTGCGCGATGGGAGTAAAAAATGATGTTGCACATTACTTCCTTACAAACTTTGAACAATCCGGCGTTCTTGCAAAGACAGTTGTTTTTCTTTCTCTTGCAGACTCTCCTTCCCTTGAAAGATTAATAGCTCCAAGATGCGCCCTTACCGCCGCGGAGTATCTTGCATATGAAAAAGATATGCATGTGCTTGTTGTTATGACAGATATGACAAACTACTGCGAAGCATTAAGGGAAGTATCATCAATTCGCGGCGAAGTGCCGGGCCGCAAGGGATACCCCGGTTATCTTTATTCGGATCTTGCATCCCTCTACGAGAGGGCGGGGAAAATAAAGGATTCATCAGGTTCAATAACGCAAATACCAGTCCTTTCAATGCCGAATGATGATATAAGCCATCCAATTCCCGATTTGTCAGGTTATATCACAGAAGGGCAGATTGTACTTGACCGCGAGCTTTTTCAAAGAGGCATCTACCCTCCTGTTGCAGGACTTCCAAGCCTTTCGTGTTTGATGAAAGACGGCATAGGTGAAAATATGACAAGAGAGGATCACAAGGAAGTATCAAACCAGCTTTTTTCAGCCTATGCGAAAGTAAAGCAAATAAGAAATCTGGCATCGATAATCGGCGAAGAAGAACTTTCCCAAAGCGACAAGTGTTATCTGAAATTCGGCGACAAATTTGAAAAGACTTTTCTTACCCAGGGAGAATACGAAAACCGCAGTATTGCCTGCACACTTGATCTTGGCTGGAAAGCGCTATCGCTCCTTCCGCAGGAAGAGCTGTTACGTGTAAAAGAAGAGCATATAGACAAGTATATGAAAGATACAGGCGCATAAATTACACGCCTGCATTTTTATTATTTACTCCATGGAAAGAGAATCAAGCCTTTCCAAAGCCCAGTGGGTATATTTTCTTATGCGATTATCAGGATCCTCTTTTAATTTATCAAGAACTTCCCTGCTGTGCCCGCTTTTAAGTTTTTCAAGTGCCTTAACCACGCACACACGCACTTCCTGATCCGGATCTTTTGCCGCAAGAACAAGGCCGCGGAAAGCAGGCAGAGTATCCATAAGTGAAAGTAAAAGGGCAGCTTCCCTTCTTGTTTCTACATTTCTGTTTGATAGACGCCTTTTTGCTTCATCGACATAGCCTGTCTCTTCCAGTATCTTTACAAGGTAGGGTTTAAAGGATGCAACTTCATCTTTAAGAATTTCAATAACCTGAGGCTCGGCCTTCCTTCCCATTCCCTTAAATACAGGAATCAGTTTTTCGCGTAAGGGCGGCTCCGCATCCTTAAAGATATCTATTAACTGCGTAATATCGCGTTTTGAAGTTCTTGACGAAAGCGCCTTTTCAGCGTAATCGCGGAATTCGCTTTGCGCATCCAGAACCGAAACAAGAATGGAAATACCCTCTGCGCTCGATGCCTGACCTAAACCTGCAATTACGCTGATTTTAACAACATCGGTTTCGTTTGGATCTGACATAACTGTCTTTAATATTTCCAGAGCAGCCGCGTTCCCGTGCATTGAAATAACTTCGGCTGTTGCAATACGCACCCTCTCTACAGGATCATGCAACATTGATGTTTCCTGGTTAAGAAGGCGTATCTCTCCAAAGCCAAGGAGAGCCTTGATTGCGCTGACACGCACATCAGGATCAACGTCTTTTAATGAAGCGCGGATTTCCTTTGTAAAAGAATTGTTTTTTGTAACAGGAAGAATTGCAATCAGGCTGGCGCGTATTCGTGCATCAGGAGTGGCAAAAAGTGCTTTTACTTTTTCCTCAAATATATCCTGGGGATAACAGTTTGCAATAAGCCTTCCAAAGACTTCCATTTCTTCCGGTTTTAAAGTCGGAAGACTCTCCAGTATTCTTTGCAGGTTGAAAGGCAGACGCAAAAGCCCCAGAATTTTAAGGGCCGAAATACGGACAACATGAGGGAAATCGCTGCGCCGGCCGTTTAGTATATTAAATACCTTCGGCAGTATAATATCAGCGCTGAAAGCTCCAAGCACCTGTACAAGTTCTTCGCGTAAAGGGAAGGAGGTATTTTCAAGAAAGCGGAAAAGACACGGAGTTAAGATTGCATGCGCGCCTTCGGGGATTTTTTCAAGCAGGAATTTCATGAAAACCTGATCGTTTTCCCTGCGTGAAAGTTCTTCCGCCAAAAGTTCAAACGATTTTACATTTCCGTTTTTTGCAACCGCTTCCAGGGTCTTTATATAGATTTCACTGTTGGAAGGCTCCGCCTTTTTATTACTGAAGTATGCAAATGCTTTTTTTTGCAGATAACAGATATTTTCCTGCGTGCCTCCTGTATCCGTAAGAAGGCGGGATGCTATCATAAGGGGAGCTCCGTCCCCTGTAGAATATTCATTTAAAAAAGCTGATACATTTACATCCAGCGCTTTTTGCAAAACGGTCACTGTGTTATCCATTGTGGCAGGATCGTCAAGGGTGTTTTTTGCAAGAATCGAAGATAAAAGTCCGCATTTATCCATAAAAGCCGCCGCAGGAAAGCGCAGTACCTTGTTTACGCTTTCAAGGGATACCATCGCAAAAAGCCTGTCCTCCTGACAATCAGGGTCGAGCAGTTCAAGCACGCGGGCTGTTTCATCATCATTCAAACGGTTGTTTTTGGGGCTGTAAACATCCATAAATTCATTTCCAATCCGTTTGCGTGCAGCCTCCCGTACTTCGTAAACCGGATCATGTATAAGTTTATCCCATAATACTGCCCATGTTTTTTCACGTTCAAAATTTATGCTTTCTGTAATAATTTTTCTTATAAGAGGATGCGGATCGCAAAGGCCGTCCTCCATGCTTCTTTCTGTAAGTAATTCGCTGTCCAGGGTTAAAATCCGGTACGCAAAATAACGCGCATACCACTCGCTCTCACCTGTCAGTTCACGAAGCAGTTCGCCGTGATTCTCAAGGAACTGCCTGCCGTAAGATGGTTCAAACTCCTCTCCCCTGCAGGTTTCAGACAAAAGCCTTATAACCTTATCTTCACCAACACCTTCCATCCATGCGTTAAATGTTTTTTGCAGTCTGGGATGTTTACCCGCTGCAAGAAAGGCCTTAAAAAGAAATGAGCCGGGACAATATAAAAGAACTCTCTTTAAATCTGATGAGCGCGGCAGGGACGATGTTGTAAGTTTATGAAGCCACATGTCTGCAAGGCCTGTCTCACGCACAACCTGGGGTCCCATCTGCCTTGAATATCTTTCCATGCGCCTTGAATAACGTATCAGTTTTTTGCCGGGATAACATAATTCAAATTTTTTAATCGCTTCTGCGGTTTGCTCTTCATCCTTTGCGTTTATTATTCTGCGCAGACGGCTTTTAAAGATTCTTGTGTTTACAAACCATAAAATAAACAGGACAAGAAGTACAAGAACCGAAAAAAATGCGATTAATGCCCAAACAGGAATGTCAAATCCCATTATTGAATTTAATAAATCAGTCATTTTATAAACTCCTTATTTTAAACCTAAAACATTATATATTTTAATGGGTTTTTCCTTACCCTTAACACGGACTGCAGGTCTTTCTTCCAGTTTAAAAACATCATCAAATTCCTTGCGCGTTTCATGGGAAATAATAACTTCATCCGGGCCTGCAACGCCTTCGAGCCTTGCCGCAAGATTGACTGTATCGCCGATAACTGAATAATCCATTCTCTGCACGCTTCCAAGATTTCCCGCTACAAGGGTTCCTGTGTTAATTCCAATTCCTATACGCAGGCGGGATGCAGCATTGCGGAAAAATTTTCTCTTTGAAGATCTAACTGTTTCCTGAATCGCAAGCGCACAGCAGACTGCGTTATACGCATCATCCTTTTCCGGTATCATGGGAACACCCCAAACTGCCATTATGCAGTCTCCGATAAATTTATCGATATAACCCTTGTATTTAACAACCTTCTCAACAGCTTCATGGAAGTATTCATTTAAAATCTCAATTATTTCTTCCGGCTCCCTGCCTTCTGAAAAACTTGTGTATCCCCGGATATCCGCAAAGAATACAGTTGCGTTTCTCTTATCTCCTCCAAGATTCACGGTATCAGGGGTTTCCATTAATTTATCCATTACTTCATGCGACATGTAACGGCAGAACATGTCCTTGATTATACGTCTTTCTTCCGTAACTGCATTCACCGTATCCTTTAGTTCCTTCTCGCGGGTCTGATTTGTAAAAAGAAGCGTCAAACCTTCCTTTCTGCCACGGGGCGTCTTTAGGGGTGAAACATTAAGAGAATAATCAATTTCATTTTTATCGCAGCGCAGAATACCTTCCAGGCCGAGAATTTCATTTCCGTCTTCCAGGCTTTTTGTAATTGTTTTTAACATCTTCTGCGAAAGAGAATTTTTAAATGTATTTTCAAGGCTGCGTCCGATATCATCCTGGGTAAGCCCCATAGCCTGCGCTGCTGGTTCATTAAAATAATATATATGCCCCTGCGGATCTGTTGTTATAACCATATTGGTCATTGAGTTAAAAACATTTTCCTGGTATCTCTCAAGAGAGTCAATTTTTCTGGAAGACTCCACAGTCTCGTTAAACAGCTTTGATGTCTGCATGGCTCCTGCGGCAAGCTTTGTATAACAATCCAGAAAGTGAAACCTCGCCCTGTTAAAAAATAATTGTTTCTGCGAAGCGACAAATAAAACTCCAATCTCGCGCGGGGGACTAATAATGGGAAGAGCCATTGCGCTTTTCATCTGCGGATTTATAAGAGTTTCTTTTAAAAAGGGCAGAACATTATTGCTTTCGGGTTTATTATTAAAAATAACAGCTTCCCTGCAATCGCGCATAAAATGTATAAGCTCATTATCGCCCCGGATAAGATCCGGAACAGGATACCTTCCCCTTTTATACATCAGTTTAAGATCGCTTTTTTTATCTGAAGGGTCTGTAAGGATATAAAATGCTGACAAGTCCGCGCGGCTTATATCCTGTGCCTGTTCAACAAAAATACTGACAAGATCCTTAAAATTTCTTTCTCTTGCCAGGAGCGCTCCGGCACGTACAAGATCCTGCTCTTCAGGCAGAATACGATTCTCTGTTACTATACTAAAGGATTTCTTTTTTCTAAAAAGGGATGCCGGAATCTTCATATAAAGGCATTATATATTATTATTTTGAAAATAGAAAGAACGGATTTTAATCTTTTCTGTTATAACTAAAAACCTTTATTTAATGTTTTATGGATATTTCTTTTTAAAACCGCTCACTCTGGCATAAGCTGTGATACTCAGAGGGGAAACATCTCCCCTTATAAGGTAGTGGTAACCAATGCCGGCTATCATGGCGGCATTATCACCGCACAACTCCAATGGAGGAAAAATGCAATGAAGATGCTTTTGCCGCAAAAGACATTCCCGCAGATAACTATTAGCAGCAACGCCTCCGCCTGCGACTATTACAGAAAGAGAAGTGTCATTTGCGGCATTTAAAAGGGCGCGCATTAAAACATCTACAGCGGTTTTTTGAAAAGAAGCTGCAATATCTTCCTTTTTATAATCATTTTTCTTTTTAAATATATCAAGCTGATTATAACGGCATTTTTAAGCCCCGAATACGATACATCATAGCGGTGATCTCCCTTATGAAGAGAGGGCATGGGAAAATTAAATGCAGTTGGATCTCCATTTTTTGCCATTTTATCAATTACAGCTCCCCCGGGATAGCCAAAATCATAATACTTGGCAATTTTATCAAAGGCTTCCCCCACTGCATCGTCAATTGTTGTTCCCAAAACTTTTATATCATCAAAATTATCGGCACGGCAGATAATCGTATGTCCTCCGGAAACTAAAAGACCCAAAAACGGATATTCCGGCCGGAAACCTTTTTCAGTTAAACGGGGAGCGTACAAATGCGCCAGCATGTGGTCAACTGCGATAAGGGGGATATTACGCGCCCATGCAAATGCCTTGGCAAAGGAGAGCCCGACTAAAAGAGAGCCGAAAAGTCCCGGACGGTTTGTAACAGCAATTGCATCAATGTCATTAACATCAAGTTCCGCCTTTTCAAGCGCCTGCCTTGTTACAGCGTATATCCATTCTGTGTGTTTTCTGCTTGCGATTTCCGGAACTATGCCGCTGTATTGAATGTGAAAAGGTATCTGAGTTGCAACAACATTGGAGAGAATTTTTTCACCATCTTCAACAACAGAAGCGGAACATTCGTCACAGGATGTTTCGATACCCAGGATTTTCATTTCTTATTATCCTGTGCCGGAACTATCTTTTTATACTGTCTATGAATTTTTTAAGAGCATCATCCATATTTGGGTATCCGATTTCCTGCAGACTGTATTCAACGCGCGTACACGGTTTATTGATCTTTATTACTCTTTCAAGATCGATAGGCGTTGCTATTATTACAGAATCACAGTCAGTCTTTTCGATTGTTGCGCTAAGATCTTTCATCTGCTGTTCGCCGTAACCCATAGCCGGTAGCAGGTTTCCTATTTGCGGATATATGCGGAAAGTTTCCGCAAGCTTGCCGACTGCAAAAGCGCGGGGATCAACTATTTCACCTGCGCCGAATCTGCGCGCTGCAACAATACCCGCTCCTATTTTCATTTCACCGTGAGTAAGAGTCGGGCCGTCCTCTACCACTAAAACCCTCTTGCCCTTTATCACTTCAGGTTTATCTACGCTTATTGTCGAAACAGCGTCTATAACTACAGCATTGGGATTTACAAGTTCTATATTGCTTCTTACTTTTTGAATATTGTCAAAATCGGCACTGTCTATTTTATTTATAACAACAACATCTGCTATCCGAAGCGTTACCTCTCCGGGATAATAGGATAATTCGTGCCCCGGCCTGTGCGGATCAACAACTGTAATCATTAAATCGGGTTTATAAAACGGGAAATCGTTGTTTCCGCCGTCCCAAAGAATTACATCGCAGCCGGCAGGATCATTTTCTGCAGCGCGCAGGATAGCCTCATAATCTACACCTGCATAAATTACATTTCCGCGCGCGATATGAGGTTCATATTCTTCCATTTCTTCTATTGTGCAGTTATGCTTTACAAGATCATTTATGCCTGCGAAGCGCTGCACTTTCTGAGCCTCAAGATCGCCGTAGGGCATGGGATGGCGGACAGCTATCACTTTTAAGTTACGTGCCATTAACGCTTCTGCAATGCGCCGGGAAGTCTGGCTTTTTCCGCATCCTGTGCGGATTGCTCCGACTGCAATAACAGGCTTTGTGCTTTTTATCATGGTGTTTTTATATCCCAGCAATGTAAAATCAGCTCCGGCTGCGTTCACCTTTGCGCTAATGCCCATGACAACGTTATATGGAACATCGCTGTATGCAAAAACACATTCATCAGCGTCAAGTTCCTTTATAAGATGCTCAAGATCATCCTGTACATATATGGGAATGCCGTCAGGATAGAGGCTGCCTGCAAGAGACGAAGGATATTTACGTCCTGCAATATCGGGAATTTGCGCTGCTGTAAAAGCCACTACTTTATAAGAAGGATTATCGCGGTAAAAGGTGTTAAAATTGTGAAAATCCCGGCCGGCTGCGCCTATAATAATAATTTTTCGCTGTGACATATATGTCCTCCTAAGGAACTAGACTTCTTCCCTTTGCTGGGAACTGGGTAAAATTATAATAGTAATTTTTTTTGATGTTTACAAGATAAGGCATTAAAAAACAGGCAGGTTATCTAAGAAAATCTGAAACTGTCTTTATTGCATAACCCTGTTCGGTAAAATGCCGGTGCTGCTCTTTTAAAAGGGGCGCCAGATTTTTTGACCAGGTATGGCCAATCATTACCGCGCTGCCGCTTCTCTGCGCTCTTGCAAGCCCCCCTGTAATAAAAGCCAGCATCGAATCTTTACTCTGCTCATTGTCAATAAACACATTTCTTTGCGCTATTTTCATTCCCATAGTCTGAGCCACTTCCGGAACAACCGATTCAGGCGTCGTTCTTGAATCAAGGAAATAAAGGCCATTCTCGGCGCAGAACTCCAGAATCGTCTGCATCATTTCCCTGTCCATGGTTATTTTTGACCCCTGGTGATTGTTGATTCCCCTTACAGGTCCCACCTCCGAAACGTTACGCGCAAGTATTGTCCTTATTTCGCGCGCGCTCATACCCGAATAAATCGCTCCGGGGCCCGGCTCCTGCGCGCCTATTGCTTCCATTGGCTGATGAAGAATTACTTCCTTGCCTGCGGCTCTTATACGCCGCGCCGCTTCCGCAGAATACGGAAGAGCGGGCAAAACGGCAATTGTCAGGGGAAAGGGAATTTGCAAAAACGGCTCAAGTTCCGCAAGATTGTTTCCGGCATCATCTATAACAAATACTACAATCCCTTTATTTGCCTCAGCAGGCGCTTGAATTACAGCCGAAGAAGATGGCGCACTTTGAGTCTGAGCTGCGTTATTCTGCGCTGTCTGATTCTGAGCCGTGTTATTCTGAGCACTCTGGCTCTGCGCCGTGTTATTCTGTGCTGTGTTATTCTGTGCTGCATTATTCTGCGCTGTCTGATTTTGCGCCGCGTTATTCTGAGCTGGTCTTGAAGCGCCTGATTGCCTGTTTACAGGTACAGGATCAACTTTTGGCTCTGTAATAATTTCTATAGGAGGAGGTATTATATCATCTGTATCATCAATATGGCTTATATTTTCCTGTGACTCAGCTTCACTTTTATTATTTAATGATGAGTGAATCATTATAAATGTAAATGAAATGACAGCGGAGACTGCGACGATTACTCCAGCCAGCAAAAAAGCTTTTATTGCATCGGAAAATCCATTCTTTTTTCTTTTTTTAGGTGTCTTTTTAACGTTTTTTTTATGTTTTACGCTTTTTTTCATAATGCCTAACATGATTATCGGCAATATTTATCCTTAAAATACTGTGAAAACTGCGTATAAGTCTTGTGTAAATTAACTAAATTTAAGATAATTAGCAAGTTATTAATAATTATTACAGGAGTTTTTATAATGAAAAAGAAAATCGTTTTAGCCTATTCAGGAGGGCTTGATACAACAGTTATCATTCCCTGGTTAAAAGAAAATCAGGATTGCGAAGTAATAGCTGTTTGCGTTGATGTGGGACAGACAGTTGACTGGAAGGCGATTCAAAAACGCGCGCTGACAGCAGGCGCAAGCGCATTCTATATCGAAGATGCAAAAAAAGATTTTGTAGAGCAGTACATCTGGCCCGCGCTGAAAGCAGGCGCCGTGTACGAAGATAAATATCTTTTGGGTACCTCCATGGCAAGGCCTCTTATTGCCAAAGTACTAGTTGATTATGCCCGAAGGGAAAAAGCCGCAGCCGTCGCGCATGGAGCAACCGGAAAAGGAAACGATCAGGTTCGTTTCGATCTTGGAATTATTGCCCTTGCTCCGGATTTGGAAATAATCGCTCCGTGGCGCATCTGGAAATTAAAAAGCCGTGAAGATGCAATGAGGTATCTTGCAAGAAGAAAACTACCCCTGCCTGTAAGCAAGAAAAAATCATACAAAAAAGATGATAATCTCTGGCATGTTTCCCATGAAGGACTCGAACTTGAAGATCCGGCAGCGGAACCTCAATATAAGAAGCTGCTCTCCATGACAGTACTACCGGAAAAAGCTCCCAATAAACCGGAATACATAGAAATTGATTTTGAAAAAGGAATTCCGGCCGGACTTAACGGAAAAAAAATGGAAGGCCTGGCTCTTATAAATGCTCTTAATAAAATCGGCGGCGCCCATGGTATTGGCATTACTGACCTTGTGGAAAACCGCGTTGTCGGAGTAAAGTGCCGCGGCGTTTATGAAGCTCCGGGCGGTTCAATCCTCTACTTCGCTCACAAGGAACTTGAGCGCCTTTGCCTTGACAGGCAAACTTTTTCTTTTAAGCAGCAGGTTTCCGTAAGAATGAGCAAGCTTATTTACGGCGGCTTTTGGTTTACTCCCTTACGCGAGGCGCTCAGCGCTTTTGTAGACAGCACTCAGAATGCTGTGACAGGCAAGGTTAGGTTAAAATTGTACAAAGGCTCGATCATCGCCGCAGGCAGCACCTCTGTCAATTCACTTTACAATGCAAACCTTGCAAGTTTTACAACAGGTGAATTTTACAGCCATGCCGATGCTAAAGGCTTTGTAAAACTCTACGGACTTCCTGTTTTAGTTCATTCTCTTGTCAAAAAAGAAGAAAACAGCGGCACGGGCAAAAAGAAAGCAGCTTCGGCTAAAGCAAAAGCAGCAGGCAGCAAAAGAAAGACATCTGCAAAAAAATAATTTTTCCCAATTGTTGTGCGCTCCTGCTGATCTTTTTGGAGGAAAAATGAACGAGTTCCTGGCAGACAAGGCAGAATTGACAAGCCGTTACGGAGTTGATATAAATGACGGCCTTACAGATGAAAAAGTATTAGAAAATGCTGCCAGGTACGGCTATAATTTCTTAACACGGACAAAACCTGAATCACTTTTAAAACGCATTTGGGTATCTGTTACAGAACCCATGATCCTCCTTCTTGTATTGGCAGCTTCAATTGCGCTTATCGTAAACATTCTAAGTGCCGCTACAGGCGGAGAAACAGATATATTAAAAGTAATTGGAATTTTTGCTGCAATCTCCATTTCCGTTGTAATTACTGTGGCGATGGAAGGCAAGAGCGCAAAGGCTTTTGAAGCCCTGAACAGAATTAATGAAGACATTGTTGTCAAGGCATTGCGCAATAAAACAGCCGTCATGTTAAATCAGCGCGATATTGTTACAGGCGATATCCTTCTGCTGTCAACCGGTGATAAAATTCCCGCCGACGGAAGACTGCTGGAAAGCACACAGCTTGCATCGGATGAGTCCGCGCTTACAGGAGAAAGCATTCCTGCAAAAAAGAATGCTTCTTTAATAATAACAGATGAAAAGACCCCTCTTGCAGAACGGTATAACATGCTGTATTCAGGGACATTTATTACAAACGGTTTCGGCAAACTGCTTGTAACCGCAGTCGGCGGCAAAACTGAATTCGGCAAAATTGCAAGTGAACTTTCAGACTCGCAAAAAACCACTACCCCCTTGCAGGAACGTCTTGGAAGAATGGGCAAGCTGATTGCGTTAGCCGGTATAATCGCCGCCGCAGTACTTTTTACTTTTCAGTTAATATCATTTGCGCAAACCGGCAGCATGACATTTAAAAACATTATGGACGCTTTTTTGCTAAGCATTGTCCTTATTGTAGCCGCAGTGCCTGAAGGACTGCCTGCAATTGTAGCTGTCTCTCTCTCCCTTAACATTATCAAACTATCAAAACAGAACGCCCTTGTAAAAAAAATTATCGCATCCGAGACCGTCGGCTGCATTAATGTGATCTGCTCTGATAAGACAGGAACATTGACAGAAAACAAAATGACTGTAAACGGTGAAATAAAAAACGAAAATATTTTACGTAATATCTGCGTTAACAGTACGGCGGAACTCGGCAAAGGCGGCCTTTTCATAGGCAATCCTACAGAGTGCGCGCTTTTAACGGCAGCGGAAAAAGCCGGCTGGGATTACAGTGAAAAACGTAAAAATGAAAATATTGCGCATGTGTTCCCTTTCTCATCCGAGAAAAAAAACATGACAACAATTATGCAGGACAAAGACTCATTTACAGCTTACAGCAAGGGCAGCCCTGAAAAAATATTTATGCTTTGCGGCATGAACGAAAATTCAAAAAAAGACATAGAGGAGCAGATTACTTTCTGGCAGAAGAAAGCATGCAGGATTATAGCATTTGCAAGCAGAAAATTTACTTTTAAACCTGAATTTGACGAATATTCCATAGAGAGCGATATGACTTTTGACGGGTTTGCCGCTATTTCCGATCCGCTGCGCTCAGATGTTTTTGATGCAGTAAATCAATGCCGTCTTGCAGGCGTTGGAATCAAGATCCTTACAGGAGACAATATTGTTACAGCTGCCGCAATCGCAAATGAGCTTGGCGTTTTATGCGATGATCAGGTAGCAGTTGAAGCGCGTGAAATTGAATCGCTCTGCGACGATGAACTTGTAAAAAAACTTGCGTCCATTGCCGTTATTGCGCGCAGCACTCCCTCAATTAAAATGCGTGTTGTAAATTTATTAAAGGCACAGGGAAATGTTGTAGCGGTTACAGGAGACGGTATAAACGATGCGCCTGCTTTAAAAAATGCGGATGTTGGAATTGCTATGGGCATATCCGGCACTGAAGTTTCCAAGGAAGCAAGCGATATAGTTCTTTTAGACGATTCATTTGCAACAATTGTTAAGGCAATCCGCTGGGGAAGAGGCATCTATGAAAACTTCAAGCGCTTCATTTGCTTCCAGTTAACTGTAAATGCGGCCGCTGTTATAACGGTGCTTGTCTCTACAACCATCCTGGGTTTGCAAACGCCTTTGTCTGCCCTGCACTTGCTGTGGATTAACATAATCATGGACGGCCCTCCGGCGCTGGCACTTGGCCTTGAACCAATTCACAGCGATCTTATGAAAAGGCCTCCTGTAAAACGAAACGAAAACATCCTTTCCAGAGCCTTATTAATCCGTATTTTTTTAAGCAGTTTATATATTTCTGTAATATCAATTTTACAGCACAAACTTGACATTTTAAACGCAGGAGAGCAATACTCATCTACAGTTGTCTTTGCCTTGTTCGCGCTCTTTGCGCTTTTTAACGCATTTAACTGCCGCGAACTTTTTACAACGGCAATCTCAAAACATTTTACTAAAAATAAATTAATGCTTGCAGTTACAACTACTACCATAATTCTGCAGGTATTAATCATTCAATTTGCAGGAGCAGTCTTTGGTACAGTCCCTATGCCGCTTGAATTATGGGGAAGAATATTCGCAGTTGCATTCAGCATTATTGTATTATCTGAAATTATAAAACTGATTCTTCGCTGCATGATAAAGACAGAAAAAATGTAATTATTACTGTAATATCTATAAATTCCGATAATATATCATGAAAAAATGTCTTGTATCCTTTTTAATTTTTGCTTTTTTTGGCATTTCCGTTTACGCGCAGGATTTAAGCATTGCTTCCGGTGATTTACTGCTGGAATTAAGGGCAGAAGGCGGATTCCACCTTTTTATAAGGAAAAAACCTGATATCTCATCTGTGCTTTTAACGGAATCAACAAGAGATCCGAATATGAGAGCCGACAATTACGCATACCGTGCCGGTGAATGGAACCCTGTAAACGGCAATGAGACTCGTCTTTTAAATGGTGTGCCAATTCCCAGGGAAAGCAGAATATACTCACTTATTTCTTCCACTGTTGTTAATCATCCTGTTCTTGGGCAAGTCTTTCACATCTACATGCCTTACATGCTCTATTACGGCTATGAAGGAGGCCGGCACGGGGAAGTTTATCTTACAGACGGAACTTTTTTAAATATCAGAGCTTTTGCGCTGCCCTACGCTGATTACCGCGGCGCATTCAGAGATAATCCTTTTATTCTGGAAGCAAAACAGGAAGCTCCTCCGGGACCGCCTGCGGGTATCTATATTCCTGAAGCGCTGGAAGCATTCAGGGAAATAGCAAGATCAGGCAGCGGTGAATTAATAACGATTCAAAACCCCGATGATATCGTAAATCAAATAAAAACAGTACTGGAAACGGAAAGGGGTAAAACCCTTGATCTTGTTATCTGCATTGATACTACAAACAGTATGAAAAAATACATAGATCCGCTACGTGAAAAGCTAATTCCCATGCTCCAGGAAATGCTGGGCGGATTTCCTTCTTTCAGGATTGGCATGGTTCAATTTAAAGATTATTATGATACTTACCTTACAAGGGTTATTCCGTTTACAAATGACTTTGCGCGTTTTCAGCGGGATCTAAATGCCATACGCGTTCAGGGCGGAGGCGATATACCGGAAGCGGTTTATGAGGCTCTTTTTGACGGAGCAACGAGGTTTCCATGGGAAGCGCAGGCAAGACTGATGATTTTAATCGGCGATGCTCCCCCGCATCCAAGGCCAAGGGGAAAAATAACAAAGGAAATGGCGCATAACGAAGCTGCGCAAAGAAATATAAAAGTACATGCGATGATTTTACCGCATTAGGGAGCATGAGTAATGAGCATTATAGAAGCAATAATACTGGGAATTATACAGGGATTAACGGAGTTTCTGCCTGTCAGCAGTTCCGGACACCTTGTGCTTTTGCAAAAGGCATTCGATATAAAGGAGCCTTCCCTATTTTTTGACACAATGCTTCATGCAGGAACATTGATTGCGGTTTTTATTGTTCTATGGAAGGATATTTGGGGAATACTTAAAAAACCTTTTCAGAAACTTACGCTCTTTTTAATACTGGCGACAATTCCGGCTGTGATTACAGCCCTTTTATTTAAGGATTCTATAGAAAACATTTTCAACACAGCGCAATTTTTGGGCTGGTGTTTTCTTATCACCACTGTACTGCTTGTAACTGCGGAACTTCTTTCAAGGCGTTATGCGAAGCAAAAAGACACATGCGATGTTCAAATCAATTTTAAAAATATTGAAAATATGAGTTTTATTGACGCCTTGATAATCGGCATTATGCAGGCAATCGCAATTCCTCCAGGAATATCCCGTTCGGGAGCGACAATAAGCGGCGCTCTTTTTCGTAAACTTGACCGTGATTTTGCAGCGCGTTTTTCATTCCTTCTTTCTATTCCGGCAATTTTGGGCGCTGTTGTACTGCAAACAAAGGATCTTGCCGGAGGCAAAGCTGCGGATTACAGTATCGGCGCAGCAGCTGTTATAGCAGGGACTCTAACAGCGGCAATTACAGGTTTTTTTGCAGTCAAGTTTATGTTAAAAATAATCAGGGAAAAATCACTTTTTGGTTTTGCAATTTATACAGGGATACTTGGTTTACTTATATTGATTGATCAGGTTGCAACAAAAATATTATTTCATTAAAAAGTATTTTTTTATTTTAAGCCTAACCTTGGTATTTAGTGTCTTGGATGCAATAATTATAGGCAGTATTAATACGGCAATAAAGCTCCCCGCAAATCCGTTATTATAAAGATTCAATCCGCCGTTTACATCTCCAATAAATATTGCAATTGAAACATGCAGAAAACCTGTGATAATACCCCAGTGCCATCCGAATTTTCCCGCAATTGGAGCCAGTCCTGTAGAAAAAAGAATTGCAAGGGTATTTACAGAAGCTGTTCTGTCAAGATGATTAAGATATACGGCAATAATGCTTCCCAATATAATCGGAGTTGCATTTTTAATATGTTTGCCGCAGGCCGCAAAACCTGATACTGTAAATATTCCTCCCAGTATAGGGCCGTTTATGGGTTTTCCGAGCACAAGCATCACGCTTGTAGAGATTATGCACATAATGCCAATATTTATATAACATGTACTATGGTACTTTGTAAGATAATCGCAGTCATCAGGGTCTTTTTCATTTATCAGGTTTAATAGTTTTTTCAGGGCATTGCCGGGTTTATCCGTAACTATTCCATAAACAATCAGCCCAAATGCAATTGAATATGCAAGTATTGCAAGCTGATATGTATGGCTTGTATCCCATAAATTTTCCGGTATTATTTCTATTCCTATGCTCCTTAAAAAACCTGCAAACATTGTAGCAATGAAACCTCCGGCAATTCCTCCGTTATAAAGGCAGTAATGGTTATGCATCACCTTTACATAATCTGCAATTACAGGAAAAATAAAACCTGCAAATATCCCGATACCGTATGCGGCGATTATTTTGAATATGCTTGTGCTTTCGTCCAAAAAAGCAACTTCGCTTACTATTGGAGCAATTGTCGTTGAGACCATTGCAAAGATTACCATTTCAGAAAATTTCTTGCCTGTAATTTTACCGTAAAACCAGACGCCTGCCATAATGGGAAGCGTATTAAACATATTTTTTCCAAAGAGTGAAAAACCTATCGTAAGAAAAAGTGATGCGATAATTTTTCCGTTGGGATCGCGCTTGTTAAGCACAAGAAGGAATAAATTAAAAATAACAAGGATTGACGAGTTTACAAGCGCAGCTCCAATACCTGCAAGTTCAATATAATCGGTTATTAAAACGCTTCTTGAAGTATGTATCTTAAAGTAACCTTCCAGGATTTGCTGCGGAGTATCCTGGCAAAATGCCACTATAATGAACAATACGCAAATACAAAACATAATATAATAATCAACAGGTATTCTATATTTGTCTTCTTTTTGCACTATTCTACCTCTTGAGGCTTTTTTTTATCTTGAATCTAACCAAAAACTGTATAAATGGCTGTTCAGGCAAGTTTTTTGTTTAATTTAAAGTATACGGCATATTCCTGTTTCCCGCAAGTTATAATTTAATGCCTTTTATTAAATAAGGTGCTAATGATCTAATTTTTTCGTTCTTTCTTCCTTGCGCGCTTGTCTTCATACATTTTTTCATCAGCAATACTCAAGATTTCGCTTGCAGATAAATTATTATTCTTTTCAACCGCGGCAATCCCAAAACTGAAACTGTACGGATACTTTTTTTTCTTTAAGCTTTCATCATTTAAAAAATTGTCATATATTTTTTTCATTGCAGTGAAGGCTTCATCATAATTTATGTCCGATGCAAGCACCATAAACTCATCACCGCCAATACGGCAGACAACTGTATCTGTTTTTGTTATGTCCTTTTTTGAATTATCATTAGCTGCAGTTCTTTCTGCATATGATACGGCGGAAAATGTTTTTAAATATTTTGCGGCATTAAAAATATAATTATCGCCTTCCTTATGACCAAATTCGTCATTAATATATTTAAGGCCGTCCAAATCAGCGAAAACAAGCGAAAAACGCCTTTTTTCATGGAGCCAGCTGTCCAGCGTAAGCATTCCGAATGCCCTGTTATACAACTGCGTAATATTATCCCTGTACGCATGATTTTCCAGCTCTTCTATTTTACTTTTTGTCGCGCTTATATCACTAATTGTATAAACTTCCGCATTTGTATTTTTCCATTCAAGGGAATAAGTTCTGATCATAAAATAGCGTACATGTCCGCCCTGTAAATAAATTACTTCAAATTCCTGTCCGTCATTGGCAGTTTCCCGTCCTGAAATTGTTTTAATCAGATTATCAAGATAGCCTGAATCGTTATTTACTTCGTTTTTGGCTATATCATTCATAAGAAGTATTTTCCGCGTATTTTTATCTATAACAATAATCTGCTGAGGCACATATTGCATAAGAGCGGAAAGAAGTAAATTGCCCTGTTCCAGCGATTTTGATTTTTTTTGGATTTGATTAATTTCACATTCAAGCTTTTTCTGCCTTTCTGCAAGCTGTTCTACCATCGTATTGAAAGCATTGGAAAAATCACCCATAAATGCGATGCGCTGCGAATAATCGCCTTTTGCAATCTGCTGAGCCTGCCATGTAAGGTGTTTTAAAGATGCATGCAAAGATTTCAACGGGGCGGCAATTTCATTGCCGCGGGAAGGAAGCTTGCCTGTCAGATCTCCCTTTGATAAAGCATGCGCAAGCGCCTTTGTTTCCATTACGCATTCTGTAAAATAAAGCAGTCCGCTTCCAAAAACCCTGTAATCATCCGGAAGATCATCTATATTTAAAACAGCTTTTTCAGGATCATATAGCACGTCACGCAGATAATTAAATAAAACCTCCATTATGGACTCCTTTTCATCCTCCGTCCGTATTTATCATGTTTCCGCTACAGAGCCGCTGAAGCGGCATACTCTGTCTCCGTTTGCCCAGCAATCTACCTCGCGGACAATATATTTTTTTCCTGTATACATTTCCAGGATACCTGAAATAAATCCTTCATCATAACTGCATACATTTTCATATGTAATAGGCAGCCCGCTGCAATCCAAATCCTGTCCAACTGTAAGTATAATATCTCCGGTTTGCGGATCATAGGCCTCCATACGCAGAACGCCAATCTTTAAATCCTGCAATACTTTTTGCAAACCTGCGATAAAAGCATTAAAATCCGCCGATAAATCAAGAACATTTTTTGCAAACTCAGTCCCTGCAAGGTATCCGGCTTTACAAAAATAATCGTTGGCTTTGTCAACATCGTATTCTCTTGTTAGTACATCCAGCATTGTATATTGCATCAGGCGGTAAACAAGAACCGGCATTTCTTCGCCCAAATCACCTCTTCCTACTTTAATATCGCCGAGGTTTTCCCAGCAAAAATTATTATGCTTTTTTCCATTTAAAAAAACATTGTTGCTTTCCATAATAAACGCCCTCCATCCTGATTATACCGGTATTGATTTTTCACATGGCCTTTCTTATATCAGCCGAAGAAATACTCAATCTTCCGTTTTCTTTCCTTGTAGCAGTTCTTCTTAAGTATTGAAAATACTGCTTATCCATTACCGCTATATGAGATAAAACCCAATTTTTAAGAAATTTTGTAAATGAATAAAGCGAAAATCTCTTGCCTGCCTTAAAATCCAGTATGTAACCTGTAACAGTTGCAATAAAACTTTCATGGGCTACTTTATGCTCGTTATAACCTTTATAATTGGTTAAAAGCATAATTTTTTCTTCCGTTGCAAAATGTACTTTGATATATCTTGCCGCTTCCTGAAAAACCCTTTTAAAATAATCGGCTTCTTCCTGCTGATCACCTGTTACATGACTGAACATTTCATTAACCAGTTCAACAAGACCCATGTGCTGTTCGTCAATTATTCTTATTCCGCAGGAAAATGTATTAGACCATGTAATGAGTTCTGATTTACAATAGATCATGATTAACTCCTTAAATATTAAAAATTAACAAATAATAAGGGATTATTCTCAAATTTACGTAAATTTTAACTACACATTAAATATATGTTTTTTTTATATTACATGACAAGGAAATTCGGCGCAAATTAAAACATTTTTAATTAAAATATAATGAAAATTATTTAATTTTATTCTTTAATTCAACAAGCGTTTCTACAGCGGCAGTAAATTTAAAATTTTCTATTCTGCTAATCAGCTCTTCGCTCCCTGGTATTAAGCGAAGATCGTCTATATATAAAAGACAATTTATATTATTTTCAATCAATACCGGTTTTAAATCATCAAGAAGTTTAAGCGATGCTGTTTTATCAAGCTGCTGTGATGAATCCTGCTTGGTATCAAATTCGCTGATAAATTGACCAAACTCATTTAATACTGCATTCAATTCAGTTTGCAGGCGCTCAATCTGATATTGAGTAACAAGGTTTTCTCCGTTTTTAAGAGCGTCTTCCACTTCTTTGGCAGCCTGCTGCAAGTCTGCCTTGTCAAGCTGGCTCGCATTTGATTTCATATTATGCGCCAGTCTGTGCGCTGTTTTAATATCACCATTTTTTAAAGATTCAATTATCTCATCATATCTTCCTTTATTATCCTTTACAAATATCTTTATTATTTTACTGCGTAACTCATTATCAAGCGGCCCTTTTATGGATGAAATCTCATTTTTACAAACCACAGGCTTAAGATATTTCAGCAGGCAGTGCCATAATTCCTGTGATGTAAATGGTTTTCCCAAATAGCCGTTCATCCCCATTTCTTTGTAAAGTTCTCTGTCTTCAGACATAATATTTGCAGTCAGAGCTATTATTGGAATACCGATATTAAGCCCCATGATTTTTTCAGCTGCCTCAATACCGTCCATCACGGGCATATGTATATCCATAAAAATTAAATCAAATAATTTTATGTTTTTTTCTATGCGTTCTTTAACCATGTCAAGACCGATTTTACCATTCTCCGCCACAACTGTTTTGATGCCAACTCTGGCCAAATGCTCGTAAATAACATGCTGATTCATATTGTTATCTTCGCATAACAGAACTTCTCCGTCAAAAAAAGGTTTTTTAATCTTGTTAAGATTTATTTTTTCGTTATATAAAAGCATATCATTATCTGTACTGTCTATCGTATTAAATTTAATTTCGAAGCTGAACTTGCTCCCGACATCCAGCGTACTTTCTACAGAAATCTTTCCTCCCATGGCTTCCACTATTTTTTTTGTTATGGCAAGTCCAAGTCCCGTGCCGCCGAATTTACGCGTTGTGCCCGCTTCCGCCTGTAGAAACGGATCAAATATTCTTGAAATTTGTTCACTTGTCATGCCAATACCGCTGTCTTTTATCTCAAATCTCATTGTGATAGTTTTTTCTGTCTTCTCTTTTATCTGTACGACAAGCTTTATTGTACCCTTATTCGTAAATTTTACGGCATTGGAAAGGATGTTTACAAGAACCTGCCGCAGCCGGAAAGGATCCCCCAGAGGTTTTTTGTCTACGCTCGGCTCTGCGTAGAAATACAATACAAGGCCTTTTTCAATAGCCTTGGGCATGATTAAACTGCGGCAGTTTTTTAATAAATCATGAATATCAAAAGGAATATTTTCCATTTCCATTTTGCCCGATTCAACTTTAGACATATCCAGAATATCATTAATAATCAGTAAAAGCCCTTCTGCATTTTCATGTATTTTTTCGATATAATCTTTGGTTGCAGGCAGTATATTGTCATCCATCGCAAGCTCGGAGAATCCGATAATACTATTCATGGGCGTGCGTATCTCATGGCTTACAGTTGCAAGAAAAGTACTTTTTTGCCGGCTTGCCTCGTACGCTTTATTCCATGCTGTTACAATATTTGCCATAATAACGCAAAGAATAACACCTAAAATAATACATATAATAATTGAAATTGCTGTCATTGTATTCATGTCTGCGTAAAAATATTTTACGTTTGCCATTATTCCCACATACCAGCCATTTTCCAGTATCTGACAAAATACAATTGACCTTTCATTTCTGTAGTTAAGCAGCCTGCGTTCTGAAATATTAATACCGTTTTTTAGTTCATATGTAAAATCAGCAAGTTCGCTGTTTATATCAAATAAATATCTGAACATAAAATCCTGGTTTGGATGGGCAAGCACCCTTAAGTTTTCATCCAGTATAAATCCATAACCGCCTTCAGGCAGATATTTTTCCACAAGATAATCAGTTATAACATGAGTCGCTACTTCCATAGCAATGACGGCAATCAAATTATCTTCGTTGTCGAAAATACCGCGTGAGTATGCGAAAGTATGCTTCTCCCCTTCCGCCGCATCTACGTATAGCACAAACATGAGTTCTCCGCCGCCTGATGCGCCTGCTGTGTACCATGGTCTCTGTGACGGATTATATCCTGGCGGCGCAACGAAATTACCTCCGTCATGGAACAACCCTATTTGCGGAAAAAAACCAAAAACAGAACTGTAATCGATAACAGAAAGTCTTGCTTTGTTAGCAGGGTCAGAACACTCATCCAGATATTTCAAAACTGCATCCAGGCTCTCGCCGCCTAACATCATATTTTGTATATTATCCGATATAAATTTAAGCGTTACTTCCAGTCCCTTCAGCGGCATAAGTACCCTGGACTGCGCCTCATTCATTTTTTCGATCATCAGTTTATGAAGGTTATCCTGATAAATATTCCTCATAAATATAAAATTAAATAAATTTAATGTAATAAAGATAATTACAAAAAGCAATAATAAAAGGTGTACCGAGAATTTCGTCGCTAATGCTGCGCGGGAATTTTGCTTTATTATTGAAAACAGCATACTACCTCATTATTAACCTTGTAAACGAAAAATACAATATTAACGAAGCGGCATCCTCAATGAAAGTATAAGGGATGCGGCCGTTATTACAGGATCAATTCAAGCTGATTTCCAGTGTCATCTTTGCGCGGCATTGCGTGCATTTGCAGATATTACATCGGCGGATGTTATACTTAATTTGCCGTCAGCCTTTCTTGTGGCGATCTTTTTATAGTATTCAAAATACTTTTTATCCATTAATGCGATATGAGAAAGAACCCAGTCTTTCAGGAATTTTGTAAAAGATGAAAGAGTAAGGCGTTTTCCAGCCTCATAATCCCTGATGTTTTCAACAACGGCAAGCACAAAACTATCGTGCTCTTTCTTGTGTTCTGCGTAACCATCGAATTTGGTCGCAATCATTAATTTTTCTTCTGTGGCAAAGTGCGTTTTAACATAAGTAACCGCATCATTAATAACTCTGTTAAAATAATTATGTTCCTGAAGATCGTTTCCTGTGACATGGTTAAACATTTCATTTACTAAATTAACAAGTTCCCTGTGCTGCTCATCTATTAATTTTATTCCGCATGAAAACCTGTCAGTCCAGGTAATTAATTCATTTTTTACAATCATAAAATTCCTCCAAATAAGATATGAAAATACATATCCTGTATAAGAATTAAGTGAAATTCATTATGTACGCATCTTTAGTTTTATGTCAATATATATAAGTATCCGCTAAATCATAAGCCGGCGGCTAATTTGCGCCTGCCGGATTATTTTATTTCATGTATTTTGACAGGAAAAACTTGATAAATTTACAAAAAAACCTGTTTCCCAAAGAATAATTATCGCTGCTTTTGCCAATTAACTGATAAGTTCTGTACGCAAGCGAAGCTTTTATCCTTTTGAATATAATCTTGTTTAATGAATACGCTCATTTTTACCGTCAGCGTGTTTTTTTTGCATTTTCAAAA
The DNA here is from genome assembly GCA_009781635.1 of Treponema sp. Lineage (GTDB taxonomy): Bacteria > Spirochaetota > Spirochaetia > Treponematales > Breznakiellaceae > WQXQ01. The sequence goes on from WQXU01000004.1 coordinate 102,566, forward strand.
AAATTATTTATTCGATCCATTAATTCCAGATTAAGTTCATTCGCCTTAAATACATCAAAATTATTTTCTTCTTCCCATTGTTTTTTTGATCCGTTTTTATTTTTTGATTTATATATGTTCCAGCTGTCATACGCCCATTTTACATACTCCCTTTGAGCCTTAGAGCAAAACACAAATTCATGGCCGGCTGCGTTTTCGCCGTCCAAAAAAATAATTTCTGCAAGAGGATTTACAATACTGCTCCTGTGAGCGTATATGGAAGTAGATTCTGCCAGGATTACATCATCATCAGAACTTTGCACAATCATTACCGGAATACCTGCATTGTTTATTCCGCCAACCGCCGTAAGTTCCGATGCACCGCCGAACAGCTTTTTTTCAATATCATTTATTTCTTTTGAAAATAAATAAAAAAATCCGCCGATTTTTATTGCTCCCTGATTATTAATAACCTCATTGCCATTATTAAAACCGGCAAAACTGACAACAGCGTTTATTTTCCACTGGTAATTTAACACTGCGCAAGCTGCAAAGCCTCCCCAGCTATGCCCCACAAGCATTATTGGCAAATCATTTAATTCACTAAGATCATTAATATAAGCAAGCGCAGCATCAAGATCAAAAAGCGATTGAGTTAAACCCCTGACGCTGTCTCCTTCGCTTCCGCTGACTCCGGTATTATTATATGAAAATACTTTCCAGCCTTTATCTATAAAATACATAATGATTTGCAGATAATGGTCCGCTGTATTTCCCAGCCCCTGGGAAATAACTACAAGGCCATTTTTATTGTTTTCGCCGTAAATAAATCCCTGAAGCAAATTTCCGCCGGAGTTAAAATATATATTTTTCCGGGAATATTTATTTTGATCTATGTCTTTCCATGTAATGTATGTATGAAACTCAGTATCGGGTACTTCTTCTATTCTGCCAAATACATAGAAATATGTTTTATTTGCAAAGACAGCGCATCCGGAAAAAATTAAACATAATATTATTACCATGTTTTTCATTAATGCCTATTATATCAAAAAACTTATGATTATGATATATTAATATATGCATTTAAAGGAAGCAAAGGGGATTTTAAGCGCGCGTAATGGCATGAACATAAGCAGAGGCTGCACTCACGGCTGTATCTACTGCGATTCAAGGAGCAGGTGCTATCAAATTAACCATGACTTTGAAGATGTGCAGATAAAGTCCAACGCTCCTTCTCTTCTGGAAGACGCGCTTAAAAGAAAACGAAAAAAATGCATAATCGGCACAGGAGCTATGAGCGATCCTTATATTCCAATTCCTGAAAATCTTGCCGGCATCCGCTCCTGTCTGGAGATAATCGATAAATACGGCTGCGGCATTGCGATTCAAACCAAATCCGATTTAATCTTGCGGGACCTTGATCTGTTAATCAGCATTAATGAAAAGGCAAAATGCATTGTACAAACAACCCTTACCACCTTTGATGAAGAGCTTTGCAAAATAATCGAGCCGGATGTTTGCACAACAAAACGCCGTTATGAAGTTCTAAAAATCATGCAGGATAAGGGTATTCAAACAATCGTCTGGCTCTGCCCTTTTCTGCCTTTTATAAATGATACCGAAGACAATCTGCGCGGCCTTTTGGATTACTGTATTGATGCAGGTGTTTACGGAATAATTTTTTGGGGAATAGGCATGACCTTACGGGAAGGCAGCCGCGATTATTTTTATAAAAAACTTGATGAGAATTTCCCGGGGCTTAAGGATGTCTACCAAAAAAAGTATGGATACAAATACGAAATAACAAGTGACAATAATAATAAACTGTATAAGCTGGCGCAGGAAATCTGCAAAAAGCATAATATTGTCCTTGGTACCGGTAATCTGTTTAAATACATTGCAGAATTTGAAGAAAAGACAAATGATCAGATAGAGTTATTCTAGAAATTATTTAAGGAGAATATAGTGCAGAATAAAATGTATAAACTAAAGGATTCTGAAGTTGTCAGGTTCAGGAACAATACATGCCTGTGCATTGGAACAGGCAGAATGGGACTTGCGCTTCAAAAAGAATATTTTGAACAATTAAAGCTTATACAGGAAACCATAGGATTTAAATGGATTCGCGGGCACGGTTTGTTCCATGAGGATATGTCAATATATCAGGAGTATAAAACAGAAGACGGCGTTGTTGTGCCGGAATTTAATTTTACCTATCTTGATCTGGTGATGGACAGCTATCTGGAACTTGGCATACGGCCATTTTTAGAGCTTGGATTTATGCCCAAGGCAATAGCTTCAGGTGATCAGAGTGTTTTTTACTGGCAGGGCAATGTTACGCCGCCAAAAGATTACGCGCAATGGAATGATCTTGTTGCCGCAACACTGCAGCACCTGATTGAACGTTACGGCGCAAAAGAAGTTACATCCTGGCCTATTGAAGTCTGGAACGAACCGAACCTTAATTATTTTTGGAAAGATGCCGACAGAAAGGAATATTTTAAGCTCTTCCGCGAGACAATATATACGGTAAAAAAAGTTGATTCTAATTTTCGTGTCGGCGGGCCTGCAATATGCGGAGTAGACGATGTTTCCTGGCTAAGGGATTTTTTGGATTTTTGCCGTGATGAAAAAATACCCATCGACTTTATTACGCGCCATTTGTATACCATTTCTGTTCCGGAACGAGACGGCCGGTACGGCTATCCAAAATTAAGGCCGCTTTCTAAAGCCTGTTCGGAAACAGACGTATCGCGGGAAATAATTGACAGCTATCCCGAATTCCGCGGTATGGAAATGCACGTTACAGAGTTCAGCACATCGTATTCGCCGCGCACACCTATACACGATACTAATATAAATGCCGCATACATTGCCTTTTTACTCTCCCGTCTTGGAGATACTTGCGAATCATATTCATACTGGACCTTTGGCGACATTTTTGAAGAATGGGGCGTACCTTTCACTCCATTTCACGGCGGTTTTGGCCTTGTCGCCAACGGAAAAATAACAAAGCCTGCGTATTGGACATTTAAGTTTTTTAAAGACCTTGGTAACGGCGAATGTATTCACCGTTCAGACGAAGCTATCGTGCTGAAAAAACAGGACGGAACTTACCGCGGCATTGCATGGAATGTCGCTGCTGCCAAAGAGGGCGAAGAAATAAGGCTTTGTTTTACTTTTGAAGACAGCGTATCCGGTGGGAGCGAATACTGCATTGTTACAAGAACAGTAGATGAAGACACCTGTAATCCGTTAAAAATATGGCACGACATAGGAGAGCCTGCAAATCTCTCCCCCGCCCAGGGCTCGCTCCTGCGTGAAGGCGCATCCCCTCTTGTTGCTACGCAGCGTATCTGCGGCGCTCCGTCTGTTGAATTGAAATTAGGCGCTAATGCGCTTGTGTATTTTGAGATGTTTCCTGTAAAAACAGCAAGTGATCGCGGGTTTGACTATAAACGCGCTGTGAATGTAGAATTTGTTAAGGAGTAAATTATGAACACATTTGAAGCAATTAAAAACCGTTACAGTTTCCGCGGTATATACAAAAGCACGCCTGTACCCCGCGAAGATTTGAAAAAAATCCTGGAAGCAGGTCTTGCGGCTCCAAGCGGCTGCAACAAGCAGACAACTTCTCTTATCGCCCTTGATGACAGGGAATTAGTTGGCTCTGTATCGAAGCTTGTAAAGAAAAACGGTTTTGGAGGTGAGGGCGCGCCTGCAGGTATTTGTATATTGACCCAAAAAACGCCTGCATATGAGGATAAGTATTTTTACATCCAGGATTATTCCGCTGCTATCCAAAACATGTTACTTGCAATTACAGCGCTGGGTTATGCAAGCTGCTGGATCGAGGGACAGGTAACATGCAGCGCAGAAACACAAAATAATATATCAAAATTGCTTAACATCCCTGCCGGTTACATCGTAATCGGTTTCCTGCCTGTCGGCGTTCCGGAAACCGAAGGCAAGCGCCCTGATTACAAGGCATTTGAAGAACGCGCATGGTTTAACGGGTTTGGAAAATAACATATTTTCTGTTATTTATAAATCCCGTATGATTAAGGAGAGCGATTAAGATAGCATTTAAGTAAAAAATGAATTAAAATAAAACATACTAATGAAAATTATACCAAAAGCGCCTGATGACAGCCGCAACCCCTTTCATTTCGGGCGTCCCAGACTGAATAGTCTGTTTATGGAAGCCGTGAAGTACCCTGTGGTTGTGATCTGCGCAGGCGCCGGTTACGGTAAAACGAGCGCGGCGCATGATTTTTTGAATAACTATGAGGCAGCAAAAGCCTGGGTTCAACTTTCAGAACGTGACAATATAATGTCACGCCTTTGGGAAAATTATATTAATACCCTGGCGAAGGAAAACAAAACCCTGTCAAAGGCAATCGGAGAGCTTGGTTTTCCGGATACAAAAGACAAGCAGAATCAATATCTGAGCTTATGGCATAAATATTTTGAAACGAAGCAGAGAGTACTCGTTCTGGATGATTTTCATTTTATAGAAGACCCTTCCATTATTCGATTTATTAATGAATGCGTTCTTTTCAAATTACCGCCGGGAACTTCATTGTTTTTAATCTCCCGTTCCGCCCCCCGCGTTAATATCGCCGCCCTCGAATCCAGAAACCATGTATTTAAAATAAACGAAGATGACCTGCGATTTACCGAAAGCGAGCTCACCCAGTATTTTCGCAAATTTAATATTTCCTCCGGGCCGGACAATCTTCGGGAAATAATGAAGGATACCGGAGGCTGGGCTTTTGCCATTAATATTATCGCAAGATCATATCAAAAAGCGCCGGGTTACGGCGGCTATTTGCGTAACGCAATGAAGACAAACCTTTTTCAATTAATGGAAACGCAGGATTGGAATGAAATTTCAAAAAAATTACAGTTCTTTTTAATACGCCTTTCCTTGATAGATCATCTGGCTGTTGAACTTATCGCACTTCTGGCTATGGGAGATGAGGAACTTATAACCGAATTAGAAAAGCAAAATGCCTTTATACGTAAGGACAGTTATATTAACGCATATCTAATACATCCTCTGTATCTGGAATTTCTTGCGGCAAAACAGGAATCACTTTCGGAAGGACAAAAAAGGGAAACCTATTCAATTGCCGGGGTTTGGTGCAAAAGAAATGGTTTTTATCTGGATGCGCTAGCCTACTTTGAAAAAAATAAAGATTATGATTCGATAGCATCTGTCTTTCCTGATTTACCAGTTCAAATACCGCCTGATATTGCAAAATACACCGCGGCCATTCTTGAACGGGCGCCGGCAGAGGCATTTGAAACAGCAGGTTATCTTGCCGTTATACATTTACGCAGTTATGTATCACTGGGACAATTAAGTAAAGCCATTGAATTGGCGGAATATTATGAGAAAAAATACCTTGAATTAAGCATACTTTCCGCAGAACCTGCAAGAAATCCATTGGCCGGTATATATTACAGCTGGGCCAGGGTGCGATTCGCAATGTGTTTAACAGACGACTGTTACGACTTTGACAAGTACTTTGAAAAACTCAGTAAATGCTTTCCCGAACCAGTTGCTCCGGGTAATTTCATCAGCCCCTGTCCTGGAGCCTGGATATGCCTTGTCGGGTCTTCAAGAGAAGGCGCGCCGGAAGAATTCATCGCCGCTTTAAAGCGGACAGTTGCCTGTCTTTCACAGTGTTTTAAAAATTTTGATACAGGGCATGCCGATTTGGCACAGGGGGAGTTAAAGTTTTATCAGGGCGATATATCCTCTGCGGAAAAACTATTCGCAAGCGCGTTGAAAAGAACGCCAGAAAAAGAGCAGACAGAGTTTGTTCACAGAGCTTTATTCTATACCCTGCGGATCGCTGTCTGGCAGGGGAATTACCCAAAGGCTGAACAGGTACTAAAAAAAATGAAAACTCTGCGGGACGAAAATGATTACTCCAACCGTTTCACTAATTATGATATATCACTTTCCTGGTATTTCTATATCCTTGGCATGCCTGAAAATATACATGATTGGCTTCAGGATGATTTTTCACCTTACCATCATGCAGCATTTAATGAAAATTTTGCAAACCAGATTAAAGCAAGGTTCTGCTATATATCAAGGAACTACACTCCTCTTTTGTCGTACATACAGGAAATGAAACAAAGGGAATCCTTTTTGTTCCAGCGGATAGAAATGATGGCTATAGAAGCCTGTGTACATTACAGAATGAAAAATAAAGAAAGGGCCTTTGCCGCTTTACTTGAAGCATATAAAATAGCTGTGCCCAATAATCTTTTAATGCCTTTTATTGAGCTGGGTAAGAATATGCGCACTCTGACTGCGGTAGCCCTTAAAGAATCATGGAGCGGCATTCCCGTATCATGGCTGGAAAATATCAATCAAAAGGCCGCATCCTATGCCAAACGTCAAGCCCATATTATTATGGAGTACAAGCAAGCCGCAGGCATGAATGGTATTTTCAACTTATCTCCCAGAGAAAGCGAAATTTTAAGAGATCTTTCCAACGGTTTATCCCGCACAGAAATCGCCGCAAGCCATAACCTTTCGATCAACACAGTCAAAACGATAATTAACATGATCCTCATAAAAACAGGAGCCAAAAATCTCGCCAATCTTATCCGTATCGCAATGGAACGGAAGATGATTTAATTGAGTTATTCGAAACATAAATAATCTCTTTATGGGCAATTGTCCTCCAAAAGGGTGAATTTTGCGATTCTCTTTTTTTCCTTTCTGATGCTTTTATTAACTCTCAAAGCGAGAAATAATATTAACAATGTATCTTGAACAATTATTAGCGGAAAGAACAAATGAAATAACAAAGGCGCAAGAAAACCTTTTAATCGCAAAGTACAACAAAAAAATTGCTGAACACTTAAACCATGCCAAAAGCGAATTTTTAGCGCGCATGAGCCATGAAATGTTAACACCCTTGAACTTTATATTAGGTTTTGTTGAACTTGCAAAAACTTCTGACGATACTGAACAAATTATGTCATATGTTGATAAAATCTACGATTCATCCGTTCATCTGCTGGCGATGCTGCGCAACGTGCTTGATGTGTCGGATGGAAGCGGCGCATTTAAAATAGTTGAATTACCGTTTTCAATTAAATCGATGATTAGATATGTACTAAAAAAAACAAATCCGGATAGAAAGAAAAAGGAGCAGGAGCTTTCATTATTGGTTTGTCAATCAATACCAAAAATGCTTATAGGCGATGAAAAGCGCATAGCTCAGGTAATAATCCATTTACTGACAAATGCGATTAAGTTTTCGCCTAAACAGAGTAAAGTAGGCTTGAGTCTGGGTATTCATAGTGAGGAAAACGAAGTAATTACGCTTAAAATTGAAGTAACCGACAATGGCATAGGAGTATCAAAAGAGCAGCAAAAATATCTATTTGATTTATTCGAACAGGCTGATGGAGGCAAAACAAGAAAATACTCAGGGATTGGAATAGGGCTTCCTTTGTCAAAGTGTATTGTAAAGATGATGGATGGAGATATTTGGGTTGAATCCGAACCGGGAAAAGGCTCAAAATTTTTGTTTACCTGCAAAGTAAAAAAAGCATGCTGATTATCTATATAGACTTAGCTATTGCCACCTCGGAGAATTGAACTCCAGACACGCAGATTTTCAGTCTGCTGCTCTACCAACTGAGCTAAGGTGGCCAATAGATTGCACCGCGAAGCGGTGTGGATGAAAAAATCAAACAGCCCAGGCACCAATAATTGTAATCCCAGACCAGTAATGTAAGGTGCCGCTTCAAATGGCAACTAGTAACAATATGCCAAAAACAAAGAAAAATGTCAATAGGAAAATACGGTTTTTAGTAAAAAAGCCATGATATCATCCATTAACAATTTAAATTATTATAGCTTTGTAAAAGAAAATGCCTCTGTGTATAAACTGGTAATTGATAGTAAGGGATCGATAGCAGCCTGGACTGATAATGGAAACGGCGGTGAATTATCCTATGATCTGGATGCCGTAACTTATCTGGAAGAGTTCATCAAACAATACCCGGATTTTTCGGTACGCGGAGTGAAGGGAATAATAACCCTTACAGGATATGAATGTGTATTGGGATATAATACTCATCAATTAAACGCTCCAGAGAATCAGGAAGATAAACATAGGGTGCTTCGCAATCGGGGTTTTAATATTTTCTTCGGCGTTGGTCCCGGTTTTGGTTACATAAAAATCTTGTATCTTGAAAATATAATATTAAAATGATATTTTAATATTAAAGGAGCTTCAAATGAAAAAGTTTGTAATCGTGGTAATCGGATTGGTTTTTGCGGTTAATGCCTTTGCTCAAACACCAGATTGGGATTTAAATTTATTGGATACAGCTAGAAATGTAAATTATCTTACGGAAGAAGAAAAAAATGTCGTATTAGAGTTAAATATGGCAAGAAACAACCCTGCAAAATACGCAGAGATGTATATATTACCAAGGCTTGAGTGGTTCATAGACGATAATCGTTATCGAGTACCAGGTTCGACTATAACCACAAGAACAAATCATACGAACAACAGACCCGCTGTTATAAGCGCGATTAATATAATGTCGCGGCTACCGGCAGGTCTGGTACCTTTAACGCCTTCGCAGGGAATGTCTTTAGCCGCCAGAGATCATACTTTGGATATTGGTCTAAAAGGTATTCAGGGGCACACTGGCAGCGATGGAAGTTCACATAATTCACGTGTGGCTCGTTATGGCAGACGAAGCGGCGGAGGCGGAGAGACGCTCAGTTATGGTTATAATACAGCAAGAGAAATTGTAATACAGCTCCTGCAAAGTACAGGCCATAGGAATATTATTATGAACGGCACTTACCGGTATACCGGTCTTTCAATAGGTTCTCATTCCGTATGGAATCATATGTGCACAATCAAGTTCGCTGGTAACTTTACTGACTTCTAGTAAACACAGGATTGCTTCGTTTCGAATCCCCTATTAATCGCTTTTTGTTAATTTTATTTGGTAATAGTTACTTGTGCGGCTATTTTTCTTTTTTTTGGAGATATGGGGATTCGGCTTTCAGGAGTTTGCATCCTGCAAACTCCCTACAGCCCGCCTGCGCAATCCCGCCGCCTCCGTGCGGCGTCATCATTTTTGCAAGGCTTGCGCCTTGTAATTTTTACAGGATTGCTTCGTTTCGAATCCCCTATTAATCGCTTTTTGTTAATTTTATTTGGTAATAGTTACTTGTACGGCTATTTTTCTTTTTTTTGGAGATATGGGGATTCGGCTTTCGGGCGTTTGCATCCTGCAAACTCCCTACAGCCCGTCTGCGCAATCCCGCCGCCTCCGTGCGGCGTCATCATTTTTGCAAGGCTTGCGCCTTGTAATTTTCACAGGATTGCTTCGTTTCGAATCCCCTATTAATCGCTTTTTGTTAATACTATCTGTTAATTGTTACTTATTTATCTATTTTTTTATTGTGGAGATATGGGGATTCGAACCCCAGGCCTATTGATTGCGAACCAATCGCTCTACCAACTGAGCTATATCCCCGCGCTTTTGTTACTCTAACAACAATTAAAATGTATAGTCAAGGGGGCTTAAATTACTTTCATCATCCAGCCCTTGGTGTCGGGGAGTTTGCCGTATTGAATGCCCTTGATTGTGTCGCGAATCTCTGCTGTAAGCTGGCCTGTTTTGCCATCGTTAAAAACAGTTTTTTTTCCATCATATGTAAGTGATGTAAGAGGTGTAGCTCCCGCTGCGGTGCCGCTGACAAAACATTCCATAGTCTCTTCCATTACTTCATCAATCGGGACTTTGCGCTCCGATACCTTAACGCCCCTGTCGCGCGCAAGTTCAATTATACTCTCGCGCGTAATTCCAGGCAGTATGGTATCGCCAAGCTCCGGCGTTACAAGTTCTCCGGATTTCAAGTAAAAGAAGATGTTACATGAAGATCCTTCTTCCACATATTTACGGTGAACCGCATCAAGATATACGCACTCCATGTATCCCATTTTAAGGGCCTCGGCTTTTGCAAGTGTGGATATAACATAATTTGAGCATGCTTTTATCCAGCCTGTGCCCTTAGGTGTTGCCCGTATTTTATCCGTTATAACTGCGTCGGATCTTTCCGATGAAAAGTAAGCTGCAACAGGCGTGTTAATCACAAATACATACGGCTCGCTTGAAACGTTTACGCCTATACCGCCTTCTGCAACTGTGAACGGCCTTATGTAAACAGAGTCGGCTGACATAAATGAATCCTTTTCCCAGCCGTCATTGTAATGCGGATAAAAACCAAGAGCAGCATTGCGTTTTACTGTCTCTGTCACTGCTTCCAAAAAAGTTTTTTCCGGAAAAGGCGGCATGTATAATCCTTCCATTGAGCGGGCAAAACGCGCTGCATTTTTTTCCGGCCTGAAAATAGAAAGTCCGCCGTTTTTCTGCGGAAACGCCTTGAGCCCTTCAAAACACGCCAAACCGTACTGGCTTGTATAATTTACAAGAGGCATATCATCATAATAGTTACGTGAATTTTGCAGCTTTGCGCGCTCATCGGCGCTCATGGCCGCTTCTTCTTCCGGTGTCTTGTGCGGTTTTTCCAGATACCCGCCTGTCCATTTTCCATCTATAAATTGAGAGCGATAAATAATTGGATATGTGTTTAATGAAAAACCCATAATAACTCCTTATAATTTTTTAGAAACTTCTAAAACTAATGTTATTGGAAGTTACCTAATATTATATATTAATGGATTTTAATACAAGGGAAAATTTATATTATTTATTTACCTTCGGTTTTTCTTTTTGTAATTCATAATTTTTTTCCGCAACCCCTCTGCGATTCTAAAAAGATTATAAAATACCTTTTTGCAGGGATAATCCCAGCTTCCTGGCCGGTGGATAATATGGCCTCCAAAGCCTGTCTTAAAACGAAAGAGACCCGCCATTGGATGATTTGGATCTTCATTCGGAGGTATTCCGAAAAGATCGTAAAAAAGGCATCCTGCTTCTTTTGCATCCTGCATTGCCTTCCACTGAAGAGCATAGGGCGCCATAAGGTTGCGTTTAATATTTGAAGATGCTCCGTATAAATAAACTGCATCTTTTCCGCGGAAAAGAACAGCAATTGCGGCAAGCGTATCAGACGCATGCGATGCAATGTAAAGCTTTAATTGCATCATGCCGGTTTTATTATTACCGCCGGTCATGTCATTATTGCATATTTCAAAAAGTGTTCTGTAATAATTTATACCATGTATGGAAATACCGTCTCTTGCCGCCGTCTCTTTTAACAGGTTATAAAATGTTTCTATTTCCCTGCCCGTACAGGTTTTTACAATAATGCCTTTTTTTTCCGCAAGAGAAATATTATAACGCCATTTTGGCTTCATCTGCATAAGGATTTCGTTATTTGTTTTTTCCAAATTGATGATTACAGTATCCGGCGGCTGGACTGCAGCTGCCGCTCTCTTAAATCCGAAAGTTTTAAACAGGGAAGCTTCATTTTCAATACCGCTTTCTTTCTCCCTGTAAAACCAGGGCGGTTCAAAACGGATAAATACTGTGTTACGCGCAAGTAATGCTCTTAGTTTTTTTCCCAGTTCCGCCGCTATTTTTACCCTGTCAGATGCCGTAATGGATGCAGGAAGCTTTGGGCCCCATGGAATATACGCAAATGAAAATCCGGGTGCAAGCTGCCTGCAAAGAACCAAAAGGGGCGTCTTTTCATTTGTGCCGTCTTCAAGCCAGTCTGCAAGAAAAGCTTTCGCAGTCCACCCAAATTTTTCTTTAAAAGAAGCCCACATTGATGACTGCAAAAATGAATCTGCGTTTTCGCAAGCGGCAAGATCGGCTTCTGTAATTTCCAACCTAGCTTACCTCACCGCAGCGGATAATTTCTGTTTTAACAGGGTTGCCGTCCAGACACAATTTTTTGCCTTCTGCCATTACAATATAATCATTTACAACAATCGGCCGCGAGAAAAAGGTATCAATATCTATTTCACCGGGAGTACATGCCTCTTCGCCTTCAGGCAGAAATCTTGTTCCTGTGGGATATGAGTCCGCACTTATAACTTCTACACGTTCTTCAGAGTCTTCAATAATATCGCCTGCGGCAAGAAGCATTCCTTTTGATTCAATGCCTCTTAATTTTACAGGTTTCAGATTATATGCAACAATTATATTTTTTCCAAGAAGCTGCTCTTCTGTATAAAATTGAACTAGACCGGAAACAATCTGACGCTCTTCGCGTACTCCCGTAATCCCTTCTCCTGTTTCCAGATTAATAACGTAGAGTTTGTCGGCCTTAGGATGCCTTTCTACTTTCTCAATTTTTGCTACACGCAAATCAATGACAGAAGAAAAAGCGGCAGGTTTTAATGATGCGCTGCCGTTTGTATTTTCTGTATTAATTCCGGAATAACGTTCTCTATGAATATTAATCTGTTCTTCTTCAAGTTTTGCAAATAGCACTTCGCTTGTTATTTGTACATCGCCGATACCCTGGGGTTTGCCAATATCGTTCCATGCAAGGTTTTTTCCGTCTTTAAAACCGAGAAACAGGGCAATTTTTTCCGATATTGACGGCATGAAAGGCGCAATTAAAACAGACAGATCGCGAATTATGAATGCAAGATCGCGGATTACAGATTTTGCTCTTTGCGGATCTTCGTTACGCAGCTTCCACGGCTCTGAATCCTGAAAATATTTATTTGCCAAAGATGACAATTCAAATATTTCACGGAATGCATCTCTTAATTCAGCCTTGTCAAGTTTTTCCGCAATTGATTTTTCCCTGTCTGCTACCTTACTCCAAAGAACGCTGTCACTCTCACCTTCGGGGATTTTACCGTCAAAATACCTTGTAATAAAAGAAAGAGTCCGGTTTACAAGATTTCCAAAATTTCCAATCAGTTCGCCGTTAATTTTTTCTTTAAAATCATCCCAGGAAAACATGGCATCCGATTTTTCCGGACGATTGTAAAAAATATAGAACCGCCAGACATCGGCAGGTATCCCTGTTTTCATCGCATCTGTTCCGAATACTCCAAAATTTTTTGATTTTGAAAATTTGCCGTTTTCATAATTTAGATATTCAGAAGAGGACATGTGGTGTAACATTGTCCATCTATCGCTCTCTTCACTGGTACTGCCCAAAAGGCTTGACGGAAAAATAACCGTATGAAACGGAATATTATCCTTGCCGATAAACTGAAATAATTCAACTTCTGAAGGACTCTTCCACCAGTAATTTATAAAATCACGCCAGTTGCCTTTTTCTTCACCCAGCTCGCCTGTTATGGAAATATAACCAATAGGCGCGTCAAACCATACATAAAAAACCTTGCTTTGGTAACCGTCTTTGGGTACAGGTATACCCCATTTTAAATCCCTTGTAATTGCTCTTTCTTTTAAACCATCACGTATCCAGGCTTGCGTAGCCTGTATTGCATTATGCGCCCAAAACCCGTCTGCCGACGCTTTTTTTATCCAGGTTTCAAGCCTCTGCTTTATTGCAGGAAGATCAATATAAAGGTGATTTGTTTTTCTTAAAGACGGAGTACTAGCGCAGGCAGAACATTGAGGCTCTTTTAAATCGACAGGATCGAGTAACTTTCCGCAGGCTTCGCACTGATCCCCCCTTGCATCGGCGCTGCCGCAAACAGGACAAAGGCCTCGTATAAAACGGTCGGCAAGAAACTTCCCGCATTTTGAGCAGTAAAATTGTTCTATCGTCTTTTCACATATATAGCCGTTTTTATCAAGTTTATTAAAAATATCCTGGACTACTTCCGTTTGAATCGGCGTCGAAGTGCGGCCGAATTTGTCAAAAGAAATATTAAACCATTTGTAAATATCCGCATGTATCGCATGATATCTGTCGCAAAGTTCCTTTGGACTTATTCCCTCTTCTGCCGCCTTGTTCTCAGTCGCAGTTCCGTACTCATCGGTGCCGCAGACGTAGAGGGTTTCATATCCGCGCAGCCTGCAAAACCGTGCAAATGCATCTGCGGATAACACCTGAATAAGATTGCCAAGGTGAGGTTCATTATTAACATATGGCAATGCTGAAGTTACAAGTCGTCTTTTCATAGTTGTTTATAATACAAAATTAATGGGAAAACTTCAAGCTAAACTCATTTGTCCATGTTTCATTTGATTCCAGGCTTATTAAAAATGCAGGCAGCAGTCTTGTTGACTGATAAAGATCATTTTTATATGAAGGAACAAGATAACCGTTATACTCTTTTACGGATGCAAGATTAATCTGCACTTCATTTTTTACATCAAGGATTTTTATGTTATCTGATTTAAAATGTTTATCTATATGAATATCTTTTTTATTTTTATCTGCCGTATAAAAACGCACATAATCATTTGAAATACCGGCAAATGAAAAATTGATTTCCGGAATAAACTGGAAGCTAATCTTTTTTTTATCTGTATTTTTTAACGTATAAGAGACGGTAAGTATATCCCTTTTTAGCAAATAACACTTGTTAATTTCGATACTGCCAAACGGAATGTCATCTTTTCCTGCCGCAAGTTTAAAACATGATTTTCCTTTTCTGTCCTGCGCCGCCGCTTCATAATATTCGTTAAAGCAAAGACGCTCCCTGTCCTTCTTAAAATCAATTGACTGTGTAATTTTTAAATCCGCGGAAGCTATTATATCCGCAAACGCAGCATGCCTTCCCGATTCAAAAGAACCGCAGTCAAGATAATTCCATTCTTTTGGAAGGTAATCAAGCTCAAAAACACAGGCGCCTTTTAACTGAATGTAGCAGTTGACTTTTGTATCCTGAAATAAATATTCTTTAATGCCGTCAAGATCAAAATCATATTGAATAAGAGAGGATGTAAATACTCCCTTGTCCCTTGTTAATATTTCAGCGCGTAAAAGAGAAGAATACGCTGCCTTGCGAAGTTCATTTTCAGGCTGGCCTTTACAGGGAGAAAAAAGACATGAATCCTGCGCCTTCCAGAGTTCTTCCCTTGCGTTAAGTTTTCTGGATTTATCGCCTTTTAACTGGTTAATAAGCACATTTGTAAATATCATTTTTGAATAGACACCGTTTGCTTCATCATGTTCGATTAGAAACTGACGGGGAGAAAAATTATTATCCAGGGCGGAAGAATCGGGAAAACTGCACTTGTTGTATATTTTCTGACCCTTCAGGATTTTTGCAGGCAGTATGGTTTCTGCGATATTTTTGGATAGCGATATTTCTTCAAAAAAACGGTTCCATGCATATTCGGGAGCCTCTTCGGGAGAAGAAGGAACTTTATCGGGAAAAACGCTTATAATTTTTTCATAAGCGCAATTTGAAGAAACGCAAGCTTCATTCTCATGATGTTCAAACTGATTAATAAAATCTACAATCACCTGAGAAAAACTTTTTTCTTCAAGTTCTTTTTCTACAGATTTGAATACCGGAAAAACAGTGACAAGTTTCCCCTGGTCTTCAGTTATGCACGGAGAAAAAAGCTGAGCTGCGCTTACTCCCGCCTTTATAAATTGTTCCCTGGATAAAAAAGTATAGTTCATGTCGCTGGAAGAAATAGAAGCCGCCATATGCTGCTCCCAGACAAAATCAGGTATCCAGCAGCCAAGAGGACGTTTGCCGAAATGCTTGCGAAGGTATGTTGTCATAAGCTCAATCTGCCCGATTCTGTCCTGCAGCGGAATTAATGGAAAGTAGGGTTCGTAAAATCCTCCGCCCAGAATTTCCGCCTGCTTGCGCGAAACCATGTCTTCTATCAGCATGAAAAATTCAGGATGATTTCTTTCTACCCAGTAAAGTAATACGCCCGAATAATGCAGAACTGCATGAATATTGGAATAACGGTACATTGTGGATATAAAGGGACGCATTTTTTTTTCGTATACATATTCAAATTCACTTTCCCGGGCGCCGGACGGAACATGCGCATGAGAACCCAGAATTAAATAAACTTTTTTTTCTTCTTTCACCCTGCACCAATCATCCTGAAAAGTAAAAGGGAAGCTGTTGTAAGAATAAGCGAAAACAACCCCATGGCAATAAGTATCAGAGGTTTGCCTCTTAAAAATAAAGGAACAGCTTCAAGAGCAGCGCGCCTTCGAATCTCTCTTATAACCATATTTACAAGGAATATACCGGATGCAAAACCAAAAGAAAGTATTATAACTTCCAGAATATTATTTGATATGTTTATGCATATAAATACAGCAGCGGCTGTAATTCCTGAATGAAAACTGACAAAGGATTCGTCACTTGCATCCTTTTTTAGCACATAACGAAACACTGTAAACTCAAGAGCCGAATATACAATGGCGCTTACAGGAAATAAAAGGACATATATATATATACCTGAAATTAACGAATGTAAAAGCCTGGAAAAGAAAGCCCACAAAAGAATAACCGATAAAAAAACAATAATTAACTGCGTCACAGACTGTAAATCAACCGTTCTTTTGGATTCTGCAATTCCGCTTATGCCAAGCCCGCATTGCAGTACAAGGTTTATCGTAAAGCATGAGTAAATAAGTAAAAGTAAAAGGTTCATTGATAGTCTCCCTTATTACCCCTTGCATACTGATAAAGGCATACAATGTAACCCAATAACAATAAGGCTCCCGCAGAAGATGCAAAAATGCCAATCGGAAAAAAAGCGCCTTCTTTAAAATACATAATCGTAATCATTCCTGCAGATGTTCCCGGAAATGAAAGTGAGCAATAGGACAGGGGTTCTCTTACAATGGAAAAAACCATAATAAGACAGGCAACAGATGCAGCCTGAGAGACAGCTTCAGATACATATTCAAAAACATCCGGAGTTACATCCACTCTTCTTCGTCCGGATTGCTCATGCAGGGATTCTTTTTCCGAATTTTGCGATGTTAAGCCCAGCGCAACGCCGGAGCCTGCGCAAAAAAGCGGGATTATCGATAAAAGCATAAAATTTTCAAATGCGGCAAAGGGGCATAACAGCCAGAACAGAAAAAGATAAATGCTGCCGAAAAATGCAGCAAGGCAGGTATAGATAATGATCCTCCCTTTTTCGGGAAAAATCTTGTTGCCTGCTACGGATAAAAGCGCAGAGAATGTAAATGCCGTAAAACCGTATACCCAAAAAAGGCCTCCGGCTACAGTAATCGCCCAGGAAAGACGCGCAGATGCCATTATTAAAAGGCCCGCGCCTGTTAATCCGCCAAGAGGCGATAATGAACCCCAAAAGGAATATTGACGACTCAAACTCATAAATTGCTTCCTTCCCTGCCGGCCTCTTCTATCCTTGCAGTATATATCTGTAAAATACTATTTGGAATTTTTTCAAAGGTTTGCACAGCATGCGCGCTTAGAGGGATTACTTCTTTTACAGTTCCTTCTGCTGACACTATAGCTCCCAGAGGAATTAGTATTCCATCCTGAAATACCGGAAAGACAAACATTTTATCATCGGAGTTATACATTTTATACCAGTATCCAAGAATGCCAGCCTTGCCCGGTTTTACCTGCACATATTCAGAAACTCTGCGTGAATCATTTCTGCTGATAAAATTATTATTTACTGTCCGTAAAAGATAATAGCTCTGTACTCCCTGTGTAAAAATCCACAGTATCGATATTAACAATAAAAGTCCTGTTACCCAGCCTAATAAAAGCGCCTTGTCTTTCATGACAACCTCTCCATGAATTTAACGCTGTTTCTGCGGTAAAGAAAAATTCTTTCTTCCATCAGCCTTATAACCGGCGTTATGCAATTTACAAGGGCAAGCGCAATAAAACATCCTGAATAATCTGCGCACCAGTAACGGAAGAACCATGAAAAAACAGCTCCAAAAACAACTGCCAGTAAAATACCGCCTTTTAATTTTGCGCTGCTTGACGGTTCTGCAGCTATAATAAACGCCGCGGCGATTGTCCCGCCGGAAAATAATCCGTAAAGCATGTCACCTGTCCAGTATATACCTTCCGCAACAGATGCTGTATCTCCTGCAAAACGGATAAGAAAACCATAAACTGCAATAAATGCCAAGGGTATCCAGCCGCGGTTTATACCGATGGCTGTTATAACAATCGTTCCTATTAAAAGCGCAAAGAGCCCCCTGTCTGCAATTAAACCGGGGCCGTTAAAGAAAAGAAGATTAACATAGCCGGAAGGTATCTGCACTCCGGTAACTGAAAATATTGAATTATTTAAAAACTCTGTAACGGAGTTATCTATTGGGCTTGCATCAGTTGTTAAAATCATTTCCGAAACAGACAGAGAATCAGGATCCACTGCAAAAGCCGAGGGCCAGGAAAAGCGGATAAAAAGCCATCCGCCAAGCGCCGGATTAAGCCAGTTCGATCCCAGTCCTCCAAAGCTGTGTTTTACAACAGTTATCGCAAATGCCGTGCCGAAAAAAACATATACAGGGTGAATCTGATTGGGAAGCAGAAGCGCAAGAATCATCGCGGTTGCGGCTGCGCTTCCGTCTTTTATTTTTGCAGTCCTGCGAAGGCGGCACGTTAAAAGAAATTCCGTTAATATTGCGGTAATGAATGCGGTAAAAGCTACAATCAGCGAACTGCCGCCGTCACTTAAGGCGGACTGCAGTACACAGGCAAGCGCGCAGCCGCAGATTAGCCACATTCTCCCCGTACTTGGACATGAAATATTTATCTGCGGTTTATGTGAAAAAATCATCTTTTGCTCAGACATTTCTGTCCTCCTGGTTTCTTTCCAGAAATGTTTCCAGTAACGGCAGGGCGGACGGACATACAATCTTGCAGCAGCCGCATCCGTGACATCCTGTTGTGCCGACATTTTCTATTTCATGGGTTCTTATACACTTGTAAATATTCTGCGGATCAAGGCCTATCGGACAGACTGCCCTGCACTCACCGCAGTTAATGCAGTTCTGCTGTTTATAAACGGAGAGCTGCGATTTAGTCATTGCAACAATCGCATAACACGATTTCCCCACAGGCTCATCAAGGTATATAACCTCTCTGCCGGAAAGCGGAGAGCCTGTAATAATTCTTGCAGGCGGCTCTGTAAAACCGCCGCATTGCTCTATAACATCTGCAATTCTAGTTCCGATTCTGACTATCATTATCTGAGGTTTACTTACTGCCGAACCTCCTACGGCCACATATCGATCCAGAATTGGTTTTCTGTTTACAACTGCATCATGCGCTGCCGCAAGACAGGCAGGGCCAAGAATTAAAAGGGAGCCAAGGCTTAATCCTTCTTTTTTTTCATATATTCTAAGAGCAAGTTCAAGTTCTCTTTTATTCCGCTGCGGATAACGGGATCCTGTATATACCAATGAGAACGGCGTTTTTAATATCTTTCCTGCCTCTGTTTTAAGAGACTCTCCCAGATCTTTTTCCTTGTGTGAAACCGCAAAAATAATTTGTGATACCTTCACGCAGGCCTTCGCTACAATTGCGGCTCCCTCAATAACGGCATTCATTCTCTCTTTGCAAAGCGCATAATCTGCAACAAGCCAGGGGTCGTCAAAAACACAGCGGACAACAAGAGTAAGTTTTTCATTATCCCTTCTGCTGACAGAGATTAATTCAGAAAGGGGCATTTCGGAATTTTCCATCTCTACTATTCCGTAATCGGAAATTATTCTTTGAAGATCATAACAGCCAAGATTATTCCATAACGATACATCTTCTTTCCTGCCCAGCCTCTCAAAAGATCCTTCCATTTTTATTACAAGCGCGTCATTGTCAATGCCGTCTCTGTCTTTCCAGCTTACTTTTCTTGTTATCCTTCCGGGAACTGTAGCATGAACATTGGCCGCCGAAGCGCTTGAAGATCTTCCTATAAGCATACCCTCACGAACCATCTCTCCGATGGTGACAACGGGGTAAACATGCCTTGCCTTATTTCCAAGCGGAATTACAGAAAGAGCCGGTAAAAATGCCTTTTCGGCTAAAGCTTTTACGGGCGCTGATGTGTCTTCATAGGGAAGTCCTCCCCTTGGAAATGAATATATCTTCATACTTTAAGCATCCTTCAAATTACAAGACATACTGCCATTATACAGCTGCTTGTTATTCCGGTTAATACCCGCCAAACGCTGTTTTCCGGTAAACCTTTTTAAACCATCATAGTTTATTTTAGCATTATTATCCTTTTTCTTTATAATAAATCCAGGCAAAAGAAACAATATCAATATAAGCAGGGAAACCCTTTCTGTAATGCTGCCTGCATTCCAGTTTACATCGGTTTTTTCTTCGTTATTTACGGTATTAAAAAACTCCATTAAATATTTCAGCGGAAACGCAGGATAATCGCCTGTTTTAAAGTTTTGATTTGCAGATGCTATGCTCATGGAAGGAAGGCCGTCTGAGTCAAAGAAAAAATCCGGGAACACTGCATGATTGTTCTGTTCTGCAGAATCGCTCATTTGCCGTGTAGAAAAAGACGCCTGATATGCAAGATGAGCATAATAGTCCTGTTCACTAATAAGAGCGTCAAACTTATTTTTGGAATCGTATGTTCCGGACATATAAGGCGTAAAATAAAGCGTTAAAAAAACACCGGCAACAAAGGGCAGTATATACCATGAAAAAACAAATTCCGGGAAGCGGCGCTTTACTATGGTTACAGGATTAAATCTCTTGTGTTCAACACCGGAAAATATCACAATCTTTAAGGAAAAGAAAAATACGGCAAAGGAAGCTGCGGAAACGGCAATTAAAAATAAAAGTTTGAGCTGGGAGAAAATTACAAGAACTGCAAAGGCAATAATAAAAAACGGCAGGAACAGCCAGTAATATCTGTACGGAAGAATAATATCCTTAATAATCTGATTTATTCTCTGACCAAACCCTTTAGCGGAAGAATTTACAAGGTCTGCAAGGGGCTCTTTTATAAGGATGAACAAGCCAAAAAGAAGCGCCGCGCAGCCGATTCCTGCCGCTCCAAAAAAACCAAGCGAGGACAGAACAGGAATCATGGGGATGATGTTTACAATGCTCCTGTGCGCTTTTCTTTTTATATAGCACAGAAGAAGCAAAATGGCGGAAGCCGCGGCGTAAACTATAAAAAAAAGCGATAATGGACGGCCGATTCCGTAATAATCAACAGAAAAAGAAATATCACCTAACAAATCGCTGAACATCCTGTTAAGCAAATTTGAGTTCCAGTTGCCCGCGATAATGGGAATGTAAATAAACCTCTTTTCGTCTCTTACAAAGATGTTTCTTAATTTATCCGCATATCCGTCATTGCGCGGATCAAAGGGGAATATTCTTTTTGAATATTCATCAAGGGGAATTTTCTCCAGGGAGTCAAAAACATCAAGCATAACCCACTGAGATGATTCGCAAATTGGCTCCCCGCCGAAGATGAGCCCTGTTTCCAGAATGGAACGAACAGGTCTGCCCTCTATAGATGAATCAAGCGTAAGGACTGCATATCCGCCTTTAAACTCCTCATAACCCATTGAAAACCCAAGATACAAAAGCCCCAATGCAGCTAACAGGGAAATTAAAGATGCAAGTAAAACAGAGCGGAAGAAAGACATATAGAATGCCTAAAACAGACGGTTAAAAATGCAATAAAAGCAAATTGCGATGAAGATGCCCAATAAGGATCCTACTAAAATTTCCAAAGGAGTGTGCCCCTGGATTTCCTTGACTGAATGGAATTCAAGGCCGATTAATTTTGCGGTCTGCTTTCCAAGGTGATTAAGAGCTTTTGCCTGTAAACCTGCCGCTCTTCTTACTCCCACAGAATCGCGCAGGACTACCATTGCAAAAACAAGGCAAAACACGAAAATATCGGAAGATACGCCGTGCTTTATACCTGCCGATGTTGCAAGCGCGCAAACAACCGCAGAATGGCTTGAAGGCATTCCGCCTGTACGCCAGATAACAGTTTCTATAGCGTCCCATTTTTTTTTGTTCTTATTGGTAAATAAATAAAAAACAAGCTTTAAAACCTGTGCGACACACAAGCTTGTGACAGTGGATAAAAACATCGGATTTAAAAGCAAGGATCTTATGGCCGCTGCTGCTGTCATTTTATTATGATCTATTAATACGCATCTTTTGTCAAGACAGCGCGGTGCCTCATGAAAAAAGTAACCGAAAAGGAGTTTTGCCTCATTATGAAAATGTAACCCAAATTATTAGAGACTAAACGATAGGAATGCTATCCGGAGGTCAATGTGGGGTTAACAATGA
>WQXU01000005.1 GCA_009781635.1 Treponema sp.
AAATGTTTTATCAACAGTAACAATTTGCGAAAAGTTGACTACCGAAGTTCTGTCCAGCTTTGACACACCCTTTTCAAGACGGAAATTTCCCGGCGCATTTTCCAGATCAATATTTGATGTAATAGCGGCGCACATAACCGTACTAATGGAACTGCGGTTCATTTCGTCGCTTTGCAAAACTAATACAGGACGGGCTTTTGCTGGTTCCGAGCCTCTCTCTTTCGGAAGGTCTGCCCACCAGATTTCACCTTTGAGCATTACCACTCAACCTTTGCAAGAACATCTAATTGTGATTGAAGAATATCTTCATCAAGTTTTGAATTTATTCCTGCATATACATCATCTGTGGGGGCTTGTACCGGCTCACGAACCTCAACATAACGCAGATCACGAAGCAGTCCAAGCAATAAAGCGGTCTTTTTTTCATCATGAATATTTAATACAACAGTTTGCATATCTTAAAGGTAATGTAACCAAAACATATTGTCAACGTATACGCACAAGTACATTCTAGACAGGCTTGGGCTACACCGCAAGGGTAAACACCACTATCAACGGTGAACTCAAAGATTATCCAGCGTGGAATTTCATCGGCATTGAGGGCAGAGGTTATCCAAGGCTAAGAACCGCAGATGGAAGATTGATGGGGGGACAGTGAGCAGTGAGCAATTGACAATGAGCAATAAGAATTTTAACAGCGACAGCAAGTTTTTCCCCAACCAATTCATTAATGATCTGGGCAGGGGGTTTGTGTTCGTCTATTGCTTTTTTAATAATATAATTGACTGCTTGGTTTTCCAGTCCCCAAGCGCGCATTTCACGCTGGCTAAGCCAATCGCTTCCGTTTGGACCAAAAGTCAATTTTTCTGTATTATTAATAAAAAACTCATTAAAAGTTCTAGCTTCTTCTTCCGTCATTCTGGGCATTTTGTCCTCCTAAAGACCAGCCGTTTTTTTAGTACTTTCACGCAATTTCATAGGAGACGCTCTGGTAGCAGCTACCGGTTTTTCGTAGTGTTGTTACACGTCATGCCTACGCCACATATAGCGTAGCGGGGATAACAGCAGCATCTGCCACTTTTTCAACAACTCCGCAAACCCTAAACCCTACTCCCTAACCCCCACTCCCTAACCCCCAAACCCTAACCCCCACTCCTCGCGCGAGAGAATTAACTAAGGAACAACAATCTCGCTTGCTGCGCTGCCATCCCTTGCGTAAATCCGTCTTGGGTTATGAGGATCAACAAAACGCTGTCCGCGGTTGAAAAACACATATTGATATGTGCCCGGAGGCAGCGGAATAGTAATGTTATAAACGCCTGCAGGCCCCTCTTTTAATTCATACATGAAGGGATCCCAGCCGTTAAAGTTTCCGGCTATCGTAACAATTTCCCCGGGAGGGCCTCTGAACAAAAAATGCAAACCATCGGGCAGGCCGTTCAGGGGATTCGGTCTTGTTTGCCTTAGGGGCATTCGTAAAACCGACAAATTCAGCCCGGAAACAGGGCACATGCGCGTATTTTCATTGAACGGGTCAACAGTCCACAAACCGTTTATAACAAGCCTGTATTCCAGTTCCCTTAAATGCGCAGGAATCTTGTGTACATGGAATTGTATACCGGAATCTTTGAAAGGCTCAGGGGTTTTCTGGCCCGGAGCAATGGGCGCAAATAATCGATCCTGGGAGACAAGAAGCTGCCTGAACCAGTGAACATTCCCAAAACCCTCATATGCAAAAGCCACCCCAACCCTTCGCAGGTTTGAATCGGCTGTAAAAATTATGTAATCTCCGTGTACCACAGGCAGGCCCGGCCCTGAAATAGACAGCAGGCGGTCCAGCAGCTCGGAAGACTCCCACTCATATGCCTGGGCAATTGCGGGTGAAAATAAGGCAATTATTATCAAAAAGACAAAGTTATAAATCGTTTTCATACATTCTTTACAATTATCGGTCGATATATAATTATCTTAATATGCTATTATTATTGTAGAGCGGCTGGCGCTTAAAACGGAGTTTTATGCCATCGTTGAATGAGCTGGGTCAATTTAAGTCCTCCTTTAATAACATCGCAAACGAAAAGAAAGATCTTGAATCTCTGAGTCTGCCGTTTGATGATCTTGCGCTGCCGGCAAAAGAAGCGCCTCCCTTTAACTACGAAGGGAGCGATACGGCAAATACGGCGGCGGCTGATACAGGCGGCGCAGATTTTGATTTTGGAGCTTTTGTCAGCGATCTGTCAGGTGACGATCCGCCTCTAATGGAAACGCCGTCCGGCGGCGCCCTGTCTGCGCTGGATGATTTTTTAAATGACCTGAATACGCCATCCCCTGATGATCCTTTTACAGAAGAGCCCCAGGCGGATATGGATGCTGATCCCCTTGCAGAGAGCTATTTTCCGCCGGAAGATCTTCTGGCAGGTTTTTCCGATCTCCAATCAGACCCGGGTGATGAAGATTCATCATTTGATATAGCTGACGATTTTAATCAACAGGCTGATGAGAATACCGGTGACGACTGGATGAACAGTATGAGCGCCGGTGATACAGAAAGCTCACCTGATTTGGAAGACACCTTTGATTTTTCATCCATGAATACGGAGGATGATTTCCAGGAAGCTGACTCTCAGGATGAAGATGACGAAGATGAAATGGGAATAGATATGGGCGGGGAAAGCCGCACCGGTGATTTCAGCTTTAGTGAACAGAGTGTAGATTCCGGCAGTGAAAGCGGCGCTGCAGATTTCGATAACGATGATTTTGGATCGATAGATCTTGGCGGCGAAAGCCAAAGCGCTGAACCTGATGATTTTGGGTTTGGCTCAGACTCATCATTGGCAGGCGGCGATTTACCGGTTGATGATTTTAATTTTGACAGCGGGCAAACTCAGGAAACCGGAGCCTTGCCGGATTTTGATACCGGCATCGATCTTGGAGGCGAATCGCAGGAAAGCAATGACTTCTCTTTAGATGATTTTTCCGGCGGTGACAGTACAGCCCCCGATTCAGGGTTTGATGATTTTCCTCTTGATGCGGATTTTTCCGGCCAGGATGCAGGATCCGATGCGGCAGGTTCCACTCTCGATCTCGGGGATTTTGGTTCTGACTTTTCATCTGACTCCATCGATTTGGAAAATGAAGATATAACATCATCTGACAATATGGATTTCGGCAGTGAGAGTTCTTCCAGCGATGTTTTCGGCAGCGATGATTTTTCTCTGTCAGGGCTTGATGATATATTAAACAAGTCCAAAACAATTTCAATACCGACAATTGAACCAAAAAAACGTTTATTCGGCAGAAAAAAAGCAAAGACAGAAGAAGAGCATGATGTTCCGGAAGATATCGAAGAGATCTCTTTAAGCGAAGAGGATGTTGAAAATTTATTAAGAACTCTTGCTTCCTATCCGCTCAACTTAAGAATAGCCTGCGAAGAATTAATCGCCGAACAGGTGATACTTCCGCAGCAGTTGTCAAAATTAATCCGTCTGCTTATAAACGGCGCTCATGTAAAAGAAACCGCAGCCCATGTAGAGCTAATCACCGGCAAACCTATTATCATTCCAAAAAGTTTTGAGAAAAGTACAGGCGCTGCATTTGAAGCGGAACAGTCAAGCTTTGCATATATCTTTGTTCATAATTTCCTGCCTGTATTAAGGCTGTTTGCAATCATTGCAGCCCTGCTGGCTTCCGTTATTTTTCTTGGCTACAATTTTATCTATATACCTGTTTCCGCTGAATCGCTTTATAAACGCGGGTATTCCCGGATTCCGGAAGGTGAGTATCAGAGAGCTAATGAATTATTTCATCAGGCTTTCTCCATGCACCGTAAGAAAAAATGGTTTTATTCATATGCCGAGGCCTTCAGGGATCAAAGGCGGTATATGCTGGCGGAAGGGAAGTATGATGAGCTTTTAAGATTCTATCCGCGTGATAAAAAAGGCGTTTTGGATTATGCCAATCTTAATACTTTTTACCTTATGAATTATGAAAAGGCAAACAGACTGCTCCAGCGCGAGCTTCTGGATTTCACGCCTAATGACAGGGAAGGCCTGCTTGCCGCAGGAGACAACTTCCTTATCTGGGCGGACTCAAACCCTGCAAGATTCTTTGACAGGTATGAGGATGCGCGTTTTTCATACGCAAGGCTTTTGGAATTATACGGATGGCAGGCGCCTGTTGTAGAAAGGATGATGAAATACTTTATCCGGGTGGACGACTTGCGCGAAGTCCTTCAGATAAGAATATGGTTTGAAAGCAGTAACAGACGCAGGCTTTCTGCCGATTCGCTTGCGGAACTCGGCGGATATCTTTTGGACAAGCAGATTGAAAGACGGAATGCAGCTCCCGGCGTTGTGCCGGATCCCTATGTTGAAAACATAGAAAGCGTAAGGAACATGCTGCTGGAAGCTGTAAGCCTTGATCTTTATCTGCCTGAACCGCATTATCATCTTGCGCGTTATCACCATAATCTTGGCAACAATTATGAAGAAAGACTGACGCTTGAAAATGCAATCCGCGCTTTTGACCTTGCAAGGCAGGAAACTGTCCGCAGGCGCATTTACAGAGTAGACTCCCATTACCGGTACGCAAACCTTCTTATCAATAACAGGGAATTCTTCCCTGCCGAAGAGCAGGCAATAAGGGGCATTGAACTGTTTGAAGATTTCCTTAACAGGAATCTGATACCGGCATCTCCCCAGCTTGGACAGTTATATTCAATTCGCGGCGATTTGGAATATTTCGTAAAAATGGGCAATATGCAGGCAGCCCTGTCACATTACCATACCGCCGAAAGATACGGCTATTCGCCGCCGGAAGTTCAATACCGCATCGGGGCTGCATATTACCATACAGAAGACTGGAGAAACGCCCTTGAGTACCTGTTTAAGGCTTCTGCGGAACTGCCTTTGAACAGGAGAATGCTTTTTGCTCTTGGAAATGCCGCATTCCAGCGCGGCGATTATTTTGCGGCTGAAGGGTATTATAACCGTCTGCTCGATGTTCTGGAGCAGCAGCGGGTCAGGCTGCCTGTGCTTCTGCCCAACGACAATGTACAATTCCTTGAAACAGGCGAACGTCTTATGATGGCTCGCAATAATGCCGGGGTTGTAAGTGAGGCTTTGGCAGAGCAGACGGGGAACAGCGAACACCGCTCAAAGGCAATGGTCATGTTTGTTGAGTCTGCGCGCGCCTGGGATGCAATTACCCGTAATCCGCAGACAATGACAAGAATGCGCCTTACTGACAGTCCGGGCGCTCCGTCCATCAATCTTGGCTACTTAAATGCAAACAATGCCCTGCGTTCAAACAGCAATTACCGCCCGCAGATATTTGTCCGTATCGACAGGGATGTCCTTGAGCCCTCCAAATGGGAAGAACTGACAGCATTCTGACGGTTTTATTCCAAAAACCTGTAAACCGGAAATAATCAATAATATAAGTTTTTGTTGACGATTTGGCTATGCCGTGTTAGAATTAACTTTACCAGTTTGGTAAACTCCTAATATCAATTCTTTTGGATAAAGCTATGCAGTTTTTTGATACTCATGCCCATTTGGGGCTTATTGTTGAAGACCCCATTGAGCAGCTTATTGTCATACAGGAAGCCCGTCAGGCTTCTGTAAGCCGGATAGTTTCAATCTGCAACAGTCTTCATGACTTTGGGCAGGTTTATGAAAATTTAAGATCTGCTACAAATGTTTATCATGCTGTCGGCGTAAGCCCGTCCGAGGTGCAAAACCCGGGCAAGGACTGGCTGCAGCATATCGAGCAGAGCATCCAATACCCAAGGGTTGTTGCAATCGGCGAGATCGGCCTTGATTATTACCGGAAATTCGGAGACAAGAAATCCCAGATTGAACTTTTTATTACCCAGCTGGATCTTGCTTCAAAATTCAACCTGCCTGTTATTATACACAACCGCGATGCGGGACATGATGTGCTTGATATACTCCGCGATCGTCTGCCTCCCAGGGGCGGCGTGTTCCACTGTTATTCGGAAGACGGCGCGTATGCCGAAAAAGCGCTGGATTTAAATCTTTATTTTTCGTTTGCCGGAAATCTTACATACAAGAACGCAAAAAATCTCCATGAGGCAATAGCTGTCCTGCCTGTAGATCGCATATTGATAGAATCGGAAAGTCCTTTCATGGTTCCTGCGGATTACCGCGGCAAAAGGAATATGCCAAAGTACCTTCCCATAACTGCCCGCTACATGGCCGAGATGCTGGAAATGGACGAAGAGGCTCTTGCCGCGCAGCTTTGGGAAAACTCCTGTAAATTTTTTGGTCTTCCGAATGAGTGATGTCTCTGTACCGTCCTGTTAAAATTGGTTCTCTTGAAGTACCTGGTAATCTCTTTTTGGCGCCGGTAGCAGGCTATACTGACCGCGCCTTTCGTTCTATCTGCGCCGGATTGGGCGCAAGCTTTTCATTTACAGAACTTGTCTCTGCAGAAGCGCTGTACCGTCACATTGGCAGGTACGGGCTTGCGCCTGATACGCAGTCCAATGCCTCTTCTGTCAATCTGATTCGCCGCGGAGAAAATGAAAAACTGTATGCGATTCAATTATTCGGCGGAGAAAGCGAATCTATTTACAAGGCAGCTTCGCTCCTTGCGCCGATGCAGCCTGATGCGCTTGATATAAACTCCGGCTGCCCTGTGCCCAAGGTTGTAAAAAACGGCGCAGGTTCAGCTCTTATGAAAAATCCTGCGAACCTTGGACGTATAATAGAAGCTGCTGTCCGCGCTTCCCGCGAAAGCCTGGGCGGCATTCCCGTAACTGTTAAAATACGTTCAGGCTGGGACAGCTCTTCCATTAACTACGCCGAGTGCGCGCGCATTGCAGTTGAAGCGGGCGCGGCAATGGTTACTCTGCATCCCCGCACCCGGGCGCAGAATTACAGCGGAAGGAGCGACTGGTCTTGTCTTGCGGATTTGGTTACGCGCTTGCAGGTTCCTGTAACAGGATCCGGCGATTTATATACGCCGGAAGATGCCTTGCAAATGTTAAAAGAAACAGGATGCGCCGCCGTCATGTTTGCAAGAGGTTCGATGGGTAATCCCTTTATTTTTCCGGCAGCGCGCTCGCTTCTGGAAACAGGCAGCTGGGAACCGGCGCCGTTTTCTGCGCGTATAGCTGCCGCTATGCAGCACCTGGAAATGCTTGCCGCAGACATTGGCGAGCGCACTGCCTGCCTTGAAATGCGCAAACAGTTCTGCGCTTACACAAAGGGATTAAAAGGAGGCGCTGCGCTGCGGGAGAAGGCAGTCCGCGCCGAAACAATCGGGGAATACCGGCAGATAACATCGGAGTGTTGACCTGTCTTTGTTCTATCTTTATTCTTAGCATATGAATCAAAATATTATTAGAAGACCGTTTAAATATACGCACTTCAATGCTGTGTATTGGCTTATAGGCATAAATTTGGTTATTTTTGCAGCTGCGAATTTTTTGGGACAGCGTACAGGAATGTTGATGAATATATACCTGTCAATGATACCGGTTATTATTATAGAAGAAAAATGGGTTTGGACATTTGTTACCTATATGTTTATGCATGGCAATTTTCAGCACATTTTTTTTAATATGCTTGGGCTTTTTATATTCGGGATCCATGTAGAAAGACAGATGGGCAGCAAAGAATTTCTTCTATTCTATTTTGTTACCGGAACGCTGGCAGGATTTTTTTCCTTTTTGGTTTATTATTTTACAGGCAATCTAATTGTATCGCTTGTAGGCGCTTCCGGGGCAATCTATGCCGTTCAGCTTGCCTATGCTGTTTTATTTCCAAGCGCTGTCATTTATATTTGGGGCATAATTCCCCTGCGCGCACCTGTAATGGTGCTTGGGTTTACATTGCTGTCTTTATTTTTTATTTTTACCGGAAGGGGAGGCAATGTGGCTCATCTAACTCACCTTGCGG
Source organism: Treponema sp. (assembly GCA_009781635.1). Classification (GTDB taxonomy): domain Bacteria; phylum Spirochaetota; class Spirochaetia; order Treponematales; family Breznakiellaceae; genus WQXQ01. The sequence continues at coordinate 7,926 of WQXU01000005.1, forward strand.
GTTTTGGTTTTGCATGGATTTATTTTGTAGTCCGGTTCGGCGTAAGTCCGCTGCGGCGGCTGACAGGACGATAAGAACAAGGATGTTTATGAAAAAAATAGGTATACTTTTCGGCGGCAAATCGGCCGAACATGAAATTTCTTTGTTATCTGCAAGAAATATTTATGATGCTATCGACAGAACAAAATTTGAACCTGTTCTTATAGGGATTGATAAAAAAGGCCGCTGGCTCCTTAATGACGCAAAAGAGTTTCTGCTGAATGCCGACAATCCGGCTCTGGTAAGCCTAAATACAAACGGCAATCCTGTTACTCTGCGCCCCGAGAGCCGGGGAATGCTTTCCGCAGAGAATGCCGGGAATATCCGCCTTGATGCAGTATTTCCAATTCTGCACGGCCCCTTCGGCGAAGACGGCACAATACAGGGCTTTCTTAAACTGGCGGAGATTCCCTTTGTCGGGCCGGGCGTGCTTGGCTCCGCAATCGGCATGGACAAAGATGTCATGAAAAGGCTTCTGCGGGATGCGGGAATACCAATAGGAAAATTTATTACATTAAATAGTTATGAAAAAGAGCCTTCTTTTGCAGAAGCGCAGGCAGCGCTTGGTTCCGGTAAAATTTTTATAAAGCCGGCCAACATGGGCTCGTCTGTGGGAATCAGTAAGGTCCGCAGCGAAGATGAATATATATCTGCGCTTAAGGAAGCTTTCTTGTATGATACAAAAATCATCATGGAAGAATACATCCCCGGAAGAGAGATTGAATGCGCAGTGCTGGGTAACGAAGAGCCTGCGGCTTCTGTACCCGGTGAAATTATTTCCGCTCATGATTTTTATTCATATAAGGCCAAGTACCTTGATGAAAAAGGCGCGGCGCTTGAAGTCCCCGCAAAACTTGATGAAGAAACAATAAAGCGCGTTCAGGAACTTGCGGTAAAAGTTTTTAAGACGCTCTGCTGCGAAGGGCTTTCCCGCGTGGATTTTTTCCTGAAAGAAAACGGCGAAATAATAGTAAATGAAATTAACACCATGCCCGGTTTTACAAGGATAAGCATGTATCCGAAAATGTGGGAAGCAAGCGGCATTTCGTACACTGAATTAATCACCCGCCTGATAGAAATGGCAATTAAGCGTTTTGAAAAAGAGCAAAAAATAAAGACAAGTGTAAGCTAGTGTCCTTTCTTGTTCGGTTACTAATATGGCAATAAGCGTTAATTTTTTATTGCATAAAGAATTAACTTAACATATGATTGTGTTATCTGAATATTACAGGATGCCAGGGTAGGTTTTTATGAGTAAGGAAAAAATTGTTGCAATAACATTATGCGGAAATAAGAAGTCGCTTGACAGATTTTCCATAAAGGTATTTGTCAATGACGAATCTGATAATGACGCTATTGAAAAGGCGGATGATTACTGCAGCGCGGTAAATAATCTTGAGCTTAAAGGCGATACATGGGCCTTTGCCCGGATAGTGCAGGAAGACAGGAGCTATTCAATTCGGGATCTTATACCTTTCAGATTTGATAACTTCTTCGATTTGGATGACAGATCAATTCAGAGAGTATTAAGAGAAGTTGACAGTACGGTGCTTGCAAAGGCTTTAAAAGATGTCTGTGAAACTTCAAGGGAAAAAATATTTAAAAATGTTTCAAAAAGAGCGGCAGCCATGATAAGAGAAGATATGGACTATATGGGCCCAGTTCGGAAAAGCGATGTCATAGATGCGCAGGAAAAAATAATAGATATTATCCGTTATTTGTCAGATACCGGAGATATAGTAATATCGTTTGATAACAGCGAGGTTGTGCTGTAAGGCTAATCAGCAGAATTAATTATGACAATTACCAGTTCCGGCGGGTTAAAAATCCTGGGAAGAAAAGGAGAGACAGAAAGTCCCCTGCTTATTATATGCGTCAGATTTCCGTGCGTATAAATTCCGCCGCCGTATTTTGGAAAAACCCCCTGATGAGGCACGTATAAACCGTTTAAAATATTGGGAATTATAATCTGGCCTCCATGCGTATGGCCTGATAAAACCAGATCAAATGAATATTGCCTGTATGTTTCGATCAATTCCGGACGATGAGCGATTAATATTTTGTATAATGGAATTTCATCCAGTTCCCTGAATGCCGTTTCCATAGCTTCATTTTGATTATAGCCGGGCACTTCAAATTTTTTCCTGTATGGGTCCTCTATGCCGGCTAAAATTATTTCATTGTCTTTTATAATAATTTTTTCGTAGGTATCCTGGAGTATAATTACGCCAAAAGATAAAAGCTCCCTGCGTATTCCGGCAATATCCCGGCTCATGTATTCATGATTGCCCGTAACATAATAAATAGGAGCGGTACCGGAAATACCGGATAAAAGAAGCCTGGTTCCTTTCATGGGAACAACATCATCAAAAATATCGCCCGCAAGAACTATTAAATCGGGGTTTATATCTTTTATCATGCCGGTAAGGATGCTCTGCTCCTTTCCGTGTATGGTGCTGTGCAAGTCTGCGATTAGGGCTATTTTTATACTGCTTTGCTCCGGCAAGAGAGGCGTTTCAAGCTTGTAAATTTGTGAGGTTATTGTACTGCACGAAACAAATAAAAAAATGAATGCGCTTGTAAATAATATACAAGGCTTCACGGGCGGAGACCCGGCAAATCATACTCTGCCGGAATTTTTATTGGCATCCCCTTTGAATCAACAAACACCCATGTAACTTTTGCGTCTATTATTAAATCTTCTCCGCGCCAAATCTGCTGAGAGATGGTTCCGCTGACAGCGCCTTTCTTTACAGGCCTTGATTTTATGACCAGTGTATCGTCTGTAAAAGCCGGCTTTTTATAATCAATCTCTATACGGGAAATGTATGTCCCGTAACCGGAAGCGATTGCCTTTACATAATCAAAGCCGACATCCTTTAAAAATTCATACCGGGCATACTCCAGGTAGTTTAAATAATTCGCATTATTCACATGGTTATAGCTGTCACATTCATAAGTTCTTACTATTAATGAGCATTGAGTTTCCATAAAGATTAATTTATCAGATTCTTGGAATTATTAAAAGTCTTGCACTGGAAAGTATTTATTACTTTTTAAGATATGCTTTCACGGCTTTAACTGTGGAGGAGAAGGCAAAATCAGAGTAATCTATCTCTTCCGGTTTTAAAAAACGGACGGCGGAGATTTCGGCTTCTTCAAGGCGCAGATCTTCCTCTTTTAGTCCGGGAGCGCAGACCGAGAAGTACATATCGCAGGTGTTGTAATCAATGCCTTTATAATTGTAGACATTGGAAAATGAGGCAAACAGTTTTGGAGTTTCCTGAGGCAGCCAGCCGGTTTCTTCCTGCAATTCCCTAAGAAGGCCTTCAACTACGCCTTCGCCGGCGTCAACAAATCCCCCGGGAAGATCGAGCTTTCCCTTGCCCGGCTCCTTGCCGCGGACAAGAAAAACGAATTTTTCGCCGTCAGATTCCGGAACAACTATTAAACAGCCTGTGGCGGCGGCTGTATTGTGGTAATAAACAAGACCGCAGTCAGGACAGTTAAAAACCCTGCTTTCTTTAAAAGTGATTTTTTTTGATGCGCATTGCGGACAATATTTAAACATAATTTAATATATCAGATTACTTGACTATTTTGCAATTTCCTTGCATCTTGGTCATATGTATCGAGGCCATACATCTGCAAATTTCATAATGCCCGGTGATTACAGAAAAGCGTCTGAGCGTCTGTTTCCCAAAGACGGGTTTTTGAAAAGCCAGAAACCTGACCTTAAGGCCGCAGGTGAATTTGCAAAGGCGCTCGGAATTGGCATTGAATATCAGCGCTTGCTTGCGCTTGATAAAAACTCAAAGGAACTGCGGACATTTCTGGATCAATTTCAGACTAACCTCGATCTGTTAATAAAAAAAACATGGGTAGAAAAATCCGACGAGAACCATAAGGGCAAGCTGCAGGATGATATTCCTTCATTCATGACAACGATAGAACAGGCCGATTATTTCAAGGCCATCGAGGGTTTCAGCGTAATACTTGACGGGCTTGCATATTTATTTTTCGGCACTCAAAGCGAAAAAGAGGACTTTACCGAATATACCTTCCGTATAGATGCGCAGATGGGGCTTTTTTGGTGGTATGGCGGCAGGCTTCCTTTGCTGAAAAATATAAGTGATAAAAAAATTGACCAAAACGATAAAATATTATGGGCAATTCTGCTCCTTGGTCTTTGTTATCTGACGAATTTTTAAAGGAGCGAATATGTCCAATAGCAGCGCCGCGAAACCGGGTTCTGCAGATGAAGCGCGGAATTTGCAGAGTACGGATTTTATAACCGATTTTATAAAAGAAGATTTGGACCAGGGACGCTTCAGTTATGTGCGTACTCGCTTTCCGCCCGAACCCAATGGCTGGCTTCACATCGGCCACTGTAAGGCTTTCTGCATTGATTTTAACATGGCTGAACGTTTCGGCGGCAAGTGCAATCTGCGCTTTGACGATACAAATCCTGAAAAAGAAGACATCTCGTATGTAGAAGCAATTAAACGCGATATAAAATGGATGGGGTACGATTGGGAAGATCGCGAATACTATGCATCGGATTATTACGAGTTTTTATATGAGCATGCAGTCAAGATAATCAAAAAAGGAAACGCTTATGTTGATGATCTGACTGAATCTGAAATAAGGGAGTACAGAGGAACGGCAGTTGCCGATAAAAATAACATTACGATAACGCCGCCAGGTAAGAACAGTCCTTACAGGGATCGCTCTATCGAAGAAAATCTTGAGCTGTTTGCAAAAATGCGCGCAGGCGGGTACCCTGACGGAGCAAAAACGCTGCGGGCAAAAATCGACATGACTCATCCGAATCTTGTAATGCGCGATCCTGTCATGTACCGTATCCGGCGCGAACATCATTACCGCACAGGCGATTCATGGTGTATATATCCAATGTATGATTTTCAGCATCCGCTTTCCGACGCCAAAGAAGGAATAACCCACTCTCTTTGTTCTCTGGAATACGAAATACACCGTCCACTTTATGAGTGGTTTATCCGTGAGGCGGAAGTTTTCCCGTCGCGCCAGATTGAGTTTGCACGCCTGAACTTAAGCTACACTGTTATGAGCAAACGCTGGCTTTTGAAACTTGTGCAGAAAAAGTACGTATCAGGATGGGACGATCCGCGCATGCCGACAATCGCAGGCCTTCGCCGGCGCGGTTATTCGCCGGAAGCGATCCGCAGTTTTATCTCGCAGATTGGCGTTGCAAAAACAGACAGCATGGCAGACATTGCATTCCTTGAATACTGCCTTCGCGATGATTTAAACAGGCGTGCGCTGCGCGTGATGGCGGTTTTAAAACCATTAAAATTGATAATAGAAAATTATCCGCAGGATGCGTGCGATGAGCTTGAAGCTGTAAACAACCCCGAAGATGAAAGCGCAGGAATGCGCAAGGTGCAATTTTCCCGCGAGCTGTGGATAGAACGCGATGATTTTGAAGAAACGCCTCCGCCGAAATATTTCAGGCTCTTCCCCGGCAATTCTGTGCGTCTGCGTTATGCTTATATTATTACCTGCACGGGCTTTGAAAAAGATCCGGACGGCAATATCACAGTAGTGCGCTGCACCTACGATCCTGAAACAAGAGGCGGCAATGCCGGAAACAGCGCTTCCCCGGATGCCCGCAAAGTTAAGGGCACAATACACTGGGTTTCTGCAGCGCATTGTGTTCCCATGGAAACCCGCATTTACGACTATATGTTTAACACTGAACGCCCAATGGAAATTGCGCCCCGCGCTGACGGTTCTCCCGGCGAGTTTACCGACAATTTTAATCACAATTCGCTGGAAGTAATAACTGACGCATGGGGAGAACCTGCAATTGCAAATGGCGCGCCGGGGCAGGTGTTTCAGTTTGAACGCCTTGGATATTTTGCCCGCGATCCGGACTCCGGCGCTGACGGACGGCCTGTTTTTAATAAAACAGTCGGCCTTCGTGATACCTGGGGAAAAATTGCAAAAAAGTTTTAAGTAATTTTTTAATCCCAGTTTCTAAGGGATTCTCTCATAAAATTATGGATATCAATTCCATAAACATCGCTAAGGACATTGCTTTTTAAGACATCATCAATTTTTCCTGAGGCGGCTATTTTTCCTCTGTCAAGGACAACAGCCTTGTCTGCGAATTGCCATGCCAGATTTAAATCGTGAAATACGCCGATTAGAGTTTTGCCGTTTTCCTTAACCCACACTTTTAAAAAATTGATTAGTTCAATTTGATGTTTCAGATCGAGGTGATTTGCAGGTTCATCAAGCAGGATCAGATCAGGATTCTGCGCGAGTGTTCTTGCCAGAAAGACCCTTTGCAATGTTCCGCCGGAAAGTTCGTTGATCATGGAATCCTTACTGTCCCATATATCAAGTTTTTTTATTATTTCCTCAACTATGTTTTTATCTTCGGCGGAAAATATTTTAAAAATGCCTTTTGAATAGGCGTACCGGCCCATGAAAACAGTTTCATAAACCGTATAAGGAAAATAAACCTGCGCGCTTTGGCTTAGCAATGCGATTTTTTTTGCAAGTTTTTTACGCGGCAAACAGGATATATCATCGCCGTTTACTGCAACAGTGCCCATGTAATCTATGATGTGCGCGATTGATTTAAGCAATGTGCTTTTGCCGCAGCCGTTCGGTCCGAGTATGCAGAGGATTTCACCTTTTTGCGCGCAAAAACTAATGTCGAATATAACATTTTTTTTATTATACCCGGCAGATAGTTCCTTAACAGTCAGCATTTTTCAGTCCTCTTCCGGTTCTCATTAAGTTTTCCTTCTTTTAAAATATATCCACGCAAAGAACGGCGCGCCTATAAGAGCGGTGATTGCGCCAACCGGAAGCTCTGACGGTGAAATAACCGTTCTTGCAAGCAGGTCTGTCAGCACCATTAATGAACCGCCGAGGATGAATGACATTGGTATCAGATGTATATGGCGGGAACCGGTTATCCGGCGCGCTGCGTGAGGTGCAATTAAATCTACAAAGCCGATAACGCCGCTAAGAGCGACAGCAGCGCCTGTCAGCACTGCGCAAAATGCAAGCAGTTTTCTGCGTAAAGAGCCTGTTTCCACGCCGGCGGATTTTGCATGCTCATCGCCGTAACTTAAAATATCCATTTCCTTTGCGTAAAAAAGAATCCCTGCAGTTCCTATAAGCAGAAAGGGAAGCAGCAGCCCGACATAGCTCCAGCCTCTCATGGCGAAACTGCCCATCTGCCAGAGGATGATGCGCCTTAGATCATCTGAAAATACTGCGCTTAATGTTGTAAGCAAGGCGTTTAAAAAAAGCGAGAAGATCATGCCGCATAGGATTATCGTGTTATTCGACATTGACTTGTCAATGCCTGATGAAAAGGCGGAAACAAGCAAAACAGCGGCAAGCCCGAAAATAAAACCAATGAGAGGCAGGGAGAATCCGCCTAAAAAAGGAAGCGTAATCCCGCTTATAATAATAATTCCCGCGCCAAGGGATGCGCCTGATGAGACGCCGAGAATATAGGGGGATGCAAGAGGGTTTCGTAAAATAGACTGGCAGACAACGCCGCTCATTGCAAGGCAGCCGCCTGCAAGAAAGGCAAGGAGTACGCGCGGCATGCGTAAAAGCCACACAATGGATACATTTACAGGATCGATATCTGAGGAGAGCGGCAGACGGAAAATTTTATGCAGCGTTATCTGCAATGTTTCGCCGGGGCTTATTGCGGAACTGCCTGATGATATTGCAAAAATCAGAATCAGCAGGGAAATAATTGTTCCGGCTAAAATACGTTTATTGTTACTCATGCGGATAATATGCATTTAATTAAATTAATCAGTGTTAATCAAGAGGGGAGCCGGAGCATCAAACCCGGGATACACTGCCATTGCCATCTGCTGCAGTGCCTTAACAACGCGCGCAGAGGGCCGCGATGAAGAATCGTTATCAATCAGAAAAATACGGTTATTTATTACCGCATTGATATGCTCAAAGCCAATGCGTTGCTTTATTTCATTAACAGGATCGTCAATATAATCTACATTGGTAAGAATTACATCGGGATTACGGTTAATGATAGTTTCTGCGCCCGGACTTACAAGCCAATTTTCATTTTCAAAAATATTGCGCGCGTTAATAATGCATATCATGTCGTTTATAAAGCTGTCTTTTCCAAAAGTCATCATTAACGGAGCTGCGGATATTTCAAAATACACGCTTCTTTTATTTTCGGTATCAGCTGTTCTTTGCGTAATTTCCGCTATCTGCGCTTTCATTGTGCTTATAAGTTTTTTACCTTCATCTTCTGCATGCAGCAATTCTGCGATAAACTCAATATCTGTGTAAATATCATTTATGCTTTTACTCATGGAAATGTAAACAACAGGGATTCCGGTTTCGCGCAGAAGGCGGAAAGGGTCCTCGCCGCTGCCTGTGGGGTTATGTCCGCTTGCGATTATTATATCAGGCTCCAGGCTGATTATAACTTCTGCATCCGGGTAGAAGAAGTCAAGCAGCGGCAGATTGGCGGGAATGTCTTCAATGTTAGCTGAATGTCTGTCAACGGCAATCAGCTTATGCGCCAGCCCCAAATCTGTAATTATTTCTGTATTGGAGGGCGCTGTAGATACAATGCGGTTAATTTCATTTTTAATAATTACTGTTCTTCCGGTTCTGTCTTTTATTTCCCTCCCGCTTCCCGCTGTACAGCCTGATACAATAAGTATAAAAATTATCAGTGTGATTAAACCATTGTTTGCTTTCATTTTACCTCCATTGCTGCGCGTATCCCCAGAGTTAATGTAGTTCCCGGCATGGGATAATCAAAAAAAGATTCGTAAGATGTGTTTAATATGTTTCGCAGAGCGCAGAATACTGTAAGATTTTTTCCTGTTTTCTGATTGACGGAAGCATTCAGCAGAAAATGTGGTTTTAACGCCGTGTGATTTGCAATGTCATGGAAGCGCAGGCTTTCATAATGCCCGCTGACTGTTAACGCGCCGTTTTTCCAGCCAAGTTCCAGAGAGCCGCTTAATATATGTTCAGGATTATAAGGAATTCTTTTATTGGATGTAAATGTATAATTATAACTTAACAGATAGCTTAATAAGTACCGGTGTGAAAATGTTGCCGTTACCTTATTAAAAGGGCCGCCGGAAAAAGGCATTCCGAATACAGCTTTATTTTCCAGTCCGAAAAGAGCAGCCTCTCCGGCGTTCTCAGGACGCCAGATTCCTCCGCTCCCTGAAAACCAGTGAATGGAATCCCTAATCCATTGTGCAAAGAAAACGCTTTCCAGCTGAAGCAGTTTTGTTACGCGCCATGTTCCGCCGAGATCAGCGCCCCAGCCGTCTTCCGGACGCAGATTGGGATTGCCAATGCCGCCTCCGCCGCCCCAGTAAAGTTCTTCAAAGTCCGGGAATTTAAAATTGCGGAAATAATTATTTTTAAGCGCGAAATTTTCTGTAACATTCCACAAAATTCCAAGTTTGGGTATTAGCGCAAAATTTCCCGAGCCTTCGCTTGTAAAAATAATTTTTGATGATGGAATTACCAGAAATGATTCCGCCGGTTTAATTTCGGCTGTCATGTAGAAACCGCTGTCGAACCGGCTGCGTTTTCCGGCGTCTGTCGAATCAAGATGGGTATAGCTGTAATCGGCGCCGCCTCTTAATGTAAAGCTGCCGCCTGAAAACCAGTTCCAGCGGTTTACCGCAGAAATGCTTAATTGATCATGAAGGGAAACCATGCCGTTAGGGGCTGTATATTCCCTTCTGTGAAACTGGTATCCTGCCGAGAACTCCGTTGCCATGTCATCGCGGAAGGCACGCGGCATGTCAAATATAATGTTTTCACGGATGGCTAAATCGCGCTGATTTCCCGCATTGCCTGAAAAGCCGGAAGAGGGAAAATTTCTGTTGCCGTAATAAAAGCCGGATGAAAGAAGTATCCTTGAAAGATCGCGTAACTCCCATACAAGCGCCGCTGACGCTCCTGCATCACGGACTTCGTTATTGTCTTTCCGGCGCGGCCTGTCTGTGTAATCCAGAAAAATAAAATGATTATCCGCGCGGTTTGCAAAAACCTTAGTTGTCAGTGACAGCGCTTCTGCGCCGTATGCAGCGGACAGTGAATAATTCTGCGTGTCAAATAAATCTTCCCGGTGCGGTTCCTGCATTTCGCCGTTTCGATCACGGTATCTGCCCGGCATTGCTGATGTATTGGAAACAGAGGCCGCTAAACGAAGCCCCGGCTCCTGTTTTTTTATGGTTATAATGTTAATTACACCCCCAAATGCGCCGGAAACATTGTATTTGGAATCCGCACCGCCGTAAATAACTTCGATACGTTCAATGGAATTCATATCGATCTGACTAATATCAAATTTACCGTCCAGTGATGAATTTACAGGCATTCCGTTAATTAAAACGGCAACACGTTTTGTGTCAAACCCGCGCAGATTGATACTGACATTATTTCCGTAAGCGCCGTGACGGATTACATTTAAACCAAGTGAATCCTGCAAAAGATAGGCAATATCAGCAGCGCCGCTGTGTTCAATCTGCTCTCTGTCTATAATAGCTATCTGCTGGCTGGTTTGTATTGTCCCTGTAACAGTGATGCCTTCATTATCTGTAAATAAAAAATCGTCATCTTCATAATCACTCAACGCGAAGACAGAAAGGGGGAGAAGAAGCAGGAATAGCGGCAGAAGAAATTTCATTTTGTATAAATACCTACTATGCTCCAGTCGATGTAATCGCCGGCCTTATCATTTGTAAACTTCTCTTGAGCTTCTTCGGGAGTGCCGGCTAAAGCGTGATTCCATTCTTCATAAGCATCTGCCATCCTGACAGAATTAATTCCTAAATCTCTCCAGTAAAATGCTCCGTAACTGCCTGCATTGGAATGCTCTGTTGTAGGTTCTTCTCCCCAATCGCCGTATTTGGTGAACTGGATTATTAAAACTCCGTATGCAGATGAAAAATCCGGAGAGTTTACTATTATTGCGTTATAACTGTCTGTATATTCAATAGTTTTATTTTCAGTATCGATTATTATTGTTGTTTCAAAATCCGGGTATTCACCGCCGGGATCACGGTATATATTGATCCATACGCCGTGCAGATTTCCGGTACTATCCTCTGGTTCCATCTGACAGCCTGCAAAAAAAAGTACAACGATAAAGACCGCTGCAAAAACCGGCGCATCCTTGCGCCTCTGCAGAAACAAATTCGAAAAACTCATAAAACACTCCCTTTCAGGGAAAGACATGTATTGCCGTATCACTTTACAGACGAGAAAATTTTTCTTGACAGGTAAATTTGCATAGCACGGCTTTTCACAGGCTCTTCCTCGAAGCTTGGAAAAAATGACTGGCTCCAAAAGGAGCTGCCGTATACCAAAGTTTCCTGACTTATGGGCTGTTTTTCCATCGGTCTTCCCGGGGTTTCCCAGTGACCGTCAATGACGGAATCTTCCCAATTACAGTTACGGGTTAGCGGAGGATTTACACCCCACTTCCTTTGAAATATACAATCACAGCCTATTGCATTTGAATTTTAAAATCAAGATGTTAAGATAAATAATTTTGGTACAGCGCCAATCATTTTTACAAAGCTTCCAATTTGTATATTTTTATTATATAATTGGATTATGATTCTTTGTAACATTGTGGCTGAAACGGGGAAGGCGCTGCCCCTTGGCGCATCGCTGACCCAAGAAGGCGTTAATTTCGCCATTTTTTCCAGACATGCCGCAACTGTTACACTCGTCTTGTTTGAATCTTCAGAACCAAACAGCCCCCGTGTGGAAATTCCGCTTGATAAAAGAGAGCATAAAACCGGAAATATCTGGCATTGTTTTATAAGGGATCTGAAAGCCGGAACCTGTTATCTCTACCGCGCTGATGGCCCGTATTTTCCGGAGAAGGGTCAGCGTTTCAATCCGCACAAAACTCTTTTGGACCCTATGCAAAGGCATTAACAGATTTAAGTAAATGGGATTTCGGCAAGGCCGCAGGTTATGATCCGCATAAACCGGGACGTGATCTTACATACTCCTACGAAGATGATATTATGCATCAGCCGCGGTGCATTGTAGTAGATGATTATTTTGACTGGCAGGGCGATACGCCTTTAAATTATCCGCTGCGCTTCAGTGTAATTTATGAAACGCATGTGAAGGGTTTAACCGCTCATCCCAATTCGGGCGTTGAGCATCCCGGAACATACCGGGGAGTAATCGAAAAAATACCCTTCTTTAAGGATTTGGGCGTAACAAGCCTTGAGTTTCTGCCTGTTCAGGAATTTAACGAAAATGAAATTATACGGGTATCTCCGCGCACAGGAAAAAAACTTACAAATTACTGGGGTTATTCAACAGTATCATTTTTTGCACCGAAGGGTTCTTATGCCGCAGACAAGACTCCCGGAGGCCAGGTAAATGAATTTAAAGAGATGGTCAGGGAGCTTCACAAGGCGGGAATAGAAGTGATTCTTGACATTGTGTTTAACCACACTGCCGAGGGCAATGAACAGGGACCGACTTTCTCCTTCCGCGGACTGGACAATTCAATTTATTATATCCTGAACGAAAACAGACGGTACTACCAGAATTATTCAGGCTGCGGAAACACTGTTAACTGCAACCATCCTGTTGTGCGCACATTCATCATGGACTGCCTGCGTTACTGGGTAATGGAAATGCATGTTGACGGTTTCCGTTTCGATTTGGGTTCGATCCTTGGACGCGATCAATCCGGGCGTATCATGGAAAATCCTCCCACACTGGAACAGATTGCAGAAGATCCGGTATTGAACTCCACAAAAATTATCGCCGAGGCATGGGATGCAGGCGGCGCGTATCAGGTTGGATGGTTCCCGGGCGGCCGCTGGGCGGAGTGGAATGATATGTACCGCGACAATGTGCGCAAATACTGGAGGGGAGATCCAAAGGAAACAAGGTATCTTGCAACGCGTATTGCGGGCAGCTCGGATCTTTATCTGCGCGACGGACGCAAGCCTTTTCACTCAATCAATTTTGTTACGAGCCATGATGGTTTTACAATGCAGGATCTTGTTTCGTATAACAAAAAGCATAACGAAGATAACGGCGAAGAAAACTGGGACGGCAGCGACAATAATATAAGTTACAATTACGGCACAGAAGGTCCGACAAAAGATCCCATCGTTAAAAGCCTGCGCGAGAGGCAGATAAAAAACTTTATAGCTACCATGATGGTTTCACTGGGTACGCCGATGCTTCTGGGCGGTGATGAGTTTGGGCGCACTCAAAGCGGCAACAACAACGCATATTGCCAGGACAATGAAATTTCCTGGTACGACTGGTCTCTGCTTGAAAAAAATGCGGAACTGTACCGCTTCGTAAAGGAAATGATTGCCTTCAGGCTCAGTCATCCCGGTTTTATGCGTCCGGAGTTTTTCACCGGCAGAGGCGGCGCTTATAAGGCCATTCCTGACATAAGCTGGTTTGATGACAAGGGGCAGGTTCCCGATTGGGATGAGATTGGTCATTATCTTGCCCTTCGTCTTCTTGGCAGTAAGGCCGATACTCTGGCGGACAAGGATGACAATGATTTTTATATAATGTTCAATTCGGATATCGAGCTTCAATCATTTACGCTTGCGGAACTTCCGCATAAAAAACACTGGTACCGCGTTGTTGATACAGGGCTGCCGTCTCCGGGCGATATTCTCCTGCCAGGAAACGAAGAGAAGCTTTCTTCACAGCGCGCCTATTCAGTTAAAGCCAGAAGTATTGTAATATTAATATCAAAAGAAGGGTAAACACCGGATTTCACCTAACAGCCTGCAGGTGATTAAACAGACATAAAAAACGGCATGTAAGCCGTATGTGTTGAGGTTAATATGGATGAAAGCAGTTTTATTTTTGGCGTCGATTTGGACGGCGTAGTCGGCGATTTTTACGGGGCTATCCGCAATATCGCGGCTGAATGGCTTAATAAACCTGTGGAAGAACTGACTTCCGATGTTTCTTTCGGTTTTGAAGAATGGGGTATAGACGAGTTCGGCGGATATGACAGGCTGCACAGGTTTGCAGTTACGCAGCGTAATATTTTCCGCGATATGCAGCCGATTGAAAATGCTCCCGCCATCCTGCGTAAACTTTCCAACATGAACATCCGCATCCGTATTATTACACACAGGCTTTTTTTAAAATACTCGCATTGCACATCGATAACGCAAACCGTTGACTGGCTCGACAACTACGATATTCCCTATTGGGATATTTGTTTTATGAAAGACAAGGGAGCTGTAGGCGCGCATGTTTATATTGATGATGCTCCTGTAAACATCATTAACCTGCGTAATCAGGGATGTAAAACAATTGTTTTCAACAATTCCACAAACCGCGGCCTTCCAGGTCCGCGCGCAAGCGACTGGTTCGAGGTTGAAAAAATTGTAATGGAAGCCCGCGAGGAGTGGAGAACAGGCACGATAGGTCTTTTTGGCATTTAATGGCTGATATAACCCTGATAACAATCAATGCAAAGTGGATACATCCGTCTCTTGCTCTGCGCCTTTTAAAGGCAAACCTTGGTTCACTGGAAGATTCCTGCGAAATAATCGAGTTCGCTTTAAGACAGCCCCTGATTGAAAAAACAGAACCAGTCCTTGCCGCCCGTCCGCGCATCCTTGGCATTTCTGTCTCGATATGGAACCACCTTGCCACCATTGAACTGCTTAAAGAACTTGAAAAAGCATGGGCGGCGGCGGAAAAAATAAGACCGGTTGTAGTCCTCGGCGGCCCCGAAGTATCACATCTGCCGTCATCTGCAGAAATATTTAATTACGCTGATCATATAATCCGCGGAGAAGGCGAAACTCCCTTCAGGCTGTTATGCGAAAACCTTCTGCAAAATGATAATAAAGAATTAACTGGTAAAGAGCCGGCAAGTATAAGCGAAATAAAAACCGCATACCGCCTCTACACAGACGAAGACATTGCAGGAAAACTCATATATGTAGAGTCAAGCCGCGGCTGTCCCTTCCGGTGCGAGTTTTGTCTGAGTGCGCTGGACAGCGCCGTCCGCGAATTCCCGCTGGATCGATTTTTTGCGGAGATGGATATTCTGATACAGCGCGGCGTAAAAACATTCAAATTTCTGGACAGATCAATAAACATCAATATAAACCGCATAATTAAAATCTGCATATTCTTCCTTGAAAAAATTGATGAACGAATAAAAATGGGATACAGGCCATTTGTTGTTCACTTTGAAATGGTTCCGTCGAATTTTCCGGCAGAGCTGCGCGATGTTCTTATGCGTTTTCCGGCAGGTACGCTGCGTCTTGAAATAGGCATTCAAACATTAAACCCGGATGTGTCTGCGCGGATTGGCAGAGTATCAAACCCGGACAGGGAGCTTGAAGCGCTGAGGTTCCTGCGCTGGAAAACCAATGCAATTATCCATGCCGATCTTATTGCCGGTCTGCCCGGAGAAGATCTTGAATCATTCGGGAGGGGCTTTGACAGGCTTTGGTCTGTTCTGGGCGGCGCTGATACTGCGGGCGCTGAAATTCAGCTTGGTATTCTTAAATTACTGCCAGGCGCGCCAGTCTCGCGGCACAGTGATGCCTTTGGCATGCGGTACAATCTCCTGCCGCCGTATGAAATAGAAGAAACCAGTTCAATTTCTGCCGCCGGTTTACAAGGGCTTAAAAACTTTGCACGTTTCTGGGAATTGATTGTTAACCGCGGCCTTGTAAGTTTCACAAATGAACCTGTCTTTGAATTTTTTATGGGTTTATCTTACGATCTGTTTAACCATTTTAGCAAAAATTGGGGAATAGACAGAAAAGAATTGCAGGACAAATTAAAAAGCTGCGGATTATAAAATTATTTTTCTTACGGATATGGATTTTTTATTTTTGGTATGATATATTGCATGTTGGAGGAATAATACATGAAAAAAAACATTGTTTTATTAATGCTGCCAATCCTTACATTGAGTTTCATGACATGCAGTTTTGAAATTCCAAATGCGGTACAGATTAAAGGCAGCCCTAATGTTACGCTTGCGGCTGATTTTCCTATCGGGAGTACATTTGCAGAAAATCTTGATGACTTGTTTTTGCAAGCCATCAATGAAAGTGAATATGATCTGGAGCCGGTTAATTGTACTAATACTGTTTATCAGACTTATTTAATCTATACAGAGCTGCTCAGTGAAAATTTTGATCTTTCAAATATAGGCGTTGATTTTCCGGAAGATATTTCGCAGGAATTTTTAGACTTTCTTGCAAGTCTGGGTATCCAAATAGAGCAGTCAGCAGCTGAATACGAGCTTGAGGAAGATAAAATCCTTCTTGACAGCACAATGGAACTGCCGCTCTCCGATATGGGAGATATATTGGAAGGCTTTGTCTTCGACATGGCGGAAGTGATACTCTACATTTCCGGCGTAGGCGGTCTTGCGGAACTGCTTACAGTTGAACTTGCAATCGGTGATGGTGAATCTCATATTATTCCTGTCAGCGAAAGCAAGCCAAGCGATATTGATGATTGGAGAAACGGCGGGTATAACGGCAGGTATGCGCCCGAGAGCAATATTGAATTTCCCATGTCAGATATAACATTAGGTGAAGATGTCATAATTAGATATAAAGTCTATATTAAGGAAGGAACTACAATTACCCCGGAGAGCCTTCTGCTGGATGCAACTATAAAAGCAGAAGCTGTTATTTGGCTGCCTTTGATTCTGAAAGCCGGTGAAGGCGGGCGCGCAATTAATTTCTCTGAATTTCTGGGAGATTTAATTCCGGATAAAGACCTTTTTGACAGAAAATATCCGGGCGATGATCTTGCTTTGGACGAGATTGTCGATTCTGCAACATTAAAGATTGTGCTGGATAATAATCCGTTTAGAGGCGCTGAGCTGGTTATTAGAAGCGCAAATTTTAATACAGAAGATAATATTGTTTTTAAAAACGAATTAACCGGAAACTCGCTTGACTTCAATATAAGCGATGATTTACTGGAGCGGATTAACAGACCGGTAAATTGGCCTTTTATACCTGATATCAGTATTTTCTTTGCAGAAGGCGAAACAATATCCATACCAAGAAATTTTAATTTCAACATAACGCAATTTAATTTTTCTGCAAAAGTAAATTATTTATTTAAACTTTAATGGAGGGAACCAGAATGAAAAAAACTTTATTAATTTTACTTATTTGCTTTTTAATCGTTCCTTGCCTTTATGCAAACGAAGGGTTTGAAGAAGAGCCGCTTTATGATCCCTTTGAGGATACTCCCGCAGGTCCTTTGCTGATAGAGGACAGGAATTTTGAAATAGGCTTTAATATCAATATGTTTGTAACAAACAATTATATGTCGGTCGGGCAAATTTTCTCTAAAACCCTGGTTCTTGATATTGACGGGTTAAAAGATGGTTTTATGCTTAACCTGGGCGTCGGCCTTACTCCCCTGTTTTTTAACTATGATAGTAAAAAGGGATGGGGTTTTGGTTTATCTACAAATGTAGATGCGACAGGAGTTCTGGGTCTTTCCGGAAAAATGCTTTCACTTAGCAGCGCTGTTGGAGAAAAAATGGATGTTAGCGGAGCGCTTTTTGCTTCTATACAGGCTAAATCATTTTTCCCGGTACAAAAATTCAAGGTGAAAGTAAATCCTGCCATGTACTATACCATAGCGTATGTAAAGCCTGATGTCTCATATTCATTTTTAACCACAGATGCCGGAAGTGATTTGCATATTGACTACAATATGAAAGTTTTTACCGCATTTCCAATGACAGATTCAGGCCAAATAGACAGCGATTTCCGTCTGACCGGAAAACCGGGTTTTGACTTCAGCGTCGGGGCAGAGTATCCATTATCCAGGGAAATTGGTTTAACCGAATTAATACCATTCCTTGATTTTGATGTTGGGGTGGATTTAATAAATATTCCTATTGTTTCTTCCACTTTAAAAAATTACATGCAGATAGAAGGAAGAATTGGAAGCAGTGAACCTTTCTTTGTTACCGATGACTTTGATGGTTTAGTATCGTCTATCGGCAATAATGATTACATAATTACAAACGGAGTATCAGGCGGCGAGAAATTTTCCCGGCCGTTTAAAATGCTTGTGAGCGCCAACTGGCGTCCGCTTCCGGATTATGGTAATCTACTTACAGTAACTCCTGTGCTTGGTTTTGCCCATTCAGATCTTTATGTTAAACCCTTATCTGCAGAAGCCGGCCTTAATGCAGCTATTAATTTGTACAATATGTTTGTTTTTGCAGCCGGAATTAACTATACGGATCGAATCTGGAAAAACAGCCTTGATTTTATTTTTAATTCCAGAGCGTTTCAGCTCGATCTGGGAATTGATTTAAGATCACAGAACTTTTTGGGCAGTTGGACCGGCAAAGGTATGGGATTTAATATCGGAATGAGGTTTGGCTGGTAAATAACAGCGCTGCAATTGTCACACAAGTGACAATTGCAGTGTTAAACGCCTGACCAAACCGGAACAGACAGCCTTGATGGAAATGGATTTAACCGCCTGAAATCCGGCAGCCACTCGCTGCCTGTAATAAGTTCCTGGCAAAACCCGTCTTCTATTTCAAATTCTTCAAGCCATTTCATGACAATTTCGTAATCTTCTTTTTTTACATATCGTTTTGGAGCTGTTTTCTCTTTTAATTTACCGGAAGAATCCGGTATTGGCGTATATTGCGTCATCAGTGAAAGCAGGGCGCGATCCTTTATGTTTTCTGCAAACCAGCGCAGTACGGCTCGTGTGGATTCAAGATAACCGGGCAGAATTAAATGGCGGATAATTACTTTTTCTCTTGCGTTTTCGCAGGATTTTCCGTTTGCTATATCGATCATTTTCAGGATAGCTGCTTTAGCTGCATCGGGATAATCCGGCGCGTTAAAAAACTTTGCAGATACCCTGCTGTCCAGTGTTTTTAAATCCGGCAGAAAAATATCAACATGTTCTCTTAAAAGTTCAAGCGCTTCCTGGCTGTCGTAACCGGAAGAATTCCAGAGTACCGGAAGTTCCACTCCTGCTTTCCGCGCGGCCAAAAGACCTTCAATAATGCCTGCAACCGCATGGCTTCCGGTTACAATGTTGATATTTTCCGCGCCATTGTCGCGTAACGCAATGCAGATATTTGCAAAATCATCTGCAGACACCGCCTTTCCAAGACCTGGGCTGCCTTTTATACCCTGTGACACCTGGTAGTTCTGGCAAAAAACGCAGCCCAGGTTGCATCCGCTTATAAAAATAGTTCCCGAGCCGCCGGTACCTATAAGAGGAGGCTCTTCACCGCGGTGAATTACAGCAACTGCGATTCGTAAGCTGGCAGTCTCTCCGCAATAACCAGCCTGCCCTGCAAGACGGTCAACGCCGCAGTTTCGGGGGCATAAAAAGCAGGGATTGTACAGGTCTTTCATCGTTTTAGCATATCATAATCGTGCAATTAAAAAATATTTCCGGATGTCCAAAAAATACTTGACAATAATGTTAAAAATGTAAATAATGCTGAAATGACATAATATCAATATTTGTCATATATTAAAATTATGAATGATGAAAAACAAATGAATATTGAAATAATTGGAACAGGAAGAGCATTACCGTCAAAAAAGGTCAGTAATGATGATTTAGCGGCTCGAATTGATACCAGCGATGAATGGATAAGATCCCATACAGGGATTGGCAGCCGTTATATAGCAGATGAAGATATTGCATGCAGTGATCTTGCGGCGGAAGCGGCAAAAAACGCTCTGGCTATGGCAGCAGGTTATACAGGCGATGATCCGGCAGAGCGGGACAAGGCAGCCGCAGAGATAGCCGGAACCATCGATATGATTGTTCTTGCAACGGCGACTGCTGACTATTTTGGCACTCCCTCTACCGCATGCATCGTGCAGGACAGAATTTGCGCCCGTAATGCTGCCGCCATGGATATTACAGCCGGCTGCACCGGATTTGTTTACGGCCTTGAAACCGCTGCAGGACTTTTAAGCATTAACTCCAGGCGCAAACGTGCGCTTGTAATAGGCGCCGAAGTTTTAAGCAGGATGATCAACTGGGAGGACAGGGGAACCTGCGTTCTGTTTGGAGACGGCGCGGGAGCTGTTGTAGTTGAGAAAAGCGGTAAAAACAGCGGGATTTTACAAACGCTTTTATTCGCTGACGGCTCCGGAAGTGAAAGCCTTGTTATGAGAAGAGGAGGCACACGAAACCCTTTTAAAAAAGGCGAAGTTATTGATACGCCGATCTGTGTCGAGATGAACGGGCAGGAGGTTTACAATTTTGCCGTAAAGGCAATAACTGATACTGTAGAGGCGCTTATGAAAGCCGGAAATATCAGCATCGATAATATTGTGCGGATTATTCCGCATCAGGCAAATGCGCGGATTGTCCAGGCTGCAAGAAGAAGGTTGCATATTCCTGCAGAAAAGTTTTATATGAATATTGAAGAATATGCAAATACTTCCTCGGCGACAATTCCGATTGCGCTGGATGAATTAAACCGCAGCGGACAAATAAAAAAAGGCGATTTGATTTTAACCGTAGGATTTGGCGGAGGCCTTACTTACGGCGGCAATATAATAATTTGGTAATTGAGTTTTTAAAACCGTCTGAATAGCCGGTACTATATAAAAATTACAGAGAGGAAAATTAAATGAATAAAAAAAACACGGTGTATTTATTTCCGGGACAGGGAGCGCAGTATTCAGGCATGGCATTGGATTTGCTTGAATCTGCCGCTGTAAAATCCGTCTTTGATACGGCATCGGAAATTTTTTCAAGGGATGCAAGAGAACTGCTTCAGTCCGATGCGGACACTCTCAGACGCACAGATGTTGCGCAGCCTGCGATAACTGTTGCCAATCTTGCTGCGGCGGCTTATCTTGGCGAGCAGGGTTTTAGTCCTGCCGCCTGCGCCGGCTTCAGTCTTGGCGAGTATGCCGCGCTTGTATGCGCAGGCATTATAGACATTGCCGATTGTCTGCGCCTTGTAAAGGCAAGGGGAGAAGCAATGCAGAAAACGGCTGACAAACTGCGCGAACAATGCGGAGATGCGGCAGCGGCGCCCGGTATGGCTGCCATTGTCGGCCTTGCTCCGGAACAAGTAGATGAACTGATTTCAAAGTGGAGCAGGGAAGGCCTTAAGGATCTTTATGCAGCTAATATAAACTCGCCTAAACAGCTTGTGGTAAGCGGAACTGCCGCTGCGCTTCAGGAAGCGGAAACACGTTTTAAGGAAGCAGGCGCAAGGCGCGTAATTCGCCTGCAGGTTGCAGGGCCTTTTCATTCGCCGCTTATGGCAGAGGCAGTGGATGCCTTCGTACCGGCGCTGGAAGCTGTAACATTCCGCGACCCTGTAATTAAAATTTTCTCCAATGTAACAGGAAAAGCTATTTTCTCCGGCGCAGAAGCAAAAAAACTTGCAGTTCAGCATATTACCTGTCCTGTCCGCTGGGTTGATGAAGAAGCCTCTATCGCAGAGTGCGGAATTGAAGCCTGCCTTGAAGCAGGACCCGGTAAAGTCCTTCAGGGTTTATGGAAAGATGCAGGAATGGAAATTCCCATTTTTGCCGCGGGTACAGCCGCTGACATAGCAAACATAGGTTAATTATGGAATTGAATAATAAAAAAGCGCTGATTACAGGAGCCGGCCGCGGAATAGGCAGGGCAATTGCAGATTGTTTTCTTGCAGCCGGCGCGGAAGTCTGGGGGCTTGGTACAAAAGAACCGGAAGATTTAAATGCCCGCGTTGAAAAAGCAAACGGAAAACTTTACTGGATAAGCGCCGACTTAAGCAGGACTTGCGAAGTAGACGGCATTATCGAAAATGCAATTAAGGAATCAGGAGGGTTTGACATACTTGTTAACAATGCAGGCATTACAAAAGACAATCTCTCATTCAGGATGTCTCATGAAGAGTGGCAGAAAGTTATCGATGTTAATTTAACAGCGGCATTTTTTATTGCCCGCACTGCGGCAAGAGACATGATTCGCCGCCGCAGCGGTTCAATTATAAATATGTCCAGCATTGTCGGTATTCACGGAAACGGCGGGCAGGCAAATTATGCTGCAAGCAAGGCGGGGTTAATTGGCATAACAAAGAGCCTTGCCAATGAAGTGGCAAGCCGCGGAGTACGGGTTAATGCCATAGCGCCGGGTTTTATAGAGACCGATATGACTGCAGTTTTGACAGAGGAAATCAGGAAGAAATTGATCGACACTATTCCATTGAAGCGGGCAGGGAAGGCGGAAGATATTGCACAGACGGCGCTCTTTTTTGCATCTGACGCTTCATCATATATTACAGGACAGGTTTTGCCCGTAGACGGCGGAATGTTTTTTTAATGTTCTATTTTACTAAGCAGCGAGTCCGCTGCTTCATTTGGAGGTTATCATTAGCACTTCGTGTTAATGTTCGATTTTATTGAGCAGCGAGTCCGCTGCTTCATGGAGGTTAATATGAAAAAGAAAGTTGTGGTAACAGGAATGGGAGTTATTTCCTGCATAGGTAACAGCATCGAAGATTTTTGCGCAGCCTTAAAAGAAGGAAAAAGCGGCATCGGCAGGATCGAATCTTTTGATACCGCCGGGTTTGATGTAACAATTGCCGGCGAGGTTAAAAACTTTGACGCAAGCCTTTGGATGGATAAAAAAGAAGCGCGTAAAATGGCGCGCTTTACGCAGTTTGCAGCAGCCGCAACAGCGCAGGCTCTTACTGATGCCGGCCTTATGGGCGATGCTGATGCGGAAGGCAAGAGACCAGTAAAATGTGAGGCCGAAAGAACCGGCATCGTTCTTGGTAATGGCATAGGCGGGTTTGAAGTTGTTCAGGAATCAATGAAAAAATTGTTTGACAGCGGCCCTTCCAGAATGCCGCCTCTTACCATTCCCATGATGATCCCAAACGAAGCTGCTGGAAATATTTCAATGATGTTCGGTACAAAGGGTCCTGCTTTTACCCAGATTACAGCCTGCGCTGCAGGTACAGATGCCCTGGGACAATCGCTGGATTTGATTCGCAACGGCCGCTGCGATGTTGTAATATCCGGCGGAACAGAATCAACAATCACCCAATTTGCAATAGGCGGTTTTCAGATGCTCAAGGCGCTTTCCACAAAAAGATGCGGCGAGCCGGAAAAGGCATCACGCCCCTTTGACGCCGACCGTGACGGTTTTGTAATAGCCGAGGGCGCCGGCATTTTAATTCTTGAAAGCGAGGAGCACGCAAAGGCGCGCGGCGCGAAAATAATTGCAGAGCTTGCAGGTTACGGGGCAACAGCCGATGCATATCACATAACAGCTCCGGATCCTTCGGGTAACGGCGGAGCTAATGCAGTTAAAAACGCCATTGCTGACGCCGGATTAAAACCGGAAGATATTCAATATTACAATGCGCATGGTACGTCAACGGCAATTAATGATCCTACAGAAACAAAAATGCTGAAAATTGCTTTTGGGGATCATGCTTACAAAATGAAAGTTTCCAGTACCAAAAGCATACATGGTCATAATATCGCAGCTGCAGGCGGCGTTGAAGCCATCGCCTGTGTTCTTGCGATTCGTGACGGCTTCTATCCGCCGACTATCAACCTGGATAATCCCGATCCTGAATGTGATCTGGACTATGTTGCCAACAAGGCGCAGTACGGAGAAATTAAAGCAGCTGCCTCGGGCTCACTTGGTTTTGGCGGACATAACGGTGTGGTTGTTTTTAAAAAATACGAGTAGGGATTTGCAATGAAGAACGAAATTGAAGGCCTTTTGCCGCACAGGGATCCTTTTCTGTTTGTGGATGAAATAGTTGAAGCTTCTGCAGAAAAAATTATTACAAAGCGTGTGTTTAAAGAGGATGATTATTTTTTTAAAGGGCATTTTCCCGGATATCCTGTTGTGCCCGGAGTCATTTTAATTGAGACAATGGCTCAGTCAGGCGGCGCCGGACTAAGAAAACTTGGCACGCTCGGCGATGATGCTCTGTTCTTTTTTGCAACGGTAGACAAGGTAAAGTTTCGCCGCCAGGTTCGTCCCGGCGATGAAGTCCGCTGCGAAATTGAGAATCTTCGCGTATCGCCAAGAATGATCAAGCAGAGGGGCAAAGCCTATGTTGGAGATGAGCTTGCAGCAGAAGCCGAGTGGATGTGTCTTGTAGGAAATAAATGACAGCGTTCTGTCAGGGAGAATTGAATTATGCTGATTAAACCAATGGTTCGCAATAATATTTGCCTTAATGCGCATCCTGCAGGATGCGCAGCGAGTGTGCGCAGGCAGATTGAATATGCAAGAAAAAATTTACAGGCACCGGAAAACACGCAGGATAAATTTCCAAAACTTGCGTTGATTGTAGGCTGTTCAAACGGTTATGGTCTTGCAAGCCGCATTTGCGCAGGATTTGGTTATGGAGCTGCAACGGTAGGCCTTTCCTTTGAAAATGAACCATCAGAAAAAAGAACAGGCACTCCCGGCTACTATAACAATAAAACCTTTGATACAGAAGCGCAAAAAAACGGGCTTATTTCCATTACACTAAACGGCGATGCTTTTTCTGATGAAATGAAAATTAAAACCGCAGAGGCAGTAAGGCAGGCTGCCGAAAAAGCCGGTGTGCCTGCGAAAATCGATCTGTTTATTTATTCGCTTGCATCACCTGTCAGATCGGATCCAAAAGACGGCGTTATGTACAGATCTGTTATTAAACCGATAGGCGCAGCTCAATCCGGCAAGGCATTGAATTTTATGGACGGAACTTTCAGTGATTTTACAATTAATCCCGCAACAGATGATGAAATTGCCAGCACCGTAAAAGTAATGGGCGGCGAAGACTGGGAATTGTGGATGGATGTATTGGAAAAAGAAGAGCTGCTATCGCCGCAGACACGCACTGTTGCATACACTTATATCGGTCCTGAACTGTCCTGGGCTATTTATAAAAATGGCACAATCGGCAAGGCAAAGGAAGATCTTGAACGCGCCTGCACTGTGATTAATAACAAGTTAACAGAAACGAATAAAATATACGGCGCATGGGTCTCTGTAAATAAAGCGCTCGTTACGCGGGCAAGTGCGGTTATTCCTGTCATTCCCCTGTATATTTCCTCTCTTTTTAAAGTAATGAAAGATATGGGTTTACATGAAGGCTGCATCGAACAAATTGTCCGTCTGTGCCGCGACCGTCTCTATGCTTCCTGCGCCGCTGTGCCGGCAGACAGCGAAAACCGTATCCGGATTGACGACTGGGAGATGCGCGATGATGTGCAAAAAGCAGTTACGGAAAAAATGAAAAATGTTACAGCGGAAAATGTATTTACAGAAACCGATATTGCAGGCGTTAAGCATGACTTTCTGGAAGTCCACGGTTTTGATGTAGCGGGCATTGATTACGAAGCGGAATCTGATATCTTCCAATAACTATTTTAATTTTATCTGCTTGATTTTATATTTCTCGCCGATACCGTAAAACTGCGCAATCAGCGGTTTATTTTCTATACATTCAATAACTGCAAATGTTGCGCCTATCCTGCTGCGCGGCTGCCCAATGCTTCCGGGATTAATTAATGCAATGCCGTCTTCGTCCGAGAAATACGGAATATGGCTGTGTCCGAATAATACTGCGTCTGCTTCCTTATTTTCAGCGGCGGCAAGAAGCTTGTAATAACCGCTGTACAAACCGTGACGGTGTCCATGACACATAAAAAAACGGCGGTCTGCAAAATCAAAAATAACAGATTCCGGAGCCTGAATGCCGTAGTCGTTATTTCCGCAAACTATTTTCCAGTCACTGTAAAATCCTGTTTCGTCCGCCGCTCTGCGTAAATCAGAAAGACCGTCACCAAGGCATGCTGTTGCACAGATTGTATCATTCGGCGGAATGCGATCATTAGCCCATTTAAAGACAGCTTTTAAAGCTGATACGCTGCCGTGAGAATCAGAAAACACAAGAAGCTTTTTGCCGCTCATTAGTTAATTTTACTATAACTTGCCGGATTTTTTAACACTTAAATATTTATTAATTAAAGCGGATGAAATATGCGCAGGCGATGTTTCCAGAACCAGTAGTCCTGAATGCTCCCATTTTCTGTATAAACGGCGGCGGTTTGCAAGATAACTGCGGGCTGCAGCGGCTTCAAGAATTTCTTCGTCTGTTTTCATAATATGATCATTTTTCGGAAAAGCCAGTTTTTCTGCTTCGATTTCACGAAAACTGACCATTAAAAGCAGATGGCGCTGATTTATGCGCGGAAGAATCCATGACAGCGATTCGCCGTCTTCTTCCCTGAAATTACTGATAAGAATTATAAAACTGCGGCGGTGCAGTTTGTTCAAAGCGTTTTCCATGGCGGAGAAAGGAGATGACGGAACCGGCGTACTGTGAAGATCATAAAGCCCGTTCATAAGGGATGTATAGGCGCTCATTCCTTTGCGGGGCGGTATCCAAAGATCGCGCGCGCCGAAACTTGCCGCTGCAATTGAGTCTCCGTGTTTAAGCGCAACATAGGAAAGCAAAAGCACTGCTTCAAGCGCGCTGTCGAAATGAAAGTCAGGCAGGCGGTAACCTGAGTCGATTATTAATAGAATTTGCTGATCCTGCTCTTCCTGATAATTTCTTACAATGAGTTTTTGCCTGCCGTCCAGCTGGCAGTTCCGGCTTGTTGCCCGCCAGTCTATTGAACGAATAGAGTCGCCTTCCTGATAATCCCGCAAACTTTCAAATTCCAGGCCGCATCCGCGCTTTCTTATCTGCTTGACTTCTCCCTTTTCCGGGTTTCCCTTAATGTCGATTCCCCGCGCCATTTGCTTAAAATTGGGGTAAGTGCGCCCCTTGCTGAACGTATCGTGCGTTACGCGCAACTGCCAGAAGCGAAGGGGAGAGCCAAGGATAAATTCCGTTCCGGAAAAATGCCATGGGCCTCTTTCTTCCGGTATCAGGGTGTATTCAAAGACAAGGGGCTGCGATTTACTAAAATCCTTTCTTTTTAATTTTGCCGGAAATGCCGGAGCGCTCATTAAGTCAGAGTTCTTTCTGTAAACCGTTTGCAGGGTAAAATTTTCAGGATAAAGATCATAAAGACGGATAGAAAATGGCAACAGGACGCCGGCTCGGTTTATTAATAATTTAACATGCGCAGGCTCTCCCTGCGCCAGAGAAGAAGGGATTTCCCTTTCTGTACGCAGACGATCGCCCGGTATAAGCAAAAAAATTAAATCGCAAACAATTACAGGTATCAGGCACAAACCTGTAAGGAACCAAAATAAAAATACAATTTCATAAAAAAAAGAAACGCAGCCCAAAAGAAGGTAAAAAAGAGATACTATGAATAATGTTCTGCCCGCAAAAAATATTTCATGTGCTTTTTTTTGCGCGCTTCTTTCAGGGTTTGGCATTATTCTTTTATTCCCCTGGGAGCCTCAATTTTTTTTATCAGATTTTCTATAACCTGCGCGGCACGTAATCCTTCAAGTTCACTTTCCGCAGAAAGTGTTAAACGGTGCGCGAGTACTTCTGCTGCAAGAGCTTTTACATCATCAGGCAGCACAAAGTTTCTGCCAAGCAGCAGCGCCCTGCTTCGCGCGCAGCGTATGAGAGACAAGCTGCCCCTTGGCCCCGCTCCGGTTTCAACAGCCGGCGTTTGTCTTGTCGCTGCTGTTATGCGCACTGCATAATCTATTATAAGAGGATCTGTGCGCAGAGAAGATGCAAGATTTTTTATTTCTATAAAATCCGCCGGTTCAAGAGCGGTCTTAACAGCGGCAATCGAAAGCTCCGCTCCTGAGTCTCCTGTTAGAACTTTTGTTACCATGTTTTTTTCATCTTCAATGTCAGGGTAATCGGCGATTATTTTCATTAAAAAGCGGTCTTTTTGCGCGTCCGGCAGCGGATAGGTTCCTTCATGCTCAAACGGGTTTTGGGTTGCCAGTACCATGAACGGAGAGGGGAGCCTGCAGCTTTCGCCGTCAAGGGTTACCTGAAACTCCTGCATTGCCTCAAAAAGCGCAGCCTGGGTTTTTGCCGGCGCGCGGTTTATCTCATCGGCAATGAAAAGATTCGTAAAGACAGGGCCCTTGCGCATAACAAATTTCCCGGTTGCGGGATCCAGCATTATATTGCCTGTTATATCAGCCGGCATTAAATCCGGCGTAAATTGCACGCGCTTTGAATCACCGCCTATGGCTTTTGCAATGGCGCGCACTAAAAGGGTTTTCCCAAGACCCGGTACGCCTTCTACAAGAAGATGTCCTCCCGCAATCAATGTGACAAGAGCATGATCTACAAGCTGCTTTTGTCCAAAAAATGATTTGGCAATTTCATTTTTTACCTGCTCCAGTTTTTGAGCAGCTCTCTCAACGTCAAGTTTTTGCTGTTCCATTAATTAATCTCCGGTATTGATTTACTATTTCTTTATATGATCTTTCATTCTTAAAATTACTTTCATTTTCTCTCCCGCATTCAAACGCATCAAGATAATAGTCCAAAGCATTATATTTCTTTAAAAAACGGATCTCGGCATTAAAACGATCTTTTATCGGCCTTGAAGTTTTTTGCTTATCCGCAAAAACAAGGCCGAAAACAGGAATCACCATCCAGAATCCCGTAAATATTAAAATCAGTGCTGATATTATAACAGGAACAAGATTGCCTCTTTCCATTATTGCACCGAACAAGGATCTTTCCAGTCTGGTATTTTGCTGCGTTTGAACAATCAGCACGCCGGAATCTTTTTCCGCTCTTGCGCCTGTTAATCTCCACGCCAATTTTGCATTTGGTTCCTCTTTCAGCCTTGAATTATACATAAAATACGGCCTGCCTGTAACAGTCAGAGCTCCCTTCCCAACAGGGAGTTCGGCAAACCTTATTAAACCGGAAAGGTCTTCTATATAATTTATTTTATCATCATTAATTGCAAACGAAATATTTCTGTCAAAAGCGGGATGAATCTTGTTGTTTTCACGATTGGTTTCAACTCCGCTGTATCTGACAACGATAATTCCAAAATCCAAAAGAAAATCTACAAGGTTATTATTGTAGGTTAAATTATCAAGGCAGATAACAAGAAAACCTCCATCTTCAATCCACGGAATTATCTTATCCATGTTATCCCAATCGCACATCCATGAATGAACTATAATTACATTCTCCTGTATTCCGTCCAGCGTATCAGGATTAAAATAATTGCCGGAACGGACATTATAGCCGGATACTTTCAGCCATCGTTCCATTGCAAGGTAGTTGTTGTAATATGCCGTGCTGGATGGATAAATAGTTCTTTTATCAGGGTATATTTCCAGATTGCTATAAGCAAGAAGCCCGAATATTGAAATAATTAAAATAATGGCGGCGCAAATGTATAATTTTTTATCCATTGTTAAGCCATCCTGCGCAAGCCATGGATCTGCATAAGCCGACAGCTTCTTCAAAGCTTCCCTCCGGCGGAAGCTGCCCTGCATATGCAAAATACACCCAATATTTTATCAGCCTGCCGAATAACAGGGCCTGCGGATTGTTAGCTGTCATTGCGTTAATAATATTTACGCAGTCGTTTTCGGTTGCATTGGGAGGGAAATTAATTCCGTGGTATGCCGGTAATGACCAGATTGCCGCAGCGGCGCAGCAGCCCCATGCAAGGCGCGTTTCTCCCTGTTCATTGTAATTCAGGGCTTTTTCCAGAAGCAGCGAAGGATTCTGACTGTCTTTTAAATTTATCCCCGTGGTTCTTCCGTAAGAATTTTTTGTTTTAAAAAATATCTTCTTCTTGTATTTAATAAAATAAAAAATTATAAATGCCAAAAGACCGGCAATTACAGTAATAATAATAAACCGCAGAAAAAGAGCGAGAATTTCACGTAAACGCTGCGTATACTCCCGGTCAAATTCAGGAATATCTCTTTCCTGCGCCGGATTTTTAAACCGTATGCTCCATGAATCTTTTTCACCGCCAAAATCCGCAGACTCAAGAATTATCTGCAGCGCGGAAAAAGGCGTGTCATCATCTGCTGTAAAATGATCGTCAGCATGGCTTTGCGCAGGAATTAGTATACATGCAAGACACAGGACAGTAATTATATTTTTGTTTTTAAGTTTTTCCGCAAAATTACGGAATTTAATTTCAAGGTCCCAGCCCTCAACTTCTATCCGGCTGTTAATATAAAGGCTGAATCCCATGCAGACATAAATGGTTTCAGTTAAAATTAAATTTAAACACCATGCTGCAAAAAGATAAATTTCTATATCCGCAAAAGATTCCGGTATAAAAATCCCGTTGAACATAAGCTCGTTTAAAGTGAACAAAAAAGCAGATCCGCCCAAAAGCAAAGCTGCTTCAACAGCGATTCCCCAAATGGTTAAAATAAAACAATAATCGATACCGCCGTTTTTTAAAATAATTTTTCTTTCTTTAAGAGATTTTCCCTGTTTGATATTTCTTTCCAGCACGCGAACCGGCATCATTGCAGAACGCAGCGGACTAAATCGCCGCCAGAGCAAATCACCGGCCAGCCCCCGAAGAAGCGTCTTCCATAAACCCCTGATTAGAAGTTTTTTATCCGCATCTCTGTTAAAAAATCTGACAGAAACTATGTGCAGTGCGATGCGGTCAAACAGGGGTTTAAATAACCAGATGACAAGCCATGAATAATACTGGTATCCGTCAGGAAGAAATAAACGAAGGGAGAAAGCGCAAACCCAAAGAGGAATTCCAAAAAAAAGCAGAAACAAACTAAAGTTTTCCCGCCAAAGAAGAATGCCCGCATCAGCTGCTTCCCGGTAGCTTCTGCGTACAAAGATGCCGTCCTCTCTCATTCTTCTTCTCTCCATTTGTGCGCAGAACGGCCGGCAAATAAAAAGTATACTAACAAGAGAATCCAAAAACTTATGCCTGCGCCGATTCGAAGCTGTAAAGGGAAAAAATGTTTGGAAGACCAAAAAGCTTCTATAGCTGCCGCAAGAATAAGCATCAATGTGCTTCCTGCAATTATCGGCAGCGCTTCATTTCCCGCTCTTTTTAATGAAGCTCCCCTGCTTAATCCGTTTGTAACAAAAAATCTGTAACCCAAAAGCAGGCCGGCATATGCGCAGAAAATAATTGCAGTAAGCTCAAATGCGCTGTGTGCAATTACGAAGGGAAAGAATGTTTTTGCATAGCCTATGTCAATTAAATGTCCTCCTGCAATTCCCAAAAAACCTGCGTTTACACACAAAAAAAAGAGACTTCCTATTCCTGCGAATATGCCTCCTGCAAATGTTCTGAAAGCTATGGATATATTATTATAAATATAAAAACCAAACATATCAGCGTCATTTGAAATGTTCCGGGGAACCAGGTAATTGCCGCTGTCCGGATCATACATGCGTTCCAGCTGCGCAAGCTGAAGCGGCGGTAATAATTCGCCGGAAATACCGGGAAAAAATACGCAGAGTAAACCAAAGAAAAAAGCAATGCCGTAAAAAAGCAGAAAAGATGCAAGTATTCCCTTCCAGTGAAAACGAATCTTTTGCGGGAATGTTTTTAAAATAAAATTTATAAACGATTCTACCGGCCATCTGCGCTGGCTGTAAAGAATTTGATTCCCTTCATTTACAAGCGCATTTAGCCTTTCAATAATTACAGAATCAAAATTATTGGCTTTTGCGGTATTTAAATCCTGGGTTATTTCCCTGAACAGGCGGATAAAAAGAACAGCGTTTGTTTTAAGTTCGTATTTTTTTCCTCTTGCAAGAACGGAAAATTCATTCCAGGCCCGGTTCCGGCGCTGTATAAAATGCTGCTCTGTCATCATATTTCATCCGCCTGACAATTTCCGCGCTATTCCCAAAAGGTATGCCGCGCCGGATAAATTATTAAGGCTGGTATTTCCATTTTTTAAATGGGGGATATAAATTGCAGCAATCTCATTTGCTCTTGCTTCTCCCAAAAGCGGGTAACGTCTTGCAAAATCCAGAATAGCCAGCTTTTCATCCTGTGAAATTGATCCAGATGCAGCGCATGGTTCGTATTTTTCAAGGAACCTGTTTAATGAATTGCGCGGAGTGTTTTTTGCAATTGATGAATAGACAACAAGCGTTCCCCCCGCCCAATCGCCAATCCTTCTGAACCCCCGGCTTGAAGCAATCGAAATAAAGGCGATATGAAACAGAAAAAAAAATGTATCGGCAAAACGTAAAAGATTGCGTAAAAAAGAAGATGCCGGATCCACAGGCGCTCCGTCGCTTCTTATTGTCCTTATTCCCATAAACCGTTTTCCCGGACTTTGTCCCTTAAAGGCAAGTTCAAAAATTACATGATAAAACCAGTCAACGCAAAAACTTAAAATAAAAAAGATCCAAATGCCCAGCGCAAACCTGAAAAATGAAAATAAAATATAGATTGCAAGAAGAATTGAATACTGGATAATTTTGTCTATCGCATAGGCAATTGTCCGTACAGGAAGGCCTGCGGGAGAAAGAACAAACTCGATCCCTTCGGGAGTTAAAGCTTTAATGTCAGATATACGGCACGCAGGCATTATTCTATAAAAAATTGGCTGCTGCTGCAACCATAAAAACGATCGAAATAATAATCATTACCGGAATAATGGATAAATATATAATGTACATAATACCGTAAAATTTCCAAAACGATTTATTATTTTTAAATGCCTGTTCCAAATCTTCATTTGAATTGCTGAACTGATATTTTTGTATTCTTTCCCCCATGTTATATGTAAACAGGGACGGAAAAAAAAGCAGCACTCCCAGCGCTATATAAAAAGGCGAGAGCAGCCAGATGGGAAAGCTGCCGAACTCTCCAAGAAAATCCGAGGCAATAATTGACGCAACTATAGTAATAATTACGCCGATTGCGATAAAGCCGCAGTGAATGAACCCCATAATGCCCACAAAACGCAGCCAGGGCGATGCTTCTTTCAGATAACGCAGCATTGTTTCTGTCAGGCTGCCTGAACTTTGCATTTTTTCCGGAACAACCGGAGCATACGGACTGTCATATTGATTTGTATAATCGGACATGGATTTCTCCTTATCAGGTTATATACGGCATTTTTATACCGCATATAAATTTATTATGCACCTCTGGAGTTGTTGCGTCTAGAGCTTACAAAACGGGAGAAATCATTAATATTTTTTACTGCAATTCTGTCAGGATATATTTCAACGCGCCGCTGGTTTACAAAGTGCCCGAGGATATCTCTTGCTTCGTTTGCGCTCATTCCGGCCCAGTGAGCTACGCCTTCAACAGTGGTTTTAAATTCGCGTCTTTCGGTGTTTTTATCGATATCAGGCTGCGTTTCATCGAGCATGAGGAATACGTCTGCAACTTTTGCCTGTTGATCCGGCAGCGTTAAAATCATGAAGCGCCGTTTGGAATCATAAATACGTTTACAGAACATCTTTAAGAGCTTAAGGGCGATCTGGGGATTTCCAAGCAGCAGGATTTCAAAATTCTGCGAGTTAAATTCAAGCACTTTTACTTCATCAAGAGCGATAGCAGTTGCAGAGCGCGGCGAATTTTCCAGAATGGCCATTTCTCCGAACATTTCTGAAGGGTGAAGAATATCCAGAGTCCTTTCAATTTCACCTATAAGTTTTACAAGCTGCACCTTGCCGGATTGAATAAGATAAAATGTATCTCCGATTTCGAATTCGGAAAAAATTATTTCTCCCTGAGGGAATGTCCGGGAAAAACGTCCAAATGCCGCCAGATCCATAGCCATTTTACGCTCCCAGGGCGCTTAACGCCCGTCTTGCTTTCTCAATCGATGTATCGTCTCCGCCCATGGAAACAATCTTTTTGTAAAAGGCTACCGCCTGATCCTTTCTGCCGACTTTTTCATTGCATTGGCCCATGATAAACATGGTTTCTTTTAATTCCGGATGTTTCGGAAATTTTGTCAGCATGTTTGTAAAGTATTTAAGGCTCTCTTCATATTTATTAAGGAGGAACATGCACCGGCCTATTTCAAATGATGCCTTTGCTGTCCATTCAGGCGTGATGTCTGCATCCACTATCAACTTGAATGACATGAACGCTTCCTGATATTTTCCCTGAGAAACAAGACTTACAGCGTCGTAGTATGCTTTGGTTGTTTTATCAGAATCTCCCTTCGAAACCTGTGCCTGCGCAGCGGGAGCTGCAGGAGCATGACTGAAAGAAACGCCGGGACCCTTGCCGTCTCCGTAGCGCAAAAGGGCGTTCTCTGCAATTTCCAGATTCTTTGTCGCCTGAATAGCGTTTTTCCCGGACGGATAAAATGTCAGATAACGGTTGAATACATGCTTTGCGTGGGAGAAGCGCTTGTTCTTTAAATAAAATTCCCCTACATTGTAAAGGCCGTCGGCAGGCGGCTGCTCTTCCTTTGCCATTACCTTGGATACCTGCTTATGAACGCGCCTCATTTGATTGGAAAACACTTTAAGCATCTTCATTATAATTCTTGAATTTGCCATTGCCAAAGCTTCAAATTCCGGAACTGTAAAAATTAATACAGTTGTGTCAGAAAGCGCAACAGCATTTTCTTCCCTGGCATAACGTCCCAATGCGGATTTAACTCCGAAGAACTCTCCCGGCTGTACAGGATCCCTTACATCCGCTCCGGTTTCAATGTCCTGATAAACAAGGCTTATCTTTCCGGTTTGCAGGATGTATATTTTATCCGCAGGATCTCCCTGAAAGAAAATAAGAGAACCTGAACGGTATTGAGCTGGTTTTGGCATTACGCTCCTTCCTCCGGCGGCCGGGAATCCTGCGCCTTGGCGCATGAATCAAGAGTATCTGCGCTCTTACCGCCGGTTTCCGGCTCAAAAGGCAGATAGTCAAGCTTCTTTTCAAAACCGACTTTTTTTCTGATCTCTTTATACAGACCTGCGGGGTCTCCCCTGACAAACATGTCTTTTTTTCCGACTTTTATTTGCGTATAACCTTTGGGAAGTTTTCCGCCAAAAATGTCAAGAAAACGCAGCTCGCCGTATATTGGTTTTCCCGCCAATGCCAGAAATTCAATGTCTTTCATGTCTGCATTGACAAGATTTTCGTATGGATTGTCGTCTTTTGCCCTGAGGACAAGAATATCACCTAACATACCTTCTTCCAGGCTGCCGATTCTGTCCTGCATCCAAAATGCCTTTGCCGCATTTTTTGTAATCATCTGAAATATTATTTCTGCGCTGAGTTCTTCGCCGAAAAGCCTGCGGTAAAGCTCTCTGTCGTATTTAATTTCTGCAAGAAGATTTGCAGAACCTGTCGCGGAAGAATCTGTGCCGATTGTAACATTGATTCCTGCTTTAAGCATTTTGCGAACCTTTGCGGTAACGTTGAACATAAACATATTGGAGAATCCGCACCATGAAATACTGGCTCCGGCCTTTGCGACTTTCTTTATATCCTCATCGCTGAATGCAATGCAATGAACAAAAAGGCAGTGGCTGTCAAGTTTTTTTATTTTTTCCAGCGCTTCAAGCCCGTGCATGGCCTCGTTGTCAAAGCCTTCGGAAAGATGAGTGATAAACGGCCATTTGTTTTCTACTGCTCTTTTATGCTCTATTTCTATGCCGTCTCCCCACTTAAGATCATATGAGGAACTCTCATGCGCAAGGCAGTATTCCTGAATGGCCCTGACAGGCAGAGTAGGCAGTATCTTGCAATTCAATTCATGCGGAAAATGATCATTTACAGTTGTAACGCCGGAAAAAAGGCACTTATAACCGGAGAGAGCATAAAGATCCTCTCTGCTTAAATTTGAGCGTTCTGCAAATGTTTTTGACGCTTTTAAATCCTTATCCCAGGGCAGCCATGTAAGGTAGAACTTCCCTTTCTCAGGTCCCACAGGCGGACGGTAATTTCCCTGTAAGTGATCATGGGTATTTATAAGAGAGGGGTAAACAAAGGATTTTTCCTTCAAATTGATTTTAACACTGCCGTCATTTGCTGAAGAAACAATTTTTTCCCCGTCAATTTTTAAACTACCAGCATGTGCTTTTTTACCCGGTGAAACAATCACCCCATTTTCCAAGGTGTATTTAAACACTTACAAACCGTCCTTAAAATACAGAAAAACTCTTTATTAATATATATTTTAATGATGTTTACCCAAAAAATCAACGATTCCGGTAAACTCTTCCTATTATTATCGGTAGATTATGTATAAATCGGTAAATATTTGATACAATATTGCCGGATGGTCGATTTACACACACACTCAAATGTTTCAGACGGAGAGTTAACGCCTGCCTTGCTTGTAAAGGAGGCGATCAACCTTGGCCTTCGCGCCATTGCTCTCACCGATCATGATACCATAGAAGGGCTTGAAAGCGCAAAAACCGCTGTAAGTCAGTATTCAGGCGCATGCAAGACATCGTTTCGTTTTATCCCCGGAATTGAAGTAAATATTAATTGGGCAGGGCCGGTACACAGGCTTGGTCCCGGCGGCGAATTTCACCTTATCGGTCTTGGAATAAATTCGCCAAGCCCGGCATTTATCACCGCTGTTGAAGGGCTCTCGCGCCGGAGAGCAGCAAGGAACCGCGAAATTCTTGAAAGGATGCATGAATTAAACCTGACCAGTTCAAATGACAAGGCAGGTATGGATGCAACCTGGAAGGAGCTTAATGCAATCGCCGGAGCCTCAGGCGTAAATTACTCGCTCGGACGCCCCCATTTTGCGGCTCTTCTTATAAAACGAAAGATAGTTAACAACGTGAATCAGGCCTTTGCCCGCTATCTGGGTGTAGGCAAGCCCTTATATGTTCCAAAAGACGGATTATTATTTGAAGAGGCAGTTGCTCTGATACGCGAATCCGGCGGCATACCTGTTCTGGCGCATCCCATCTCGCTTTATGTTTCATGGGGGCGTCTGCCGGACTTCATAAAAACATTGAAAGAAATGGGGCTTATGGGTCTTGAAGCATGGCACCCTACAGCCAAGTGCGGCTCCTGTCAACGGCTGGAAACGCTTGCTCATAATCTTGGCCTCTATGTCACCGAAGGCAGCGATTTTCACGGCTCTTTCCGGCCCGAACGCAAGCTGGGTTATTCAAGCAAGGGAAGGATGATAGATGATTCTGTCCTGGAAGCAATACCCGAACTTTGCCATTAAAACAGGGAACTTGCTACAAACATGTTTTAATCCATTCCGGGTGTTTCCTGGCCTTGTCCAGCAAGCGGGCCATTATGCCTGTGTAGCCGCTTCCAAGTGATTTCCACCAGTTAATTGTGGATTTTTGCAGCCGCAGGGAAAACATCTGCTTTTGCTGTTTTCGTCTTTCCATTGCACGCTGTATCATTATTTCTATTTCTTCCGGAGTGTTTTCCGGAATGTCGCTGTAGTCTATTGGTCTGTCTTTTAGCGCGACAAGGCGTGCAAGAGATTCTTCTGAAGGCTTATAGTCTTCATTTTGCGTTAAACGTACTGTACCCATTTAAATACCTCTTTTCTTCATTTTTATCTGCTTTACGGGCAGAAATAATACGTATGGCGCCGTACCTTTCCGTAAAACATACTTTTAGTATGGCTGCGCTGCTTAGCCCAACCACCATCCATCTTTCTTCAAAATAACTATGCGCTTGGTCAAGCATTTCATAACGATTGGGATCGTGGAAAACTGCTGCTGCTTCTATAAATGAAACGCCATGTTTTTTTATATTGGCAGTATTTTTTCTGTTATTCCATTCAAACCGTTTCTCCATAAATTATACCTCTCCTGATTATTTTTGTCAATACAAATGTATTGACATATTGTCATTACATAAAAATTTATATTGATAAAATATCCCAGGGATCATCCCCTAGCCGGCGGTGCTGGACCGCTTCTAAAATGTGCTCAGTTTCAATTACTTCCTTGCCTTCCAAATCTGCAATGGTTCTGCCCACCCTTAAAATCCCGTGATAGGCCCTGCCGGAAAGACCCAGCTTGTCAATTGCGGTGTGGAATGCCTTCTCGCACTTTTCGCTCATTGGGCAAAATGCGGCAGTTTTGCCTGCCGGAAGAAGGGCATTGCGGCGAATTTCTGTTCCTTTAAAACGATTTCGCTGGATTTCTACCGCCAATTTGACCCGTAAAGCAATTACAGCGCTTGTTTCCTCAGTATTTTTATGATTCTGGCTGCCCATCTCATCAATTTTGGGCGGATGAACAGCGGCTCTTATCTCTACCCGGTCAAGCAGGGCGCCGCCGAATTTGCGCCAGTAACGGCTGATTTCATCATTGGAGCAAAGGCATGAACTGCCGGTGTCCCGGATTCCCAAACGCCCGCAGCGGCAGGAATTTGCGGTTAATAAAAGCTGGAATTCAGCCGGGAGCAGCACAGGTCCGTCTGCTCTGACTATACTTATCACTCTGTCTTCCAGAGGTTCGCGTAATGCCTGCAGCACATTGATCCTGAATTCCGGAGCCTCATCCAGAAAAAGTACGCCAAAATGCGCAAGGCTGATTTCCCCCGGGCGGGGTATTCGCCCGCCTCCAAGTATTCCCTCGGCGCTTGCAGTATGATGCGGGGCACGCAAGGGAGGACTTGTGATAAGGCTTTCAATAAAGCCGCCGCTGCGAGGTCCGGCAAGGCTGTGCAGGCGCGTTACTTCAACAGCTTCGTCGGGAGTTAGAGCCGTCATTACCGAAGGTATCCGCCGTGCAAGCATTGTCTTTCCGGCGCCCGGCGGCCCAAAAACAAGCACATTGTGTCCTCCTGCTGCGGCGACTTCCAGCGCGCGTTTGTAAATTGCCTGTCCTTTTACATCTGCAAAATCTCCGTAATCCGCCGGCTTTTGAGATAAAAACGCAGGTTCAGCCGATACCGGAAGAAGGCCTTTTTCCTCTCTGATAAAAAGAGCGTGTACAGCATTTGCAAGGTTTTCCGCTGCAATAAACCGGGCGCCTTTTTCTGCTAATATCGCAGCTTCTTTCGCATTCTCTGCCGGAACGATAAACTCGGTTATTCCTTCATTAAGCCCTGCTGCGATTGCGGCAAGCGCACCCCGTACCGGGCGAACTTTTCCGGAAAGCTCAAGCTCGCCCATTACAAGCAAGTTTCCCGAAACCGGCGCAAGCCCTGCCGCTGCCATTACAGAAAGCGCAATCGGCAAATCAAGCGCGGCTCCGTCTTTTTTAAGTCCTGCCGGCGCAAGATTTATCAGAATTCTGTCCATAGGAAAATTGAATCCCGAATTTCTGAATGCCGCCCGTACTCTGTCCCGCGCTTCCCTGACAGCTCCTTCCGCAAGCCCTGAAATATCAATTCCAGGGATTCCCCTGCGTATATCCGACTCAACCCGGATAATGATCCCGCCGGCTCCATACGGCATGTAGGTAAATACGCTCATAACCTGCCTCTGTTAATATTTGTGTGCTGGTTTCATTTGCAAAAACCATACCTATATATGGCGCGGGCGTGCATGGCGCTTTAGTGAAATGGGAAAAAAATGAATTAAACGGTTTAAATTATTTTAAATATGGAATTATCTTCTGTTGTTATTCCATATTTCTTTTGCTTCTCGTGCTCTTTTTGTAATTTCACTCCAGCTTTGGGAGTTAATTAAATCCTTACTTGCTATCCAGCTTCCGCCTATTGCAAGCACCGGACTGAATTGCGCGTAACTTGCGAGGTTGTCAATGGTGAGGCCCCCCAGCGGAATATATTTTATTCCCAGATGATTGTACGGGGCATTTATGCTTTTTAAATAATTTAACCCTCCCATGCCTTCTGCCGGAAAAAATTTTACCACGCGGCAGCCAAGGGAAATTGCTTTTTCAATTTCGCTGGGAGTTGCTATTCCGGGAGCAAATGGCAGATCCTCTGCAATTGCTTCTTTTACAATTTCCGGATTGATGCCGGGTGATACGCCGAAGCGTACTGCTCCGTTTAAAGCTGCGCTTTCTTTTTTAATCATTGCTGCCTGTCCCGGTTCAATAATTGTTCCAATTCCTATATACATTTGCGGAACTTCTCTTGCAATTAACGAAATGGATGGAAATGCCGCTTTGGTACGCAATGCAAGTTCTATTACAGTAATGCCTCCCTCAAGAAGAGCTCTTGCAAGCGGAACGGCGTTCTGCTCTGATTCAATTTCCAGAACGGCAATTATTCCTTCCTTTGCGATTTTTTCCTGTATTTCCGGCGGCATAGTCAGTTTCATACGATCTCCTTGCGTTAAAGTTAGAGGCTTTAAAAAATACCAGCTTAACATTCTTTATTATATATGATACTTTAATAAAATCCATGTGGCGGGTACAGCTTCATAAAATAAACTATGATGAAAGAGAATATCAGGCAGTTAAAGAGGTGCTCGATTCCGGCTGGCTGACAATCAGCGAAAGAACTCATTCCTTTGAAGAAGCTTTTTCAAATTTTCTCGGACACGATTCAAAATGCCTTGCCGTTTCAAGCGCAACTGCAGCCCTTCATATGGCGCTTCTGGCCTGCCTGCCTGACGCCGGCAAAAATGATGAAATTATAACGCCTGCGCTTACATTTATTGCAGATCAAAATGTCAGCCGGATAGCCGGCATTAAAAATGTGCTTGCAGATATAAGTTCCGTAAAAGATGACTGGTCTGTTGATTCCGGTGATATTGAAGCGCGCATTACTCCGAATACAAAAGCAGTAATGATAGTTCATTATGCCGGATTTGCATGTGACATGGCTCGGATCACTGCTCTTTGCAGAAAACACGGTTTAATTCTGATAGAAGACTGCGCCCATACCCCGGGAGCAGATTACCTCGCTGAAGACGGAAGCAGGCAGTCCCTTGGCACATTCGGCGATGCTGCCGCTTTTAGTTTTTTTGCAAATAAAAACATTGCAGCAGGCGAAGGGGGCATGGTTGTTACGCGCAACCCGGAACTGTTTGCAAAACTAAAAGGCCTGCGCTCCCACGGAATGTCTGTCCCTTCATTCGACAGGTACAAGGGCAGGGCAGTATCCTATGATGTTGAGGCGCCGGGTTTAAATTACCGCATTAACGAAATCAGTTCCGCT
Organism: Treponema sp.; assembly: GCA_009781635.1. Taxonomy (GTDB): domain Bacteria; phylum Spirochaetota; class Spirochaetia; order Treponematales; family Breznakiellaceae; genus WQXQ01. The sequence continues at coordinate 48,953 of WQXU01000005.1, forward strand.
CTTGGCCTTGTTCAGCTTGAAAAACTTCAGGAAGCCAATGAAAAGCGCAAAAAACTTGTTGAGCATTACTATAACAGGCTGGATGATGTTCCGTTTGTATCAATTCCTTACAGGCGTTTTTCGCGCGGAAAACCAAATTACCATATAATGCCTATACTGCTTTCGGAAAAGACGGACAGGGCAAAAGTAATCGAGTCAATGAAACAGGATGGAGTGCAAACCAGCATTCATTATCCGGCCATTAACCGTTTCAGCGCATATAAAGAAATAGTAAATTCTGCGCCCAAAGCCGAATATGTAAGCGCACATGAATTGACTCTGCCCCTGTATCCGGAAATGACAATAGAAGAAGTTGATATAGTTTGTGATGCGCTTATAAAATGCAGGTATTGAAAAACTCAAATGATAAATATATAATGCTCATATGGAAAATTCTGGCAGTAAATTGATTGTTTCTATAAAAGAATTATGGAAAATTTACCCAATGGGGAATTTCGAGGTGCAGGCCTTAAAGGGTATCGACCTTAATATAATAGAAGGTGAATTTATATCTGTCGCCGGTCCTTCCGGTTCCGGCAAAACTACATTAATGAATATTATCGGCTTGATTGACAGCTTTAACAGCGGCAGCCTTACAATTGACGGTCTTGCTATTAAAGATCAGAACCGTGAGGAACTAGCAAGGCTGCGGCGGGATATGCTAGGTTATGTGTTTCAGTCCTTTAACCTGCTTCCTGTGCTGAATGTATTTGAAAATGTCGAACTGCCGCTTATTATTTCCGGAAAGGGCGGCTCTAAATCCGAAAGGCGGGACAGGGTAGAATATCTGCTTAAAGAGGTCGGGCTGGAAGACAGGCATACCCATGTTCCGGCGGAACTCTCCGGCGGTCAGCAGCAGCGTGTAGCGATAGCGCGCGCCCTTGTGACAAGCCCAAGAATCGTAATCGCCGATGAGCCGACCGCAAACCTCGATTCTGAAACCGGAGAAATGGTTTTAAGTTTAATGAAAGAAATCAATCATAATGAAAAAACAACTTTTATATTTTCTACCCATGATCCTGAAATATGGAAGATGGCAGACCATATTGTTTTCCTTCATGACGGTCTTGTTAAATCTGAAACAACAACCGAATCCAATCGCAAGAAAAAAAAATCAGGCGATAATTCCGCGCAGGGGCAATAATGACTTTTTTTCTGGCTCTTCGCAATATTGAAAGAAACAAAATGAACTCAATTATTGTCGCTTTGCTGATCGCTATAATCAGTTTTATATTTTTTATCGGAAACAGTATTATCGAACGATCCAACATGGGTTTAAATCAGGCCTTTGTCGAAAGCCTCACAGGCGATGTAATGATTCAAAAAAGAGGCGACATTACAATGAATCTTTTCGGCGCGAATACTCCGATAATCGACGATTTTTTTGTTCTTCCTGTTTTTCCCGCCTATGACGCTGTAATGGAAATAGTCCGCGCCGAGGAAGGAGTTGCAGGAATTACAAGCCAGGTTTCAGGAAAAGCCTACCTTGATGTACTTGGTGTCCGCTCTCCAGTTCTGCTTTGCGGAGTGGACGCTAAATCATATTTTTCAATGTTTCCCGGCATCATCCTTGAGCAGGGAAGGTTTTTACAGGAAGGTGAGTTCGGCGCAATGATTACGCTGGATCGCGCGCAGAGAATTCAAAGGCAGAGCGGCCAGTATCCGGAAATCGGAGAATCGCTTCTTTTTACATCCGGCGGGACCTTCGGGTTCAAGATAAGGGAAGTTCCAGTTGTAGGAATTTTCAGTTATCAGAATCCAGGCCTTTTTATGAATGAAATTGTAATTGCAGACCCGCAGACTGTCCGGGTGCTTAATTCGATTCAGGTTGCATCATCATCGGAAATTGAAGTAGCAGATGACAGGCTGCTTACAACAGCTGACATAGATGATATTTTTAATATGGATATTTCCGGTTATCAGCCGGCGTCTGAAGGATTCTCTGTTGATTTCCTTCAAAGCTGGTTAGCTGAAAACAGAACGGAAAATAATGCCGGCGTAACAGGCGGCGACTGGAATTTTATTATTATCAATCTGGATAATAAAAATAATACAGGCTCTTTTATTGATTCGCTAAACAGAAGAATTGAACCATTTGGCGTAATTGCAGTTGACTGGCGGACATCTGTCGGCGTTTCTGCAATTTTGCTTTTACTGATACAGGTTTTATTTAATGCCGGCATGTTCCTTGTATGCATTGCAGGCGTAATCACGGTAATTAATATTCTTTTAATTTCTGTTTTTCGCAGGACGCGCGAAATCGGCACATTGCGGGCCATAGGAGCTTCCGATTTATACATCAGTTCGCTTGTCCTTTATGAAAATCTTATTTTGTCGGTACTTGCGGGAACCAGCGGAATATTTGCGGGCTTTTTATTTATGGAATGGGTAAACTCCCTTGCCTTCAGAATTCCAAATGAGTTAATCGCATCGCTTCTGGGAGGCCCTGTATTGACTCTTGCGTTTATCCCGCAAGTAGCTCTTTTCTCTTTCTTTTTGGCTGTTGCACTTGGAGTTGTTGTTTCATTCTATCCGATACACATTACTCTCCGGATAGAGCCTATTGAGGCAGTAAGGCAGGGATAATGGAAAAGATACTGATGCTTTTTAAGCTTGGAGTAAAATATCTGCACCGTTACAGGCGCCGCTATGCCTTTTTGTTTGCTGCGCTTGTATTTTGTTTTGCGATAGTAACATTTATTACAGCATCCAAGGATAGAATGTATAATAACGTTTACTATTCGGCGCAGTCGCATTATGCCGGAGATGTTATTGCAGTGGGCTACAATCCGGAGATTCGCAATACGCATCATATCGGAGGAGACGATGTTTCCGTTATTCTGGATGCTGTAAGGATTTCCGGAATTAACCCAAGGCATACAGTGATTAGAACGCTTTTTGGAAATACAGGCCTTGTATATTTTAACGGAAACGCAGTTGCTCAAAAATATATAATCGGCTGCGATTGGGAAAGCGAAGAACATTTATTTTCCAAAATGGAATTTGCTTCCCCTATAGTATATCCCGTTGGAGATGAGGGTATAATTATTTCCGCTCCCGTTGCAAGACTGCTGGGCGCAGAAGCGGGAGACAGTATTATTCTGGAAGTTGATAACAGACTTTCCCAAAAAAATACAGGCCGGTTTATTGTTAAGGGAATTGTCGAAGATTCATCGATATTCGGATATTACAAAATCTATATTTCCAGATTGAGCCTTAACCGCTTGTTACTTTTGGATGATAACGATTGTTCTACTATTGGTTTCTTTTTTGATAACCGTTACGCCGCTGACAGGTACCGCAGCCGCTTGAATTCTGTATTGTCTTCGATGATGCAGACAGGGCCGCTTGTTTATGACAGGGAAGGAATGGACAGGGAAACTTCATCGTGGTCATGGGCCGGCTTAAAAGTATTTTTGTATACAATGCCGGTTTACCTTTCTGAAATTTCCAACTTAATGGAAGCTTTGGAACTAATGACTTATTTTTTATATGGAATGATGCTTATAATCATTCTTGTCAGCGCTGCCGTAACATATCGTCTTATACTTCATGAGCGGGCAATGGAGATGGGTGTAATGAGAGCAATTGGTTTTTTCGGCGGAGATTTAAGAATGGTTCTCTGGACCGAAGTTGTCATACTTGGCATTATTTCCCTCTTTGCGGGGTTCCTGCTTTCGGTTGTTTTCAGTATTGCAGCCTCGTTTATTTCGTTTTCGTGGTTTCCAAGTTTTGAGATATTCCTTAGAAACGGAAAACTAACGGCATTGTATTTACCGGGAACAATTATCCCGAATATTATATTAACTTTACTGATTCTTGTTGCAGCTGTGATCATGCCTTCCCTGAGCGCATCAAAGAAGAATCTGCCATCTCTTTTATCCGGAGAACCATTATGATTAAAAAAATATTATTTGTTTTTTTGGCTCTTGTTATTCTGACAGGGCTTTGGGCAAATCCGGCGCAGCTTCCAAATTCTCCTGATCAGCAATTGCTGGCAAGAGTGGATTCTCTTGTAAGCTACCTTGATACGGATTTTCAGGCAGAGTATGTCATTGTGCAGGACAGGCCGGGGCAGGCGCGCTCCACAACTGTCGCAGGTGTTTTCCGCAGAGATTCCAGAGAGCAGTATGTAATTGTAATTATGGAACCGCTAATCAGCAGGGGGCAGGGCTATCTTAGACAGGGGAATACCCTGTGGTTTTACGATCCAGAGAGCCGCAGGTTTAATACAACCGCAAGCGCAAACCGTTTTCAAAATACCAATGCTAGAAATTCCGATTTTACACGTTCCACCCTTGCTCAGGATTACAGGGTGGTATCCGGTGAGAATGCGCAGCTTGGGCGTTTTAATTGCCGGGTATTAACATTGGAAGCAATTACAACAGAAGTAACCTACCCAAGAATGAAAGTGTGGATAAGCGAAGATAATCTGCTGCGTAAAACAGAAGATTACAGTCTTTCAGGGCAGCTTCTGCGCACATCTGTAATTCCTGATTATTACAATATAGGCGGCCGTTTTGTTCCAAGACAGATTTTATTTGTGGATGAACTATTGGGCGCTGTAATAAACGGAACATTTGTAAATGAAAGGACGCAGGTTATAATAAACAGACCCTCGTTCGGCAGAATAGCCGATTCAGTTTTTTCTCTGACATTTTTGGAAACAGTTAACGAATGAAATACTTCCCGTTATTTTTTTTGCTGATAATTATCCCGTTTGCTTCTATTGCAGCTATGGATTTACTTGATATAGATATTAATGACCTCGATTCCATTTTTGGAGAACAGCCGGATGAAACGCCTGTAACAGAGACGCCGCCGCCAACAACACAAACTCCAACAACGCCTCCGCGGACTACAACCCCGCCGGCTTCAACTCCTGTGCTTCGCAATGTAAGAACCCGCGGCATAGAGCTTACAGCTTCTTATTTATTCAGGGGAGCGATTAATCCGGGATGGGAAGAATATCCATGGGAACTCGACGGCAGTGAACATTTTTCCTGGGCTATCGGTTCTTTAATGCGTTCAACATTCGGTATAAATGCAAGAATATCGGAAGCGTTCCGTGTAAGAAGCGTTTTAAGATTTCAAGTTCCCAGCACCAGCGTTTCAACAAGGTATACGACAACTTCCGGAGGCAGCCATACCCACAGTAATCCGGGGACAAATTCTGCCGGAAGCCACACTCATAATGTTACGACGATCCAATACCCGATTTTTACGCTGGAAGATTTCTTTTTTGATTATAATTTTTCTGACAAGGTTTTTCTCCGCGCCGGAAAATTTATACAGGCATGGGGAATTTCAAGTACCTTTAATTTTACAAATCTTCTGGCGAGAATACCTGTTCAGCAACCCCGTCCAGCTCCCACATCCAATGGGCCTTCATATATAGCAAAATTTGATATTCCAATCGGCGTTGGCGGCCTTCAGCTTCTTGCTTTAACAAGAGTAAATCTTATTAATAACGAAACTCCTACCCGCGATTTTATCGGATACGGAGCAAAATATAATCTGGCCCTGCCCTGGGCTGATTTTACAGTAGGCGCTTATGATCAGAACTTTATGGCTACGCGCGGCTTCTTCTCTGCGAAGACCACAGTTTTTGATACTGAACTATTCAGCGAATGGCTTGTTGCAGAGAATAACCATACAGACGGTTCCATTAAGATTGCCTACAGTCTTGGTTTTGTAAAAAGTTTTTTTGATAATAAACTGGACATAAACGCAGAATTTTTCTACAACGGAGAGGAGAGTACAGAATACTTCAGACCGGAAGATGATTTTAGAAGAATGGACATTACTCCCTTTCCTGAAGGATTCAATTATGCATTGGGCCTTCTTTACAGAGGCAGCGGAAAATGGAACCCGCGTTATTTTACAAGGCTTCGTTACGGTGAAGAATCATTCAGTCTTATTCCGGGCCTAAGACTAACCCCCTACCCAAATACAGAAGTTTACTTTGCAGTGCCAATCGCCCTCGGAAACAAAGACGGCGTTTACTATAAAGACTCAAAAAATGTCAAAGGCGAGATTCGCCCTTTCAGCGTAGTATTGCAGGTAACCTTCAGAGGCAGCGTCAGGGTCAGCCATTATTATTAAATTTTCCTGAAAGTTTTTATAACATATATTTTTAAGCTCTGTTAATATTTCCAATTGCATATAAAGGGTAAATGTCGATATTTCCGCGGCGGCCGAAGTTTTCAAGGGATGTGCGTATACCTCTTTCAATTTGTTTTTCTTTCATAAATAATTGCAGACTTTGCATGCCGCCCTGTGTTCCCGATTTAACTTCTATGGGGATTATATTTGATCCCTTTTGTATAAGGAAGTCTATCTGGGCGCTGCCGTGCTGTGAACCGGGATTAGCCGAACGCTGCCAGCAGAATAATTCCTGTTGTTTATAACAGGAGGCAGCTTTAATTAATTCCAACCCTGAAAAAATTTCCGCTAAGGAACCGCGGTTAACAGCATAAAAATCGGCAGCTATAAGTATTTCCGAACGAAGACCAAGTGATTGCAGAAATATACCTGTGTCACAGGGAATTATTCTGCGGAATTTAGAATTTTTTTCCGCTCCAAGTGGAATCCCGTTAGCGGCAGTATGTGTAACAGAATGAACCAGTCCTGTCATAATAAGAATATCAAGCGCCTGTCTTACCGCTGCAGCAGGATTGCCTGAAGCTGCGCGTTCGTAAACAAATTTTCCTTCGGCCTGGCGCATAACTGAATCAAAAACTTCATTTATAAGCAGATAAGGCGTAAGCTTGCTGTATTTGGCAAAATCAGATTTGAGCATGGTAATAAGATCATTTAAAACCATTTCACCATTGAGTAAATCTTTTTTTTGCACATATCTGGAAACCGCTTCCGGCATTCCGCCGCATATTAAAAATGTTTTAAGCCGTTTTAATAGTATGTCGTGAATTGGATCGATAAGAGGTTTTTCCGGAGATGCTTTTATTATTTCTTGTGCAAAGTCTTCCTCATTTAATGCGGCAAGAAATTCATTAAATGCAAAGGGATACATAAAAAGAGAGCGAATTCGTCCAACGCCGAATGCTGGTATTTCTTCAAGGGCAAATTCCAAAAGAGAGCCTGCTGCCGCTACATGGAGTTCTGCATATTTCTCGTAAAAATACCGGAGTTTCATAATTGCCGGCGGGCAGCTTTGAATCTCGTCAAGGAAAAGCAATGTTTCGCCGGGAATTACCGGCGTATGGAAAATAAGCGCCAGGCTTTCGCATATCTCCTGCGGTGAAGATGATGAATCAAATAAATTGTAAAGTTCTTTTTTCTCTTCAAAGTTAATCTCAATATAGTATTTAAATTGCCGCCCTAACTGTCTTATTGCCGATGATTTCCCTACCTGCCTTGCTCCGCGCAGGAGCAAAGGTTTTCTGTCAGATGGCGTATCCCTGCTCCAGTCAAGAAGTGTTTTGTCGATATTTCGCTTAAAATATTGATTTTCCATGTTATCCTGTTCTTTTAATGGCAAATATTTTAGTACCCAAAAACATCATTAATTCTAACAAAATGTAGGGCAAAAAACAAGCGTTTTATAATAAAATGGAACCCAAAAAATGGGCGAATTCTAACAAAATGGAAGGCAAAAAAAACAGGCAGCCTTGTTCTTGCTTAAATCAGAGTTGTTCATATCCCTCATTCTAATCATTCTCCTACCACAAAACATTGACAAAAATGATTAGAATGATTAGAATGATTAGAATGATTAGAATGTAGGAGAATAAAATGGCTTTAGATATGAAACGTGTAGAAGATCTTACTACCGAGTTTAAGCGCGAATATACAGAGGAAATAAAAAAGACCATCATAGCTTTTGCCAATACTGCAGGCGGGACGCTTTTTATAGGTATAGATGATAATAAATCGATAGTCGGTGTGGATAACCCTGATGATACCCTGCTTAAAATAAACAATTCGATACGATCCGCAATTAAGCCGGATGTTTCCTTGTTTGTTGATTGCAAAATAGAAAAAGTAAAGAAGGCTGTAATTATAGTTATAACCGTTCAAAGGGGAACCTTATGCCCGTATTATCTGGCAGGCAAGGGTATTCGTCCTGAAGGAATATATGTCAGGTATGGAGCAGCATCGGTTCCGGCTACTGAGACAGCAATTCTTAACATGATTAAAGAAACCGACGGAGAGAAGTATGAGGATGTAAGGTCCCTTAACCAGGATTTAACATTTATTGAAACCGGAAAGTTTTTTAAGGCAGAAGATATTCCTTTTGAGCAAAATCAGCAGAAGACACTCTGCTTGCAAACTACAGACGGCGTATATACAAATCTGGGACTTTTGCTTTCCGAGCAATCTGTGCATACTGTGAAACTGGCTGTTTTTGAGGGGTTCGATAAGGAAGTTTTTAAAGATAGAAGGGAATTTTCAGGTTCTCTTTTAAAACAACTGGAAGATACTAATGCCATACTGGATATATACAATCGTAATCATGCTAAGGTGAAGGGGCTTTACCGGGAGGATCAGCGTGATTATCCGGAGGATGCTCTGCGGGAGGCTCTTCTAAACGCACTGGTTCACCGGGATTATGCTTTCTCCAGCAGTACGCTTATCAGTATATTTGATGATCGCATTGAGTTCGTTTCCATAGGCGGTTTACCTAAAGGTGTTTCTCTTAATGATATAATGCTGGGCATTTCCGTCCCCAGGAATGAAAATCTTGCGAATGTATTTTACAGGCTTCGCCTGATTGAAGCTTATGGTACAGGTATACCGAAAATCATGCGCAGTTATACCGGCAATACAAGAAAACCGGAATTACAAGCCACTGATAATGCATTTAAGATTACATTGCCGAATAGGAACACCCTCAGTCAAAAGCAAGTTAAAAATAAAGCTCACTTTACAATGAGTGAGGAAAAAATAATCGCCTTGTTGAATGAACATAATGAAATAGTCAGAAAGGATGTGGAAGATGCCTTGCTTATTTCTCAGGCTATGGCAGTACGGCATTTGCGCGGGTTGGCAGATAAGGGATTAATCCAGGTTGTTGGAGAAGGAAAAAAAACCCGTTATAGGAAAACCCCATAACCTCTGTATTACAGCCATGCAGGTGAAAAACAACGCTCACTTATCTTTGTACGATTTGGAGTGTGATTCCAAATTATACAAAGACAGCTAACATAGCGGCGCCGTACTTTGCCTAAAAGGCGAACATACGGCGCTCTTGAGTGAAGCAGTGTCTATTCCTGTTTGGGAAATATAAGTCTGAATAACTAACCCAATTCAGCAAGGGTAGTGATTGCCTGAGCCCACCTGACATACTTTAGTTTGGCAAGATCCTTGATGGTTTTTACATTAAATGCCTCTTTTAATTTAACTGCATCACCTTCGCTTAATCCCTGAAGAGCGGCAACCGGCGCATCGGCCAGTTCCTTGAATGACATTTTCTCGTAGGCCTTGTCTAAGGCTTTGTCAATTTGCATCATAATAAAACTCCTTTTGCATAATAAATTTAAAGGGTGAACCCTTCTTCATTTTATTGTAAATGCGTTTTTCCGGATCTGTCAAGGAAAAGTTAATATATATAGTTAACCGGTTTAAAAGGAAATGTTTTAAATTATTAGAAATAGCATTTAATGCAGCTTGTCATATTGATTTTTTTTTAGTTATATGCTAATATTAAAATATGGCAGAACCAGCAGAAAGAAGAAAAGTATATCTTAAAAGAAAGAAAGCGGGCTTGTGTCCCCGCTGCGGCGGAAAAGTAAAAAAATCCAGCAAATATAAAATGTGCGATGCTTGCCGGGAATATTTCAGGAACTATAATATCGAAATATCCGATAGTCAAAATGAAGCAAAAAGGGAGCGGTACGCTTTATTAAAGGCGAAAAACTGCTGCCCCCGCTGCGGTATTAAATTAGGCAAAAGGTCGAAAAATACCATTTGCCAGCCGTGCCTCGACAAGCAATATAGGTATAACACCGGTAAAAAGAGATAAAAAAAGCTGCCCGGGAATTACTTCCAGGACAGCTCTTATTTACCCCCGTCCGGCCATCATGACCAGCGGAGGCATAGAACTTTTACAGCCCAAGCAAATAACTGTTCAATATATTTTCCAGGTACTCCTGCTTGCCGCTTGTAATTCCCGTTTTGCCGTAGCCGGCGTCTGTTCCAAGTTTCGAAAGCTGATCAAGCGTAAGTTCGCCCTTGCAGAATTTTGCGCCGTCTCCGCTGGAGAAAGATGCATAACGATCCCTTACAAAGTTTGGAATAATGCCGTCATCAATAATGCGCTGAGCAGCCTGGAGTCCGACTGCGAATGCATCCATGCCGCCAATGTGAGCGACAAAGAGATCTGCAGGGTCTACGGAGTTTCTGCGAATTTTTGAATCAAAGTTAAGGCCGCCGCAGGTGAATCCGCCGATTTTCAGGATTGTGTACATTGCCATTGTCGTTTCATAGTAACTCATCGGGAACTGGTCTGTGTCCCAGCCGTTCATCATGTCGCCGCGGTTTGCATCTACAGAGCCGAAGAAACCGTTAACAGCTGCTGTTTCAAGTTCGTGCGCAAAATCGTGACCTGCAAGTTCTGCGTGGTTGGCCTCAATGTTCATGCGGAAATCTTTATCCAGTCCGTAGTGCCGCAAAAAGCCAATGACAGTTTCAGTATCAAAATCATACTGATGTTTTGACGGCTCCATTGGTTTGGGCTCGATATAAAATACGCCCTTGTATCCCTGTTTGCGGGCGTAATCTCTTGCCATAACAAGGAAGCGGCCCATATTGTCTTTTTCTTTTTTGAGGTCTGTGTTAAGAAGGCTCATATAACCTTCGCGCCCGCCCCAGAAAGTATAGCCCTCTCCGCCAAGTTCAATAGTTGCGTCAATCGCGGCCTTCACCTGGGTTGCAGCAAGAGCAACAACGCCGAACTCGGGATTGGTCGCCGCACCGTTCATAAAGCGCGGATTACTAAAGCAGTTAGCTGTTCCCCAAAGAAGTTTAACACCTGTTTCGCCCTGGAGTTTTTTTGCCTTTGCAACCAGGGTAGAAAGATTTTTTTCGCTTTCGGCGGGATTCGCGCCTTCGGGAGCCATGTCCCTGTCATGGAAAGCATAATAATCTGCGCCTATTTTTGTAAAAAATTCAAAAGCGGCGTCCATTTTTTTATCAGCAGCATCCATTTCATCTTTTGCGCCCTCGTTCCAGGGGAAAAGGATAGTGGCCGAGCCAAAGGGATCAGCGCCGCTGCCGCAAAAACTGTGCCAGTAGGCGATTGCGAAACGAAGATGATCTTTCATCTTTTTTCCGCCGATAACTTTATCAGCGTCATAATACTTGAACGCCAGAGGGTTCTTGCTCTTTGGTCCTTCGTACTTGATTTTTTGGATTCCGGGGAAATACTCTTTTGCCCCCACGAAATATTCTGCCATAACAGCCTCCGTAATAATATTAGTTATACAAAGGGCTTAATGCCCCAAGATACCTGGAATAGACAGCATAGGCTTCATTATAAAGCTTTACATTTTTGCTGTCGGGTTTGATTGTTGCGCCTAACGCAACATGCTTGTCTGCAAGATCTTCAATTGAGCTCTTTTTTCCTTCGTGGCTTTCAAGACACCATAATGCCTGAATGGCGCCGCCCATCGCCGCAGCCTCCGAGCCAACCAGCATGCGCACAGGCACATTCGTTACATTTGCAACGATAGTCTGCCAAAGCGGGCTTTTTGAGCCGCCGCCTGTAAGGCGTATTTCCTTTGGTTTAAAACCAAGCGATATAAAACCGTCAAGGCCGATTCTCATTCCAAAGATTGCAGATTCAAGAGCTGCGCGTGAAAGATTTTCTTTTTTAAAATTGGCGGCGGTAATGCCGTTTATGCTTGCCTTTCCATTGGGCAGGTTCGGCGTTCTTTCTCCGTTAAAAAACGGCAGTATAACAATTCCGTCCGCGCCGACCGGCGATTTTGAAGCCTGCTGATCCAGCGTTTTCACATCAAACCCCATGAGGTTGCGGATTTCTTCGCTTGCCACAGTGCAGTTCATTGTGCAAAGAAGAGGCAGCCATCCGCCTGAAGATGAGCAGAACGCAGCAAGGTTTCCCGTTGGATCGATTACCGGCTTGTTTGAAAAACCAAAAAGAGTTCCGCTTGTTCCAAGGCTCATTGTTAAAAAACCGTCACGTACAGCTCCGGTGCCGATAGCGCCCATCATATTGTCCCCGCCGCCTGATGAAACAAGAGTTCCTTCGTTCAGACCGTAAAGAGCCGCCGCAGCCTTGCTTACAACTCCGGCTGTTTTATCGGAAGTTGTCAGCTGCGGAAGATACTTCTCAACCTCGGGTGAAATTAATTTACAGATTTCAGATGACCATTTGCGTCCCCGGACATCAAAGAGGGCAGTGCCAGATGCATCGCCGTATTCAGCCCAATACTCTCCTGTCAGCAGGAAGTTGATATAATTATGGGGAAGAAGGATGTGCCGGAGTTTTGCAAAAGCGGCCGGCTTGTGTTTTTTTAACCATAAAACTTTTGGCGCAGTGTAGCCCGGGCGCATAGGAAGCCCGGTTTTTTCTATAAGCTTTTTTTCGCCGCCTGCAGCCTTTGTAAGTTCTGCGCATTCTGCGGCAGTTGAGGTATCGCACCAAAGTTTAACATTGTAAACAGGCTTTCCTCTTTCATCCAGAGGCACAAACCCGTGCTGCTGTCCTGAAACGCCGATTGCGGCTATTGTTTTTCTTGCATTTTTATCGATTTTTTCAAAGCATTTTTTAATGACTTCATCGTACCACTCGGTCTTTTGCTCTCTTGTGCCGTCATTATTGGCAATTATATCCACCGGCGCCGAAGACTGGGCAACGATTTTTTTCTTTTCATAATCATAGACAACAATTTTACAGCTCTGGGTTCCCAGATCTATTCCGCATATGGTTCGCATTTATTCCTCCGTGTGATTTTCTTATTGTAAGGTATCAATGCCAAATTGTCTATAATGTGAAGCTCTAAAAACTCCGGTAAGGTTCCTATTCGAAACGCAGGCCGATGAGAAATTCAACGCCGGTACGGGCAGGGCCGCTTGGTATCGCTACGCTTATGTCTGTTCCAACAGGCGCAACCGGTATTACGCTGGCGGTTTTAACTTCGACAGGATCCGCGGCTCTTGAGTTTCCTTCCACACGGCTGGAAGCGCCGGCGTTTACTCTAACCTGCTGGCCTCTGTTTCCCATGAAACTAACGCTTCCGTCGCTTACATACAGATTACGGGTATCGAATTCGAAACTTGTGCCGCGTACGGAAGCTGTTGCAGAGGGGCTTGTTATTGACATAATCGCTCTTGATCCAGTGGGCGGCTTCACTTCTACGCGCACCCTTCCGGACTGAAGATTAACGTTTAATGTTTCCTCATCGTTTGAGCTTTGTATCTCTGTAAGCGTCAGACGTGTTAAGGGCCTTACTGTAATTGATGATGTGCCTGTTTCGATAATAGCGGTACTCCTGAAGCCTGTCGAAATCAATGTATCCTGTGTAAGGTGATCCCCGGCATTTGCAGTAACAAAAGAGCTTGATCCGGCCCGTTTTATCTCTACTGTGCCGCTTACTTCACTTATTATTCCGGCTTGAGCAAATCCAGTCTTAAGAATGATACAAAAATATATTATTAAAAGAAAAATCATTAAACACTTTTTTTTCATAACTTTCCCTCTTTAGTTAAAATATTGAAATAACTATATTTAATTCTGCCCGCCAGAGCATATCGGCATCCGGCACAGCGTCTCCAAGAGACGGCAGGAATGTCCCGCCTCCAATATTCATTTGAATACCGGTAGACATACTCCATATAAAACGCATATATAATTCTGTTCCCAGAAAAAGGCCGTCGCTGCTTACGCCGATAACAGGATAATTTGAATAAGTGTAAAGATCGTTGCGTATGAAATAGGAAGCGCTTAAATTTGCAGAAAACACCCTGTGAAGATGCGCAAGATAACTTAATTGAATAACAGTAAGCCCCGAAGGATTTACTTTTAAAAGGTTTCCCTGAGGTATTGTAGTAAGCGGCAGGAAGGCGCCAACTTGCGTGTCAGGGATTATGCCGCTTAAATAAATTCCGCGAAGCGTTAGGTGCTGCTCATTGCCGGCCGGAAGAATAAAGGTCAGTCCTGCGTTAGCCGCCATCGCAATAGTAAGCTCCTGTGAATATTGAATCAGTTCAAGGCAGCCGCCAGCATCAAGGATTATATAACTTGACGGGAAAGTAAATTTTGCCGTTAAATACTGACTGTTCAGGTTTGTTCCTTCCATATCAACCTGTCCAAGAACAGCGAGCCTGACGCTGAATAAATCCGCAATAGACGGATGTTCCCAGCCCGCCGATGCAAAAAAACGGCTTGGAGCAAAATAAGTTTTTTCAAAATCGTTTAAATCAAGCTTTCTGTAAAAGTACTGAAGTTCTTCTTCTGTCATGGTAATGTTGGCTCTGGTTTTGTAAAGCAGGCCTGTATACCAGCCGCCGGCGCTGAAGGTTCCGATATTTGTATCATGAGAGAATGATGCGCCGTCAAAAAAGCCGTCCGCTATTATTCCCAGCGGATCGCGGTACGGCATGCGGCCAATTTTTAATTCGCTCATTCCAAAGCGCATTGTAAGATCTGTGCGCAGAAGTTCCGGTACAATATTAACTGGTTCAATATTAACAGCGTTATCGAAAACCAGTCTTGTGCGGTAATTAAATCCTGCGGAAAAAACAAACTCGCCGTTATCTCCCAGCAATGCCGATACGCGCGGGATAATAGTGCCGGAATATTCGTATCTTCTTTCGCTGAAATCGGCACTCTGCGCATTAATATCAATGCTTTGATCCAGCAACAATCCGATATCAAGGGCCTGTAAATTATGCATAGAAAAAACACAAAGGAAAATCAGAATAATAAGTTTTGCGCGCAGTCTCATTCTAATTATCCTCCAATATGGTAATTTCTACCCGCCTGTTAAGCGCCATTCCTTCGGGGGTGTTGTTATCTGCAATTGGGCGGCTTGAGCCGTAACCGGCAATTATTATATTTTCAGCTTCGCATGCCTCAAGCGATACAAGGTAGTCAGCGACAGACTGCGCCCTGCCTGTGGAAAGCGCAAGCTGATATTCTTCGGTGCCGATGTGCGTGGCATGCCCTGCTACAAGCAGTTTAATATTGGGAATGCCTTTTAAAACGCCTGCAATCTCATATATTTTTATCCTTTCGGCATTTGGCAGTACCACAGAGTCAGCCAGGAATACGATGTTGGAGAAGGTAATTGTTACGCCTTCTTCTGTCGCTTCAACGGTGGTATCGGCTATGGCCTGCTCTTCGATAATGGCCGCAATTTCCGCAGCCAGGGCTTCGCGGCGGTTAGCTGCTTCCACTGCGACAATTTCTTCGGTAAACTCTTCCAGTGTTTCTATTACTTCCTCAAGCCCCCATGGTCTTATTTCTATTTCATGAAGCACCCGGTTTACAAGAAATAAAAGTAAATCGCCGGATACCTTCATTCCGGGATCAGCTCTGCCCTGGATTACTCTCTGGTATACAAGTTCGCGGTAGGCATAGTGCGAGTTTTTGAAAACTGAATACATGGGCCCGCCTTTCATATTAAATGCACGCATAATTAAGCGGGAAACATCGCGGAGTTTGATATCTTTTTTTGGATCTGTCCTTGCCGGAATCCAGCGTTTTTCCGCTGCGAAGAGAAAGGCCTGTTCAAAATCGAAGTTAGCGTCAGAGACAGAAACATTCACATTAAAGGAGTTTACAGTTTCAACTACAATCCATGCTGCCTGTTCAAAGCTTGCATATTTTGTTTCAAGAATATCTTCTATTATTTCCGCAATCTGGGCATTCAAAAAAAACGGAGAAAAAAGAAAGAGGAAGACGGCTGGCCATATTTTTTTATTCATGTTTGTCAATCCGGCCTTGTACCGCTTGTATTGTATGCAAGGCCGTATGTGCCTGTGTCAGAAGATGCATAGATACAACGCGCTCTTATATAAACTATGCCATTAAAATCTGCTGTAAATGCCATTGCAGAATAATATGAATAGTTTTCAAAAATATGGTCGCCATTATTATCCCATAATGAAATAACAATAGGCATTGTTTTGGTACCATTGCCGTCCCATAATGAATTAGTCCAGAAATAATATGTTGTGCCGGCGGAAACATTTATTGCATACCAGTCTACTGCGGAACTTGCTGTAATTTCACCGTCAAGCCAGGTGTCATATGGAAGTGCAACTGCTTGACCGCCAGAGATATCAAGAATTATTGGCCTTATACCGCTTGTATTGTATGCAAGTCCGTAAGTGCCTGTCTCGATTGAACCCCAGCCTGTATAGCCGCGGACTCTTATGTAAACAGTTGTATTGGATGCGGCTGTAAACCCGCTTGGTGATTCCCATGAATGAATAATACCGGAATGAGTTAACTCACTATCGCCCCAGATATCAAGAGCAGCATACATTGTTTTACTAATGCTTTCCCAGCGGTTACTTAACCAGAAATGATATGTTGTGCCGGCAGAAACATCTATTGCATACCAATCTGCGCCGCCGCTTGTTATAATTTCACCGTCAACCCAGGTGTTATATGGAAGTGCAACTGCCAAACCTTCGGAGACATCAATGCTTGGCCTTATGCCGCTTGTGTTGTATGCAAGGCCGTATGTTCCTGTGCTTGTAATACTACAACGTGCTCTTATATAAATTGTGCCACTATAATCTGCTGTAAATGACATTGGAGAATTATATGAATAACTGTTAATAAAAAAATGTTCGCTATTATCATACCACATTGAAATAACAACAGGCAGTGTTTTAGTGCCATTACCATCCCATGAAGAATTAGTCCAAAAATGATACATTGTGCCGGCAGAAACATTTATTGCATACCAATCTGCGCCGCCGCTTGTTGTAATTTCACCGTCAATCCAGGTGTTATATGGAAGTGCAACTGCCAAACCTTCGGAGACATCAATGCTTGGCCTTATGCCGCTTGTGTTGTACGCAATGCCGTATGTGCCTCCGAGATTCCAATTAAGAGTTCGTACCCTTAAATAAACAGTAGTATCTGATACTGGATTAAATGCTAACGGGGAACCCCATGAATATTGAACATTGCTGTGAATTGATGTACTGCCTTCCCAAACACTTAAAGAAGCAAAAAGTGTTTTAATACTATTGCCTTCATAGCCATTATTCAGCCAAAAATAGTATGTTGTGCCGGCAGAGACATTTATTGCATACCAATCCTCTGAGAAATTTGTTGCAATTTCACCGTCAATCCAGGTGTCATTTGGAAGTGCAACTGCCAAACCTCCGGAGACATCAATGCTTGGCCTTATACCGCTTGTATTATATGCAATGCCGTATGTACCTGTATTGCTCCAGCCTCGTACCCTTAAATAAACAGTAGTATCTGATACTGGATTAAATGCATACGGGGAACCCCATGAATGTTGACCATTGCTGTGAATTGATGTACTGCCTTCCCAAACACATAAATAAGCATAAAGTGTTTTAATACTATTGCCTTCATAACCATTATTCAGCCAAAAATAGTATGTTGTGCCGGCAGAGACGTTTATTGCATACCAATCCTCTTGGAAACTTGTTGCAATTTCACCGTCAATCCAGGTGTCTTCCGGAAGCGTATTTAGAATTTCACCAATATTTATATTTATCCCCGATATATCCTGGTTCCAGGCCTGTATTGCAAGACCTTCAATTTGTTCATCGTAAATAACTCCGAAATAAATATGTTGAGCAAAAACCCGGAATGAAATGTCTTCAGGTTCATCAAGAGACATTATTGTTACTGACCATGGGGAGTTTATTTCAGGTGATGGGATATAGGTATAACCTCCGTAACTGGAATAAACATAGGCAGAAGATACTGGGTTTCCCGCATAGCTGATATTTAAAGTCCCGCTTAAGGTAATTGCATGCAGATCAACTGTAAGGTCAATACCGGAAATGTTTTGATTTCCTGCAAGTATACTTTGATTAACATCATAATATAATCTACTATTTCCGCTCATTTGGAAATGTCCGCCAAAAGATATATTTACTTCGTCTTCAAAAGCCGGAATGGTCAATGACCATGTGTTTTCCTGTGAATCAACCCGTCCGCTGGTTATATAATGCATGATGTCATTCGAATTCAGGTATGCATTTATAAATACATTAAAAATACTTTCCTTAGGAACACCGGTTACTCTTAAATCGAGCGTGCCGCTTATTGTAATAACATCTATAAAATCATCTTCTGTAATTACAAAACCTGCTTTGGTTTCCAGATTCGAGCCAATATGAACAAGCTCCACACGGTATACAGCCTGGTAATCATCGTACAACTCTATGGATACTATATAAAAACCGGGACCAAGCGATATTGTTTTTGAATGGGGTGATTCATAAGTATACCAGCTGTCTGAAAATAATCCCATATTGTTAAAAGGCTCAATCCTGAAAAACACACCATTTGCTTTTTCTTCCGGATAAGACAGGGAAAGAACGAGAGTTCCATTTTCACCATAAGGATAATGAAGCGCATTTAATGTAATATCAAGGTAATTTTGCTCCCTCTCGCGTACAATAATTATTTGACTGTTTCCCTGCGCTGCAGCATAATCAATTCCATCAATTTCGACATAACCTGTGACATAAATAATCCACTGGCCAAGTGCAATATCTTCTACAATAACGGATGTCTCATCGCCTTGCAGAGTTATACTTTCCTGTGAAGAGCCTTCTGTGTGCCAAAATGTAATTTCAAATTTTGAAAATGAAGGCATTTCAGGATACAGGGTTTTAGAGCCTACTGCTTCTCCCGATAATGTTATTTTTAATCCCCTAAACTCCTGTGACAACTGAACAAGTTCATCTGCACAGCCTGCAAATACCGGCATTATTAAAACTACGCATATTGTTAATAATAAATTTTTGTAATGTTTCATATTTAATTTACTTCCTTAAACATGACTCTAAAAATTAATTCCTTGGAGTAAGGTATGCCATTTTTAACAACAACAACCATAAGGCTGTGGGTTCCTATTGTAAAACCGGTGCCGATATCTATATTTAAACTATTATAGCCCCATTGCTGTTGTCCATTCAAAAACCAGGTATACGAATCATATTCACCTTCTACAGTTATTGTCAGGGTGTCGCCCCAGTGCAGGTTTTTGTTTGGGTCTTCTGTAAAATTAATGACTTCGTTGTGAAATCCATCAAAAATCACATTAACATCCGCAGAAGAATATTCTTCAAACACTGCGTCTAATGTTATATCCATGTCAGGCAGGATAAAGGTAAGAATGTTGTCTTCCAGTTCATATTCATAGTATTCATAGGGATATAAATATATACTGTTTGTCCTTAATCTGCAGTTGGGCGCAGGAGTGAAGACCACTGTTATAGGGGTTCCTGCGTATGCAGTTTTAGGATATACGCTTATGACGCCAAGCGGTGTTTCCTCAGGCAAATGTACTTCATAGACTGGTATTTTTTCAAACTCCGCAAAGATCGTTACGTCAGAATCCGGCAGGACAAAAGTATCATACCAGCTTCCTGCAGAATACGGCGCTGTAATATTGCCGCTGTTCATTAATTCAATAATTTCACTGCAATATTCACCTTCCGGTGTAATGCTGAAACTGCCGTGCCTTAATCTGTACCCGTGTTCTATTAACATTAAAAATTCTATGACGGTATCTTCATAAGCGCTCTGGGGATTAATAATTATCGAGCCATATTCCATGCCTTCAATTATCGTTTCTACCGTATAGATTGGTATTATTTCAAACGCGGCGTTTATTACAACATCATAATCCGGCAGGATAAAAGCACGGCTAAGACCTGTGCCGCTAATTTCAACTGCAGGGGTAATGGTTAAACTGTTCCGTACTATTCTATAACCTTCTTCGGGTTCTATTGTCAGAGTTATTAAGCTTCCTTCTCCTCCCCATGTATGACTGGGAGTAATTACACCGTTTTCTATTCCTTCTGTAATGCTTATTGTAAAGAAGGCCTTGCGCATTATTATAGGAACATAGTTTTCCTGACCTGGCTGTATGTTTGCAATTGCAGATCCCCTGGCGTATATAACCTCTTCAAGATGCGCTTCCGCCATAAGATGCGCCTCTACCATGATATTCCAGATGCCGGAAGCAATAATTGCCTCGATCTGTGTTTCACCTCTGACCTTGAAAATTATTTCTTCTTTTGAATTTGTAATTGTGATAGTAAACTCAAGCTGATTAAGTATATCGCCTTCAGGCGGGAATACCATGCCTCTTGAAGCGCCGTCTCCAAGAACAAGTATTATTTTTCCATGTTCATTGTCAAGAAAGTTAATGCACCCGCACAGTGTTAAGACAATAAAAATCAAAAACAGGCGGAAGACCTGCTGCGTTTTTAAAACTTTTATAAATAATTTCATTGTAATAATCCTGAAAACAATTTTACACTATAATCTATGTTTATTCAATAAATTGAATAAAGAAGTATTGATACAGGAACTTATAAAAATTTTATTTATTAGAAGAATCTCATAATAATTTTCTTTAAAGATCGTAATATTTGGTGTATAATTAATGAATGCAACTGTTAGTGAAAAATTTGTGCATTTTTCTTATCATTTCATTAATAACTCCCGGCATATTTGCTGCAGATACCGGAATTTCCGTACTTAATATTCCGGTAAATTATGGATTGGACAGTCATTTTAACGATACTGATAACTTTACAGCTCCCTTTTTTTACAACCCTGTTTACTTCAATAATAAAATAATCAATCTTCATGAAGGCTTATCAACCGGGTCACAGCAGAGCGGCGCTTCCATTAACGGCTGGTTTGGTTTTTTCCTTGTAATACTTGGAACATCGATGCTTATAACAGACAATAACCACAGAAATACCCTTTATAATCAACATATTCGTGAGAAAAGAGCCATGATGCAGGAAGAAGACAGGGTAAATCAGATACTGCACAGAAGGCAAAACAGCAGATATTAGGCGCTTTCCATAGAAATACACTCCCTATTGCAAACCTCATTATTTTTTTTATATAATATCCCTACATAAATTAAAGAGGAAATTGATGGCAAAGAAAGGAAAAATTACTATCGATCGTGAGTTATGCAAGGGATGCCTTTTGTGTATCCGTGCATGTCCTGTAAAGGTGCTGGAAGCCGATACCGAGATAAATTCATCCGGTTCCTATCCTGCAAAAGCAATAAATATGGAAAAATGCATCGCATGCGGCAATTGCTACGAGGTCTGCCCCGATGTTTGCATCGAAGTCTACGAAGAATAACGAGGAAAAATATGAGTGAAAAAGTCTTAATGAAAGGAAACGATGCCATTGCTGAAGCGGCGATAAGAGCAGGCTGCCAGGCATATTTTGGATATCCAATTACTCCGCAAAATGAGATTCCTGCCTATATGTCAAGGCACATGCTTGAAAAGGGGAGGGTCTTTATACAGGCCGAAAGTGAAATTGCAGCCATGATAATGGTTTACGGCGCAGCCTGCGCAGGCGCAAGGTCGATGACCAGTTCTTCCAGTCCCGGCATCAGTCTTAAGCAGGAAGGAATGTCCTACGCTGCCGGCGCTGATGTTCCGCTTGTTTTGGTTAATGTTAACCGCGGCGGGCCTGGTCTTGGTAATATTGCTCCTGCTCAAAGCGATTATATGCAATCTACACGCGGCGGCGGCCACGGCGACTACAGATGCATAGTGCTTGCTCCCAAAAATGTGCAGGAATGCGCAGACTTTACATACATGGCTTTTGATCTTGCGGACAAGTACCGGATGCCTGTTATCGTTCATGCAGACGGACTGATTGGCCAAATGGTAGAAGGCCTGGTACTGCCGGCTGAAAAGACAGTGCCTAAATACGAATGGTCTGCCGGCGGCTGCGCAAAAAGGCATGGGAAAAAGGCTATTCATATCACCTCGATTGAGCTTGTACCCGAAATACTCGAAGCAAAAACAAAAGAGCGCTTTGAACGTTATGAGAAAGTAAAAGCGGCGGAAATACGTTACGAAGAGTATGACTGCGCCAATGCAGATCTCATAATGGTGGCTTTCGGCACCTGCGCCCGTGTTTGTCTTGGAGCGCAGAAGCTTGCAAAAAAAGAAGGAATAAAACTCGGCATTTTCCGCCCAATTACACTGTGGCCCTTCCCCTATGAAGCCCTTGGGAAACTTGTCTCAAACGGCAAACCGGTTTTATCGGTAGAAATGTCACTTGGTCAGTTGATTGAGGATGTTAAGCTCTCAGCTTATTATTCAGGTTCAAAATCGAACATCCATCTTTTGGGTCACTCAGGCGGCGTAATCCCGACTGAAGAAGAAGTCTTTGCCAAAGTAAAGGAATTATTATCCTGACAATAGAATTATCAGGATATTCCGATATTGATTGTTTGCATAAGCAAACGAAATCTATGGAGTATTAAAGAAATGAAAAAGATACTTGGACATCCGGAAAGTCTGCACAAGATACAGACAAAATATTGCGGCGGCTGCGGGCATGGTGTAATTCACCGGCTTATAGCTGGTGTTATCGATGAAATGGGGTTAAGGGATAAAACCATTATGACCCATCCTGTAGGCTGCTCAATTTGGGCGGATCTGTATTTTGATTTTGATACAGTGCAGCCGCCTCATGGGCGCACACCTGCGGCAGCTACCGGCGTAAAACGGGTTAATCCCGATCACCTTGTAATTTGCTACCAGGGAGACGGTGACATGGCAGCCATTGGAACGGCGGAAGCCATCCATGCCGCAAACCGCGGAGAGAAATTTACAACAATCTTTGTTAACAACGCAATCTACGGCATGACTGGCGGACAAATGGCGCCCACAACCCTGCTTGGCCAGAAATCAACCACCTCGCCTCTTGGGCGCGATGCCGATGAAGCCGGAATGGGTTACCCAATCAGAGTTGCGGAACTATTGGCCGCATTGGACGGAACCCGCTATATCGCAAGGGGTTCTGTAAATAATGCCGCAAATGTACGCAAGACAAGGCAGTACATAAGAAAGGCCTTTGAAGCCCAAATGTCCGGAATTGGCAATACAATGGTAGAAATTCTCGCTTCCTGCCCTACAAACTGGCAAATGGATTCGCTCCAGGCAGTTGAATGGCTGGAACAGAATATGATTCCGCAGTATCCGCTTGGTGAAATTAAAAATACTCTTTCTGAGGCAGGAGGCTCCAAATGACAGAAAAATCGTTCTTTGCCGGGTTCGGCGGCCAGGGAATCATCTCCCTGGGACAGCTTTGGGTCTATTTTGCCATGCAGGAAGGAAAAAACGTTACATTTTTCCCCTTTTACGGCGCTGAAAAACGCGGAGGTATCGCCCGCGCCAGCGTAATTATCTCTGATGAAGAAATTGCAAGCCCTCTTGTGACAACGCCGGACTCAGCGCTGGTCATGAACATGGATTCCCTCCCTCTTTGTGAAAAAATTATTAAAGAAAACGGTTTAATGCTGATAAATTCAACGCTTGTAAAGGAAGATCCCAAACGCGGCGGCATCAAAGTTGTTAAAATTGAGGCCAGCAGCATTGCAGAACAGGTTGGAAACGTTGTTTTTGCAAATATGGTGGCCCTTGGAGCAATGGCAAAGCTAACAAGTGCGTTAAAACTAGCCGATATTGAAGGTATCCTTAGGAAATTTTTTCCGGCGGACAAGCAGCAGTTTATTCCTATGAATATCAAGGCTATTCAGGCGGGATTTGACGCAGTTTGATTTTTATTGACAACTATTAAAAACGCTGATAGAATTGTCGTGTGAAGTTATTGCTAAAATATTGTGCGGCAGCACGATATTGAGCATGAAATATAGTTTTATACAGGGAGCTTAGATGGCCTCGGTACACGAGTATAAACGTTTGGAAAACAAGTTTGTCCAAAAGGTTAAGACAGGCGCTGTTAATGTAGCAGGTTTTCTGGCAGGCACCCTTAAGGCTTTGGGCAGATTCCTGACAAGACGTTATACCGTTGTATTTGTTCCTCATTCAGAAAAAAGAGTTTACAATCTTCACGTCACTATATTATCAGTTTGCTGTTTCCTGTTTGTCGCCTTTTGCATTCTTGTCGCATTTGTCTGGTACGGCGCATCGTACAGCAGTACCATGCATGCCATAAACGATAAGGACAGGCGCCTTGTTGAAACAATGGGTTCGCTTCACGAGTTCCGTGATGAAACAGCTTTGTTATTGCGGACAGCGCGTGATTTTGAAAATGCCTTTTCCGGTATTCTTTCTTCGCTTGGTATAGGTAATAATAATTCCCTTGCTCATAATACCGCCGGTGATTTGGGTTCTCTTATAGGAATTAGAGAGGCTCCCCAGGGGCTTTTAAGAGAAATTAACGATATCAGGCGGCTTTCCGCTTATTTATCCGAGGCAGTTGGGCCGATTAATGAACTGCGCGCCCTTATGGATACACAGAGCGCTTTCTTAACCGAGATTCCGAGTATTTGGCCTGTCAGAAACGGGATTGGTCATATAACAATGTTTTTTGGGCAGAATATCCATCCAATTCACGGTCAATATTATATTCACAGAGGTATTGATATTGCCACCTACCGTTTTGGAGATCCGATTGTCGCATCTGCGGACGGGCAGGTTGTTACCGCTGAATATTCCTACGATTACGGCAACTATGTAATTATAAGGCACAAGCACGGCTACTATACCCGTTATGCGCACATGCAGAACTTCAGAGTGCAGGTTGGGCAGCGTGTTCAGCAGAATGAAATCATCGGTTATATTGGAAGTACAGGCATTTCAACCGGACCTCATTTGCATTATGAAGTTCACATAGGTTCCGATGTTGTAGATCCATACAGATATATTACGATTCGTTCCAGCCTTGCAAGGCAAGGGCGCTGAACAGGAATATAAATGGCTCAGGCAGCTTCTGATTTTTCAATCAACACAATTATCGGTCCCAATACCACTTTTACAGGCGATATCGAAACCGGCGGCTTTACGCGCGTCGACGGACATTTGCGCGGTAATCTAAAAGTTAAGGGCAGGGTAGTAATCGGAGAACGCGCCAGAATGAAGGGGAATGTTACCGGTACAAACATTACAATAGGCGGTGTTGTATGCGGAAACATTATATCTGACGGGCATCTTGTCATTCTTTCCACTGCCATTGTTATCGGTGATATAATTACACGGCGCATTCAGGCTGATGACGGATGCTTTATAAACGGCAAGGTGGCGGTATGCCAAACCGATGAACGCTGGACGAAAACCATGTCCGAGCATCGTGACGCGCTGGGTATAAGATCTGCCTTGCCTGTATTCCAAAGAGTCTATGGCTAAAGTTGATGGAACAGATCCTTCCTTATACATGAATCCTTCTGCTTATACGCAGGTTAAGGACGATAAAAAACAAAAAAGTATCCGCCGCGGAGAGAAAACCGAATTCTCCAGGTTATTCGATGAACTTCGGGGTAAAACCGCAGATCAGCTTGGGCCGCTGCAGAATTTGCCTGTATCGGAGGATTCTGTCAACTTGCTTATGGATGAAGTCCGCGATGCAGGCGACAGGTTAAAAAGCCGTCCTCTTCCTGAAGAGATAATGCGTTACAAGCAGGCGGTGCGTAATTTTATTAACTATGTAGTTCAAAATTGCTATTCAAAGGGATATGATGCAGGTATCCCCAATTTTCTGAAACCGGGCTTTAAGGGGCAGCGCGGAACTCCCGCGGCAATGGAAGGGAAGGGATATACTAAAATTTCGATCATCGATAAAAAGCTTGATGATTTGGCAGCTATGCTTCTTTCCAGCCAGGTTAATCAATTACAGCTGGTTTCACGTCTTGAGGAAATACGCGGTCTTTTGGTAGACTTATTACAGTAGGGGCAAACAAGGTGAGTGATTATAACAAATATGAAGATATTGAAGATGATGATATATCCGCTCTGGAAGACAACCGCAATGAAGCGAAGTTTCAGGAGCATGATATCATCACAGGTGCTGCTGCCGGAATCGAATCCATTGCTCCCGATACTCCAATTTACAGACTGCGGCTTTTATATTCCCAGGAGACCTTCCTTGCAGTTTACCGCGAAGATAATTTAAGCCCGAATTCAATGGTTATAGTTCCTACGCGGTACGGCCGTGATTTGGCGCAGGTAATAGGCTCTGTCCGCGGAAAACTTCCGCCTGTCTCGGAGATTGCCTGGATTGTCCGCGCAGCGACTCCGGAAGACATGGAAAAATCGCGTAACAATACAAAGCTTGAAAAAGAAGCATTTGACATCTGCAGAAAAAAAATTACGAATCACAGGCTGGACATGAAACTTGTATTGGTGCACTACCTTCTTGAAGAGCCGAAGATTCTTTTTTTCTTTACCGCCGAGAACAGGGTAGACTTCCGCGAGCTTGTTAAGGATTTAGTGAGCGTTTTTAAAATGCGCATAGAGCTCCGGCAGATAGGTGTGCGTGATGAAGCTAGGGTTGTAGGCGGTCTTGGAGTCTGCGGAAGAGGTTATTGCTGCCATTGCGTTTCCGATAAATTAAAACCTGTGTCAATAAAAATGGCAAAGGATCAAAAACTTTCGCTTAATTCCGTAAAAATTTCCGGTCCCTGCGGACGGCTTTTATGCTGTCTTTTTTATGAATACGGTTTTTACAGCGAGCAGCAGCGTAATCTTCCGCAGGAAGGGATGCGCATTAACTATGAAAATGAATCATGGAAGGTTATAGAAGTTAATCCAATAGCATGCCAGATTAAATTAACAAGTGATGACGGCAGACAAATAACTGTTCCGGCATGCAAGTTCGAAAAGGTCGATAATTTCTGGAAGATTAAAACTAATTAATGCTTATGAATTATAAAAATATTTTCTGATTTCCGATACTAAATAAAAAGAGCCTGCGCCTAAAACCGGCAAAGGCTTATTAGCCTTTGCCAATAAAACCGCTTGTTTGACGGCTTCATGCGTATCAGGTATTAATAAAGTTTTTCCCTTTACTGCAAGAGCTGTAAAAATTTTATAAACATTAGAGGGCTCGCTTGCCTTAAAATTTCCCGGGGTGGTTATAATTATTTTTGCGAAACGCTCATGCGCTGTCTTCGCCATTGCTTCTGCGTTCTTGTCAGCCGCGCAGCCAAAAATTAATACGCCGCCTTCTCCGTAAAGCATGCAGAATGTTTCTACGCAAAGGGCAAAGCTCTCCGGTGTGTGGGCTCCGTCAATGATAAAAGGCGGTGCTGCGGATGCACCGGAAGGGATTAATTTTTCAAAGCGCGCCGGCATTTTAACATTTGCAAGCCCGCGGCGTATTGCATCATCTGTAACAGTTCCGGGCCGGAAGGCTGTCTTTACTGCGGCAATGGCAAGAGCGGCATTTTCGGCCTGAACTTTTCCCGGTACCGGAATTGAGAGCCTAAGGGCGCCGAATGTAAACTCTGTTCCCTGCGGTGTAATTCCAACATTTGATATTTCTCCGGTTTCCGGGAAGTAATAAAGCCTGCTGTTTTTTTCCTGCGCTTTCTGCCTGAAAACTTCCAGCGCTTCATCCTTTTGTTTTGCCAGAATAAGAGGTTTGCCGGGTTTTATTATTCCGGCTTTTTCCCCTGCAATGGCAGTAATTGTATTTCCAAGGAAGTTTGTGTGCTCAAGTTCAATCAGTGTTATGACGCTGACAAGCGGATCAAGGATATTGGTTGAATCAAGCCGCCCGCCCATGCCGGTTTCTACAACCATTACATCGCATTCTGCCCTGCGCGCGCATAGAAAAAAAAGAAGGGTTAAAAGCTCCCAAAATGTCGGCTCGTACCCCTGAGAATCAGAGGTAAAGAGCGGATTATTTTCTGCAGGAAGTTTTTCTTCCGCTATGCTGCGCAGTTCATTGCCCGCAGAGCAGTAAACATCTTCATCGAAGAATGAGTCTCCAAGACAGATGCGTTCACGGATATCCGTTACGTGAGGTGACATGTAACGTGCGGCGCGAAAACCCGCGGCTGTCAATATGGACGTTATCATGCATGTGACAGAACCCTTGCCCTTTGATCCGGCTATGTGGATGGAAGGCGCGCACCGTTCGGGGCGGCCGGCAAGCTCTGCCAGCGTTTCCATCCTGTCCAGACGAAAGCTTTTGGGTTTCTGCCCGCGTTCAAGATTGATATGCCCGGAGAGCCACTGGAATACTTCGCCGGAAGATGAAAAATAGTTATTATTCAGGCATCACTCCAATAAGAACAATTAGTTATAATTCGTACGTTTTTCCGTATTTAATTATTTCTACATTGGGATAGCCGTTTTCTTCAAGGTATTTTTTTAAGTGGGTCTGTGCTTTTCTTTCACCATGAACCAGGAAAATGCCTTTTAAGCGCGAGGTATCCAGAGCCTGCAGCCATTCCAAAGTTTCAAAATAATCGGCATGAGCGCTGAATGCGTTTATGTCCTCAACGCGCGCATTTACTTTATACAAGTCGCCGTGGATTCTTACTTCTTTTTCGCGGTTGCGGATGCGGCGTCCAAGAGTATTCTCCGCCATAAAACCGACTATCATAATTGTTGTATTTGGATCCTGTATGTTGTGAATCAGGTGATGCTGTATGCGCCCTGCTTCGCACATTCCGTCTGCAGAAATAATGATAAGAGGTCCGGGGTGATCGTTTAGCGCCTTTGATTCCTGAACGCTGGTTGTAAAATGCAGGCTGTTAAAACCAAAGGGATTTTTATGATGTTTTACAAACGCATCTTTTATTTCCTGATTATAGCATTCCGGATGCACCTGGAAAATTGTCGTTGCGTTAGTTGCCATCGGCGAATCTACGAATATCGGGACTTCAGGAATTATGCCCTCATCTACAAGCAGGTGGAAATAGTAAACAAGTTCCTGCGTACGCTCAATGGCAAACGCCGGGATCAGTATTTTTCCTTTTTTTTCTACGGTGTACCTTGCCATGTCAGCAAGTTTTTTAATTGCGTCATCGGTAGAATCGTGCCTTCTGTTGCCGTATGTGCTCTCAAGGATGATATAGTCCGGGGGTGTTGCAGGAATTGCAGGGTTACGGATGATAGGCTTGCCTTTACGGCCGAGATCTCCTGTAGCAAAGATATTAAGTTCCTCGCCGCCTTTTTTAACTTTTATGTGAGCTATTGCAGAGCCGAGAATATGCCCCGCATCGTGAAATTCAAGGTTTACTCCGTCTCCTATCATCATCGGTCTGTTATACGAAACTCCGATTGTCTGGCTTACGGCTTTTATTGCGTCCTGTTCTGTATAAAGAGGAGTCCAGTCGAATTTCTGCCCTTTTTTCTGGGCCTGGCTCTTTAAGTACTTTGCATCCCGGGCCTGAATGTTTGCAGAATCCATCATTATAAGGCTGGCTATATCTCTTGATGCGGGAGTTGCGTATACATTTCCTTCATAACCGCGTTTTGTTAACAGCGGTAAAAGACCGCAATGGTCAAGGTGCCCGTGAGTTAAAATGACGCCTTCTATGCGATCTTCTGCGATGCCGAAGTTTCTGTTTTTCTGCTCCGCTTCGGCCCTGGAACCCTGGAAAGCGCCGCAATCAATCAGATAACTTTGCCCGTCAATCTCAAGCACATGCTTGGAACCTGTGACCTCTTCGGCTGCGCCGAGGGAATAAAAATTTGCGTTCATAAAATAATTATAGCATCATGTTCCCAAAAAAAGAAATAGGTCAATTATTATTAATGTGTTAAATTAATATGAGGCATAGACATTAGATGTAATTTATGATAAACAGGGGATAATTGTTTTTTTAGGAGTGTTCCGGATATGATAGAAAACTTGTATTGGATAGGTTATGTGGGCGCGGGCGCAGCGCTTCTTTTTGCATTAATACAAATAATTAAGGTAATTAAATATCCGGAAGGCAGCGAGGATATACAAAGGATTGCAGCTGCGATCCGCGAAGGCGCAAACGCTTTTATGAAACGTCAATACAGCACTGTTGCTGTATTTCTTGGCATCATGTTTGTAATTTTATCATCGCTTGCATACATACCGCTTCTTATGGGTTACGAGGAAGGGCTTTTAAATCCATTCACGCCGTTTGCTTTCATTACAGGCGGCACTATTACAGCCCTTTGCGGGGTTGTTGGCATGAAGATTTCTACGCTGGCAAATTCCCGCACCGCTCATGCCGCTGCAACGCAGGGACTTAACAGGGCGCTTCGGGTATCTTTTGCATCAGGCTCCGTTATGGGTTTTATTGTAAACGGACTTGCGGTACTGGAACTTACGATTTGGTTTATGCTCCTAAGATATGTATTTAAGGTAGATGATGCGACAATTGCATATACCATGGTTACTTTCGGAATGGGCGTTGCTGTTGTGGCTGTTTTTGCCCGTGTCGGCGGCGGTATTTTTACCAAGGCAGCCGATGTCGGCGCAGACCTTGTAGGAAAAGTTGAAGCCGGTATACCGGAAGATGATCCAAGGAATCCTGCTGTTATTGCCGATAACGTCGGCGACAATGTCGGGGATGTTGCCGGAATGGGCGCAGACCTTCACGAGTCAAATTCAAATGCTCTGGTGGCGACCATTGCCATCAGTTTCGGCGCAGGTTACGGCATTGCAGGGTTTATGCTGCCCATAATTGTATCTGTAGTCGGTATTCTTTCTTCCATTCTGGGTACATTTTTTGTGCGGACTAAGGAAAATCTGGATCAAAAATCGCTTCTTAACTCTCTGCGCGGAGGCGTTTATATCGCCGGAGGCATTGCGGCTGCCGCTACGCTGCCTCTTATATTGTTTGTAGCACGTAATGCAGGCCCTGAAATGTTTGCAAACCGCTGGGGTATCTACGGCGCAGTTATTATTGGCATTGTTGCCGGTTTTATAGTCAGTCTTTTTACAGAGTATTATACTTCAGATGCCAGCAAGCCAACGGTTGAACTTGCCGAATCGAGTAAATACGGAACCGGGCCATTGATGATTGGCGGTTTGGCTCTTGGCATGAAATCCGCCGCAGGACCTATTGTAACCATATCCGGCGCTGCTTTGCTTAGCTTTATTGTTTCCGGAGGCTTCAGATATTTTGATGCCGGTCTTATATTGGATTACAATGCGGGGCTTTACGGTATAGGGCTTGCCGCTGTGGCGATGCTCGCTACAAATGCCATTATTCTTGCCACCGACGCTTTCGGCCCTGTTGCGGATAACGCAGGCGGCATAGCGCAAATGGCGAATTTGCCGGAAGAAGTGCGCAATCGTACTGACGCTCTTGATTCACTTGGAAATACAACTGCCGCTACCGGAAAGGGCTTTGCGATTGCTTCCAATGCATTTACCGGCCTTGCGCTTTTAGTATCTTTTGTAAATATCGGGCTTGCGGAACTAAGAAAGGGCTGTAATATATGCACAGAATATTTAAACTGCGCAGAACACTCGCTCAATCTCTCCATTGTTAATCCGCCTGTTCTGGTTGGCTTTTTTGCAGGTTCGGCTGTGGTATTCCTCTTTGCGGCGCTTTGTATGTCTGCTGTACAGCGTGCAGCGCAGAGCATTGTAGGCGAAGTAAGGCGGCAGTTTAAGGAAATTGAAGGATTAATGGAAGGTACGGCAAAGGCCGATTATGCGTCATGCGTTGATATTTGTACGCGCGGCGCGTTAAAAGAAATGATTGCTCCCGCAATGCTGGTTATTATCGGGCCTATCGCCGCCGGTATCCTGCTGGGTGTTGCAGGCGTAGTCGGTTATCTTGCAGGGATTATCGTTGTAGGTTTTACCCTTGCTGTATTTATGCTGAACTCCGGCGGAGCCTGGGACAATGCCAAAAAGTATATTGAAAAGGGAAATCTTGGCGGCAAGGGCAGCATTAATCACAGGGCAGCGGTTATAGGAGATACAGTAGGCGATCCTCTTAAAGATACTGCAGGGCCCTCATTCAATAATGTTATTACAGTTTCCTGCACAGTCGCAATTGTGTTTATTGGCGTAACTCTCGCATTTTCGTTATTTCATTAATCTAAAAAAAAAGGTGCTGTCCAAGATTACTTCTCGGACAGCCCCCTTGCTTTTATATGAACTGCGGCATTTAATGGTGCTCCCAGCGTGCGGCAAGTACAAAAAAAACACCGCTTGACGCGGTGCCTGTATTAGCTGTGCCCGGAAGAAGACTCGAACCCTCCACCCCTCAACATCCTGTCTCGGGGTTCCGGGCCCGCCTTCGGGTGCTGTCGGCGCCATCCATGGCGCCTATTCCTCCCATTCGGTCGGCGCACCCTGCGGAAGTTCGAGTCTATTTGTGTAACTGATTGTTTTTTTGTTAGTGAAAATTTTTATTATTACTTAATCAATAACGCACTGTCGGACACCTAAAGGTGTCCTTGCTTTTATATGAACTGCGGCATTTAATGGTGCTCCCAGCGTGCGGCATGCATAAAAAAAACACCGCTTGACGCGGTGCCTGTATTAGCTGTGCCCGGAAGAAGACTCGAACCCTCCACCCCTCAACATCCTGTTTCGGGGTTCCGGGTCCGCCTTCGGGTGCTGTCGGCGCCATCCATGGCGCCTATTCCTCCCATTCGGTCGGCGCACCCTACAGAAGTTCGAGTCTATTCGGGTAACTGATTGTTTTTTATTAGTGGAAATTTTTATTGTTATTTAATCAATATATTGATCTGCCCGGAAGAAGACTCGAACTTCCATACCCTTGCGAGCACTAGTACCTGAAACTAGCGTGTCTACCAATTCCACCATCCGGGCTAATAATTGACAGCTTACAGAAAAATCCAGAATTAATCAACCGGTCTTTTATCCTAAAGACATCCCCATTTCGTTGCCTTGCTATCTTCAATATTTACCATTAAAATTAATATCAAATGGTAAAAAAAATACTAATAATATCTCTAAGCGTCCTATTGGCTGTTTTTTTGATATTACTGACAGCCCCGTTTCTTTTTAAGAATCAGATAATGGAATTGGCCAAAATAGAGCTGAACGAGATGTTAATGGCAAAGGTTGATTTCAGGGATTTGAAACTGTCTTTTATCCGCAGTTTTCCGAATGCCTATGTGTCTTTGGAAGGTTTGGAAATAACCGGAATAGGTGATTTTGAAGATGAACTGCTGGTAGCTTTTGAAAGATTCAGCGTGACAGCGGATATAATGAGCGTGATCAGAATGAAGAATATAGAAGTTAAATCTGTATTGCTTGATCGCGCGCGTATTAACGGGCATATCCTGGAAGACGGAAGAGCGAACTGGGAAATAGTTAAACTTGATGAGCCTTCAGCGGATCCGCAGGACGGAATTTCCGAAACAGATAAAGATATTCCAGCAGAAGAAACTCCGTTTGCGTTCAGCGCCAGATTGAATAAATTTGAAATACGTAAAATGGAAATAACCTTTCGTGATGATGTAAATAAAATGAACGCAGGAATTCAGGAGCTTAACTATATTCTGCGCGGAGATATGACGCAGGATAATGCAAATTTAAAAATGGAACTTGGGATTGACGGTATAGACTTTTGGCTTGACGGTATCCGCTTGCTCAATAAGGCGAACGTGGGGTTTGTTTCAGAAATAGCGGCTGACTTGAAAAACATGGGTTTTGTTATCAAAGACAATGTATTCAATTTAAATGACATCGTGCTGAAATTCTTCGGCTCTGTAGAAATGCATGGCAATGATATTGATATGGATGTAACATTTGCTTCTGAAAAGACCGATTTCAAAAGCCTTCTGTCGCTTGTTCCGGTTATTTATATGAACGATTTTAAAGATCTTAAAACAACCGGAAGCCTCGCTCTGAACGGTGATGTAAAAGGAACGTTTAACGAAACTGATATACCAAATGTCAATTTAAATCTTATTGTTGATAATGCGACATTCAGCTATCCTGATCTTCCCAAATCTGTTGAAAAAATTAACATTGCTGTAAAGGTACATTATGACGGAGTTGAATTTGATCGTACTACGGTGGATGTAAACAGATTTGACTTTGAAATGGCAGGCAATCCTTTTAATGCAGGGATTAACCTGAAAACACCAGAAAGCGACTTGCAGGTTTCTGCAAGATTTGCTGGAAAAATAGATTTTGATTCAGTAGCTGATATCATTCCTCTGGATGATATAACTTTGAATGGTTTGTTGGAATGCGATATTTCACTTGCAGGAAAACTTTCTTCACTTGAAAATGAAAGGTATGAGGATTTCCAGGCAGCGGGAAATTTAAAATTAAGCAGATTCAATTTTATAAGCCCTGACTTTCCGCAGGATGTAAAAATCACAAGCACACAGCTTAATTTTACGCCGCAAAGGGTTGAGCTTGTTAATTTTGACGCTGTAATCGGCCGCTCGGATATTGCGATGAATGGCTCGCTTGAAAACTTTATTCCATTTATATTTAAAAACGAAACAGTGAAGGGAATGCTTACGCTAAGATCAAATACAATCGACATAAATGAATTTATGGACTCAGAGCCTGAAGAGGAAAAAATTGAAAAAACCGATGATGAAACTCAGCTAAGCGTTATTGAAGTTCCTAAAAATATCAATTTTACAATGAATGTAAATATCGGCAAAATTCTGTTTGATAATCTGGAGATAACAAATACAATTGGTTCGCTGTTGGTAAGAGACGGCAGACTAATAATGCAAAACTTAAGAATGAATCTTTTGGAAGGCAGCATGACGCTTAACGGTGAATATAACACTCAGGAAATAACGGTTCCGTTTATTGATTTTGATATGAATATAAACCAGTTTGACATAAGTTCTGCAATCTCATCATTTTCTTTGATTGAGCAAATATTACCGGAACCGCAGAACTATACCGGTAAGGTATCAGCAGCGCTGACTCTGCACAGTGTGCTTGATGAGGAACTTTCACCTGTACTGGATACGGTAGCTTCTAAGGGCAGGCTGCAAACGTATAATTTGGAATTGCACAATTCAAAACTTTTTATAACGATGGCGGAGCTTTTAAGAAATGAAAGGTTGCGTACTCCTGCTCCAGGCAATTTGGATATTGGATATGAAATAAAAGACGGACGCTTGTGGATAGAAAACCCAATAGTGATGAACTTTCAATCAACCAGAATTGAAGTTAAAGGTGATCAGGGTCTTGATATGACGTTAAATTACAGAGTAGACGCAACCATGCCTGTTTCGGCTGTTGGAGCCGGCGCAACCAGTATTTTAAGCAGCATACCCGGAGGTTCGAGTGTAAATGAAATTAAACTGACAGGGTTTATACTTGGCGATGCGAAAGATCCGGATATAAGTCTTAGCGTAGCCGACATGGCCGGTACAGTTGCCGGAGCAGTAAGAGATCAGGTGACAGAGACTGTAACTGAAAGGGTAAGTGAAGTAAGAACTCAGGTTAGTGAAGAAGTAAACCGGCAGATAGATACAATAATGGCCGAAGCCCAAAGGCAATCAAATAATGTCCGCAACAGCGCAGCGCAATCCGCCGACAGAGTACGAAGAGAAACAAATGAATCGGCGAATAAATTGATAAGCGATGCTGCAGGAAGAAATGCCATTGAAAGATTAGCCGCCCAGGCTGCAGCAGACAAACTTCGCAATGAAGGAAATGCAAGCGCTCAAAGACTGGAACAGGAAGGCGACAATCAGGCAAAGGCCATAATGGAAGCAGCTCAGACAAGAGCTGATGAACTGCGAAGAAACTGATTGTTATTTAGCAGCAGTGAATGTATGCCTTCTAAACAGTTCAAGTTAATACAAGCTTGGTTGGTTTTGCATGAAGAAGAATTGTATGCGGCATGGAATAAAGCTGTGCAAGGCGAACCATTCGATAAAATAGAACCATTAAGGTAGGTAAAACTATGTACGAACAAAACGGTATTGTTTATGCCGATAATCCATCTCCATTAATTACGATCAAGCAAGTATACCCTCAGGATAATTACAAACTGCATTTACGTTTTTCTACTGGTGAAGAAAAGAAAGTAGATTTATCTTCGTTTCTCGATGAGAAAGTATTTAAACCATTACAGGATATTAACTTGTTCAAGAGTGTTTATATAGATTATGGTACTGTTGTCTGGCGTAATGGAACAATAGATATTGCCCCAGAATATTTATATGATATAGGAGTTCCTGTAACAGTTTAAAATATCAACTGTTATAATAACCTCATGAACAAACCCTACACCTTCGAAGCTATTATCCAAAAAGCCGGCGGCCAGGACGCTGCATACATAGCAGTTCCCATCGATATAAAAAAAGAATTTAACAAAGGAAGGCTTGCGGTTCATGCAAGCTTTGACGGTGAAAAATATGACGGCAGTGTTGTCAACATGGGTGTAAAAAATCCGGATGGTTCAATTTGTTATGTCATCGGTATCCGGAAAGATATACGCGCAAAAATCGGCAAACAGCCTGGTGATAAAATAAAAGTTACAATACAGGAAAGGGTATAGTTTTTACCACATCTGAACCAAAGCATCCTTAATCCCAAACTCCTTAAGCCATGAAAGAGACATATCATACTCATCCTTTGTTAGCCGGCGTTTTGGCATGTGTTTTGCGTATGGATTTTTGCCTGCAGGGTAATATTGACTCATAAGAGAGAGGGTTGCGCGGTCTTTTACATTCTCGGATATCCATTGCAGAACAGCGCGGGTGGAATCCATGTATCCAGGTAAAATTAAGTGACGGATAATTATGCGATCACTCATGTCAGCCATTTTAAGAATTGCCGCTGCTGCTGTTTGCGGATAATCGGAAGCATTAAATAAATTATGGGCAATCGAACTGTCAAGTGTTTTTAAATCCGGCAGAAAGATATCGATATTGCCTTTTAATAATTCCAATGCTTCAAGAGTTTCGTATGCGGAAGAATTCCAGATAAGGGGAAGCTGTAAGCCGGATTTTTTTGCCTTTATAATTCCTTCGGCTATTGCAGGAACAGCATGACTGCCTGTTACAATATTGATATTCTCAGCGCCTCTAAGCTCAAGTTTCAGGCAAATATCCGAAAAATCCGAAGCGGAAATAACACTGCCAAAAGAGGGGTGCCCTTGAGAAATATCATGGTTTTGACAAAAGATACATCCAAGACTGCATCCGCTTATAAAAATTGTACCTGAGCCGCCTTTTCCTGTAATTGGTTTTTCTTCTCCAAAATGCAGATCAGCGGATGCAATACGCAGCTGCGCGCTTTCCTGACAATAGCCTTTTTTCCCCGACAGGCGATCGGCGCCGCAGGAACGGGGACAAAGACAGCAATTCTTGTAAAGATCATTAAGATTCATAAAAATTTAAAAAAGAAAAACCTCAATATCACCTGACGGGAATCTCTAGCTGATTGCTGTTTCCAGTGCAGTTTCCATCATGCGGGTAAAAGTATTTTGACGCTCTTCGGCGCTGGTAGACTCATTTGTAACAAGGCTGTCGGAAATTGTCAGGATGCAAAGAGCTTCGCGTTTATACTTTGCCGCAAGTGTGTATAATTCGGCGCATTCCATTTCTACGGCAAGGCAGCCGAACTTGGACCAGAGTTTCCAATCATCCGGGTTTTCACCGTAAAACATGTCCGAAGAAAGCACAGTTCCCACCTTTGGCTGCCATCCTTTTGAAACAGCAATATCCCATGCTGTCTTCAGAAGTGAAAATGTTGCTGTTGGAGCGAAATTTCTGTTGCCGAAACGGACATTGTTGGCATTGGAATCTGTACAGGCGGACATGGCAAGCACAAGCTCGCGCAATTGCACGTTCTCATTCAAAGATCCGGCGGTTCCAATGCGGATTGCCCGTTTTACACCGTATTCCTGAAACAGCTCGTTTACGTAGATCGATATCGACGGTATTCCCATTCCCGTTCCCTGTACAGAGATCCTTTTTCCTTTATAGGTTCCTGTATAACCTAAAATGTTCCTGATACTTGTGTACTGAACCGGATTCTCTAAAAACTTCTCGGCGACAAACTTTGCGCGCAAGGGGTCTCCGGGCAGTAATATAGACTCTGCAATATCTCCTTCTCTTGCTCCAATATGTATCGACATGTCATCTCCTTTGTTATATCCTTATTACTAACGGAGTTTTAAATAAAATAAGCTTCATAATTAAAGATATAAAATAAGGATAATACAGAATAAAGGAAAATACTATAATATAAGCATTAATTTATATTACATGATTTGTTCTTTAATTCGGCGCTTTTTAAGGAGAGTAATGTGAAAAAACTACAGTTCAGATTTTTGGTGTTATTGCCGTTTCTGTTGACCATGCTTGTTTTCTGCGTCAGTACGGGAACGCAGAAAAGCGGGCAAAGAACTCTGACAATAGGAGCCATGGATAAGCTTGCGTCTACACTGCCGGGTAATATTACATGGACATCCAGCGATGAAGATATTGTAAGTGTTAACGAAGAAGGATATATCACAGCTGCCGGGTTTACCGATTTTCAATCGGGAACAGGCAGCGCTGTAATAACGGCCACAGCCGAAAATGGCAGGACTCAAAGTTTTACCATTAACACAACCATGACAGCCCTGGTTGATATGCTGGAATTGCCGCCAATGAAGGATCAATTTAAGGATTATTTTCCCTTGTTCGGCAATATTGTTAATCCGCGCGATATTGGCTCATCGGGGGTTACAAATGAACGTCTTCTGCGGCATTATAACGTGCTTACAGCCGAAAATGACATGAAACCGGACAAGCTTAGTCCTTCCCGCGGTTCATACAATTTTTCAACAGCGGACAGGCTGGTGAACGCCGCAATTGAATCCGGTTTCCAGGTTATTGGGCATACTCTTTTGTGGCACAGCCAGATTCCTCAGTGGCAGGCTTCTCTTCGTACCAATGATACATCGCCGGAACTGGCTCTTCAATACATGAAAGATTTTATAACCAGTGTAGTAAGCCATTTTAGAGGCAGAATTCACACATGGGATGTAATAAACGAGGCCTTTCCTGACGGCGGGTACACTGCTTCCTCCAATTGGAGGGAAGTAATGCGGCAAGACCGCAACGGTAACCCCTGGTATATGAAAATAGGCGCAGATTTTGTATATGAGGCCTTTCTTGCCGCCCGTTTGGCTGATCCCGGCGCGATTCTGTATTACAACGACTTTAACCTTGACCAGAGGGCCAAGGCCAGAATGGTTCACGACATGGTTCGTGATGTAAATGCCCGGTACAGGCAAACACATCCTGCCGAAACCCGTCTTTTAATAGAAGGTATTGGCATGCAAAGTCATCATAATACCAATGTTTCACCGGCCAATGTCAGAAATACATTGAGTTTATTCAGGGAATTGGGTGTAAGAATCTCCATCAGCGAGCTTGATGTGCTTTCTCAGACCTGGGGTCAATACAGTCCCCGCAGGGAAACCCCTGCAATCAGCGGTAAAATTCAGGCGGCAAATCTCTATGGTCAGTATTTTCGCATATTTTTGGAAAATGCCGATATTATCGAACGTGTGACTTTTTGGGGTATTTATGATGAGCATAGCTGGCGCCGTACCGGACTGCCTCTAATATTTGAGGGCGGCGCTGTGAGCAGGGCCAAACCCGCTTATTACAAGGTGATAGAAGCGCTTGAACAGCACAGGCAATCGTTAAATTAGCCTTAAAAGGATGGGGCATGATGAAATTATTTCATGCCTACTTGACCAAAAATTTCATTTTTGCTATTCTTCCTAAAATGGCGTAAAGTGCCCCGATAATTCCCGAAATTTTTGATTTTAGGATTGTCGTGCCCTCGAAACTTCCGGACCTGCGGTTCAAGGCTTTGGGATGCATGCCCTTATAGCTCAGTTGGCAGAGCACATCCATGGTAAGGATGAGGTCATCAGTTCGATTCTGATTGAGGGCTCGTTTATAAGAACTGTGTTTTTTTATAAGCAGACTTTGGTTACCAAAGGTCATTCATGAAACTACGGGGTTTGGCCCCTGCATATTTAAGAGGTTTATTATGGCGAGCAAAAAAACAGTAGTGGAATTGATAGCTCTTCAGTGCAGTGAATGCAAAAGACGCAATTACACAACAAGCAAAAACAGGCGCAATATCCAGGAAAAACTGGAATTCAGAAAGTATTGCCCCTTTGATCGTAAACATACACTCCACAAGGAGACAAAAATAAAGTAATTAAATACAGCGCTGTTTAAAACGGATCGCGTTAGCTGTCAATTTTAAAGCGGTGTATTAAAATTATAGGCGTATAGCTCAGCTGGTAGAGCTACGGTCTCCAAAACCGTGGGTCGAGGGTTCAAGTCCTTCTGCGCCTGAAGCGGTAAGTGCTACCGCCAAAGAAAAGTGCGGCAATAAGCCCATGTTGTTAACATGGATGAAAGAAGGACTTGAAACTTTTTTGCGGCCTGGAGGAGCCGAAAGGCTCCGTAAGGTAAACCGGCAAGGATGCCGGTTTAGCAAAAAAGACGGCCTGGAACGAGGCAACAGGAGGTTGCCGAGTGGAAGGCAAGTCCTTCTGCGCCTGAAGCTGAACAGATAAGTGAAGGTAATGATTATGAAGAAGATAATTCAGTTTTTTAAAGAATCCTATGCGGAACTTAAAAAAGTAGTTTGGCCAGGCAGGGACGATGTAATCAGCTCGGTTAAGGTTGTTATTATTTCCACTGTCATCGTGGCTGCGATTCTTGGGGTTATTGACTTGCTGCTGTTCAGAGGTATAACAGCTTTATTCTAATTTAACAGTAAGGTAATTGAATGGCTACGGGTTGGTATGTCCTGCATACATATTCAGGATACGAGAATAAAATAGAAAAAACCATCCGCATGATGCTCGATGGCGGAGAGCTGGACAGGAACATCGTCCGTGATGTGAAAATTCCCTGCGAGGAAGTTGTCGAAGTAAAGGACGGCAAAAAACGCACTCAAACCAGAAAGTTCCTGCCTGGTTATATCCTTGTGGAAATGGATCTTCCCGATGCCGATATGGGGTGGAAGGTACCTTGTACTAAAATCAAAAAAATTCAGGGAGTTACCGGTTTTGTGGGAACTCCGGCGGATCGTAAGCCGCAGCCCCTGTCAGGCGATGAAGCCAGGGCTATTTTACAGAAATCAGGTGAGATTAAGGGAGAGCGCACAGTACGCGCAAGACAGTCATTCACACCAGGCGAACAGGTTAAGATTATCGACGGGCCGTTTGAGTCATTTGTCGGTACCATCGAAGAAGTGAATCAGGAAAAAAACAAATTAAAAGTGATGGTTGGTATTTTTGGCAGAAATGCGCCTGTAGAGGTTGATCTTCTGCAGGTTGAAAAAGTGTAGTAAAGGGAGCAGAAGTCAGAATAAGTTATCTTTCGGATAACAGCGCTGACCCCTAATTTTATAAGTGGAAGCTTGGCTTCTTAATCCGGATTTTATCTGCAATATGTAAAATTGCCGGATTAAAAAAAGGCAGGCGCTAGTTTACAAAGCCAATGTAAACATACCACTGAAGGAGTAAAAATCGCAAAGAAAAAAGTAACAGCTTATGTCAAGCTGCAATGCCCGGCGGGAAAAGCTACTCCGGCTCCGCCTGTAGGACCGGCATTGGGACCTCACGGAGTCAGCGCGCCGCAGTTTGTCCAGCAGTTTAACGACAGGACAAAAAGCATGGAGCCGGGCCTTATCATCCCGGTGGTTATCACAATTTATGCGGATAAAACATTTACTTTTATCCTCAAAACTCCGCCTGCATCAGTTTTAATTAAAAAGACAATCGGACTTGACAAGGGATCAAAAGAATCCCACAAGGTTAAGGTCGGCAAGATTACAAGGGCGCAGCTTGAAGAAATCGGCAAGACGAAAATGGCGGATCTTTCAGCTAACGATCTTGACGCAGCGGTAAAGATTATTGCCGGGACTGCGCGGTCTATGGGTGTTGAGGTGGAAAAATGAAACGCGGAAAAAAATACAACGAAAGCGTAAAAAAATATAATTCAGCTGGCGTCTATGAACTCAATGAGGCTTTGACGCTCGTAAAATCAATGGCCTATGCGAAGTTTGATGAAACAGTGGATTTATCTGTAAAACTCAATCTTAAAAAGAGCCAGTCAGTGCGTGATACTGTCGTTCTTCCAAACCAGTTCCGGGGCGAGAAAAAAGTGCTTGTTTTCTGCAAGCCAGAAAAGGAAAAAGAAGCCCAGGAAGCGGGCGCTGCATTTATCGGCGCAGAAGAACTGATTGAAAAAGTAAAGGGCGGCTGGACGGACTTTGATGTTGCGGTTGCAACTCCCGATATGATGAAAGATGTCGGCAAGCTTGGTATGGTGCTTGGCCGTAAGGGTCTTATGCCGAATCCCAAGACAGGAACTGTAACCTTCGATCTGAAAGGCACGTTAGCTGAATTAAAAAAAGGCCGTGTTGAGTTCAGAGCGGATAAAACCGGTGTTATGCATCTTGCAGTCGGCAAGGCTTCGATGGAACCTGCCATGGTTGCGGAAAACGTCATTGCAGTTATAACAGAGGTTAAACGCAAGCGCCCTGTCGATGTAAAGGGTGAGTTTATCCAGAGTGTTTCTGTGTCATCTACCATGGGGCCCGGTGTTTGGGTAGCCATTAAGGATCAGGATTGAGAACTTTCGGGTTTTCACTGATAAATTGATATTTTTATTTGATGGAGGAATTATGGCAATAATTGCTAAAAAAATACAGGAAATAAAGACAAAAGCCATTGGCGAACTTAAGGAATCGCTGAGCGCTGCCAATGATTTTATCTTTACAGATTACCGCGGACTTACTGTAGAGCAAATCTCCAGCCTAAGAAAGCAGCTGCGCGCAAAGGATGCTAAATATAAAGTTGTTAAAAATAATTTTGCAAGAATAGCGTTTGAGCAGTTGTCAACACCGGATGTATCTTCATATCTTGTAGGGCCTACTGCGGTTGCAATCACTCCGCGCGATGCCAATGAAGTTGCAAAAATATTTTATGACTTTCTTAAAGAAGCTCCGGCGCTAAAAGTTAAAGGCGCATTAATCGGA
Organism: Treponema sp.; assembly: GCA_009781635.1. GTDB lineage: Bacteria > Spirochaetota > Spirochaetia > Treponematales > Breznakiellaceae > WQXQ01. Next base: position 91,923 of record WQXU01000005.1, read on the forward strand.
GATTCTGTATACGATGCTGCTCAGATCGAAGCGTTCTCTAAGCTGCCAGGAAGGCTGGAGCTTATTTCCATGCTTATGTCTGTAATGAACGGGCCGGCGCGCAACCTTGCTGCGGCGCTTAATGATGTTCCGTCACGGGTCGTACGCACAATTAAGGCTATTGCGGATAAAAAAGAGGAAAGCGCATAAGGGATTTAATCCGGTATTTATGCCGGAAAAATACAAGCCTGTCAGACTTCTGCAAATGTGGTTCATGTTTGCGAGCTGCTGTTCTGTCAGGTGTAAAGATTCAGCATATTGTTCGTTGAATTAGGTGCTGGACATGAAAACATTTCAGGAGAAGATAATATGGCAGTAACAAAAGAAGACATTTTAGAATCGATTGCATCAATGACAGTTCTGGAAGTATCCGAGCTTGTAAAAATGATGGAAGAAAAATTCGGCGTATCAGCCGCAGCGCCTGTTGCAATAGCAGCAGCCGGAGCCGGAGCAGCAGCTCCTGCAGTAGAAGAGAAGACAGAATTTAACGTCATTCTTAAAGCATTTGTAGAAGACAAGAAAATTGCCGTTATTAAAGAAGTCCGCGCAGTTTCAAACCTTGGTCTTAAAGAAGCAAAAGACCTGGTAGAAGGCGCGCCCAAATTGATTAAGGAAGGCGTTTCCAAGGATGAGGCAAACAAGATCAAAGAAGCTATCACCGCAGCAGGTGGTACTGTTGAGATTCAATAATCCGGCTCTTATTAATTGGGAGCTGTTTGCTTTCTTAGTATGATTTTTTCCGCTCTGGCGCATAAAGGGTTCTTTATGCGCCTTTGTGGTATTTAACCGCTTTAAAGCGGGAGAAAAGACGGCATGGAAATGCCATATATATTTAAAAATAGTGTATAGTCAAAGACAGGAAGGGGAAAACGATGACCAAAATGAAGACAGCCGACAGGCGCACGTACATTGGAAGGGATATTCTTGATGTGATGGAACTGCCGGACTTAATCGATATACAGCTCAATTCCTACGAGCGTTTTTTACAAAGAGAAAAAGTTAACAAGGGTGAAAAATTAAACCTTCAGGGGCTTCAGGAAGTATTTGAAACCACCTTTCCAATAAAGAGCCCAAACGAAGATATGAGGCTTGAATTTGAATATTACACCTTTGATGAAGATAACATAAAAGTTACAGAACTTGAATGCAAGCAAAAAGGACTTACTTACTCGGTTCCCCTCAAAGCGCGCGTCAACCTTGCGTTTCAGCAGACAGGCGAGATACGCCAGAAAGATATTTACATGGGCGATATTCCCCTGATGACAGAAAGGGGGACATTTATTATTAACGGAGCGGAGAGGGTAGTTGTCTCTCAGATACACCGCTCGCCGGGCGTTATTTTCAGCCATGAAAAAGAAACATATTCATCCCGCATAATACCCTACAGGGGCAGCTGGCTTGAGTTTGAAATCGACAGAAAGCGTGAATTAATCTACGCCAAAATTGACAGAAAAAAAAGAATTCTTGGAACGATTTTTCTGCGCACTCTTGGTTTTTCAACCAGGGAAGAAATTATCAATGCGTTTTATACAGTAGAAACATTAAAAATAAAAGATGACCGCGAAACAAAAGAAAAAATTTCCGGCAAGGTTCTTGCGCAGTCAATTACCGGCAAGGATGAAAGCGGAAATGACAGGCTGATATACCGCGCCGGTGAAAAATTGCATCCGCATAATGTGGATGAACTTGTAAAAAATGATATTAAGTCAATTAGCTATATCGATTTTGAAGCTGAAGGCTCTCTTAATTCAACTATGCTTCTTAATTGTTTTGAGCGGGAAGATATCAAGTTTGTAAAAGAAGCGGGAAGCGAACCTACAAAAGAGGAAGCCTTAATAGCTGTTTACTCGGTGCTGATGCCCGGCGAATCAATTACGGCAGAGCAGGCGGAAAAGGATCTTCTTGGAATGTTTTTCTCCGATCGCCGTTACGATCTTGGCAAGGTCGGCCGGTACAAGTTAAATAAAAAGTTCAGCCTTGATGTTGACAGTAAAAAATTCACTCTGGTAAAAGACGATATAATTGCCACGATGAAACACCTTATAAAGGTATATGTCGGCGATGAAAATATCGACGATATTGATCATCTTGGAAACAGGCGCATACGTTCTGTCGGCGAGCTTATGGCAAATCAAATGAAGACTGCTTTCAGCCGCATGGAAAGAATTGCAAAAGAAAGAATGAGCCTTAAAGAAACTGACACTATAAAACCGCAGGAGTTAATTTCCATTAAACCCATTGTTGCAGCTATCAAGGAATTCTTCGGTTCGAGCCAATTGTCGCAGTTTATGGATCAGGTAAATCCGCTTGCGGAGCTTACGCATAAAAGGCGTCTTAACGCTCTTGGCCCCGGAGGTCTTTCACGCGATCGCGCCGGTTTTGAAGTTCGCGAAATTCACTATACGCACTACGGAAGAATGTGCCCCATAGAAACGCCGGAAGGTCCGAATATCGGTTTGATTGTATCGCTTGCCAATTACACGCGTGTTAATGAATACGGTTTTCTTGAGACGCCCTACCGCAGGGTAAACAAGGGTATTGCGACAAAAGATATTGAATATCTTTCCGCAATGGACGAGGACAAACATTTTATCGCCCAGGCTTCGGCAAAGGTAAACAATAACGGCTCGTTTGCAGACTCGCAAATATCCTGCAGAAAACAGGGCGATTATATAAACCGTTCGCCGGAAGAAATTCAATACATGGACGTTTCACCCAAACAGATAATTTCGGTTTCCGCTTCGCTCATTCCGTTCCTTGAACATGACGATGCAAACCGCGCGCTTATGGGTTCCAACATGCAGCGCCAGGCTGTGCCTCTGGTTTTCCCGGAAGCGCCGCGCGTGGGTACCGGAATGGAAAGCAAGTGCGCATATGATTCCGGCGTTCTTGTGAAAGCGCGGAGGAACGGAACTGTTCTTCGCGTAACGTCACGTGAAGTTATTGTTAAGCCGGAAAGAGCAGGCAACGCAAAACCGGCGGCGCAGGTTACAATTGATGATAACGGAAATGATGTCTACCAGCTTGTAAAATACCAGAGAACGAATCAGGACACATGCTACAACCAGCGCCCAATTGTAAAACCCGGCGATAAATTATTATCCGGACAGGTTATTGCAGACGGCCCTGCTACGCAAAACGGCGAGCTTGCCCTTGGCCGTAATATCCTTGTCGGTTTTATGCCGTGGAACGGATACAACTACGAAGATTCAATCCTTATCTCCCAAAAGGTTGTTAAGGATGACATGTTTACATCGATACATATTAAAGAGTTTATTGTCGAAGTAAGGGAAACAAAACTGGGACCTGAAAAGATAACAAGAGATATCCCCAATACTTCCGAGAAAAGCCTTGATAACCTTGACAGCGAGGGCATCATCCGTATTGGCGCGAAAGTGCGTTCCGGCGACATTCTGGTTGGTAAAGTTACGCCAAAGAGCGAAACTGAAACCACACCGGAATTCAAACTGCTTAACTCGATTTTCGGCGAGAAGGCAAAGGAAGTGCGCGATACCTCCCTTAAAGTACCGCATGGAATTGACGGAACAATTATTGATATTCAGAGGCTTAAAAGAACAGAGCATGACAGCCTTAGCCCGGGCGTTGATGAAGTAGTAAAAGTTTTAATAGCAACCAAGCGCAAACTCCGCGAAGGGGACAAGATGGCAGGCCGCCACGGTAACAAGGGCGTAGTTGCACGCATCCTCCCCGAGGAAGATATGCCGTTCATGGAAGACGGAACTCCTCTGGATATTTGCCTTACGCCTCTTGGCGTTCCGTCGCGTATGAATATCGGGCAGCTTTTGGAAACAGAACTTGGCTGGGCAGGCTCAACATTAAATGAATGGTATTCAGCTCCTGTATTCCAGTCGCCGTCAACAGATCAGATCGAAGAAAAATTAAAAGAAGCCGGATTGCCTGTTACGGGCAAGGCTGTTTTAAAAGACGGCAGAACAGGCGAAGAATTCGTTAACCCGATATTCTGCGGAATTATTTACTTCCTTAAACTGCATCACCTTGTTGATGACAAGATGCATGCGCGCTCAACAGGGCCTTATTCGCTTGTTACCCAGCAGCCGCTGGGCGGAAAAGCGCAATTCGGCGGACAGAGGTTAGGTGAAATGGAAGTATGGGCGCTTGAAGCATACGGAGCGGCAAATACATTGCAGGAACTTTTAACAATTAAATCAGACGATATGACAGGACGTTCAAAAATATACGAAGCAATTGTTAAGGGCGAACCTTCTACAACCGCAGGTATTCCTGAATCGTTTAACGTACTTGTTCAGGAGTTAAGGGGTCTTGCGCTGGATCTTTCAATCTTTGATGTTAAGGGAAAACAAATACCGCTTACCGAAAAAGACGAGGAATTAATAACCAAGTCGGGAAGTAACTTCTAAATAAATCGAGGGGAATAGAATGCGTGATATTCAGGATTTTGATTCTATAATGATACGGCTGGCCTCGCCTGACATGATTAGGTCGTGGTCATACGGCGAAGTAAAAAAGCCGGAAACGATTAATTACAGAACATTAAGACCGGAAAAAGAAGGTCTTTTCTGCGAACGTATCTTTGGCACCACCAAGGAATGGGAATGTTACTGCGGAAAATTTAAATCGATAAGATACAAGGGCGTTATCTGCGATCGCTGCGGCGTTGAAGTTACACACTTTAAAGTCCGCCGTGAAAGAGTGGGCCATATTGAGCTTGCAGCCCCCGTATCGCATATCTGGTATTACCGCTCGGTTCCCAGCCGCATGGGTCTTCTTTTGGATCTTCCCACAAGCCAGTTAAGGTCTGTGCTTTACTATGAGAAATATATCGTAATAGATTCAGGCGATACCAACTTAAAGAAATGCCAGCTGCTTTCCGAAGAAGAGTTTTATGAAAACCAGGAACGTTACGGCGGCGGCTTTACTGCCGGAATGGGTGCCGAAGCTATCAGCGTTCTTTTGGAAAATTTGGATCTTGATCAGATGGCGCTGGAACTTCGCGCCAAGATGATTGACAAGGGCGCAAAGAGCGACAAGCGTCTATTAAAACGCATCGAAATAGTGGAGAATTTCCGCAACTCAAACAACAAACCGCAGTGGATGATCCTCACCGTGATACCGGTGATACCGCCGGAACTCCGTCCTATGGTACAGCTTGACGGCGGACGTTTTGCAACAAGCGATCTTAATGATCTGTACCGCAGGGTGATAAACCGTAATAACCGTCTGAAGCGGCTCCAGGCTCTTAATGCGCCTGATATAATTATTCGCAACGAAAAGCGCATGCTGCAGGAAGCGGTAGATGCATTGTTCGATAATTCCAAGAAGAAAAAAGTTGTTAAGGGCTCATCGAACAGGCCGCTAAAATCGATCAGCGATATGCTCAAGGGAAAACAGGGGCGTTTTCGCCAGAACCTGCTTGGGAAACGCGTCGATTATTCGGGGCGCTCTGTTATTACAGTCGGGCCGGATCTCAGGATGTGGCAGTGCGGCATTCCTACGAAGATGGCGCTTGAATTGTTCAAACCATTTATAATGAAAAAGCTTGTTGACAAGGATGTTGTCTTTAATATTAAAAAGGCAAAGATGCTTGTTGAACAGGAAACGCCTGAAGTTTTTGCGATACTTGACGAAGTTGTAAAAGAGCATCCGGTGCTTCTTAACCGCGCGCCTACTCTGCACAGGCTTGGTATCCAGGCATTTGAACCTGTGCTGGTGGAAGGAAAAGCGATTAAACTTCATCCGCTTGTATGTCATGCGTTCAATGCCGACTTTGACGGCGACCAGATGGCAGTCCATGTCCCTCTGACGCAGGCTGCGCAGATGGAATGCTGGACATTAATGCTTTCGGCAAGAAATCTTCTAAACCCGGCCAACGGCAAGACGATTGTATTCCCGTCTCAGGATATGGTTTTAGGTATAAACTTTCTTACAAGGATTAAGCCTCATGCAAAACGGCCTGGTTCTGATAAAGCGGAAACTAAAAACAAGATTCCCTTCTATTCGTCTCCGGAAGAAGTGCTCATGGCAGTTGAAAGAAAGGCGCTGGACTGGGAAGCTGCTATCCGTTTAAGGCCGCCCAAGCTTCCGATATGGGACAAGGCCGGCAGCATAATAGAACCTGAAAAAAACGGTACTATAGTCACTTCTGCAGGAAGGCTTGTATTTAATGAAGAGCTTCCTGATGACATTCCCTTTATCAATTATGAACTTAAAGACAAGGAGCTTCGCGCTCTTGTAGAATACGTGTTCAAGGATAAGGGTTCCTGGACTACGGTTCAGATGCTGGATGCAATCAAATCAACCGGCTACCGTTATGCGACAGTATTCGGCGCGACCATCGGCGTAGACGATATTATCATTCCAAAAGAAAAAGCGGAAATGATAGACAAGGCAAACAAGGATGTTGAATCCATTCAGAAGCAGTGGCGCCAGGGGCATATTACAAACGAAGAGCGTTATAACCAGGTTGTTCAGGTTTGGACAAAGACAAATGACGATCTTACCAATATAACAATGAGAACGCTTGAATCGGACAGGGACGGCTTTAACTCAATTTACATGATGGCAAACTCAGGCGCGCGCGGAAGCCGCAACCAGATTCGCCAGCTTGCCGGTATGCGCGGCCTTATGGCCAAGCCGTCAGGTGACATTATAGAACTTCCCATACGTTCAAACTTCAAAGAAGGCCTTTCTGTAATAGAGTTCTTTATTTCAACTAACGGTGCGCGCAAGGGTCTTGCCGATACGGCCTTAAAGACAGCGGAAGCCGGCTACCTTACACGCCGTCTTGTCGACATTGCACAGGACATGGTTGTAAATGAAGATGACTGCGGAACAATCAATGGTATTGCTTATTCTTCAATTAAACAGGGCGAAGAAATTGTTGAAGCTTTAAAAGACAGAATTATAGGACGCTTTACTCTTGAACGCGTCAAGCATCCCATTACAGGCGAATTGATTATCGATGTAAATGAAGAAATTACAGAAGATATTGCAAAAGTTATTGACGCTGCCGGGGTTGAAACCATACGGATTAGAACTGTTCTTACCTGTGAAGCCAAGTACGGCGTTTGCCGCAAGTGTTACGGGCGCAATCTTGCGACAAACCGCGCAGTTGATATAGGAGAGGCGGTTGGCACGATTGCAGCTCAGTCCATCGGTCAGCCTGGTACACAGCTTACGATGCGTACCTTCCATATCGGCGGCGTAGCAACAAAGCTCAGCGAAGAAAACCGCATAACGCTTAAATACCCTGTGTATATAAGGGATGTTGTCGGAACCAATATTGTGCTTGACAACGGACATCTGCTCTTTACAAGGAGAGGGTATGCGATTGTCAATAAAGTAATGAGAATGTATAAAATCGAACGCGGCGATAAATTAATGGTAACGGACGGAAAGAGAATTAACCGCGGAGATATTATCATTAAACGCGGCAGTACAGATATTATATCGCCGGAAATTGCGTATGCCTTAATTATAAAGGGCAAGGAAACAGACAACTTGTACCTTATCGGACAGGATCAAAAAATCGAAATAAGGAACGGCTCTGATTTTGAAACGCAAAAAGGCTCTGTAGTTGAAGCTGACAAAACAATTGCGACCTTCGATCCCTTCTCCGACCCGATTATTGCAGAAGCAAGCGGCTTTGTTAAATATGAAGATATTATTCTTGGTTCTACCCTTAAGGAAGAAATTGATGAGGATACCGGCAATACGGAAAAGCGCATAACGGAGTTCCAGCACGAGAGCAAACAGCCGCGTATTTTTATTGTCGATGACAATAATAATGAGGTTGCTTCCTACTTCCTGCCGGGCGGCGCTTATATTCAGGTTGATGAGGGCGAACGTATCCGCGCAGGCCGTACAATTGCAAAAACCCTGAAAGAATCCGCAAAAGCCATGGACATAACATCCGGCCTTCCGCGCGTAAGCGAATTATTCGAAGCGCGCAAACCCAAGAGCCCTGCTGTTCTTGCAGAAGTTTCCGGAACCGTTTATTTCCGCGGTATAGCGAAGAACAAACGCAAGGTCTCTGTAGTTGACGATTTTGGCAGGGAATCTGCGCATTTAATCCCAATGAGCAAGCGGCTTTTGGTGCGCGACGGGGATACTGTTGAAGCGGGAGAATTGCTCTGCATGGGCGCTATCAATCCGCATGATGTTCTTAGAATACAGGGTGAGGGAAAACTGCAGCGTTATCTTATGGATGAAATTCAGCATGTTTACCGCCTGCAGGGCGTATCAATTAATGACAAGCATATCGGCGTTATAATCAGGCAAATGATGCGCAAGGTTGAAATCCGCAAAGTCGGGGATACCAAATTCATTTATGGTTCTTCTGTTGACAAATACAGGTTCCATGAAGAAAACGCGCGCGTTATGGCAGAGGGCGGGCAGCCCGCTATTGCACAGCCTATGTTCCAGGGAATTACCAAGGCCTCGTTAAATATCGATTCCTTCCTGTCTGCGGCAAGTTTTCAGGAAACAACAAGGGTTCTTACAAATGCGGCAATTGCAGGTTCAACAGATTATCTGCGCGGCTTAAAAGAAAACATAATCATTGGTCATCCAATCCCGGCAGGAACCGGCATGAAGCGTTACCGCAATATAAAACTCTTCGATGATGAGAGTCAGGATTTGGACGAATACATGCAGGAGATACTTGAGAGGCGCAAGCAGGAAGCTGAAGTAGTTACCGGGGCAGAAAGCAGCCAGGGAGAAACGACAGTAGAAGAATTCGAGGATTGATTGCAATACCGAATTGACAAAAAAACGGGTAATAAAATATCTGTCCTTAGTTTCGGATGCATGCGTTTTCCCTCAATGTTCGGTAAAACAGACATGCGCAAGACCGAGGAAATGATTGTACGCTCGATAGATGCGGGCGTAAATTATTTTGATACTGCTTGGATATATCCCGGTAATGAAGAGGCCTTAGGTTCTGTTCTGCACAAGAACAATCTGCGCTATAAGGTTAATATTGCAACAAAGCTTCCGTTAATTTTACTTAAAGATGATTTTAATGCAAATGACTTTGACAGATACTTAAATCAGTCTCTTGAAAGGTTAAAAACAGATTATATCGATTATTATCTTTTGCATATGATAACCGATATGGATCAATGGAATAAGCTGAAAACCAGAGGTATTGTAAACTGGATCTCACAGAAAAAGAGCGCAGGCATTATAAAGCATATTGGTTTTTCTTTTCACGGACAGGCGCCGGAGTTTCTGAAAATAATTAATGATTACAACTGGGAATTAACGCAGATTCAATACAATTATTTTGATGAAAATTTTCAGGCGGGTGTCAGCGGTCTTCGCGCTGCTGCAGCAAAAATGCCTGTAATTGTGATGGAACCGCTGCTTGGCGGAAAACTTGCAACAGGACTTCCTAAAGAAGCAGTTTCCATTTTTAATAATGCCGAAGCGCCGGCCGGTTTGGAAACAGATTTTTTAAATCCGCCGGTTGAAAAAAAACGAAAAAAATTATCACCTGCAGGATGGGCTCTTGCCTGGCTTTGGAATCAGGCAGAGGTTACTTCAGTTCTTTCAGGCATGAGCACCATGGAACAGCTTGATGAGAATCTCATGCTGGCGGAATCTGCAGCAGCGGATGTGTTAAATGAATCGCACATGGCTGTATATAAGTCGGTGCTCGAATTGTTAAACCGCTCCTGCAAGGTAAAATGTACAGGCTGCAATTACTGCATGCCCTGTCCTGAGGGAGTAAATATCCCCGGCGCTTTTTCCGCTTATAATGCAAGATACTCCATGGGTTACATGGAAGGAATAAAACAATACGCCACAAGTACGGGAATGACACAGGTAAAAAGCGGCAGCCCGGATCAATGCAATAAATGCGGAAAATGTGAATTACGCTGCCCGCAGAAAATATCAATCATAAATGAGCTTGTTATAGTTCATAAAAAAATGGAACCGTGGTTTATAAAACTTGCAGGTACCGGCGCAAGAGCTTTTCTGGGAAAAAAACGCAAACAGAAGAGCTATTGACTTATTATTGATCAATCAATAACTTTTAATCATGCGCTTGAAAAATGTTCTTTTAATCTTATTTTTTTCCATAATATTTTCATCATGTTTACGGCAGGAACAGCACGATGGAATTCTAATCGCTGTAAGCATTCCGCCGCAGGAGTGGTTTGTCTCTCAGATAGCAGGTGATAAGGCAAGCGTGCTAATACTCGTTCCGCCGGGGCAGAATCCGCATAACTACGAACCAACTCCAAGACAAATTCAAAGCCTTGCAAATGCAAGCGCGTGGATACTTTCCGGCACTGAATTTGAAATAGCTCTGCGCCCGAAAATAGAAGCGCTTTTTCCGGATTTGCTTATTATAGACGGAACTGAAGGCGTAAATTTCAGAATGCTTCTGGATCATGAGCATCATGACTGCGATCATGATCACTCATCTCTGGAGATAGACAGGCATACATGGCTTGGAAGGATGCCTTCGATAATACTTGCAAACCGCATTATGCAAACGCTTTATCATCTTGATCGCAGCAATGAAAATTATTATTTAGAAAGAATGGTAAATACAGTCCAGGACATTCAGGATGTTTTTAATGAGCTGGAAATTATTCTTGCGCCCCTGAAGGGCAGGAGTGTGTTTGTATATCATCCAAGCTTTGGCTATTTTCTTGACGAGTTTGGAATTGAGCAGGAGGCGGTTGAAACAGGTGGCAAGGAACCAACTCCGCGCGAGCTTAATAATCTAATTTCAAAAATAACAAGCGAGCAGCCTGCCGCTATTTTTGTGCAGACTCAGTTTCCTGTCAATGCGGCAAGAACAATTGCCGGCGCTGTGGGAGCGGATGTGATAGAACTGGATCCTTTAGCGCAGAATTGGCTGGAGAACATACGTTATATCGGCGAAGCGCTTAAAAGGACAGTGCGGTGAGCGGTATAGCGATTCATTTTGATTCTGTTTCTTTTTCATACGGGAAACATCAGGTTCTTGAAAATGCGTCATTTCATATTCACTGCGGCGAGTTTACAGCGATGGTTGGTCCTAACGGTTCAGGTAAAACCACGGTCTTAAAACTCCTCTTTGGCCTTGAATCGCCCTGTTCCGGGAGCATAAAAGTTTCAGGCGTAACTTCATATGTATCCCAGCATATGCCCTCTGATAATTTGTTTCCAATAACGGTGCGTGATATTGTCAGAATGGGTTTATTGAAGCCGGGTAAAAATGACAATGCCGGTTATGTACGCGCTGCTGTTTCCGGGGCGCTTGAAAAAACCGGCATTGCAAATCTTGCCGCAAGGCAATACAGTTCGCTTTCAGGCGGGGAGAAACGCAGAGCGCTTGTTGCGCGCGCATTGGTTTCAAACCCTCAGATTCTTGTGCTTGATGAGCCGACGGCTAATATGGATAAGGAAAGCGAAGCAATGCTTTATGAAACACTCGGCGCCTGCAAGGGAACAGCAACAATTCTTATTGTCACTCATGATACTGAATTTGTTACATCTCTTACAGACAGGGTTTTATGCCTTGGAGACGGACACAGGCTCGTCCAGCACAGGACTGAAGTTTGCCAAACTGCAAGGCATGGAATTTCAAACCAGGAGGTGCGCGTGCTTCATGAAGAAAATATTGCCGATGATAACTGCTGCAAGGATTAAAAGATGCAGGGATTTTTTGAAGCTTTGGTAAATGTAAACTTCCCGTTTTTGCGTAACGCTTTGATAGCGGGCGTTTTGTCTTCAATTCTTTTTGGGGTGCTTGGCTCTATTGTAACAGTACGGCGCATAGGCAGCCTTGCAGGAGCTGTTTCACACGCTGTTCTGGGCGGAATAGGCATGGCGCTTTATTTGTCTGCAACTGTCATTCCGGGATTTCCCCCGATTGCAGGCGCGTTGATTTTTGCTGTGTTAAGCGCAATTATAATCGGTTTTGTGTCATTAAAGGCAAAGCAGCGCGAAGATACTGTAATCAACGCAATTTGGGTAATTGGCATGAGCATTGGTCTGCTCTTTATGGCAAAAACACCGGGGTACGCAGACCCTTCAACATGGCTCTTTGGAAATATACTGCTCATTTCCAGCATGGATTTAATTTTACTGGCCGTACTTGATATAATCGTCATGACGCTTTCATGGCGTTTCTACGCCCAGATAGAAGCCTCATCTTTTGACGCAGAGTTTGCTCGTACAAAGGGAGTGCCTGTAAATTTAATTTTCCTTTTAATTTTGGGTTTAACCGCTGTTTCGATTGTGCTCCTGCAGACATTTGTCGGTATAGTGATGGTAATTGCAATGCTCACGCTTCCATCAGGCAGTGCTGCCTTTTTTTCGCGCAGTCTTGGCAGAATGATGCTGCTAAGCTGTCTGTTTGCCGCTTTCTTTTCTGTCTCAGGGCTTGTGTCAGGCTGGCTTTTTGATCTTCCTGTAGGAGCCATGACAGTTATAATTGCAGGAATTGTTTTTCTTGGTTTTTCCGCATTTCGCGCTATAATACGCAATAATTGAAACGTATGCACAGAAGTTGCGCAATAATCAAATCAAATGCTATAATTAAAAAATGAATAATTGTTTATTTTGCAGAATTGTTGCAGGAGAAATCCCCAGCAAAAAAATTTATGAAGATGATGAGATGCTCATTTTTTATGATATAAAACCAATGGCGCCTGTTCATTTTCTTGTCATTCCGAAAAAACATATAGATAACCTTATGGAGCTGGAAAAGACTGACGCTGCGCTTGCAGGCAGATTATTTTTTAAAGCGCAGGAAACTGCAAAAGAACTGGGATGCGAAGATGGGGGAGGGCGTTTTGTAGTTAACGCAAAAAAAGACGGAAGGCAGACAGTTAACCATTTACACATTCACTTTTTGGGCGGGTGCAAACTTGGCGGGTTTGGAGCAGGAATAGGATGGCAGTTGAAAAACACATAAATTTTTTTGAAATGCAGAAAGCCTGCGATAAGCCGGGATGTCCTCTTTGTACTATCGTAAGAGAACGTGCATATAAATATATTGATAATACTTTATTTGAGAATATAACAAACAGGGGTTTCCGTGCGCTTTACCGTGCAGCAGGCGGGTTTTGCCCTTTTCATTCACAGGGTTTAATTTCTTTTCGTGACGGCCTTGCCGTTGCAATTCTTGCTAAGGATATTCTGGAAGACAGAATAAACTGTTTTAAGAAAAAACAGCAATGGCGTCCGAAAGGAAAATGCCCCGTTTGCATTGAACGGGAAAAAATTGAACAAGAATACCTTGATTTTCTGAGTAACTCCGGAGGCAATTCAAGTGAAGAGCAGGAACTGCGCATATTCTTTACAAAGTCAGACGGTTTATGCGCTCCTCATTATGCAGGACTTTTATTTACTCCAAAGGGCGCTAAAAGAAATGTGCCTGTATGGATAAAAAATTTCCAGGAGCATAAATTTAATGAGTTATACAGAAGGCTGGAAGTATTTACTGAACTTTCAGCGTACGGCAGGCAAAAAGAATTTGCACAGCTTAGTGAAAAAGATCAATTGGTGTGGAAAGAAGCCGCCGCCTGTTTGACTGAAAATATCGGACTTGCCCGGGAAACAGGCCAGGTTTAATCCGGTTTATCTATTCATTCTTTCTATTACAGGAACAAGAGCACGCAGGCGGACAACTCTGCCGCCGCCGTTTACACTGTGACGGTAGATTTCTCCGTCTCCATGAAACGGAACCTCTTCTCCGGGAAAAGGAGGCGCCCTTCTTTGAGTCCAGTGAAGAGCGGGATCCTTTAATGAAACAGAAGGATTTGCCGGGTTAAAATGAATAAATGAATCGTGAACACCGCGCTCATCAGACGGCGCTACATTTGTGCATTGCAGATAACGGATGACGCCCTCTGTTAAATTGATTGATTGAATAATTGCTGAATGAACTATTACGCCGTTTTTATCCCTGAAAAGGATAATATCGGCAGGGCGCAGATTGCGGATTTCATCATCGACGGCGATTATTTGCGGGTTCCTTGAGCCAAAAAATGCTGTACCGGCATAACGGGCCGGATCAGCGCCGCGCGGAGCGCCAAGTGAAGGACTGATTATCATGCCAAGATCTACGCCAGCCTGTATTCCGATGTAAGAGAGTATATGCCAGACAAATCCGGAACAATCAAGACCAATCCGGCCAATGCAATAAAGGTAATTGTAAACATCGCTTTCAAGCGCGCCTTTTCCTGATGTCAGTACAAAGGGGCGGTGCGGAAGTCCTCTGTGGGTGTTTGATTTTATACGCGCAATTACAAACATGTCGCTTGTCTGGCTCCACCTGGCTTCCGCCATGTCAAAGATAATTACTTTTTCCCGCCCGGAAGAAAGCGCGTTTATATACTCTGCAAAATCCTGAGAATCAAGAATTTTATCAATAACAGGCCAGAGATCCTGAGGGTTTCCCTTGCCGTCAAGAAAAATATTCCATCCTGTTTCCAGCAGAGTATCGCGCTCATTGTGCATTGCAAACGGAAGTCTTATGTTCATTATTCTGCCGCCGATTATCCTGGTTCTGAAATATTGCCTGTAAGCTTCTTCGATAACCCTTTCTATTCTGTTTTCCCAAAAATTTGCAGGATCGGAAAAAGAGGCAAGATAATCTGTTTGTGCAAAAGAACAAAGAGGACCAGCCAAAAAAATTAAAAGCGCCGCTGCAGGCAGCCTAAAAAGAGTCTGAGTAAAGCTCAATATTTTTTCTCTCTGAATCTTTAAAATATTTTACCGTGCCGACTTTCAATTCTTCTGTTGCTTCATCATCGCAGACAATCATGGCCTTGGGATGCATTTGCATATATGACAATGTCCGCATTTGATTAATTCCCTCTTCTACAACTGCCTTAAGCGCATGCGCTTTATTCCGTCCGCTTACAATAATGACAACTTCATTCGCGTCCATTATCGTTCCTACGCCGACAGTTAAAGCAGTTTTAGGCACTTTTTCCAAATCGTTGTCAAAGAAACGGGCATTGGAGGCAACTGATTCCGCTGTTAATGTCTTTACTCTTGTCCGCGAAACAAGCGAAGAGCCAGGTTCGTTAAATGCGATATGTCCGTCACTGCCCATACCGCCAAGGAAAAGATCTATTCCGCCTTCGGCTTTAATTTTTTCTTCATAGAGCCTGCACTCTTTTTCCGGATCTTCTGTCATGCCGTCCAGCAGGTGTACATGTTTATGTTCGATATCAATATGGTTAAACAGGTTTTCCATCATAAAATAGCGGTAACTTTGCGGATGGCTGGCGGCAAGGCCGATATATTCATCCATATTGAATGTCCGTACATTTTTAAATGAAAGATTGCCTTCCTTGTGCATTTTTACAAACTCACGGTAGATTCCAAGCGGGCTGGAACCTGTCGGAAGACCAAGAACAAATGGTTTGTCCGTTTTATGGTTATTTATTTTATCAGCTATATATCTGGCTGCCCAGCAGCTTGCTTTTTCATAGTTGCTTTGTATTATTAAACGCATGATGTCCCCCTTGCAGCTTATTATACAAAAAATTATTTTTTTATTAAACAGGGAACGGATATAATTGTTAAAACTTAATCTGGGAACCGGGAAGTTACTTCCCGGACAGCCTCTCTTTCTTACCTTCTGCTTTCAAATCTGGATAATATTTCATCCCTGTGTCTGATGTTATTGTCCCAGTTAACCGGAATGCTGTTTGCCCGTATCTCATTTGTCGGCCTTGCTCCGTATGGAATCCTCGGGAAATCCTTTCTTACAGAATGCATCCAGCCGGATACAATTGCATTCTGTCCTTCTTCACTTAAAAACCAGTCGACAACTTCCTCGGCTGCTTTTGCATTTCTGCCGGCGCTCCAGCGGTTATTAATAATCATAATGGTAGATGGAATCATTACAGTGCCGTCTGTTGGATATATAACTTCCAGATTTGAATTCTCCTGTTCGCGTTTTTGCAAAATGGTTTCTTCAAGAACCATAATAACTCTGTACTCGCCCGTTTCAAGTTTTCTGACAGCTTCGAAGGAGCCATATTCAATTTGAATATTCTGCCTTGCAAGGGCATCAATGTACTCGTAACCGTATCTGTCTCTGAGAGCCGTAAGGGTAGCCATTGTAGTTCCTGATATATTGGGATTTCTCATGGAAAAAGCGCCTCTTACATTTGCATCGTTTACTAAATAATTAAATGAATTCGGAACAGCACTTCTGGAATATCTCTGGGGATTGAAAGCTAAAACCATATTATTAATTCTTACAGGATACCAGTATCCCTGCGGATCATAGTCAAACGCCAAATTAGAAGCTTCTCTTGAAATATAGGGATGCAGTAACCCCCTTTCTTTTAACTCCAGCGAATAAGCGGGTTCTGCCAGCATTACAATATCGCAGCCGAGCCTTCCCGATGCCTGTTCCGTTGCAATCCTGTGCTGAAGGCGTCCTGTTCCGCCGTATACAAATTCAATATTGTATCTTGGAAACTTTTTTTGCAGCTCATTATTAACGATTTCGATAATTTCTTCATACATGGAAGTATAAATTACTATCTTATTTCTTTCTCCGCTGCCGCCTGCAAAAGCTAAAGGAATTGAAAAGGCAATAATCAATATTAAACATATAAATTTTTTCATGGTTATACTCCTTTATTAATTAGAATCGATTTGGGCAATCAGCAGTTCAACCCTGCGGTTTCTGTTTCTTACATCCCATTCGTTTGTGGCATTTCTTGTACCGCCGAATGAAATAACAACCATCTGATTTTCATCGACACCTCTTAAGCGAAGCTGTTCAGCTACCGTTTCCGCTCTCATGGCGCTAAGAGCCATAAGATCTTCAGCTTCGCTTGCGCTGATGGTATAAGGGTTTGCATGTCCTTCTATCCTGACCTGGTAATCAGGGTTATCTTTTAACATTTGCGCTGTTGCATTTAAAACTAGTTCGTTAAGCTGCTGGGCATCGCGATCAATGCCAATATTGTATCTTCCGATATCCGGCCCGAACAGTATAAATTCAATCGCGCTTATTTTAACAATCTTTATAAGCTCGTTTGGAGGAATGGTTTTTATGACATTAACATATTCAACCCGTGCATTCGGAAGCGGGAACTTATACCCGATTGTCACTGAAAAACCTGCGATATGCGGATAGCCGCCGCGGATTAAAGGTTCTACATGCCATCTTGGAGTCAGCGGTATTGTAACTCCCAG
The DNA here is from genome assembly GCA_009781635.1 of Treponema sp. Lineage (GTDB taxonomy): Bacteria > Spirochaetota > Spirochaetia > Treponematales > Breznakiellaceae > WQXQ01. The sequence goes on from WQXU01000005.1 coordinate 109,137, forward strand.
CGCAGCATCGGCCAAAATGGAGCCGCGGGTTCTTGTTACATCATCAAAAGGCGAGTCCCATCCCCTGTATGCCGCAAGCAAGCCAATGCCGCCCTGAACAAAAATATTTGTTTTTCTTTCGGGGATTCTGCCCAGGCTAAGAAAATTCCAGCGCAGATAAACCTGACCTTCAAGTGTGAGTATTTCATCTGTACTGTAATTAATGCCTGTTTTGCTTCCAGCCGTTAATGCGGGAGAAAGCCATATTTTAGGATCGATAATTGCCTGAAAAGATAATCCGTCAACAAGGATATCACTCATTCCAAACCCGGCATTCAGCGACCAGAAATTTCCGGCCGGAAATTCATTTTGAGCGTACAGTCCATTCATCATGATTAAGAATAAAAAAAGAATTAAAACGCTTCTGATTACTCTGCATGCATTCACTTTTAGTAATCTCATTTTTCTCTCCGTATTAAATTGAAAATATTTTTTGCAGTGTAACCCATGTCAGTAATAATAATTATTAGTTAAAAAACTTATAACTTAATAAATTATACTAGGAACCAAAAAATATTCAAGCAATTTTTAACTATAAAATTAGTTAAAAAACTTTTAATTTTATTTTGTTTAAAAAACTTATAATTAATGCCGGATCATACCATGAGTTTATAAATATTCAGGCAGCTTTTCACCATAAAGTAAAAGTAAAATCTTTAGATTTAAGCTGCGCTTTGAAAATGATTCTTTTTACATGAGAACAGCGAGGACGCGCCTCGCCTGAAAAATGAGATATTATTTATAAGGAATTAGATATCTACCGCTTAAGAACAGAAACAACTCTTTCAAGAACTTTCTTTCTATCCAGAGGTTTTACTATGTAGCTTTTGGCTCCCATTAAAAGGCATTTCTTTACGACATCTTCTTTACCCAGGGCGCTTACCATTATTACATTGGCATTTTTGTCAAATTCGAGAATTTTTTCCAATGCAGAAACACCATCCATAACGGGCATGGTAATATCCATGGTGACCAGATCGATATTCGGATGTAAAGCCTTGTACTTCTCAAACCCTTGGGCTCCGTCAGCAGCAGTGTCAGCTACTTCGAAACCTTCAGAGGTGAAAATCTGTCCAAGCTGCTTGGCAATGAACATCGAGTCGTCAACGACCAGAACACGGTATGGTACACCCTCCGGTTTTATTCCTTCAGCGGTTTTTTCATTGATATTAGGCATATCAGACTTTGCTATCATCCTGTACGCTCTCCTCTGTATAACAATATATGATATAATTGAAAAATAGTCAAGAGTAGACCAGTATCTTAAATTGAATAATTTCAAAATTTATATGGGGTTTTTTAAGCATTTTTTGACGGGATTTTAGGTAGAAAAGGGGCGGCCGATGGGCACGGAAAACTTTTACCTGGCGCCGATGGCTGAATTAAGCCATAGGGCGCTTAGGGAGCTAATAGAGGATTTTGGAGGCTGCGACAGCTATTTTTCTGAAATGATCAGCGCTTCTGCGCTTTTGGCAGGCGGTCAATTCGAAAAATGGTATATTGATGCCGCTCCCCGCCCTGAAAAGTGTGTTTTTCAGCTTGTTGGAGCCGATTCTGAAGTTATTTCAAAAGCTGCTGCCTTTCTGGACAAATTGGAGTGCGGCGGGATTGATTTAAATATGGGCTGCAGCGCTCCATTAATTCGTAAAACCGGAAGCGGGGTTGCCTGGATGAACTCTATTGATCGTGCCGCAGAGTTGATTTCCCGGGTCAGACCGCAGGTAAAGCGCCGTCTTAGCGTTAAGCTGCGTGTAGGTTATAAAGATGATTTTGAGTATTTGGTAAGGTTTTGCCGCATGCTGGAAGAGGGGGGAGTGCAGCTAATAACTCTTCATCCCCGCACCGCTATGGAAAAATTTAAACGGCTTGCGCGCTGGGAATATGTGGGTCAGCTTGGAAAGGAATTAAAAATACCCGTTGCCGGAAATGGGGATGTTGGCAGTGCAGATGAGCTTGTCCGCCGGGCAGCAGGCCCCTGCGATGCTGTCATGGTGGGGAGAGCGGCAGTAAGGCAGCCGTGGATTTTCGCACAGGCAAGAAAAAAAGAAAAGCAAATACATAGCGGTAAAGAAGAAAAAGAAAATTGTGAGGAAATTAAAAAAGAGGAACCTGATATCGAAGAGACAGGGCTTAGATTTATCGAACTTTTGGCAAAGTATCAGCCGCCGGAATTTTATATTTCCAGGGCAAGGCGTTTTTTTGGCTTTTTCTGCGATAACTTAAAATGGGGGAATTATCTTAAAAACCGGCTGAACCGGGAAGATACTCTAACAGGTGTTGAAAAGATATGGAAGGAGCATTTTATTGAGCATGAAGAATGAGCCTGTTTATCCGTTTATCATATTCTTTTGAGTGCGTCTTTCCTTGTCTTTTTTTGCAACATAAACCGGATTCATTGTTCTGGGATCCAAACCTGTGTAATACATAACCGCAGACATTGTTCCGGGAGTGGGATAAAACTCCTGGGTCTGCTCAGGTTTAAAGCCGGTTTTTTTCAGATATTGCGCAAGATCCGCCGCTTCTTTTATACCGGCGCCTGGATGAGCAGAAATAAAATACGGCAGCAGGTACTGCTTTAATCCAAGCTTTCTGTTTATATCTGTGAAATCTTTTCTGAATTGCTCATAACAGCTATGCGCGCATTTTCCCATTGCATTTAATACATCTGCGTTGACATGTTCAGGCGCAGCTTTTAACTGGCCGCTTACATGATGACGGCACAGGGTTTCCAGAAATTCACGGCCGTGTTTTTTATCGTTTTGAATAAAATCGAATCTGATGCCTGAACGGATAAATACTTTTTTTATGCCAGGAATTTTCCGTAAAGCATCCAGGGCTTGCAGGTATGGTTTATGATCTGCATTTAATTTTGGGCATTGCTCAGGATACAGACATTCGCGCTCCGTGCAAAAACCGCCTTTTTTTTGCCTGCCGCATGCAGGACGGAAAAAGTTGGCTGTCGGGCCTCCAAGGTCGTGAATGTAGCCTTTAAAATCTTCATGCTCCGTAAGGTTTCGCGCTTCGCGCAGCAGGCTTTCTCTGCTGCGGCCTGTAACAGCGCGCCCCTGATGGCTTGTAATCGCGCAAAAGGAACAGCCGCCAAAACACCCGCGGCTTGAGACAAGCGAGAATGAAACTTCCTTAAGCGCATTGATGCCGCCTGCTTGTGAATACATCGGATGAGCTTTTCGTAGAAAGGGGAGTTCGTACAATTTATCCATTTCTTCGGAAGAAAGCGGCAAGGCAGGCGGATTTTGAATAACCCAGCGATCTCCGTCGTTTTCCTCCGCCAGTATTTTTGCAGTTAATGGATCTGAATGTTTTTTTTGAATCATAAAGTGTTCGGCATAGGCGCGTAATGATGCTTCGTCTTTATTTCTTGTATTTTCATAACCCGGAAGCATGATAATTGAGTCTTGAGAATACTGTTTCAGCAGCGAGTCTTTTGGGTGATGTACGCGGATGCAGGTTCCTCTCTCGTTATTTAAAGCTGTAATGCTTTCGCCTGAGGAAAGCCTGCGGGCAATTTGCAGAAGCGGTTTTTCCCCCATTCCGTAAATTAATATGTCCGCTTTGGAATCCAGCAGTATAGAGCGGCGTACTGTATCCGACCAGTAGTCGTAGTGCGCAAAACGCCGCAGGCTTGCTTCGATTCCGCCGATGATAACAGTGACATCTTTATAAGCGCGGCGAATTCCTTCGGTATAAACAAGGGTTGCGCGATCGGGACGCATGCCGCTCATCCCGCCTGGTGAATATGCATCATCGGATCTTTTGCGCTTGGCGGCTGTGTAGTGCGCAACCATGGAATCCATGCTGCCTGCACCGGCCAAAAAACCAAGGCGGGGACGCCCAAGAGCAGTAAAAGATAAGGGATCTTTCCAGTCTGGCTGAGGGATAATACCTGCGCGAAAGCCATTGGCTTCCAGCATACGGCATAAAAGCGCCGCCGCAAAAGAAGGGTGATCTACATAGGCATCGCCTGAAACAAAGATAAAATCGCATTCTTCCCAGCCGCGCTCATCCATATCACGGCGGCAGACAGGAAGAAATTTATTATGCAGTTTTTTTTGCCGGGTCTTAGACGCGGACAACTTCTTTAACTTGAGGGATTTCCTTTTTAAGATAATTCTCTATTCCCATTTTAAGAGTCATCTGTGACATTGGACAATGGCCGCAGGCTCCTGTGAGCCGGACAGAAACTATCCCTTCTGAATCAACAGAAACAAATTCAACATCACCGCCGTCGGCCTGCAAAGAGGGGCGGACATTTTCTAAAGCAGCTTTTACCTGTTCTTCCATAATGACTTTCTCCATCTCTATTAATTTAACGGAGAGAGAGGGATTTGCCTTACATTCAGCAACATCCTGTTGCCTCATTCCAAGCCGCCTGCGTGTTGCGCGGCGCATCCTGCGCCAACTTTCTTTCAAAGCAAGGCTTTCGCCTTGGATTTAGACAGCAACACTTCGGTTCAAATCCCTCAATTAACTCCTAATAATTAATTATTGTTAGTGATTAATTATAATCGCTAATAACAGCTTAACGGAGAGAGAGGGATTTGAACCCTCGGTACCCTTGCGGGCACACAGCACTTCCAATGCTGCACCTTCGGCCACTCGGACATCTCTCCAGTAACAGGTACAACCTTATCACAAACCTTTAATCATTACAATAGCCGTGTAAAAAGGGCTGTTAACGCCAAAATTCCCAGGCAAGTATAATTACTGCTAAAATAAGTGAAAGCGACATAGAAAATATATTGAATACCCAGCTTGCCTTTGCCGGTTCTTTCTTCCAGTTAGCTGCCATGAAACCAATACAGAGCGGTGTAAAAATCATATACGCAATATTGATGATAAAATGTATTGATAGTGACGCATAAGTTGAAAAAGAAAATGCCCGGGCAGCAAGAACTAAATTATTAATAATTACTGCAGCCATTGATGAATAAAGAACGATGTTCAGTTTTTTTAACAGATTGGAGGGCACACCCTTTTTTTTGTTTCTGACTGCGCCGGTTATTGAAATAATTACAGCCGCCAGTATAAAAAGTACACATCCTGCAAAAAGTATTGCGCTGCCAAATGTAATGATAAGACTGCCGGCGCTTGTAGGCAGTAAATCGAAAAGTACAATTGAAATGCGGCTGACTTTATCGTCTTTTGTTTCAACAGCAGCCAGATTAATAATATCTAAAAATTCGAAGCCGCCTGTGTTTTTAAAAACATATGGGCTTACCTGAACAAATACTGCTCCGCCCAAATCCATTGTGTTTTCATCAATAGCTTTTACAGGAAATACTGAAAGTGACATCGGCAGCCTTGCAAAACCGGTAAAAGGTTTTCTTGCCATGCTGTACAAGCCGGCGAACTTGCGGGCATCGGCAAAATTGCCTGTTTTTACAGACGGTTCATGCTCGCCAAAAAGCTCTTTTGTCAGCATGTAACACATAGCCGTTTCGGATGCCTGATTCGCAAGGACTACAGCGGCGAAGCGTTCTTCCGGAGAAAAGGTAAAAAGGCTGGAAAAAGCGGCAGTGTTCCCGCCGTGTCCAAAAGTTTTTACCGCGTAAAAATTTTCTATAAAACCATGCGCAATGCCGGGAAAACCTTCTATGAATGAATAACTGCTGGACAGCATTTTATTTAATGTTTTATTATCTTTGAACAGAATGCCGCTCTCATCTTCTGCTGACGGCATGAGCGCTGCCAGAAATTTAACAGCATCCTGCGCTGTTCCTATTGCGCTGCCTGCAGGATATAACCCAATAAAAATCCTCTCATAAGCTGCTGGTACCGGTTTTCCATTTGCATTTATGTGTCCCCTTATCTGTCTGCGTCTTTCACCTACCAGCGGATTATCCGCCTGAAGCGGGTGAATTGCAGTATCTTTCATGCCAAGAGGTTCAAAAATATTTTTCCATACATATTCATGAAAAAACTGTCCCGATACAAGCTCAACTATGTAACCGGCAAGAGCGGTGCCGTAATTTGAATATGCAGTGATGGTTCCCGGCATGTAAACCTGTAAGGGTTCGTAAGAAAGTAAAGAATCTTTAAGTGCCGGAACAGTTTCTGCAGATGCGTAAAAAAGATCAACAACCCGGTCTTCCCACCCTGCATTGTGATTCATAAGGTTATACATTGTTACAGGCTTTTCAAATTTCAGCTTTTTTAAAAAGTTGTCCGGCAGGTATCCTCGTATATCGCTGTTTAGATCGATCCTTCCCTGTTCTGCCAGCTGCATAACGCTGGTCCATACAAGCAGCTTTGTTGCAGAGCCCCACTCAAATACTGAATCTGCTGTGATCCTGGTTTCATCCTGTATTGCGTATCCATAAACCTTGTTTAATACAAGTTCACCGTCTTTTAATATAGCAATAGCTGCTCCGGCAGTTTTAGTACCTATATATATTGAAGCATACTCGTCTACAAAGCGTTCAAGCTCTGATATAGGAATGCCTGACGGAGTATAATCCAAAGCTGATGCAAATGGAGTAATCCATATTATCAGTAATGGAATAAGCGCCGGCAGTATTTTTTTTCTCATCATAATTATTTCTCCTTGGCTGACATATATCTTAATACGTGAATGAACAATATAACTCATTTACTGATTTGCGTATACCAATTGCCTGTTCATATTGATTTTTCAGCAATCGCGTTTATCAGATAACTTCTGAATGTTAAATCATATATTCTTCGTTCTCTTTTTGACCAGTTGTCTTCAAGGGCAAGCCCTGAATAGCCTGACCAGGAATCGTATCCGCGTTTATTATATTTCTCGATAAACAATCCGTTGTTTTTTCTGAGGTATTCATTTAACGCATGCAGGTGTTTGTAAAACGGGCTGTTTCTTCCAAGCATGCCCATGCGTGCGGATAATTCATAAAAGAAGAACCACCACAATCCTATGGATTCACTTATATTCTGATTGAAAGGTCCTGCGATATTTCCTGCCGGAGCTACAAGCTGATACTTTGCTTTTATGTATGTAGGCGGAAAAGGCAGCCATTCATAAAGATTACGGTACGCTCTTGTTACCATGGCAATGTTTTCCTGAGTTCTCCATTTATCCGTAAACGCAAGGACTCTCAGCAGATACATTGTAGGTAAATATTTTTTTTCTGCAAAAATATATTTATTCTTATATGGTACTGCAATGTCATTATAGTCCGAGGCTTCGGCAATGTTCCGGAAACTCTGAAGGGCAATATCTATCCATTCATGCATAAAATCATATTTATGCAGCCCGGCCTGGGCAAACAACCCTGCTCTGATCATGCCGTAGCCGAAAATGGCAGGAGCCTTGTTCTTTACTTCCTCGCATTCTTTTCCCCACCCGGGAACAAGCAGAATATCAAGCGCTTTTTTTAAGGGTGCAAAATCCAAGTTCAGCCCCATTTCAAGAAGATAACGCACGCATCCTTCGTGCGTCCATATGTTGCTTTTTGAAGGCGCCGTATGAAAACGGTTTCCAAAATAACCGTCAGCAGTCTGCCAGTTTAAAATTTGATTAATTCTTTCACCCGAAGTTATTTTTATTATATATTCCTTTTTTTCTTTGGCTGGAATTTGTTTTTTGATAATTTCTTCCTGCGTTCTTAAAGATATTGAAGGGCAGGCATTCTTTATTAATAAATCCAATACATCAATAGCCATGTTTAATTCAGTTATTTAAAATCGGAGAGAGAGGGATTCGAACCCTCGGAGCCCTTGCGGGCTCAACGGTTTTCGAGACCGCCCGATTCAACCGCTCTCGCATCTCTCCCTGGACATTTTACGCAGCAAACCTTTTTTATACGCTTGTTGGATATAATGTAATAAATGAAAAGACTTATGTCAATAAAACGTGCTACCAGAGCAAGTGGGGGCTGGGGTTTAGGGAATAGGGGTTGGGGACTCGCGTGGTTGTTGAAAAACCGGCAGCTGCTACCAAATCGCTAAAAATATACGAC
>WQXU01000006.1 GCA_009781635.1 Treponema sp.
CCCTCCCTTACGGTCGGCGCAGCCTTCGGAAGTTCAAGTCTGATTAATTTACACAATAAAACACTTTTTGGCTTTTCTGAGAATTATTTTTTATTTTTACATTTGCGGCCTAGAAGACTTGAACTTCCATGCCTCTCGGCACTAGCACCTCAAGCTAGCGTGTCTACCAGTTCCACCAAGGCCGCAAAATCTTCTATTTTTTATCAAAATTCCTTATTAATGTCAATACCTCTTCCTAATTCTAAAATATCATTATGCCGATGATATATATATGAAAAAGGCATCTTTTTTTCCATCGCCAGTTGGCATTTTAACGGTTTTTCTGCTTCTGACTTTTAGCTGCGCAAGCGCTCCGGAGGCAGCTTATGAAGCTCCGGCTGAAGAAGATACTCCTATCAATCCCTCTTCCCCTGTCTGGGCCATGCTTCAGAAGGGAGATGATCAGGCCCGCAGATTCTTTCTTGGTGAAGTAGAAGTTAATGCTACGGATCATAACGGGAAAACACCTCTTCATTATGCCGCTGAAAGAAGGGATGCTCCCCTTGCTTCTTTCTTTCTGGCGCTTGGCGCAAATCCAAACACGCTGGATAACGAAGGGCAAAGCGCTCTTGGAATATGCATTAGTAATGATGATCCTGTAACCGCAAAAGTTATTACAGCAGGCGGCGCAAGTGGCGGCGCAAATATACATCTTCCAATTGCGAATAACACAACTGCTGCGTCTTTTGCTCTTGATAAAGGAGCATACATTTTTAAGGCTCTTTTAACGCCTTCCTCTATTGCGTTAACTGACAGTGAAGGCAGGACTGCTCTTCATCTTGCAAGCATAAAAGGCAATTTAGAGGCTGCAAAAGATGTTCTTTCAGTTCTTCCTTCATCAAGTGTTTCAATTAACTTAAAAGACAATAGCGGCAACAATGCCCTTGACTATGCATTAAGCAATCCTGGTTCTAAAAGTCATATTGAAATTGCAGAACAGCTTATTCTTTCAGGTTCAAATTCCGAATACCATATTTTTAGTTATTTTGGTCCTGCTGTCCGTACTGCAAATTACAATACCCGCCGCAATGAAGGCCTTGCTCCCATACATTATGCCGTTATGGGCAATTATACCGGGCTTATTGAATTTTTACTTGAAAGAAATATTGATGTAAATATAAAAAGCACATCAGGTGCCACGGCTCTGCATGAAGCTGTCCGTAAAGGTAATATTAATATTATAAAAATGCTCCTTGAAAATGATGCTGATGTTAACGCAAGGGATGCAAAAGGAAACACGCCTCTTCATACAGGAATTCCTGCTTCTGTTCACAAGGAAGTTGTAATACTCTTTCTTGAAAAAGGGGCAGATCCCAATCTTCGTGATGAACATGGAGATACTCCCCTGCATATCGCAATTATTTTAAACCGCTCTGTTGATGTAATTCAGGCCTTTCTGAACGGCGGAAGCGATGTTCATATAAGAAATATTGAAGGTAAAATCCCGCTTTATATTGCAGTTCAGGAAAACCGCGCTGAATTAATTCCTGTTTTATTATCATACGGTTCTGAAGTATTTGCAGCCGATAATTCCGGCGTAACGCCTTTTGATATTGCAACAAGATCTTCTGATGAAATTTTTAATCTGATGATTACAGTTGAAACTGTAAACCAGAGAGACTCATATGGAAATACCATGCTTCATGCAACTGTCAGAAACCGCGGAACACCTTCCCAGATTGGCAGAATTCTGGATCAGAGAGCTCCTGTCGACTCAAGAAACAGAGACGGAGATACAGCCCTTCATATCGCAGTAAGAATGAATCAAAGGCAAAACGGGGAATTTTTAATATCAAGGGGAGCTAGTATTTTTTCACTAAATGCTGCAGGGCACAGTCCCCTGTTTCTTGCCCTTAGCCCTGCAAACGGCGCAATGCGTGATTGGATTATAAATTCTGATACTATCATTGCCAAAGACGGTCTTGGAAATAACATGCTTCACTATGCTGCAAGCTGGAATTTAATTAATGCGATTCCTGTTATTGTAAGAAACGGAATATCTGTAGAAGATGTAAACGCTACAGGACAAACTCCTCTTTTTATGGCTGTTATAACAGACTCACCTCCAACCATAAGAGCTCTTGTTGATAACAACGCAAACATAAATGTTCGTGACACTCAGGGCAGCTCTCTTTTACATTCCGCTGTCCGCTGGAATGCGATTAATTCCTCTTTGCTTCTTTTATCATTGGGAATAGATATTAATGTATTTTCTTTGAATGGAAATACTCCGCTCCATGATGCTGTTATTCTTGGAATGTCGGATATTGAATCGCTTCTTATAAGCGCAGGCGCTGATCTTGAAGTAAGAAATATTGACGGAAATACTCCATTTATGGAAGCTGTAAGATCAGGTTTGATAGCATCTGTATTAAAATTAAACACTTACGGAGCGGATTCATCAACAAGAAATACAAGAGGCGATACTCCATTGCATATTGCAGTAAGCATGGAACGCTTTGATATTATTAATGTACTTCTTGGAATGAATGCTTCAATTCATGCACGTAACACAAGGGAAAGAACTCCTTTTCAAACAGCTTTGAGCCAGTCATCCCGTATGGTCTCTGTTCTGCTTTCAGGTAATAGAACCAATATTTCCGATGATATGGGAAACACTGCCCTGCATATTGCAATACAGGAAAGAGCTCATCCTGAAATAATAAAAACAATTATAACAGGAGCAGGCAGGATAAACGCAGTAGACAGTAACGGAAGAACTCCCCTGCGTCTTGCTGTAGATCTAAATGCATGGGAGCTTGCCAAATTAATTGCAGATGAAGGCGCAGATCCTTTCATTGCCGCCATTGATAATAAAACACCAGCCGAGATTGCATTCTCCAAGGGTGAAGAATGCATAAGAGCCATTTTTTCAGGAAGGGCGATAAATGCAAGGGACAGTTCAGGAAATACAATTCTTCATATTGCGGCAAGACACAGCAATCCTTTGATAATTTCCCTTCTTATAGAGTTAGGAGCTAACAGAACAATAAGAAATATTGCATCTGAGATTCCCTTTGATATTGCAGTAAGATGGAACAGAAATGACAATGCTGAACTTTTAAGAAGTTAGAGATGGGACTGGGGGCTTTCCTTTCGGCTCCTACGGACCGCAAAAAAGTTTCGAGTCCCGATTGTTTAGAGTATTTTTTCCATTAATTAAAATATCTAAATTGAAAAACTTTTTTTTACTTTTGACAGACGCAGGACTCACCTCCAGCTCCAGATGCTAGGTGTACCTTATTCTTACTTTCCTCTATAAATTAGGCATAGACAAATTATAGAAGAATGTAAATCAATATCAGTGATAAACAGGGATAAAGCAAAAAATGCTACAGCTTTGTGCTGCATTAAAAAAAAGAAAAAAAACATTTTAACTTGACAAAATACAAAAACCATAATAAGATTTTTACATACTTTTTATAGAATAAAACGGTTGCATTAAATCAATCCTATACATGAAGTTTATAAAAAACATCGACAAGAAGGAGTTGACAAGTCATGCTGACTTGCTTCAAGATTCTCAGTAAACAAGTAAAAAGAAAAGTAAAAGAAGTAATAACATCACTTATTATTGCCGGATTATTTACTGTCATTTTTTCCGCTTGCTCAGCGCAACCGCAAATTTTGCAACAAAGTATACTGCGCAATCCGCAGTCAAACTCAAACCCGTTCACATCATACTTGGACATACCTGGTTTAATGAAAAATGAAATCGAAGCCATCAAAGCATTACAAGCAGAGTATGATTATTTTGTTTTGGGTATGCACCCAACAACCGAAATTTTTGTGGCAAACGGCGAAATAAAAGGATATGCCGCATTATTGTGCGATTGGTTGACCGGGTTGTTTGGTATAACTTTCGTTCCCCGTATTCTAAACTGGAGTGACCTTATTTCGGGTTTGGAATCTCATGAAATAAACTTTACTGCTACATTGTCTCCCACAGAAGAACGCCGCAGAACATATATAATGACAGATGCCATTGTATGGCACACCATATCATATTTTACACTAACAGATTCAATACCGTTAGCCGAAATATCAACCCATAGTGTTCCCCGTTACGCTTTCCTTGAAGGGTCAATTATTTACAAAGAAGTGTCCCCGTTTATTTCCTACCCGTTTGAAGCGGTTTTTATCAGCGATTATGATACTGCATATAAAATGCTCAAGAATGGCGAAATAGATGTATTCTTTGATAAAAACACAGCCGAAGGATCTTTTGAGGATTCAGCGCGGGAAACTTCGTTGCAAAATGCGCGGGAAACTTCGTTGCAAAATGCGCGGGAAACTTCGTTGCAAAATGCGCGGGAAACTGCGTTGCAAAATGTGCACATTAAAAACCATGATTTTTATCCGCTTATTTATATACCAATGTCCCTGGCAACACAAAACCCCGCACTTGAGCCGATTATTTCGGTGGTTCAAAAAGCATTACATGCAGGAGTTGTTCAATGTTTAGTTGAGTTGTATATCAAAGGTCATCAAGATTATTTATATTACACATTACAATCACGCCTTACTGCGGAAGAAAAACGATACATAAGCGAAAACCCTGTTATAAGAGTCGCTATGGAAACCAGTAATTATCCTGTCTCGTTTTTTAATGAACGCGAAAACGAATGGCAGGGTATCGCCATTGATATATTAAATGAAATCGGGAGATTTACCGGGCTTCATTTTGAAAATGCAAACGATATAGACGCTGCCTTTGCTGATTTGTTAAGACTAACAGAAAACGGAGAAGCGGCAATTATAACCGAAGTGTTCCGAACGCCTGAAAGGGAAAAGCAGTTTCTCTTACCTGACATTTCCTATATGACTGTTTACCCTGCGCTGATATCAGCATCAAACCACCGTAACATTACATTAAATGAAATATTGTATATGAGAATCGGTTTAATAGAAAATTATAGTCAAACCGCCTTGTTTAATCAGTGGTTCCCCAATCATTACTATGTTAAATATTTTGACAGTAACTTGTCTGCGTTTAACGCGCTCGACCGGGGTGAGTTAGATATGGTTATGACAAGCAGCCATGACTTATTAATTCTAACGCATTATTTGGAAAGACCGGGATATAAATTGAACTTTATGTTCGATTACAGTTTCGAGTCAACATTCGGCATAAACCGAAACGACGCTGCCTTGCATTCAATTATTAATAAATCATTGGATATTTTAAATACAACAATAATTTCGGAACAATGGGTATCACGGACATTCGATTACCGTGCGAATATTTTGGAAGCTCAGTTACCGTGGATTTATGGAACAGGCGCACTGCTTCTGCTGCTTTTGATTGTGCTTCTGCTTTTAGTCATCTTTTTTTACAGGAAAACCGTTATAGAGAAAGCTGCACACCAGGCGGAACTTGCTAAAGGACATGCAGAAGCTGTCGCAGAAGCGATGAGAGCAGGTATCGAATACGCAGGCACTATCCAAACAAATACGCTGCCCCCTGACAATGACCTGGAAAAAATATTTTCCGATTATTCTATTATCTGGAAACCTCGTGACGGTGTGGGCGGCGATATATATTGGATGAAGAATTTCGACAATGGCACGGTATTTTGCGTTTGTGACTGTACAGGACACGGAACACCAGGAGCATTGCTGACCATGCTGGTTGTCAGTGCGTTCGAGTCTGTGATAAGACAAAACAACTGCCACAATACTGCCCACACAGTATGGGAATTGGAAAAACGGCTTTATAATGTTTTCAATGTTTCCGGAAGAAACGAAGAAGACTTAAAAGACGGTTGTGACCTGGCTGTGTTGTTTATTGCAAAAGACGGAAATATTACTGTTTCTGCCGCTAACACCGATGTTTTTGTTTGCGACGGTAATGAAGTCATGCGTTATAGAGGACAAAGGATATTTATAGGTGAAGGCAATATAAAGAGTGAAGATAATATTAAAACCGTTTATATTACAGCCAATCCCAATAATAAATATTATATCGCTTCTGACGGATTGTATGACCAGCCAAGCCCTGTCTGCAGAGGCTCCTTCGGGTATAAGAGATTTAGTGAACTTATCCTGGCTCACCACAATGAGAAGTTATCTGTTATATCTGATAAGGTATGGGAAGCTTTTGAAGCCCATCGCGGCAGCTTCGTTCGCGTAGATGATTTCCAGTTAATCACATTTAAGTTGTAATAGACAGGAGTTAATTTCATGGAAATAGATATTTATGAAGAAGAACAGAAAATATATGATGAAGCGGCTGCTCGTGTTTTGGAAATTAAAAACGGAGCGCATTTTGATTTTGCTGAATACGCAAAACTCACAAAAGAGTACGGAGGAATCCTAAAGCAGCTCCGCCGGATTACCCGAATTACCGATCGCACCGCAAGGGGTCTGCATGAGAACAATTTGGATTTAACCGACAAGGTACATTATGATGCGCTGACCGGGATTTATAACAGACGCTTTATGGAAGATAACTTGAAGCGGATTATAAAAACATTATCACGTTCTGCCGGCAGCGAACTTAGCGTATTGATGATGGATATTGACTTTTTCAAGAAGTACAACGACACATACGGACACAGCGAAGGCGATATTTGCTTAAAAGCAATCGCAGAAACTATAACGGAATGCCTGTTACGCCCCGATGATTTCGTGGCCAGATACGGCGGCGAGGAATTTGTTGTAATCCTGCCTAACACCGATGAAAGCGGAGCACGTGTCATGGCAAATAAAATCCTCGCTAACATTCAGGCAAAAAACATTCCTCATGAAAAAAATGAAGTTGCAAGTTGTGTAACCACCTCAATTGGAATTACGACAAGTGAAGTAAAACGAGGACAAGAAGGAAGCGCTTATATAAAACGAGCTGATGAAGCGTTGTATGTGTCAAAGCAAAACGGCCGTAACCGGTATACCTTTATAGAATTAAAAGGGGAAGAAGTATGAAGATGGATATTGAGCAATACAATGAAATGCTGAATAAAAATAACATCGGCGTTATTTACAGCGGCCCGATTTGGTCGGATGGCATTGACGGCATGGCGGAGATTATGAAAAAACGGCTTGAATTTGATGATATGCCTTACACCGCATCTAAATCCGTATTCTCGATTTTTGTTGAACAAATCAATAATATGATGATGTATTCGGCGGAAAAGGAAAAAAAAATAAACGCAGAGAGATGCGAAACGGAAATAGTAAAGGGTGTTTTTATTTTAGGGCTTCAAGAAGACACATATTTTATTCAAACCGGGAATTTAGTAACGAACAGCAACGCCGAAATTCTTAAAAAGCGAATTGACCACCTTAACTCCCTTGATAAAAAACAACTGCGCCAATACCATAAAGAGCGAATGAATGCTGAAAACGATAATCCGGAAAGTCATGGCGCGGGGATTGGACTTATCGAAGTGGCGCGACGCTCGACTTCCCCTATTGAATACTCTCTTAATCCTCGCGGTGATAAAATGCAATATTTTACAATGTATTTAACCGTAACACATAATGCAACGGAGTTTCCCGCGCATAATGCAACGGAGTTTCCCGCGCATAATGCAACGGAGTTTCCTGTACAAGGAGGTAAGTTATAATGGCATTCTATTTAGAAAAAGAAAAAACGTTTTCAACCCCTTACATCATTATAGATGAGAAAAAAGGCTACATGAAAATGGAAGGACAATGCTTCCATGAAAATGTTGTTGTATTATTCAAAGAAATTAACGATTGGTTAGACATTTATCTTAAAACAGATTTCGGTTTGTTTACCTTTGACTGCGACATTGAATATTTGAACAGCTCTACTTTAAAGCTGTTAAATGTTTTACTGTTAAAACTTGATAAGCATTCCTGTGAAAATAATAAAATTATCGTAAACTGGATTACAATTGAAGAAGATGACATAATGATTGAGTGCGGTGAGGATTATCAAGAGGAAATGGAAAGTTTAAAATTTAATTTACTTACAAAGTAATAACATCTGATAAAAAATCATTTTTAAGGAGACTTAGAATATTGTTAAAAACAATCCGCATGAAACTCTTGTTGCCCATTCTGTGCGCCATCATCATGGGCAGCTTAATAATTGGTATCGTTGGATACCGGCTTGCGGCGGACATTGTTATCGGCGCGTTTGAAGAAGACGGGGTGCGCTCTGCAAGTTATCTGCGCGAATACATGGATATGGTCATAAGCAAAGCGGAACTTGATTTGTCCGCGCTTTCTGTTGCTCCGTCTGTTAAGTATCTTTTGCAAGGGGATGAAGCATCCGAAGAACTGGTAGAGGGCTACATAATGGCGCTTGTAGACCAGCACGGCATCTATAACAGCATAACTATCCTAAATACCAAAGGTATCATCGTTGCAAGCACCTCCGGCAGTACAGGCGGGGATAGAAGCAACAGGGAATACTTTCAAGATAACATGAAAGGTTTGTTCCATATCTCCGGGGTCGAGTTGAGCCGCCAGACCGGACGGCTTGCTACATTTATCTCCATACCAATACGTAACATGGATGACGGTGCTATAATTGGCGCGGCGCTGACTGTCATCAGACTTGAAGAGCTTAACGCCCGTTATGTTGTTCCTGTTAATCTGTTGGGCAGCCACGGCTATGCAATGGTTGTATCGGGTGAAGGTGAAATCATCGCGCACAGAGATGAGAATATGATTTTAGACCCCGGCAATGAAGAACGCTCTGAAACTGACGGCATCGTTACTGAGGAAACGCGCAAGCATCTTTTGACTGTAACTGAAGGCGGCGGCAGTATTGCGTTTAATACAACAATGGACGGTGTGAACTTTAGGGCTTTTGCGGAGCGCAGCCATTATACAGACTGGTATGCTGTTGTGATTTGCCCTATCAGCGAGTTTTATGAAGCGGCATATGGATTAGCCTGGACAACCGCCATTCTCATTATTGCCGTTATTCTGTTTATCATGGTAATTATATTGATTGCAGTTAACGGAGTAACAAAAGCATTAAGTACCACAATCCGCTATGCCGACACTGTCGAGAAAGGC
This sequence comes from Treponema sp., assembly GCA_009781635.1. Lineage (GTDB taxonomy): Bacteria > Spirochaetota > Spirochaetia > Treponematales > Breznakiellaceae > WQXQ01. Next base: position 9,037 of record WQXU01000006.1, read on the forward strand.
GAGTTAGATACGCAGCTTTATGTAAAGCGTGATGATGAAGTTGGAGTTTTAGCAGATTCCTTACGCGGTATGGTCGGAAAATTGAAAACAATGATAGATGAAGCAAAAGCGACTTCGGCAACGATTATGGCGGGTATAAATTATGCCAGCAAAATTCAAGGCGACCTTCTTCCTAAGAATCAAGCCTTTAATAAAGCGTTCAAAGACTATTCAATCATATGGAAACCGCGGGATATAGTAGGCGGCGATATATTCTGGTTAAAAAACTTTGAGGGCGGAACTATACTTTGTGTTTGCGACTGCACAGGTCACGGAGCACCCGGTGCAATGCTGACAATGCTTGTCGTGTCCGCTTTTGAGGATATGGTGAATGAAAGCAACTGCCATGATACTGCAGGCATTATATTCAATCTTGAGCAAAGACTTGTAGATGGGTTTGGCGTTGAAGCTCTTGAAAAAGGGCTTGCAGGCGCAGACATACATGATGGTTGCGACCTGGCAGTTCTTTTCATAAAAAAAGATGGAGCTATCAATCTATCTTCTGCTAATATGCCAGTATTCATCTGTAACGGAAAAGAGGTCAACCATATCAAAGGTCAGCGGCTCTGTATAGGCGAAGGTATATTGAAAAACAAAGACGAAATCAAAACGGTATTTATCCCCGCCTGTAGAGACAATAAGTATTACATTGCATCCGACGGATTATTTGATCAACCCGGCGGAAAAGAGAAAATTATACCATTCGGTTACAGGCAGTTCAAAGAAATAATATTGAAAAATCACAATGAAAGCCAGGATATTATTTCCGACAAAATATGGACTGCATTTGAAGATTACAGGGGATTCGAGCCGAGGGTCGACGACCTTGAGTTAATTACTTTTAAACCGTAGCAAAGGAGGTTTTAAAATGAAAATTGATATGTTGCAATACAACAAAATGCTTATGGAAAATAACATCTCCATCATCTACAGCGGTCCCTTGTGGGCGGACGGAATCGATGGGATGGCAGAGTTTCTTCAAAGGCGGCTTCATATGGACGATATGACGTTAAGTGCGTCACAGTCTGTTTTTTCAGTCTTTGTCGAGCAATTGAACAATATGTTGATGTATTCAACTGAAAATGCGCGGGAAACTTCGTTGCAAGATGCGCGGGAAACTTCGTTGCATAATGCAGAAGCCGACTGTTCGGAAAAAGCAAAATCAAATATACCAAAAGGCATCTTTTTGATGGGCAAGCATGATAATAAGTACTTTTTACAAACAGGTAATTACATGAAAAGCTGCAGCGTAGAGCTTTTGAAAAATCGAATTGACCATTTGAATACGCTTGATAACCAACAGTTGCGGCAGTTCATGAAAGATCAAAGAAGAGCTGAAGATGATAATCCCGATAGCAAAGGTGCAGGAATAGGGCTTATTGAAGTGGCGAGGCGAGCTACATCCAAGATTGATTATGAGTTTATTCCATGTGAAGACGGATTCACTTATTTCACTATATATGTGACGATATAGGAGGGTATAAAAATGGCTTTATATTTAGAAAAAGAGAAAACGACCTCAACGCCGTATCTTCTTATTGATGAGAAGAATGGTTATATGAAATTAGAAGGACGAAGCTTTCATGAAAGTATAACGGAGTTCTTTAAGGAGGTTTTTAATTGGCTGGACGTTTACCTAAAGACTGACTTTGGTTCTTTTACTTTTGATCTTGAAATGGATTATTTCAACAGTGCCACATCTAAGCTTTTGCATAATATGCTGATGAAGATGGACTGTTATACTACTGATAAAAACAGCATTACTGTCAACTGGATTACTACAGAAGATAACGACATCATCATTGAGTGCGGCGAGGATTTACTGGATGAAGTCGAAAAATTGACGTTTAATATGGTGATTAAATAGGTCATTATTATTTTGACAGACGCGGGACTCCCCTACAGCCCTCGGCATCCTGCCTCAGGCTTACGGGCCGTCTTTTTTGCTAAACGTGCGTCCCTGCACGTTTGCCCTGCGGAGCCTTTCGGCTCCTACGGGCCGCAAAAAAGTTTCGAGTCCCAATTGGTTAGAGTATTATTACAATAATTAAAATATCTAAATTGAAAAATTAGTTCTAACCTTTGACAGACGCGGGACTCGAACCCACCACCTTCAGCTCCGGAGGCTGACGCTCTATCCAGATGAGCCAGTCTGTCTTTTTATTAACCTAATAATTTCTCGATTTATTGTCAATCACCATTAATGCCTATCATTAAATCAAACCTTGTCAAGAATTGTAAAAACTCTTGACGAATAATATATTATGAATTATCCTTAAATTAATAATGTTGAAACACGATTATACTAATCGTGTTTCAACTAATAACATTGAACCTAAGGAGTATAATGTGTTTTTTGGCCGTGTAAGAGAACTGGAAATAATGGAAAAAATGTATAAGAAACACGGGTTTGAATTGCTTGTTTTATATGGCCGCCGCCGAATAGGTAAAACTACTCTTATTTCGCATTTTATACAGAATAAACAGGCAATTTTTTTCTCAGCTCAGGAAGCAAATGATGTAATTAATCTTAAGATGTTCTCGCAGTTAATCTACAAATTCTCTGGCCTGGAAAAATCCGGTTTACCTGCTTTTACAGACTGGAATAGCGCTTTTTTATATCTTGCGGATAAAATCCGTAATAAGCGCCTTGTTTTAGTAATAGATGAATTTCCCTATGCTGCAGGAGCGAACAAGGGGTTAAAATCTATCTTACAGAATGTTATCGATCATAAATTAAGAAATACAAATATTTTTATTATTCTTTCGGGCAGTCATATTGGTTTCATGGAAAATGAAGTTTTAGGAAGCAAAAGTCCGTTGTTTGGCAGAAGGACAGCACAGATGAAACTGAGCGGCTTTGATTATATTGATGCAGCGGATATGCTTTCGAAATTCAGCAACGAAGATAAAATAAAATTATATTCCTGTATTGGCGGCACGCCTTATTATCTATCCAGAATTGATAAACGGCTAAGTTTTGAGAAAAATCTGGAAACGCTTTTTTTCGAACCATCGGGCTATTTATACGAAGAACCTCTTATGCTGCTTAAACAGGAATTAAGAGAAGGAGCAGTATACAATTCCATTATTTCAGCAATTGCTTTGGGAGCAACAAAATTAAATGATATTTCCTTAAAGACAGGAGAAGAACGTTCAAAAACGATTAAATATCTTGACACATTAATTGGTCTTAATATTTTATACAAAGAATTTCCTTTTGGAGAAAACCCGGAAAAAAGCAGAAAGGGAATATATCGAATAAATGATAATTGTTATCGTTTCTGGTATCGTTATGTGTTTATGAACAAAACCAGTATTGAACAGGGCACCGGCGCGGCTCTTTTAAAGTTTTATCTGCCAGAATTAAACAGCTATATTGGCGGTCCATTTGAAGATATTTGTATGCAGTATATGATAAGGATGAATAATCTTCTGGAGCTGCCTTTTATTTTCTCTCAATCCGGAAGATGGTGGCGGCCGGATTCTGAAATCGATATGGTTTTCTCCGATGCAAGCCGAAAGAAAATTATTTTTGCCGAGTGTAAATGGCGTAATGAGTTAAAAGATACAGCCGCTTTAAAAAAACTAATAGAAAAATCAAAATTGTTTAACAATGTTAGTTATTTAGCAGCCAGAGAGAATACATATTATTACATGTTTTCCAAAACACCTTTTTCAAAATCCTGTGAATCGCTTGCAAATCAAACCGGAAATATCAAATTGATTTGTCTTAAAGATCTCTTTTTTACCAGCCAGGGGAAAAATAACCAAAACCTGTACTCTTGACATATCCTATACAACAGTATAGTATTATGATATGGGAACAATTGCCATCGGAACAAGCGGTTACTCTTACAATGAATGGGTAGGCCCATTCTACCCTCCAAAAACAAGGCAAGAGGATTATCTGCCCTTTTATGCAGAGCAGTTTTCTACTGTAGAACTGAATTTTTCCTATTATGCCATGCCCAAGGCGGAGCAACTGCGCCGTATGGTGGAAGCTGCAGGCAGCCTCTCCTACTCTATAAAGGCTCCCCAATCTCTAACCCATAAGGTAGACCCCCAAAAATGGCAGGATGAAGCTAAAATCTACCTTACCTCCCTGGAGCCATTGCTGGAAGCCGGAAGACTGGAAGCTGTTCTGTTTCAATTTCCCTTTTCATTTCACTACGAGGCGGATAACCGGCGTCATCTTGCAAATGTCTTAAACGAATTTGCCGGTATCCCCTCTGCTGTGGAATTCAGAAACACGGATTGGAGCAACAACCGCGTAATCGACGAGCTTAAAAAACGGGAAATTGCATATGTTTCTACAGATATGCCTGACCTAAAGGGATTACCGCCAATCCTGGATGTCTCCACTTCCTCTATAGCGTACTTCCGCCTGCACGGCAGAAATACCCAAACATGGTGGGGCTCGGACAGCCGCTCAAGATACGATTATCTTTACAGCGACAAGGAGCTTGAAGGCGCGGCGGAGAGAATAAAACGTATCGTGGTAAAAGCAAACAAAATACTTGTCTACTTCAATAATCATGCAAGAGCCCAGGCTGTAAAAAACGCAATAACTCTAAAAAAGCTTTTGGCCCAATTAAATGAACATAGCTCACCTTAATATTATAGGCTTTAGGGCGGCTGTAGCGGCGTTAAAAGACCGCTCCCTAAAAGGGCGCCCGTATGTAATTGCAGGCAGAACCGGCGGACAGACTGTGGCTAAGGATGTATCGCCCGCCGCGCTTAAGGAAGGAATAAAAATCGGCTCGTCTCTTGCCTCAGCAGCGCATCTTGTAAAAGAGCTTGCAGTTATAGAACCTGATCCTGCTGCCTGTTTCAGTGTTAATAAGACTCTGGAAAATGTTATAAACCGCTACGCCCCCGTATGGCAAAATGACGGAATCGGCAACATCTACTTTGACATTACAGGCACTCAAAGGCTTTTCGGCCCGGCCGCCGACTGCGTGTGCCATATCCAAAATGAAATTATCTCCGCCCTAAAAATTGAAGCTGCGGCGGCAACAGGGACAAACAAACTTGTATGCAAAGTGGCAAGCAGAACAATACGCCCTGAAGGACTTATAGAAATCCGTCCCGGAGAGGAGGCTGCCTTTCTCGCGCATCAGGATATTGCCCTTCTGCCTGGAATCGGCCAGTCATTAATGAAAACTATTCGCGTAACAGGTTTTACCGAGGTGGGCGAACTTGCGGTATTATCGGACAGCGAGGTCTTGTCTCTTTTCGGCAAAAAGGGGATTTTACTGCGGGAAAGGGCGCGCGGTATCGACAATTCACCTGTTGCCCCGGGCAAGGGACGCTCTATAGAAAGCCGCGCCGATTTCCCGGAAGATGTAATTGACGAGGCTGTTATCCGCGGATCCATTGCCTGTCTTGCCGAACATGCGGGGCTGCAATTAAGAAGGGAAAAACTTGGAGCTTATGCTATCCGTTTTTCTGCTGTTTACGCAGACGGAATACACTCTGACGCAAACGAAAAGAGAAAGTATCCCCTTGTGCTTGATAAGGACATAATAAAATCTGCCGTTAATCTGTGCCAAAAGGCCGTAAGCCGCCGTATACGCATAAGAGGGATATGCCTTTCCCTTGAAGATCTGCGCCCTCTTGACTATGAACCTGATTTGTTTGAACCGGAGACAGAGACCAGCAGCCGTAAATTGCAGGAGGCAGTTGATTCAATAAAAAGACGCTACGGAACCGGAAAAATCACACGCGGCATTGTCCTTTATCCGCCTCTGCGTACAAATGCATCCCTGTATCCAATACTTCTGAATCTGGAAAGTACTGCTGCGCTTTCACCCTGATTTAAGGGGCCTATAAGTATACGATATGTATTGCTTGTGTCCCTGAATATAAAAGGATCGTAACTTCTGTCTATTTGCCTTACTGCATTCTCAATGCTATCTGCTGAAAGAACGGCTAGCTGCACATAATATTGTCCTCTGTCAAGATGAGAAATTGTACGTACAGAAAACGAATGTTCAGGTGCAGCAGGTACAGGCTGCGCCGGAAGAATCTGCTCGGGAACTATAATGGGTTTTTGCGCAGAAGTTATTGCAGGAATTATATCATCAGGATTAATTCCGTAGATATTCTGCGAAGGAGGCTGCTCTGTTGTTTCTACAAGATTATATGCAATATAATCCCTGTCTAAAAAATCATTTATAATTTCATTACTCTCATCTTCTGCAATCAATACAGGCTGCTCTATATTATCCCAAAAGTTATCTGCAATAAAATCAAATATTTCTTCATTGTCAATCTTTAAATCATCATCTGTAAATCTTCCCTGCGTTTCTTCTGCAATCAAAGGCGGATGTTCTTCGGCAAGAAAGGGATTTTCTTCTTCAATATTAAAACGCTCTACAGGCTCTATATTAAAGACAGGAATATCCACAATGCTAAGCCTTCCTGTTCCGCCCCATTCAGGTTCAATAATATAACTTGGTCCTGATATTCCGGCGGCAGGGGGACTTGCCTGTTCCTGATTCCAGATATCAGCCGGAACAGGTATGTATGAATCGCTGCCGTATACTTCAGCTAACAAAGAATCTTCGTCAATAACGCTGCCTGAATCAAAGGGCGGATTTCCCAGCATTAAATTTTCTGTAAAACGCAGGTATGCAATCGGATCTGAGGGCTGAATCATTCTTATTCTGCTTACAGAACCCTGACGCATTCCGATTAAATCAGCAGCTTCGCGGGAAACAATTGCAAGAAGCCCTGGGCTGTTTAATGTGTTTGCAACAATAGCTCTTGTACTCTTTCCGGTTTCGATATTTGTAATATTCACAACTGTATTGCGGGGAAATGAATTTGTCGCAACAAAAAAACCGGTTGCCGGGAGCTCTCCTGCAGGGGCAACTGAAGCAGCCCCTTCCCAGGGTGTAGACCCCATAAGAAACAGTGTAGCAGCGGCTAATAATAAAAATACCTTTAATTTCATAATCTTAATCTCCAATATAAGGGACAAGCCCTCTTACAATTGATCTTATATCGTCAAGCTCTTCCCTTGCCGTTCTGTAGGATTTCCCCGGGATTATTCTTTCAAGAATTTTTTGTCTGGGGACAAGTCTGTATATATAAAAGGATATTTCGCCGGGAGATGGCAGATTCCCTGAATAATCGAGCATGGCTATTAAAACATATTCAATTCCGCCGCCCCTGTCATCAATAATATCGAATGCAACTGCCTGTAATATATCTCCTTTCGGCTTTGTATCAAGGCGCAGAATCGGCGCATTGCTTACAATGTGTCCTGCATCGAAAAATACGTCCATGAATGCGTCTTCCCAAATTTCGGCGTGCCTTACCGATTCAATACCGTTACTGAGGCCCGCTTCAACCACATAAAAAGAGACCATTGATGCTCCAATATTGTAATTAAGAAAAAGACCAAAAATAAAAACAAGGACCGCACCCTTTTTCATTACTCCTCCTGCGAACATCGGTTATCCCCTATATCATTATCGGCACTTAAAGTGAAGTTTCCAGCTTTTTACAGCGAAAATTCTGACCTTTTAAAGCGAAAATTCCCAATTCCGGCACTCTTTTCAAAACACGAAATTGGATTCATACTGTGAATAATGAACTATTACGCAATTCAGGTTAGAGCGCGCGCAGAAGAGAAATTCATTAAACTCTTTAAGGCACTGCATCCAAAAGTCTTATTCCCGGTTCATTTTCCCCGCAGACGCATTGATATAAGAAAGGCCGGAAAAATAAAAACGACAACGCCTGCTGTTTTTCCGGGTTATTTATTTATTGAAGCTGCAAGTGACGAAGAAATACAATCCTGCCAGTGGGAGTTCAGGAAGACAGAAGGTTTCTACCGTTTTCTGAAATCAAACAAGGACATTACCCCGCTTAAAGACAGAGACCTGGAACTTGTACTTCATTTTATTAAAAACTCAGGTCCCATTGTTGGAAGATCAAAAGTATATTTTAATGAGAATTCCCGCATTGTTGTTGTAGAAGGTCCTCTTATGGGTCTTGAAGGAAGAATCGTAAAGGTGGATAAAAGAAAAGAAAGAGCAAAAATTAAACTTGATATTTATAATGATTCTTTTACAATAGATCTTGCCTTTGAAGTAATCGGATCTACAGAAATCGACAAGAGGAAATGATGGCAAAATCCAGGCGTTTATATATTATCGGAGCCGGGTTTGCCGGACGCGCGCTTGCAAACGAGATAATAAAAAAAACTATTTTCGGCGAAGTAGTCGCGTTTTTGGATGACGACCCTCAGAAAATAGGACGAAGAATTGACAATATCCCTGTTCTTGGCCCAATAAATGATGTGACTCTTTTACTACGGACAAATCCTGCAGACGAAGCGATAATTGCAATCCCAAGCGCCGGCAGGGAGTATTTAAAAGAGCTTTATTCTGTTTTGAAACATGCAAACTTTCAGAAAATCAGAATCCTTCCCGGAATTTCACAGATAATCGAAGGGGAAGCTCATTTTATCCAGACCCGTTCAATAGACTTGCAGGATCTTCTTGGCAGAAACCCAATCACCATAAAATTAAAACAGAGCCTTGCCTATGTCCGTGCAAAGCGCGTCCTTGTGACAGGAGCAGGCGGATCTATCGGCAGCGAACTTTGCAGGCAATTATTATCAGGCGGTGTTTCCAGGCTCTACCTTTTGGGTCATGGCGAAAATTCAATTTATCAGATTGACAGGGAATTGCGCCTCTTGCAGGATGAGGGTGTCGGTGAAAAAGCTGCAATAGTTCCAGTCATCGGTGATTTAAAAGACTTTGACTACATGGATTATATTTTAAACCAGCTGAAAGCCGATACAATTTTTCATACAGCAGCTTATAAACATGTTCCAATGATGGAAGAAAATCCTGTTGCAGCAATAGAAAATAATGTCCTTGGAACTGAAAACCTTATTAATGCTGCAATAAAACATAAAACAAAACGTTTTATTCATATCTCAACCGACAAGGCTGTAAGCCCTGTCTGCGTATACGGCGCATCAAAGTACATCTGCGAGCAAATGGTTCTTGCCGCAAGCTTAAATGAAGGACCTGAATTTGTTGTTGTCCGTTTCGGCAATGTGCTTGGCTCCCGCGGCTCAATTGTTCCGCTCTTCCAGCAGCAGATAGAAAAGGGAGGCCCTGTTACAGTCACACATCCGGATACAAGCCGCTATTTTATGACAATAAGCGAAGCTTGCTCTCTTGTTTTAAAAGCAGGCGGCGTTGGTGAAAACGGCGGCTTGTATCTTCTTGACATGGGCGAGCCTGTGCGAATCCGTGAACTTGCCGAGCAGTTAATCCGCTTTCATGGTTATGAGCCTGAAACAGATATTAAAATAGATTACATAGGCCTTCGTCCCGGAGAGAGGCTCGATGAATATCTTCTTTCTGATGATGAAATACCTTCATTAACCGACTACAGCCGCATTCTTCGCATTAACAGAAAAGTTCCTTCAGCTTTGGATATAAAATCTCTTATTGATGAATTAAGGCCGATTTGCCGTCTTTGCTCATGTAATCCGCAGGAATACAGAAACGTAAAATCCTTAAAAAATATTTTTGAACGCTATAAAATATTATAAGTTTTTATCTAATAACAACAGAGCTCCAGTTTTCTTTCTCAAAAATATTTGTATGTACATGCAGCCATTCATCCGGCTTAATATCAAAATGATACCTTGGATGCCGTTCAACTTCCCAAATTACTGATGTTGTAAGAGTAGCTCCGTCTTCTTTACCGCTTTTAATTTCTTTTCCCGTATACGGATTTACCGGATTTAAAACGATATTGTCAAGCGCAATCACAGGAACATCCGCATTAGTCATAAAATCATTATTAACCTGTAATTTTCCGTGACTGTTAAAATCCTTAACCATTAAAAGCGCAGTGTAATTTGCAAGACATTTATTATTCGGAAGAATAATATTGCCTTCATAATCGCTGTATAATTCTAAACCATGATCTGATACTACAATTACTCTTGTGTTATCATAAGCGTCATTTTCTTTTAAATAATCCAGCCATTTTCCAATTAATAAAATAGCTGCAATATTCACATGATAATTTTTTTCATCTGCAAATTTTCCACCTCCGATATTTGTTACGCTGCTTACAAGAGTATAATCCGGAGCTTGTAAAAAATGATAAGGTTCATGCGTTAAATTATTTATAATTGAATTATATGTATTTATATTTTTATCTGTAATTTGTGTTATATCCGGTAAAATATCGAGGGCTATATAATTATTTAAAAATGCAGATAAAAATGATTCCCCATATGAATTTGAATATTTCATTGTAGACAGCCATCTGCCGTGATCATATATAAAATTTCTGAACATCATCGGTATTATTCTGAAAAATGAAAACCTTATTAAATTTGAATTAATTACTTCTGTCAAATTTATACTGATTAAATCAGGCCTGTTAATAAGCCATGATATTGCATTTTTATCTATTACGTTATCTACATTAATTTGCGGATAATTATTAAAAATGCTTAAATCCGGTATTAAACTGTAATTTGCGTATGACGGATCCGTAACAGTTACTTCAAATTCATTTTCAAGGAATATTCTTGGCAGCAACAGTAAAGCTTCATTATGTTTATCAACAAGAGCCACTTCCCTTCTGGCCTGCATTCCAAGAGGTGTATATTCATATCCTCCGAATAATCCAGGGAGCCCGAAATTAGTTGTTGTCCCAAATGAAACTGTATTTCTATACCAGGTAAAACCGTCAAATGAATCGTATAATCCGGGTTTCTCTTCAAAAATATAAGGAATAAATCCGCTTAAGGCGCGATCTATCATAATTATTACTACATTTTTTCCTGTTTTTGACAATGTGTATGTATTATTATTACTTGCAATAATTTCATTATTGGCTCTTTGTTCTGTGAATGATATAAATCTGTTATTTATATTTATGCTGTTTACAATTCCATACAAAAATAAAGCGCATGCAAAAACTGTAAGAATTGATGTTTTAATATTTTTAAATCTGTAAATTATAAGCATAAATATAATGACAATAAAAATTATCAGCATATTATATGTATAATAAATATTTTCAGATTCCAGTACTTTTGAGAAAAAGAAAGTTATTGTCATATAACCGTAATCACCAGGGAACATAAATACATTAATAAGGGAAACACATGCTATACAGGCAGCTGTTATGGCAAATATTTTTTTTATTTTTGAAGAGAACAGAAAATATATACATAAAGGCCATAATACAAACAATCCTAATGACTGCATTAGAGTGCTGATAATAAACGGAAAAGGACTTGTATTATTTTCAATATATGAATACTCCTGAACCGATGAAACAATCAGCAATGAAGGAATTACAAGTCCTGTTAATAAAAATAATGTAATAATTGAAAGAATAAATATTCTTGTATTTTTTTTATCATTATTTTCTATAACGGAAGTTTTTATTATTCCTTTCTTTATTAATATATTTTTTATATCCTGTATTATTTTTATTGCTGCCTTGTACAAGAAGGGTAAAACAGGAATTACAGTAATTATAGAAACAAGGGTAAGACGTTTAATCAACGCACCATCATGAAAAAACAGAATATAAATATCCATAAATAAACATAGGGCGGAAATTATAATCATGATTATCAGCTTTGGATATTTTGTTTTTTGAATAATATTTTTAACAAGTGAAAATAAATTGTTTCCTGTCCAATAAAGAACAATGCCTGCAGGAGAGCTGTAAAGCAGAATCAAAAAAACCACAGCCATGCCGTATAATTGAATTTTATCCTTTAAAAATAATCCTTTGGTATAAACTAAGGCCGACATACAATTTATTATTGTCATTATTATTGGCAGTATATTTATATTAAGGTTATTTATTTGAAGCATAGAATCCGCTTTTGCAAGATCATTTATAGGGCCAAAAGAAACTTCTCTTATCATTTCAAGATTAACAAGAAAATGATATGCCGCTATAAAAAACGGAATCTGTATAATCAGGGAAATGCTTGATCTTAGCGAATAAACCGGATGATATCCATTTTGCCTGTAATATGCAGAAAGAAGCATAAACCTTTCATCGCCGGAATACACCGATTTAATGTTATCAATATCTTTCTTCATTCTTTTTTGAATTTCACGTTCGGATTTTTGATGCTTTTCCGCCATGAAATACAATGGCAAAGTAATAATACTTACCGCAAATGAAACTCCCAATATTGACAAGGCAGGACTGTTAAATACCCTTAATACAAACATATAAGACAGCTCTATAATCTGTTCCAATGGAAAAATAAAGATGTTATAAAAAAAATCCATATATTAACAAGTCTCCTTATCTGTTGTTTCCACCATGAAATCAACAACGCGTTTTGCAGACTCACCTTGATGTTGCCACATTATCTTTTTTATTTCCTGTCTGTTTTCCATTATTTGGGTATCCTGCGAAATACTGTTAATTGTCTGTTCAATATTATCAAGTTCAAGTCCGTTAAGTTCTTTTCCTGTTTTTTTTATAGATTCTAAAAAATACGGTTGTATATTTACCGTATATGCATCAAGACGCCGGAAATCAAGATCATTTATATTTAATAAAACAGGTTTATCAAATAAAAATACAAAGTCATAAATTATACTTGAAAAATCAGAAATCATTATATCAGATTTTGACAGGGAATAAATATTTTCATTATTGTAATCCCACTCTATATTCAAATTATTTTTGTATCTTTCCTGTAATCTGTCAAGCATTGCCTTCTCATTTATTACTGATTGAGGATGCGGTCTTATAATAATACGCCATCTAGTTTTAGAAAGCGGATCAAGGAGTTTCTCTCCATAAATTTTTAGTAATGCGGAAGGACCCCACGAAGGAGAAACAAGAACTGTAAAAAAATGTTCCTCTTCTTTGGGAAGATCTTTTATTTTTTTTATGCATCTGTCAAAAAAAGTGTTTCCTGCAACAATAATTTGTTTTTCCGCAATGTTTCTTGCTTTTTCCAGCATGCGGATTTCTGATATTTCTACCTCTCCTGCAACAAGAACAGAATCAAAATAATCCAACGAAAAAAGACGGTATAAAAGTGTTCCCCCTGCTCCATGTACTAAATGGCTGTAATGCTTGACGTTTTTTGACCTCTTCCACTGGAATACATCAAGGTGCGGAGTGGTTGCTAATACAAATGAAGCCGACATCAAATTAAGATATGCGTATGCCTTATTCCCGGTTCCGATATATTTTGGCTTTACATATTCATACCTTGAAATAAAAACAGGATCATCTAAAGACATAGTCAGGTAATTTACCTCAATCTGCCGCGCTTCAAATTCATCAAGAATATTTTCAAAATACGGATAATATCTTTTTTCTTCAGCAAAAATCACATATTTAAAATTTTGATTTTCATTCTTTCTTTTACCAAAAAAAAGAACTCCGAATTTTAAGAATAAACCTCTGCCCAGAAAATATAATGTTGCAGCTATTCCAATCGCAATGGAAAAAAGAGCGCTTCCTGTTCCAGGATCTATATATAACGGATATACATTTATCATAATTTCCTATTGCCTCTCTTGTAAACGTTAATATATTATTAACTGTTTTTCTTTTCCGGTTAACAATATTTAATTTCTTTTATCAAATTCCCTGATTTTCAAAATTAATTCTTTCCTCTTCTATAACAAGAGGCCTATTCATAAGTCTGGAATTTATCGACATTACATATTCACCAATAAATCCTATAAAAAACAATTGTATAGAACCAAAGAAAAACACACCAATTATAAGCGGCGCAATTCCTACTGGAAAACTATTCCAATATAATAATTTTAATATAAAATATATCAAAGCAATGATAAGTGTTAAGAAAGCTATTATTATACCAAATATTGAAGCAAGACGCAGTCCAATTTTTGTATATGAAGTAAAGCTAAGCATAGCAGCATCATATAATGTATACCAATTATTTTTTGTTTTTCCTGATTTTCTTTTTTGCTGTTCGTAATTTATATCTTTTCTTTTAAAACCTAATTCTGCCACAATTCCCCTAAAAAAAGGTATTGGATCATTTAATTTACGCAATATATCTATAAATGTTTTGTCATATAATCCAAAACCTGTAAAATGTTCAATCATTTCAATATCTGACATTTTTTCTATTAATTTATAATAACAACTGCGTAAAAAACGTATTATTTTATTTTCTTTGCTTTTTGTTTTTATTCCGGAAACAATCTTATAACCTTTTTCCCATTCATTAACAAATGTAATAATTAATTCAGGCGGATCCTGAAAATCAGCACACATACTAATAGTACAATCACCAGTTGTTTGGCATAATCCATAATATGGTGAATTAAACTGTCCAAAATTACGGATATTAAATATTGATTTTATTTTTTTATTATTCTTGCATATTTCCTTTAATAATTTTCTTGTATTATCAATTGAACAATTATCTATAAATATTATTTCGTAATCATAATTTTTTAAATCATTTTCAAATATTTTAACAATTTCATTGCCAAGCAGAACAACATTTTCCTGTTCATTATAACAAGGAATCAAAATACTAATTTTCTTCATTTATTATTACCTTCCCTATATTTTTTGCTTTAAATACCCAAAGTTTATTTAAAAAGAAATTTAATGGTACTGTTATTATCAGACTTATCAGTGGAGCGATATATTTAGAAATATATAATACATCAATAAATATAAATAATAAAATATTCTGCAATACAATTCCTGTAAATGCATAAGATAAATATGTTTTCATAAGTGAATATAATATATTACGATTTTGATTTTCTTTTTTCTTAAAAACATATTTATTATTCCAAAAAAAAGAATTGGCAACACTTATAATAAATGCAGTAATACTTGCAGCTATATAATGTATCCCTAAATATACCAGGCAAACATATATTATATACGATATTATTGTATTAGATAAACCTACAATACCAAATTTTATGAATTGAATTAAATTTTTACAAATCAATGTTTTCAATTATTTTTTTTATTCCTTCTTCAAAAGTAATTTCCGGTTTCCAGCCTGTGTCTTTTGTTAATTCCGATATATCAGCGCAAAGATACATTGGCTGATGCGGATAATATTCCTTTTCTCCATATTTTAGTATTATATTTGGATCAATAATATTTTTAATTATCTCAATATAATCAGATAATCTTTTTTTATTGCCGGAACCCAAAGGATAAACTTTTTCGTTTTTACCGTATTTTCCAATAGAAATAAGTGCTCTTGCAGCATCATCACAATAAAGATAATCCCATATTTGTTCACATTTAGTTAATTCAGGAGATCTTCCTTCTTTTAACTCATTTATTGCATACATAATTAATGTATGTAATCCATCTAACTGTCCAAAAACACTTAATATTCTAACCCAATTAAATTTTAAATCAACTCGAGAACAAAGATTGCCGCTTAATTTTCCAGCCGCATATTTTGCAATACCGTAACTGCTTTTTGGATTTATATTTGTATCATGCATAAGGTTATCATTTACAATACCATATTCTGCCTGTGAACCTATACCAATAAATTTTTCACAGCCAATACGTTTTGCAAGATTTACTGCATCTATAGTATATTGAATATTTTTTATTTGTATATCCGTATCATCTCTGGATGGACCATGTGTCTTTTCCCATGCAAGATGATAAAATGCATCATATTTACTGTTTATATTAATACTATTATATTCATCAATACTACAATATTCAATATTTAATAATTTTGATTTTGGTATATTATTTATTCTGTTCGAATATTTGTTTATTAAGCAAAGAATTGTCATATTATTTTTTATGGCATTTCTTGCCAATGCTGCTCCAATCATACCTGTAGCGCCTGTAATAACAATTTTATTCATAAGATTTTTCTCTTAAAAATTTATTTAATTGCTTTATATCATCAAATAAAAAATCACAGTTATCTTTTAATTCCTCTTTTGTCCCTGTACCCCATAAAACACCAATTGTCATAATATTATTTTCTTTTGCTGCAATACAATCATTTACCATATCACCAATACCAATAAAACAAGAATTATTATATTTATTTATTACATTTTTAAATAGCTCTGTTTTTGTTTTTTTATTTCTATTTATTTCTGTATAAGGCGTACTAATACTTGAAATATAATTTTTCCAGCCTAATATATCCAATATTCTATTTGTTGATAAATCCGGTTTATTTGTAACAATATGATGAAAGTAATCCGTATTATTGAATATTATTTCTTCTATATCATTATAAGGTTTAGTATTTTCAAAATTTGAATTATCATATAATTCCCTGAAATTTTCAATTATTTTTTTCAATACATTTTCTTTTATAATACTCTCAGGAAAGGATTGTTTTATAATTATATCAATAGTAGGACCTATAACAAAAGGTTTAATTTGCATAGATAAATCAATACCTGTATTTTTTATTGCCAATTCAAGATATTTTTTAATATCCTTTGTTGAATCTATTAATGTTCCATCAAGATCCCATATAATACTAATCATTATAAATACTTTGTCGGCGTTATTGATTTAATATTCATATATTCTGATAAATACAATATTTCTTTTTTTATTGCATCATTTCTTAAAAATACATTATCTTGACAATATAAAAATCTTGTATAATCATCATAATAATTACTATTATTGTCTTGCGTATATCCGTCAAAGCCAGCCAGCCAAACTTCATTTATATTTATATTTTTTAATAATTTTAAAAACATTATTAAAGGATTATCTTTTATTACTTTATTATCAGATAAAAGAGTAGAATAATTTACAATATATTCAATCTTCATTCCTGCTTCAGTAATATTTGACGTGCATATTAATTTTGCCTTTGAATTATCATCATGTATTAAATGAAAGAATTGACTGTATCTCTTTGCATTACTCATAAATATATAATCAATATTAAACAATTCTATTAAGAAATTTATTGATACAGTTATTGGATTGTTTTTCTTTATAAATTCATCAATAATATCTGCATTATCCTGAATTGATCTTCCAGGCCCCAAAAGTAGTATTTTTTTATTAAGCATTTCATCTTTTATACTTTTTATAGTAATTATATCATCACAATAATTATCCTGATATTCATTATATAACTTTTCAATAAGTTTTTCCTCATATGATAATTTTTTATCATTCTCTATTTTTTTTAATATTTCATTAACTGATTTTACAGATAGTGTTTTTTCTTTTAATAAATATTGAACATATGAAGGATGACAATCATTAAGAGCTGCTATATAATATTCAAAATTATATCCCCAGTATTTTTTATCATGCTCTTTTAATATATCTACATCTATTGCTTCCTGTATTTGATGTATATTAAAATTTCTTTCGAAGAATTCATTCATATACATTGCTAAAAGTTCCGTACACACATTTCCGGCGCTTTTACCCATTCCGAATAATGAACTGTCAATTGCCAGCCGTCTTTCCAAACTTTTATTCATCAGAGTAATGGAATTTGCATATGCCATTTGAAAATTATTATGCGCATGATAACCAAGAATAATATTTTTATCAAGTTTACTATTAAATATATCAAAATAATTAAGCAATTCCTTTGAGTGCATTAACCCATAAGTATCGACTATAGAAACCGCATATGGTTTTATTTTATTTAATTTTTCAATTAATATTGACACTTCATCATTAGTATAGCTTGTGATAGATACAGGATTTGCAAATATTTTGTATCCCTTATCTTTTATTTGTTTAAGAAAATCTATAGCTTCTTCCTGATCTTCTTTCTTAAAAATAACTCTTATTCCATCCAGGCAGGAATCATCTTTATTAGATACTTTATTTATACTGCAGGTGCCATAATCAATCATTCCAACAATAATAGCACTTGGTTTTTGGATTGATTCAAATATTTTTTTTATTGATTCTGTATCCGGAAATATTGATCTGTTTTCATCATATGCTCTTCTTTCATCAATAAAACCTATTTCTATAATATCAACTCCAGCATAATCAAGTCTGCTTATTATGCTCTTTATGCTTCCAATGCCGAAATTCCAATCATTTACAAATCCTCCGTCTCTTAATGTACAATCAAGTAATAATGGTGAAATCATATCTCCCCCAGTTCAGAGTTTATTAATTCCATTTCTTCTTCCGGAAGAAATGGAAACATGTCTTCTAACGATGGCGAAATCATTGTACCATCCTGTAATTTTTTAGCTGAAAGTTTTGGTTCAAAATATTGTTCATGATCTATTATAACTTCAATAATTACCGGGCCGTCAATTAAAAATGCCTTTTTTATTTCTTCGTTTATCGATGATTTTGTTTTTATTTTAAAAAAGGGAATATTATAAGCATAAGCTATTCTTTGCGCATCAGGAAAACTAATTCCATTATCACTACTGACCCCGCATAAAGGCGGATTAAAAAGATTTGCCTGCGTTTGTCTTATTGAATGATATCCATTATTATTCAGCCAAAATATTTTTATATTTAAGCTGTTATGTTTTATAGTTTGCAGCTCCTGTATATTCATTTGAATGCTTCCGTCACCTTCAAGGCAAATAACCCGTTCTCCCTTTCTCTTGACCGCTACACCTAATGATGCCGGAAGGCCATATCCCATACTTGCACAGCCAGAATTTGTAAACAAGCGCTGTTTTTCCTTTATAATTGCAGCTTGAAATGAGCATACGCATGCACTGCCATTTGACGTAACAATTACATCACCTTCATCAAGATTTAAAAATAATTCATTCATAAAAACATAAGGATTAACAGGCTGTTCTTTTTCATAATATTTTTGCTGGCATATTAAGTATTTTTTATTAATTTCTTTGCACCAATTTAACCAATTTTCATGATTACCTGTATTTACATTTAAAAATGAATTCATTTTATTTATTAGATCTTTAATATCTGCGTATATTGGCATATCTATTGAAAGTGTCGGTTTTAGCAATTCACCCGGATCTATGTCAACCATTATTTTATAAGCACCAGATGCGAAATTCTCCCAGTTATAGCTTATTTGACGTATATTTAATCTGCAGCCAAGAATAATTAATAAATCACTTTTTTGAACAGTAAAATTACCTCCGCGATTTCCTATTGTTCCAGGACGCCCGCAATATAATGGATGTTCATCCCAAAGTATATCATGTGAATTCCATGCAGTAACTACCGGTATTTGCAATTTATTAATCAATTCTAAAAAATCCATATAAGCGCCTGAAGAGCGAATTGCAGAACCTGCAAGTATAACCGGTCTTTTTGATTTTTTAATTTTTTCAATTATATTTTCAATAATTTTATTATTAATATCAGGCGGATTCTCTTCTGAGTTTTCCGTTTGATTGTAATGACGAAGCTCATCAGTTTCTATAATAGCACCTTGAACATTTAATGGAATGTCTAACCATACCGGACCAGGCCGTCCATTTGTCGCTATATATAAAGCTTTCTCAAGATAATATGCAATATCAATTGGATTAATAATCATTTCACTGAATTTTGTAAAAGTTTTAGCGCAATCTGTAATATTAAATTCTTGATCTCCAAGCTGTCTCAAAGGTATTTTTGTAGATTTTACAGATGTAGAGTGTTTAATTTGACCTGATAATATAAACATGGGAATAGAATCAAGCCATCCTCCGAGAACCCCTGTAATCGCATTAGTGCCTCCAGGACCTGTTGTAACACATACAGCAGCCAGCTTTCCGGAATATCTTGTATATCCTTCAGAAGCAATTGCACAAGCCTGTTCGTGATGATTATATATGCAATTTAATTCCGGGTGATGTCCAAAAGCATCGTTCAGATGCATCGCTCCTCCGCCCGTTACTGTAAATATATCTTTAATATTATTATCATTTAAAAAATCCGCAATATAATCAGCTACTCTTTGTTTCATTGAGCAATACCATCTTTTATTACATCAATCATCCTATTAATCATTTCTTCTGTCATACCAGGATACACACCAACCCAAAAAGTATTATTCATAATACGATCAGTTTCTTCTAAATTTCCAATTACACGATAACCTTCGTTATTTTTACGTAATTCATCAAAACATGGGTGTTTAACAAGATTCCCTGCAAAAAGCATCCTTGTTTGTATATTCCTGTTTTCTATATATTGTACCAATTTGTTACGGTTTACTCCGTCTCTGCATGTTATTAAAAATCCAAACCAGCTTGGATCTGAATCAGGTGAAGCTTCCGGCAGTATTAATTTATCCTGTAAACATTCCAAACCCTTATATAGACATTTAAAGTTATATTTTCTTTTTTCTATAAAAGATGGAAATTTTTCCAGCTGCGCACAACCTATTGCAGCCTGCATATCTGTCGCCTTCAAATTATAACCAAAATGACTATAAACATATTTATGATCATAACCTAAAGGAAGTTCACCAAATTTGATATTAAAACGATTACCGCAAAAATTATCCTGCCCTGATGTACAAGCGCAATCTCTGCCCCAATCTCTTAATGAACGTATTATTTTATTAAGTAATTGATTTGAAGTGTATACAGCTCCTCCTTCACCCATTGTCATATGGTGAGGAGGATAAAAACTTGATGTTCCGATATCACCAATAGTTCCTGTATACCTTGAAACATTGTCAATTACATATTTTGAACCAAGAGCATCACAATTATCTTCAATAAGCCAAAGTTTATTCTCATTGCAAAACTTTTTAACTGCATGTAAATTAAATGGATTTCCAAGAGTGTGTGCAAGCATAACAGCTTTTGTTTTTTCAGATAATGCTCTTTCAAGATATGTTATATCAATATTATATTGGGGAATTGTAACATCCACAAATACAGGAATTGCACCAAACTGTAAAATCGGCGTAACTGTAGTCGGAAAACCTGCAGCAACTGTTATTACTTCATCTCCTCTTTTTATTGCCTTTTCACCTAAAAGAGGAGATGTTAGAGCCATAAATGCAATTAAGTTTGCAGAAGAACCCGAATTTACCAGAGAACAAAAGGGAATTCCAAGATAATCACTGAATTTCTTTTCAAATTGTTCAGTATAACGTCCTGATGTAAGCCAAAATTCAAGAGAGCTGTCTACCAGATTAATTAATTCATTTTCATCAAAAACACGTGAGGCATAAGGAATACGATCTCCGTCCTTATACTGAGGTTTTATCATATATTTATAATAGTATTCTTTTACATTATCCAGAATATGTTTAATAGCTTTCTCTTTTGTCATTAATTCAAACATAGTTTTCTCTTGAAAAATATTCCTTTATTTGTTTTTCAACACAAGCTTTTTTTTCATCATCTGATTTTGTTTTAGCAAATTCTACTGTTTTCTCAACTGCTGTTTTTATATCCCAGTACGGTTTCCAGTCAAATACAGCCTTTGCTTTTGAACAATCCAACTTTAAAATATCAGCTTCATGCGGTCCAGAATCCCCCTTATTTATCCAAGCGGCGTTTTGTCCCCATGCATCACAAAAAATAGATGCAAGTTCTCCAGTTGTAACACAGCTTTCATCATATGGACCAAAATTGTATGCTCCTTCAAGTCTCTTGTCATTATACTGTCTTTGCGCAAGATGTAAATAACCAGAAAGACACTCAAGTACGTGCTGATATGGACGTATTGAATTTGGATTTCTTATAATAATATCGCTTTTTGCTTCCATTGCCCTGATACAATCAGGAATAACACGATCTTCAGCATAATCACCGCCGCCAATTACATTACCAGAACGGGCAGTAGAAACCGCGCAATCATCTTTATTATAAAAAAAAGATTTACGATAACTGTATGTTACAAGTTCACTGCAGGATTTACTGTTCGAATACGGATCTAAACCGCAAAGATTTTCATTTTCACGATAGCCCCAATGCCATTCTTTATTTTCATAGACTTTATCCGTTGTAATATTTATAAACGATTTAACTGATGATGTTAGCCGGATTGCTTCCAAAATATTAACAGTTCCCATAACATTTGTTTCGTATGTCAATGCAGGTTTATTATACGAAAGACGCACTATGGGCTGTGCTGCCATGTGAAAAATTATATCTGGTTTTGCTTTTTTTACATTTATTATAAGAGCATCACGATTTATTACATCAGAAATTATTGAGTTTATTTCTTTTTCTGTTCCAGTTTGAATAAAAAGAGATGGTTTTGTAGGCGGCTCAAGTGCATATCCTGTAACATTTGCACCTGCTTGCAGAAGAATCCTGCACAGCCACGTTCCTTTAAACCCAGTGTGTCCTGTTATAAAAATATTTTTATCTTTGTAAAAATCAAGCATTATCCAACCATAATGCCCAAGGGGCACATTCCTTTTTCCACATGTCTGATAATTCATTTTTATCACGCAGTGTATCCATAGCGCGCCAAAAACCATGATGTTTATATGCATTTAACATGCCTTTTTCCGCTAATGTTTCCAATGGTTTACGTTCAAGTATTGTCATATCGCCATCATCAAGATAATCAAATATACCTGGTTCCATAACAAAAAATCCGCCGTTTATCCATGCTTTGTCACCGATTGGTTTTTCCTTAAATGAGTTTACATTTCCATTTTTATTTATCTCTATTGCTCCAAACCGTCCGCCTGGCTGTACAGAAGTTAATGTTACCAACTTTTTTGAAGTCTCAT
Organism: Treponema sp.; assembly: GCA_009781635.1. Classification (GTDB taxonomy): domain Bacteria; phylum Spirochaetota; class Spirochaetia; order Treponematales; family Breznakiellaceae; genus WQXQ01. Next base: position 31,748 of record WQXU01000006.1, read on the forward strand.
GACATTTAATAAGCTCATTAATATTTACATCGCTTACTCCGTCTCCGTATGTAAGCATAAAACGCTGATTACAAAGAAAATCCTTGGCTCTTAAAAGACGGCCTCCTGTTTGTGTATCAGGCTTGGTATAAAGCATTGTTACTTTCCATGGCTCATTTCTTATATTATGAATATCAACAGAGTTATTCGACATATCTACAGTTATATCTGAATATCTTGTATAATAATTAATAAAATAATCCTTAATTATATTAGATTTATATCCTGTAAGTATTATAAAATCGTTAAAACCCCAATATGAGTATATCTTCATAATATGCCATATTATCGGACGAGTACCTATTTCTACCATTGGCTTGGGAATTAGAACTGTTTCTTCTGATAAACGGGTTCCAAGACCGCCAGCCAATATCACTACTTTCATTTTATTATCTAATTCCTTCTTAATTCTTTACTAATTTTCCATGGTGGAATAATTATTTGCCTTATTCTTTTCTCTCTATCCTCCCACAAATTATCCATAGGCTCATAATTAATTTTAATTGATTTTATACCATAGTAACTTGCAACACTTGTATTCTGCCAGGATTTTTCATCTATTACCAGATCATCAAGGCCGTATAATGCCGCATGTTTTTCCGTTGTATTAATAACTTTTACATCGATATCATAATTATTTTTATCTTTTTCTGCCTGAATAAATTCAATGCGATCATACCACCTTAGATACACTGCCAATATTTTTCTCGTTGAATCGATAAATGTAAAAGACAAGCATACAAACACAATAATTACAATAAATAATTTATTATTTTCTATTATTTCAGGTATCTTTAAATTCATTTGTCTTATTATATTACCTAAGGTAATTATTGCAAAAACTGTTACAATAAAAAACGCGCGTGTCGGAAAATACGGAGCTACTATCATTGAATAAGCTCCCGCTATTGCTGCTAAAGCATAAAAATATGTAAAAGTATATAATTTTTGTTTTTTATGATAAATTAAATTAAAACCCAATATAAAAGAAATGCCAATAATTAAAAATCCATGATTCTCTATAAAACTTATTGTGACAGATACTATTCTCTTTATAAACGTTACAATGAATAAATTATTATCCGATTGCTGGAAAACATCAGCACGTATATAATTACCAGGTGCGGCAATTAATAATGAGAATCCAGCCAGAAATCCAATAATGCCAAGAATTTCAAATAATGTATATTTATCCTTATTAATAACTTTAATTATTAAATATGCTATAAGTAAAAATAAAACTGCAGCTCCGGAATTTTCAACACTCCATCCGGCCAGAATACCTAAAAATAATAATAAAACAGAAAGAGGTACACATAATTTGTAATCAGGATTATCATATTTTATTCTGAAAGGAACAAGGAATAAAAGAATTATTGTTGATGTCCACAGATAATGACAGCTTCCTGTAAGCCATAAAAAATTTTGCCCCCATACAGGCATAAAAAACCAGAAGAATATATTTAAAATTAAAAATAATAATAAATTTATTTTTTTAAATGATCCTGTTATATGAAATTGAATAATAATAATAAAGAGGCAGTATATAATTGTATTTGCAATATTGAATAAGGGTTTACCGGTCAATAACCAGAATTGTACAAAAAAACTTGCAACAACTCTCCCTCCCCAGCCAAAATAATATTCATATTGAGATCTAATAACGTCATTAAATGTATTAATCCCAAGTGAATTTGTAAAATCATCAGCTATTAACGGAGTGTATATATTAAGTATCAGGAATAGCATAACTACAAAGCAGCAAGCTATAATCAATAATATTTTAGAATTACGTATTGTCATTTCTAATCTTCTCCTTAATTATTAAACGCACTATCAAAATTAATCAAATTGACCCTTAGAATAAACAACATCAGTACACTACATAATACGAATATATTAATTAAAAAGTCAATGTACTTTAAATTGTATAATATATTGCCGGTAAACAGCAGAATATGCATTATTCCAAATACCTTGCCACTTTATCGCCCTGTATGGTAAATTCATATTAATGGAATCACTGCCCTTCCTGGAAGACATTTATCCGCAGGACCTTTTATACGCCAAAACAATCAGATCGCCTGTTGCAAGGGGTATCATAAAGTTTATAAAGACTCCCAAGCTTCCTGATAATTATACTTTTTTTACGGCAAGAAATATTCCTGGTGTGAATCTCCTTGAAGGCACGTTAATTCCAATCCTTGCGGAAAAGGAACTATCTTACATTGGGGAGCCTGTTGCCATTTTATTGGGACCAAACAAGGTTAAACTGGAAGAGCTTGCGGCAAAATGCATTGTTTACGCCGATGAAGAAAAAGCCGTTTTTGACATTAAAGATGAAAACAGTAAAATTGAGGCGAAAAGAGAAATAAAAATAGGTAACGCGCAGGAAATATTTGAAAAAAACGAAAAAATCATTACAGGTAGTTATACAACGGGGATTCAGGAACACTGGTATGCCGAACCTGCAGGCGCCGTATGCTTTTTAAGAGAACAAAAAGACAGCGAGGATAAAGTAGAGGCAAAAAATAAAAAAACAGCAAAAGAGTCCTTTAAAAATAATTTTGTCTTAAGAACTGCAAGTCAATGGCCCTACCATGTAAAGCGCTCTGTTTCCAGGGTGTTGGATATTGAACAGACCAATGTTATTATTGAGCCCACCTCCTTAAATCTTCATATGGACGGCAAATTATGGTATCCCTCCCTTATTGCATGCCATGCAGCTCTTGGCTCATTTATCACAAAAAAAGCAGTACGTCTTATTTTAACAAAGGAAGAAGATTTCCTTTTTACGCCAAAACGTTTTTATTCAAATATTGATATTACAACCGCAATCAAAGAAAACGGCGATATCTCTGCTGCAGAAATCGATATCTCTGTTAACCTTGGCGCATATGGGGTTAACGCTAATGAAATTCTGGATCATGTATGTCTTGGCGTTTTAGCTTTTTATAGAATTCCTGATATAAAATTGACAGCAAAAGCATACTGTACGAATATTCCGCCGCAGGGGCCATTTTCCGGCTTTGGTCTTGCGCAGGGACTTTTTGCAAAGGAGAGGCATGTATCACAAATCGCAGATACGCTTAAGCTTGATCCTGCGCAGTGGAGATTAAATTGCATAGAACCCAATTTTGTTTTACCTGTAAACCAGCAAAAAAATTCTCTTTCCGGTGAGGAATTAATAAAAACGGCAGCGAATTTAAGCGATTACTACCGCAAGTGGTCTTCCCATGAATTACTGCTTCATAGCCGCAAGGAAAAATTACCTGACAAAAATGACAATCCCCGCGGCATTGGATTGGCTGTAGCTTATCAAAATAACGGCCTTCTCTATCATGGCAGGGATAATGGCGTCTATAGCGTGGAAGTAACATTAACAAAGGAATGTATTCTGGAAATCAGGGCAAGCATAACAACGCCGGAAGACTATAACAAGATATGGGAGAAAGTTGCCCTTGAAACCATGTCTATAAAACCGGAAATGGTGCGGATTATTTCAACAGGCGCGCCTGACTGCGGCCCCTCTTGCTCTTCAAGAAACATTACAGTTATTACAAAACTGGTTGAAAGATGCTGCCTTGCGATCCGCAAACAGCGGTTCCATGACCCGCTTCCGATAACTGTGCGCCGTTCAGTTAAACCTCAAAACGGCGCTTTATTAAGCGGGCATTTCACAGCGCCTCCGGGAAAAGTGATGGACATTAACAGTTTCTCAAAATTGGGTATGGCTGCCGCAGTTGTTGAAGTATCAATCGATATTGTCGAGTGTGTTCCGAAAATCCGCGGCGTTTGGCTTGCTGTTGACGGCGGAAAAATCATATCAAAAAACAGAGCCAAAAGAAGCATCATGCGCGGCACGGCTCAGGCTCTTGGCTGGGCATTTACGGAGAACATCGAATACATTGACGGTATTTTGCCAAGGAAACAGTATGACAATTATAATATTTTTTCGCCAATGGAAATCCCGCCTATACACATACATTTTATTGAAAATGATTTTAGTGAGCCAAAAGGAATTGGAGATCTGCCTTCATCATGCATACCGGCAGCTTTTCTGCAGGCTGTTTCACAGGCAACAGGAAATTGCTTTAAATCGATCCCCATAAAAAGAAAAGATATTTGGGAAATAGTCAGATGATAATAAATTTTATTTTAAACGGCGAGGATGTTGTTTTCCGCGGAGATGCCGGCACAAGACTAATCGACATTCTGCGCGGAAACTTTGGTTTGTTCGGAGCAAAACCAGGCTGCCTTGCAGGACAATGCGGCGCATGCTCTGTATTTCTTAATGGAAACGTCAGCCTTGCATGCCTGATCCCGGCATTTAAAATCCGGGGAAGTGAAATAATTACAATCGAAGGTTTTTCACAAACAAATGAGTACGAGGAAATAATTACAGCTTTTGCAAATGTTCATCTGGGTAATTGCGGTTACTGCGAGGCTGGAAAAATACTTTGTACAGAGGCATTGCTTGATAAAAACCTGACACCCTCCGATGAAGAAATATTAATGGGATTTTCCGGAATTAAATGCCGCTGCACAAATGCCCAAAGGCTTGTGAAAGCCGTAAATAATATCTCGCTAATACGCAAAAAGAGGATTTATGGACGCTCCTTATAATCAGGTGCTTTTTCCTGTCTCATTCCAGGAACTGTTTACGGTGTGGAGCCGTTTCCCCGATGCCATCCCCCATGCCGGAGGAACTAACCTTATAAGAAGAGCTCTGCATACATCTGTTTTCCTGTGTCTTGACAATATCGAAGAGCTAAGCCGGATTACAAGAACTGAACATTACCTTGAAATTGGTTCTATGGTCAAATTAAGCAAACTTATAAATCTTGGAAAAATAGTACCCCAGACTCTCAGATCCTGTTTAAATAATATCGCCGGAGTTCAACTCAGGAACACAGCTGCAATCGGCGGTAATATTTGCAGCACCTTAAGGCTTCTTGATTTGCCGGCAGCCCTTACCGCTCTTGATGCGCAGTATGAACTTCGCAGTAATCAGAGCTCACGCTGGATTTCAGCCTCACGTTTTCATTCTGTAGAATATGACTCTCTTGCCAAAGGTTCATTGGAAAACAGGTACAAGGTCTGTAATGCTCTTAATAAACAGGAACTGCTTACCAGAATAAGGCTGCCCCTTCATCAGTGGAATTATGCAGTTTATAAAAAATTTTATTGCGAAGACCAGAATATTAGTGAATTATTGTTCTTTCTTGCCAGGACACAAAAAAACATATTATCCGAAATAAGGGTATTATTTAAAGGAAATACAATTTTACGTAATAAAAGCTGTGAGGATATCCTTAACGGGAAGTCTTTACCCTTAAGCAAAAGGACAACCGATGAATTTATCGAAGGCTGGAAAGAATTCCTTGCTCCTAAACATGAGTTAAGTGAATTTCTTAAAAATTCCCTTATAAACAGCATAGAAGAAAATATTTACAATCTTTCGGAATAAAAAATTAATTTAAAAAGTATTACAAATTTTCGTAACCCCCCTTGACAAATATCCATTTTGAGATATATTAGCTACATATGTCTTGTTATAGACTACTTGCTAAAAATAAGACGGCGGGAAAGACCGCAAAGGAGATGACAATGAAAAAATTATTTGTTGTTTTTCTTGTACTTATGTTAGTACCGATTTGTGCTTTTGCGCAACAGGCCGCTGCCGCTGCCACTGCTGAAGTACGCTATAGCGTACACATGTCAAACATTGGTTGGGGTGGATTTGCAGTTGATGGTGAAACCGCTGGAACCACTGGACAGAACCGCCAGATCGAAGCAATCAGAGCTAGCGTTATTTCCAATGTAACCGGAAGCATCCGCTATGATGTTCATGTTCAGAATGTTGGCTGGTTAGGCTGGCAGTTTGATAATGACATTGCAGGAACCACTGGAAGAAACCTCCAGGTCGAAGCAATCAGAGTACAGCTTTCCGGACAGTTAGCAGCACGCTTTGACGTACGCTATCGCGTCCACATGTCGAATCAGGGCTGGTCTGGCTGGTCAGTAAATGGCGAAGCTGCCGGAACCACAGGACAGAATCGTCAGCTGGAAGCAATTGAAATCAGACTTGTTGCAAAATAAGAAAAACAATTTTTCAATTTTGAAGGTTCCGGTGTTTGCCGGAGCCTTTTTTTATACCCTTACTCCAAAAATCTAATATACCTTGTAAATCATTTTTTTTTGTGATACTGTTCTTTTACCGGTACTATATCAGGCAAATCATCAGATTCATTGAGCGTGTTACGGCCGCCGTTGGTATCTTTTGTTCCCCTGTTTAATTAAAACAGGGAATTTTTTCATTAAAAATTTCCGTTTTTTGTCCGGAAAGGTTGAGTTTTGCTTTTTTCATTTGGTAATTATAAAACTTGTGTTCATATCATACATGAAATACCGGAAATCGGCGGGATTTTTAAAGATGTATCGTGTAATGTTTCCAATACGCTTCTAATTGCTGACGAAAATACTGCATATATTGCGCAAAAAATCACTTGTGATTTAAAATTGCCGCTTTGCATTTTAAAGAGCGGCGAGGATAACAAGAGCTGGCAGTCTGTTCAAACAATAATTGAAGCCGCACGCAATGCCGGCCTTGGAAGAGATGGCGTATTTATCGCTGTCGGCGGCGGCGTTATTGGTGATATAGCAGGTTTTGCAGCGTCAATTTATATGCGAGGCTGCCGTCTTGTAATGGTGCCTACTACCCTGCTTTCAATGGTAGATGCCTCAGTCGGGGGTAAGACCGGCTTTGACTTATTTGATATTAAGAACCTTGCAGGCAGTTTTTATCCTGCAGAAAATGTCTACATACCGCTAAAAGCTCTTTTATCTCTGCCGCAAAAAGAAATGAAAAGCGGAATGGCGGAGTTAATAAAAACTGCCATTCTTTGCGGCGGCAATTTTCTTGAAGAGCTTTATTCTCTTTGCGGTAATATTACAGAAGATGCTCTTTTTAATTTCATTAAAAGAGCTGTTAAATATAAGGGCAGCATTGTTAAAACAGATCCTTTAGAAAAAGGCAAAAAACGTATTCTCCTTAATCTGGGGCATACATTCGGTCATGCTCTTGAAAGCGCATCAGGTCTTGGAAATATCACCCATGGAGAAGCTGTAGCCTGGGGAATTGCACGCTCCTGTGAGCTGGGTATAGCTTTTGGCATTACCCCAAAAGAAAGAGCAAAAAAAATTAAGGATTTACTTACAGCATTTGATTACTATACTGCCTGCCCTCATTATCTTGTTAAGGATAATGAAACATTAATCAATGCGATGTATAGTGATAAAAAAAAGAGAGACGGAAAACTTACATTTATCATTCCGGATAAAAACAGCGCCCATCCTTTGGTTCTGGAAACTGAAAACGAATTAAATATTTTAAGGAATATATTATCATGCACAAGTACAATATGAATCTGCGTTTATTATCATTTTTTCTTCTTTTTGTTTTTTCATTTGTCCCTGTTTTCTCCCAGGATGAAACAGGGTATAGATCTGACTCAACATTTATTATTAATTCGTTTACTTTCAGTATAATCGGTTTCACCCAGCCTTTTGCGTTAATTAACAAGGCTGATTTAGTTACAGGCGAAGTGATAACTGGATTTAACTATCTTGAAAAATATATACAGGATAAAACACAGCTTCTTGTTAATGAAAGAGTATTAAAAGACAATGTTAAAATCGAATATACAATCGACGAAATTACTGATGATGAAAAATTTCCTGTTGATCTGACTATTTATGTCGAAGACACATGGAATATTGTCGCCATTCCGCGCCCCCAATACACTTCCAATTCCGGTTTTGACCTGACAGTAAAAGCGCGCGACTATAATTTCCTCGGCACAATGAGTCCTTTAAGGCTTGATGTTGGATACCAGCGCGATCTTGAAGAGCGGAATTTTGTCACTGTAATGCTTGATTCCGGTATTCCGTTCAGGGCTTTTGGTTATAACTGGCACTTCAATTTTGATCACGATGTACAATACCGTCCCAATATGGAACAGCACTGGTATTATTATAATGTTACAGGCATATCCGTAGATATACCTGTTTTTTTTACTACGCCTACTTTTGGTTTTGAAGTAGCATTTACTGTAAACGAAGAGAACTCTGATTTTGATAAACCTGATTACGGTAATTTCCAGGAGGGGCTTTATATATCTACACGTCCTTTTATTTCCTGGAAGATACCTACAAGCCTTATGATCGGCGAATACGGGGAGCTGATTTATACTCCGGGAGTATCAACAACTTTCAATCATGAAATCTCACCGTGGATATTATCAGATAACAGAAGAGGCCCCTTCTTTGACCTTTATCACTCGCTTGGTTTTGGACGTATAAACTGGATTGGCAATTTCCAGGAAGGTTTTTCTGCAAAATTGTCCAATTCATTTAAGTATGATTTTTACAGATACGCATATCATATTTACCCTTTAAGCAGCAGTATTCATATGGCCGGTATAGGTCATTTTACAATTACAAATTTCATGGGCTTCTCTACCAGGCTTATGTACCGTCACTGGTTTAACACTTTTAACGATAAGGCAGGCGATGCTCTGCGCGGAGTATACGACAGGGATATAAAGGCGGATTTCATGGTTTCCTTAAATCTTGATCTTCCTTTAAGAGCTTTAAGAATAAGGCCGTCTGAATGGTTTGGCATGCGCCGCAATGTATTCGATTTTGATCTTCATATAAGTCCTGTTTTGGACATGGCCGTTTATCAGCATCCCGGAACGCAGGGAGATTTTAATTCTGATAGCTTTCTTATCTCAGGCGGTTTTGAGATTATTGTATTTCCCGATTTTTTCCGGAGTCTTTACTTAAGAATTTCTGCAGGATGGGATTTTTCTGATATTTCCAAAAGAACTCCCATGGAATTATTCGTAGGCACTGAGCTTCACTTTTAAATATCTACACACAGGAATATATGCAGGTTTCATCTTTATTATCCATACCCAAAAAATTAAACAGATTATTAACAAAAAGACAAAAAATATTTTTATTTATTTTATTGTTATTAACAATATTTTTATCACTTGTTGAAACTGCCGGAATATCGGCAATTATGCCTTTTATCACAGTTGCATCCAATCCGGATGTTCTTAATGAAGGGTACTATAAATATGCTTTTGATCTTTTTGGATTTACAGATAAAAACGCTTTTATTATTTTCTTTGGCCTTGTAATAATAATTTTTTATGTCTTCCGTTCTTTTTATAATATTTTATATACATATATATTAAACAGATATTCACTTGGTACGTATAGAATACTTTCATTAAATCTGTTTAAAATATTCTGCTCCATCCCGTATAAAAATTTTGTTCAAAAGAATGCAGGAGAAATAATTCAGACTATTAATACGGAAACAGTCAAAGTAAGCCGTCTTTTAATGTTCTGCCTTCAGGTTTTTTCTGAATTGTTTACAGTATTATTGCTTTATAGCTTATTAATTATTGTTAACTGGAGAATGTCATTAATTTTAACTGCCATCTTGCTTGTTGTAACCTTAATAGTTCTTGTTTCACTTGTAGAGATTTCCAGGCGCCAGGGAAAGAAAACAACAGAAGCTGTTTTAAGGCAGTCAAGGATACTTCATGAAGCATTTTATAACTACAAATTTATAAAGCTTCGCGGGAATGAAAGAGATTTTTATGAAAGCTATGACAGCTCTGCAAGATCTGCTGTCCGTGCAAGTATAATTTCCACAACACTCGGCGTTCTTCCAAGAAATTTTTTGGAGAACTTCGGTTTCTCATTGCTAATATGTATTATAGTTTTTATTACATGGTCGATGGGTACTCCGGAAGTTATTATTCCTGTTATCAGCATGTATGCTCTTGCCTTGTACAGGATGCTCCCTGCAATAACAAGAATGCTAAGTTATTTTAATGAAATAGCTTTTAATTATAACGCTCTTGATCTATATTACAATTCCATGAATCAGGAAGTTGAAAAAGAAGATGATATTAAACTTGACTTTAAAAAATCTTTCACTGTCGACTCTGTTGATTTTAAATACAACACTGGTAACGATGTTTTAAAAAATACTTCTTTAGAAGTTATAAAGGGTGAAAGCATTGCAATTACAGGCGAATCGGGTTCCGGCAAATCAACTCTTGTAGATATTATTATAGGTATCCACAAACCTAATTCCGGTAATCTTTATTCTGACGGCGTGCGTATTACAAATGAAAATATACGTTCATGGAGAAAAAAAATCGGATACATACCTCAGAATATCTATCTCTTTGACGGAACTGTAGCAGACAATGTTACATTTTCCGCAGAATATAATGAAGAACGCCTTATTGAAAGCCTTAAAATGGCAAATATTTGGGATTTCCTTCTAAAGAACGATGGCATTAATACCCAGGTTGGAGAGGGAGGCATTCAGTTGTCAGGGGGGCAAAAGCAGCGTATTGGCATTGCCCGCGCGCTTTATACCAATCCAGAAATACTTGTTCTTGATGAAGCGACAAGTTCTCTTGACAATGAAACCGAAAGTAAAATAATGGATGAGATATATGATTTAAGCAGGGATAAAACCCTTATAATTATCGCCCATCGTTTAAGTACGGTTGAACGTTGTAATAGAAAAATACTGCTTGATAATGGCGCTATCATAGAATGAACTGGAGCCATTTTGAGTAATCCCTTATTTTCTGTTGTTGTGCTTACATATAATCAGGAGCATTATATATCAAGAACACTTGACAGTATTCTTGAGCAGGAACATAAATATCAATACGAAATCTTAATCGGAGAAGACTGTTCTAAAGATAATACCCGTAATATTATTTTGGAATACAAAAAATCATATCCTGATATAATTAAACTTCTTTTAAATGAACATAACATGGGAATGATTAAAAACTTTTTTAATGTTTTACAGCATTGCAAAGGTAAATATATCTTTTTTTGCGCCGGGGATGATTACTGGTTAAATGGAAAAGTAAGCACCCAGATTGATTTTATGGAAAAAAATCCTGATATAGGCATGTGCTGCGCAAATGCAGTTTATTTACATGAAAACGGAAAAAAAATATTAACAAAAATAAAAAATGGACTTCATAATTATGAAGATTTAATTCAGAATAATGATATAGTTCAGGTTACTGCTTGTATAAAAAATCAGTTTATTCCTGAATATATTAAATGCATAGATCCTGTAAACAAAAACTGGCTGACAGAAGATTATCCTATATGGCTGTATTTTGCTGTTAACAATATAAATATTTACCGTCTTCCTGATGTTTTGGCTGTACATAGATATATTATTAATTCCATATCTCATCCCAAAGATTATAATAAAATAAAAAACTGGTTTTTAATGATATTTGACATAAGAAAATATTTTTTGGATTTATGCCAATTGCCTTTTATTAGGGAAAAACTGGAATATGAATTAAATTGTGATTTGGTTTCACTTGCTGCAAAAAATAATAATTACGAAGATTATTGCGCCTATAATTCAAAGATTGATAATAAAAATACCAAAAATAAGATTAACAAGTACATAGCTAAACACCGTTTTTTATTTAATATTGTTTATCAATACTATAATATCAGGAAAAGACTGTTAAGTAAATGAATATTTTGGTTTTAAGTGACAGGGATCTGCACGAAACAGAAGCCGGAGGCTCAAGAACCATAATAATGGTTAATAATTATCTTGCCGAGCAGGATGGAATAACTGTTTTTTCATCTTACAGGCATCTTTCAGGTGCAAATAAAAAAATTATAGAAATACCAATAACAGATAAATTTAATAAGGAAGAAATAAATAAAATAATAAACGGGAATAATATAAATATATTGCTTATACCGGAAGGCGATAAATATGCCCGGCTTGGAAGACAGGCAGTAAATAAAACAAATTGCAAAGTAATTACCGGGTTCCATACGAAACCGGGCCATGAAACTCATTGTCTGTGGTATGATGCTTTTAATACTCTTTTTATGAGCGGTATAACTTTAAAAAGAAGATTAAGGGCTTTTATTAAGCTAATCTTTTTTCCTGTATTGGGTTTATTTATAAAATTTAAAAATTTAGAAAGATTTCAAAGAGCTTATTACGATGCCGACCGGCTTGTTGTCCTGGCACGATCATACATAAAAGAGTACAAGAAGCAATATTTTTTAAAGGATGATCATAAGATCGCAGCTATTGAAAATGCCCTGTCATTTAAAAACGAAATTACAGATGAAGATTTTATTAAAAAGGAAAAAAGAATACTTGTTGTGTCACGTTTGGAAGAACGCAATAAGAGGCTGAGTATTGTTTTAAAACTTTGGAAAAAAATACAAAACTTGTATCCGGACTGGAATCTGGACATTGTAGGTTCCGGTATAGATGAACATTACTATAAAAATTTTGCTTTTAAACATAAATTAAAAAATATAGTATTTTACGGCCGTGTAGATCCGCAAAATTATTATACCAGAGCATCAATATTGCTATTAACCTCCGTTTATGAGGGTTGGCCCATGGTATTGACAGAATCAATGCAGAAAGGATGCGTTCCTGTTTGCATGGATAATTTCAGTTCTGTTCATGATATTATTAACAATAATAATGATGGTTTTATAGTGCCTGATAATACCAATAAATTAATGGAAAAGACTGTTTTTCTTATGAATAACCCGGAAATAAGGAAAAAGATGGCTTATAGTGGCTTAATCAGCTGTAAACGCTTTTCCATGGATAATATAGGGCCTAAATGGATTGCTTTATTTAATCAGATTTTATCTTAAAAGGATATTGTAATTTTTATAATATAAATATAGACTATAGACAAACTTAATATTATGCGTAATAAGAGTAAAAAGATTCTAATAAATGGTGATTTCTTCTGCCGCAGGCTTACCGGTATTGAGCGTTATGCTTTTGAGATAACAAATCAGCTGGATAAAATAAGCAAACCGGGAGAAATCTCGATAATTATTCCAAATAATACAGAAAATGTACCAGTTTTTTCAAACATAAATGTAATCCGTCACAAAAAAAACATTAATTCGCAGTTTTTTTGGCAGCTATTTACCTTACAGTGGTTTCTAATTACCCATAAAGAATATATTATTCTTGAATTCGGCAATACCGCTCTGCCCTTTTCTCCGGGTATTGTTTTCCTTCATGATATATACTGTGAATTTTATCCCAAGGATTTTATCGGTTTTAGAGACAAGCTTATACGTACATACAACCGCCTGCAATACCGTTTAATCGCAAAGAAAGCAAAGAAAATTGTTACTGTCTCACATTACAGCAGGAATGAAATCAGCAAGACCTTCAAAATAGATCCTTCAAGGATAAGTATTATTTACAGCAGCGCAGATCATATGAGTTCCATTGTTTCCGATACTTCAATATTTACAGATTTTCCGGTCCTTGCAAAAGAGCCGTTTTACTTTTCTTTGGGTAGTTTATCTAAGCGCAAAAACATACGATGGATTCTTGAATATGCCAATAAACATCCGCAGGTTATTTTTGCCATTTCCGGAACCAGCCTTTCAACTGTCAAGATCGATGAACTTAGTTCATTTAACCCCGGGAATATTATATTACTCGGTTATCTTGATGATGGAAAAGTTAAAGCTCTTATGGAAAGATGCAAGGCTTTTATCCTTCCTTCCTATTATGAGGGTTTTGGCCTTACCCCCCTTGAAGCATTATCATGCGGAGTACAGGTAATTGTATCTTATGCTGCAAGCCTGCCTGAAGTCTTCGGCAACACCGCTCATTACATAGATCCCTTCAATACAGATGTTGAACTTGATAAGTTGCTGCTTGAACCTGTTGAACCTCCTGAGCAACTTCTTTCCAAATATTCTTATTATAAAGCTGCATGTCTTGTTTATGAAATAGTAAGGGAATATTCAAAGTGACATCTTCTTCTTTTTTAATAATTATTCCAACATATAATGAGAGTGAAAATATTATATCTCTTATTGGTTCCATAAATGTTATTTCACCGCAGGCGCATATACTTGTTGTAGATGACAATTCTCCTGACGGCACTGCTCTTTTAGTTGAACAATTAATGAATCAAAATAGTTCATTGCACATTTTAAAAAGAGAGGGTAAACAGGGGGTTGCAACTGCTTTTCTTCAGGGTTTTGCCTGGGGCATTAAAAATAATTTTGATATTTTACTTGCAATGGATGCAGATTTCTCTCATGACCCAAAATATATACCTGATATGCTCGATGCAATTGAAAATGCTGATCTTGTTATCGGCTCCCGTAATGTAAAAGGCGGCGGAATTGAAAATCGTACTTTTATAAGAAACTTTCTTACCAAAGGCGCTTCATTTTATTGTCATGCCATTTTAAAATGCCCTGTTAAAGATATAACAGGCGGTTATAACATGTGGCGTAAGACAACGCTTGAAAATATTGGATTAGACAGCATTGTCTGTAATATGGGATATTCATTCCAGATAGAAATGAAATATAAAACTTACCGCAGTAATTTAATCATTAAAGAAATTCCGATTATCTTTCCTGATCGAAAAAAAGGACAGTCTAAAATGTCCGGCAATTTTCTTTTTAAGGCCTTGGGGGATGTTTGGAAAATAAGAAAGCTCGCTTAATTATCCAATTTATAAAATTTGGCATTACAGGCGGACTTGGCACTATAACCAATTTACTTATTTTCTTTGTTTTGGTGGATTTATCAGGCTTTCCGGAAATACCTGTTAGTATCCTCTGTTTTATTATTGCAGGAACACAGAATTATTTATTACATCATTTATGGTCATTCAGAGAATATACAGCTAATACAAAGGCTTCATTAAAAAAATGGTTTATATTTCTTGCCGGATCTCTTATAGGTCTTGTTATTAATATTTCTGTAATGTACACTATTATTTTATTTTTTCTACTTCCCTTTAAATTTATTGCGCAGGCATTTGGGATTGCAGCAGGAATGATCATTAATTTTATAATATCTAAATTATTTATTTTTAAGAGAACGGAAAATGCTTGATATAAAAAAACATAAATTCAATATCTTATTCTACACTACTCTTTTTATTATTTCCTTCATTGTTGTTTATACTTCCTCTTTAAATCCACTAACTAATAGAATAATGAATGTTGATACATCTGTATATGTTTCTGTTACTCAAGGTATTTCACGCGGACAAATGCTTTACAGGGATCTTGCTGATAACAAGGGGCCTTTAAATTATTTTATAAGTGTACCAGGTTTTATTATTGGCGGACTTACTGGTATATGGATTACAGAATTTATCTTTATTTTTATTACATTTCTGTTTATGTACAAGACTGCTCTTTTTTTTACAGATAATAAAAAATCATTATTAACCGTACTTTTTACATCCCTTGCAATGCTTCCTTTTTATTATGTAAATGCAGGTTCTGAAATTTATTCCTTGCCGTTTTTAACCATATCTCTTTATATTTTCACTAAATATTATATAAATCATAATTCTCATATTTTGGAAATAATCGTATTGGGTATTTGCTTCTCCTGTTCTGTAATGATTCGTCTTAATATGTTTCCTCTTTGGACTGGTTTTTGCTTTTTTATAATAATAAAAAATATAGCAGAAAAAAAATATTTACTTTTAATTATATATATTTTTTCATTTATAACCGGTGCGGTTATTGCTCTTCTTCCTTTTTTAATATTTATTAATATAAACGGAATATTTAATGATTTTTACTATAATGTAATATATGGCGGCGTTACAAGAGGTTTCAGATTATCCTATCTTAACGATATTGTGAATAATTTTTTTACCGTTATTAACAGAAGCTTTTCATTTATCCCGCTTTGCATAGGGATTATATGGTATTTTATTAAATATAAAAATATAAATAAATATTATTTTCTGGGATTTATATTTTCATATTTTTTTAGTATTCTTTTTCTTTCTTTTGCAACCGGCAGCAGCCATTATAATTTAATTCTTGTTCCATTTTTTGTCCCTGTTATAGCGTTTCTTGCAGATTCATTATTAACTTTATTTTCAAAAATAAGGCATAAATATCTTGTAATGATACTTTTCTTTTGTCTGATATTTTCAGAAGGAATTGTCAGATTATCCTATTATTTTATGTTTAATTTTTCAACAGGTAATAATCTTAAAATTGCAGGCAGAATAATAGATGAGCATACAGAACCCGGCGATAAGATAATAAATCTTGGATGGAATGGTTATATATACCCTTATACAAAGCTGGATTATGCTTCAAAATATATATATCAAAATGAATCATTCGATCATATACCCGGTGCAAGATTTGAATTTATATCTGCAATTAATAACAATAAACCAAAGGTTATCACAATATTCACAGATAATGATACTGACGGATTAAATCAATTCAGGCCGGGATGGCATGCGTATATATATACTTTACTGGATACTTATTATACCCTTATCTCTGATGAATATGGTTTTAAAATATATATAAGAAAAAATACAGGATAATTTAATGCTGGTACGTTCTAAAGCGCCGCTAAGGCTTGGACTTGCAGGCGGCGGCACTGATATTGCAAATTACTATAACCGTTTCGGCGGTTATGTTTTAAATGCAACAATAGACATGTATGCTTACTGTACTATCGAACCAACAGATAATGGTTTGGTAGAATTTATTGCAGCCGATTTAAACAAAAAGGAAGAGTATCCTTCAACTGAAGTATTATCCCTTTCTTCCGTTCTGCCTCTTCACACTGGAATATATAACAGAATTGTATCTGATTTTGTTAAAAAGCCTTTGTCGTTTAAAATGACAACCTATTCTGATGCTCCGGCAGGTTCAGGTCTTGGGTCATCATCAACAATGGTTGTAGCTATTATTAAGGCATATGAAGAATGGCTTAATCTTCCTTTCGGCGAATATGACATTGCAGCTAACGCATACAGGATTGAAAGAGAAGATATAGGCCTTGCAGGCGGCAAACAGGATCAATATGCGGCAACTTTCGGCGGTTTTAATTTCATGGAATTTTATGATAATGAGAGGGTTATAGTAAACCCATTAAGGCTAAAACGCTGGATTCGCAATGAACTTGAGTCCTCTCTGGTTTTATATTATACAGGCGTATCAAGAGAAAGCGCTAATATTATTAAAGAACAAATCCAGCACACTGAAAAAGGCGATACAAAAAATATTGAAAGTATGCATGAAATGAAAAATCAAGCAATTTTTATGAAAGAAGCTCTTTTAAAGGGGGATTTTAAAGGATTTTCCAACTGTCTTATACATGGCTGGCTTGCAAAAAAGAATGCGGCATCCTCAATATCAAATATATTTTTGGATGAACTGTATCAATATGCGCTTGACAACGGAGCTGAATCAGCCAAAATATCCGGGGCAGGCGGAGGCGGTTTTATGATGATTTATTGTAATCCCTGCCGCCGTATATCTCTTATTAACGCTTTAAAAGAAAAACAACAGGGCATGGTTTTAACTCCCAGCTTTACAGAAACAGGAACACAGGCATGGACCATTTACAACAATTAGTTCAGCGCTATCCGCTGCTTAAAGACAGTGTTAATGATATAAATGCCGCTTTTGAAATTATTAAAGAATCATACACAGGCGGAGGAAAATTATTAATCGCAGGCAATGGAGGCAGCGCATCTGATGCTGAGCATATTGCAGGTGAACTAATGAAAACTTTTGCCAAAAAGAGAGTTTTACCTGATTTTTTTGTATCTGAATTAAAAAAAGTTGACTGCGAAATGTATGAATATCTTCTTCCGCGTTTACAGCCCGGTCTTCCTGCTATTGCCCTTTCCGGCCATGCTTCGTTAAACACCGCATGTATAAACGATATTGACGGAAATATAACATTTGCCCAGCAGGTCTACGGTTACGGAAAAGAAGCTGATGTTCTTCTTGGCATTTCAACTTCCGGCAATTCAAAAAATGTTCTTCATGCCTGTGCCGTTGCAAAGGCAAAAAAATTGAAAATTATTGCCCTTACAGGAGCGGGCGGAGGAAAACTAAAGCAATATGCTGATGTCTGCATCAGTGTTCCGGAAACGCAAACATATAAAATTCAGGAATTGCATTTGCCGGTTTATCATATTATCTGCATGATGCTTGAAGATTATTTTTTTTAATAAGGATAAATAACCAATGAAAACCGTGATAATGGCCGGCGGGAAAGGAACTCGTGTTGCTTCTATCGCTGACGATATTCCAAAACCGATGATTCAGATTTGCGGTAAACCCATTCTTGAATATCAGATTGACTGCTTAAAAAGAAACGGCCTTACGGATATTATCATTGTTGTAGGCCATCTTGGGCAGTATATAAAGGATTATTTTAAAGACGGCAGCAGCTTCGGATGCAATATTTCTTATTATACAGAAACTGCGCCCCTTGGCACTGCGGGATCTCTTTTTAAAATTGATAATTTATCAGATGATTTTCTTTTATTAAACGGCGATGTCATTTTAGATATGGATTTTTCCAGAATGATTTCATTCCATAAAGAGAAAAATGCTTTCGCTACGCTTGCAGTTCACCCAAATAACCATCCCTTTGACAGCGCTCTTATTACAAGCAACAATGATGATCTTGTAACAGGATGGCTTAATAAAGAGGAAAAAAGAACCTGGTATAAAAATCAGGTCAATGCGGGAGTTCATATTTTATCGCTTGAATTTCTTAATAATTGTCATTTTGATAATGAAAAAATTGATCTTGATCGCGACATATTAAAGCCCAATATACCGGGAGGTAAAATATATGCCTACTCTACTCCTGAGTATATAAAGGATATGGGAACGCCCGAACGTTATGCTCAGGTTACAGCTGCTATTGAAAAAGACATTGTTAAAGGCAGAAATTTAAAAAACAGGCAAAAAGCTGTATTTCTTGACAGGGACGGAACAATTAATACATTCAGGGATTTCATGGAAAAACCAATAAGTTTTCTTACAAACCCGGATGATTTGGAATTAATTGAAGGAGCTTCAGATGCAATTAAAAAGATAAACTCTTTAGGTTATCTTGCTATTGTAATTACAAATCAGCCTGTTATTGCGCGCGGAGATATTGATTTTCAAACTCTTGATTTAATACATATGAAAATGGAAACAGAATTAGGCATACAAGGAGCATACATTGACGATCTTTTTTATTGCCCTCACCATCCTGATAAAGGTTTTGAAGGAGAGAGGCCGGAATTTAAAATTGAATGTGATTGCAGAAAACCAAAACCAGGATTGATATTAAAAGCTGCAAAAAAATACAATATTGATCTTTCAAAATCATACATGGCAGGCGATCATATTCGTGATGTGCAATCAGGCATTAATGCAGGATGCATACCTGTTTATCTGGCCAGTAATGAAAAATCAATAAAAAATATTGACGGCATTGATGTAAAAGTATATTCTTCTTTAAAAGAATTTACCGGTACTTTGGCAGATTAATGACAATTGCTATTGACTGCCGCATGGTTAACGCAAGCGGTATTGGGGTTTACTTAAGAGGCGCTCTGCCATGGTTTTTTAATACAGACAATAATTTTTTTCTTATTGGAAATTTTAATGATTTGCAGCAATATAAATCATTAAAAAATATAACCATAATTACCTGTAATGTAAAACCTTTTTCAATTAATGAATTAGTATTCTTTCCTAAAGAGATTTTAAAACAAATAAACAAAGCGGACATTTTCTATTCGCCTTTTTTTAATATACCATGCGGTATCAAGATACCTGTTTATACTACAATACATGACATTATATTTGCTGATATTCCCGGACTTTCATCAAGGATTGGGTTTGCTGTCCGTATGCGGTTCTTTAAAAGAGCCTACATAAAATCAAAAAAAATATTTACGGTTTCTGAATTTTCCAAATCAAGAATTAATCATCATCTTGGAAATGAAAAAGAAATAATTGTTACATATTCTGCCATTCAGCAAATGTTTCTGGATTATAAGTCTTCTTTAATCAATAAAAAAGAAACAATTGTTTTTATCGGTAATATAAAAAAACACAAGGGACTTGACTGCCTTCTTGACGCATACAAAGCTGCAAGAGACGAAGGTTTAACGTACAAACTTGTTATTATTGGATCAAATAATAATTTTCGTTCATCAGATAAAGCAATCTTAAAAAAAATTGAATCAATTGGGAATATTATTTTTACCGGGTTTATATCAGACAATGAGTTAATGGAACATCTTTGTTCAGCCTCCCTTCTTGTACAACCGTCGCTGTACGAGGGATTCTGTCTTCCCCCACTTGAAGCAATGACTCTTGGCACTCAGGTTCTAATTTCTGACATTCCGGTTTTAAAGGAAGTCTACGAAGGTTTTCCTGTAACTTTTTTTAAAACTAATAACTCAAACGATTTAAAAGAAAAACTTTTGGAATTGTTATATAAAAAAACAATTATTACTCTGTCAATTCAGGAGCATCTTTTATCAAAGTACACCTTTAAAAAGACAGCTTCTGTAATACTTGACAATTTACAACCGGCTTTTTAAAAATCAAAAATACAAATTAATATTTAAGGAGAATATTATGAAGTTATTTAAGTTTTTTCTGCTTTCTTTAGTTGTTTTATCATTGGTCTCTATTTCATGTTCAACAACTTCGATGCCACGTTCAGGTCCGTATGATATTCCGCAGGATTTTTTTGGTCTTGTGCATGCAGGTCAAAACATTGAACATTATGAACTTTTAAATGAATTGGGCGCAGTCTGGTGTCTTCATACTTTCTACTGGGAATTTATGGAAACTAAAAAAGGCGAGTTCGATTTTTTATGGTCTGACCTCTTTGTAGATTTGGCTAAATCGCAAGGCAAGAAAGTAATTGCTGTTGTAGGCTATGAAACCCCGTGGATTTTCCCTGAGGGAAAAAGAAAAAGGTATATTCCAAAAGAAAATGTACCTGATTTTCTTAATTTTCTGGAAATTACAGTTAACCGTTACAAGGGAAAAGTTGATGCATGGCAAATCTGGAATGAGCCAAACTGGATATACTGGAAGGGTCCAAATAAAGAGTTCTATGAACTGATAAGACTTTCAAATCAAAGAATCAGGGAGACAGACCCTGATGCATACATAGTAGGGGGCGGTTTCTGGAGAAATCCAAAAAATTTTATAAGAGAAATGCACAGGGCCGGAGCTTTTGAAAACATTGATGCTGTTTCATTTCATCCATATGCGACAACTCCAAGAGGATCCACGAATATTTACGATGATTTTGTTAAACTTATGGCTGAACTTAATTTTACTGGCGATATATGGATTACGGAAGTCGGCTATCCTACAGCAGGATGGTACCCTACAACGGTATCACTTGCAAACTATCCTTCTTTTATAATAAAAACAATTGCAGGATCCGCTGCACGGGGAGCCAGAGCTTTGCTCTGGTATGAGTTTTTTGATTCTTACAACATGGGAGAAGCTCCGAATAACACTGATTCAGAAATGTTTTTCGGCCTTGTTTATCCTGATCTGACAAGAAAAGACGGCGCATGGTCATATGAGTTATGCGCCCGTTATCTGCCGGGAACAAGGTATAATCCGGATCTTCCTGTAAGAGAAAATGTCAATGCAAATATTGTTTCCTTCTGTTTCACAGCAGGAACATCAGCTAACAATGTTTTGTTGCTTTGGAATGACAGAAAAAGCACTCAAAAGATCAGAGTAACCCTTGGCTCGTCTTTTACGCTGCATGATATAGCAACAGGAGAAAGCGTTGTAATGCAGGATAATTCCATATTGGATATATCAAATCAACCTTCATTTATTACATGGCAGGGTTCTGTAAATCCTGCAATAACACGAATCCCATAATGAAAACAGCCATTGTTCATTACTGGCTTGTAAACATGCGCGGCGGAGAGAAGATGCTCGAAGCCCTGCTTGAAATATACCCTGATGCTGACATTTATACCCATGTTTACAAGCCTTCTTCGGTTTCTGGTTTAATAAAAAACAGGCGCATTTTTACATCCCGTATAAACCGCCTTCCTTTTGCAGGGAAACTCTATCCCCTTTATATGCCCCTTATGCCGAATGCGCTTTTGGATTTTAACCTGCAGGACTACGATCTTGTAATTTCAAGCGAGGCCGGTCCTGCAAAAGGCGTTATTCCAAACCCATACGCATATCACATTTGTTATTGCCACAGCCCTATGCGCTACCTTTGGGATATGTACCATGAGTATTTCCGTGAAACAAACCCTCTTGTAAGGTTTTTCATGAAGCGCCTTATACCTTCGCTAAGAGTCTGGGATGTAACATCTTCAAACCTTGTTGACCGTTTTATTACAAATTCAAATTATGTTGCAAAAAGAATTCTTCGCATTTATAACAGAAAAGCGGAAGTTGTATACGGACCTGCGCCAATTGAACCTTACCTTAATATTGAAAGAAAAAAAGATGACTATTATCTGTTTTTTGGACAGCTTGCTGGCTACAAACGAGCTGATATAGCAATTGAAGCATGTATTAAATCCGGAAAAAAACTTGTTGTTGCAGGAGCATCTTCAAATAAAAAAATAATTAAAAAGTATTCCAAAAACAGCCTTATTACATTTGCAGGAAGAGTATCAAATGAAAAGGCTGCATCTCTTTTTTCCGGAGCGCGCGCCCTGCTCTTCCCTGGCATTGAAGATTTGGGACTTGTCCCAATAGAAGCCCAGGCAGCAGGCTGTCCTGTTATTGCCTTTCGCTGCGGCGGTGTTTTGGATACCGTTTTGGAAAACATTACAGGTATATTTTTTGATGAGCAAACGCCTTCTTCTCTTTGTGATGCCATTGACCGTTTTGAAAATATGGAAAAAGAAGGCGTCTTTTCAAACCGTGAAATCTTTAGCGAACACGTAAAGCAATTTTCTCCCTCTGTATTTAAAGAGAGGGTTAAAAGGATAATCGCCGAACGTAAACGCATATAAAATATAATTTTTTTCAGGGAGCATTATTTATGAAATCAAAAACGCTTTTTCTTTTCCTTTTATTTTTTATTGCAATTTCACTTAACGCCCAGACTGTTCATGATCCCAACAGCGGAATATACAAGGATATTGACATCTGGTTTATTCAGGGGTATATAACTGATTTTCTTCCGATGGTTCGTCCGTATCCTGTCAAACTTGTTAACAAGTTACTTGATCAGGTAATTGAAAACGGCGATGAAATTGCGCAGGAAAAAGCTGCCTTTTACAGGGCATTTTTTACACCCAAAGGACGCGCTTTATATCCCGGGGTTGAAGCTTACATCCAGGGAGATGAAGATGAACGCAGTATTCTTGTATCTCCATATGCAGAAGGTGCATTTTTTATCGGCGATTTAATGAATGTCAGCTATAACATGTCTTTTCATGCTTTTACAAAAAATGGGGAACATTTTAATGTGCCGGGAACATATTCACCCTATCCCGATCTTGTCGTTGATACCGCAAATATAGGAAGGTTTACTGTTTTGCAGAACTGGACAAGCCTTGTATCTTTCGGAAGCAGCGACGTATATTTTCAGGCCGGCCTTAGCAGATCTTCTTTTGGACCCTTTTATGATAATGGCGTTGTTTTAGGCCCGCAAGCTCCCAGAGCAGGTCATTTTAGTTTTATGTACTGGGATCCGCTTTATTCATTCGAGGTACTCTTCCAGACAATTGTTGCAACCGATGATTTTGGCTATGGTGTTTTTCCTGCCAAGTATAACATTATTCATTCTATTAATTTTCGTCCTGTTAATAATTTGGAATTGGGAGTTGTTCAATCATTAATTTACGGTGAGCGTATTGATCCTCTGTACTTTGTTCCGTTCAGTTTCCTTTTTGGCTCTCAGACTATAAATGGTTTTGGCGATAATGCGCTAATCGGCCTTCATCTCCGCTGGAAAGCCCTTAATGATTTTCTTGTAAACGGACAAGTCTATATTGATGATTTTTCATTTAACGGAATATTAAAAGGAGAACCTCATTTTAAAGCTGCAGGTCAACTTGGCTTTTCTTTTACTCCAAAAAGCACCATCCTTTCCAGGCTGGATTTTGATTACACTGCCGTTTTACCTTACATGTATACGCATTGGCCGGAGCCGGAAACAAACAGATACAATGGCCCGGATGATCCTTCAAACCCAAAGTCACTTCCCATTGGAATAGGGGGACCCAGGATTCCCAATTATTTGAATTATACCCATATGGGAAGAAGTCTTGGGACAGATCTTCCTCCCAATTCTGACAGAGTACTATTAAAAACAAACTGGAGAGTTTTTTCAAATTTGCAGTTTAATGTATCGGCATATCTTACACGTCATGGCAATGCTTCCGCCGGCAGAGATTATTATGATCCTGAATATCATGACGGCTCCATTTTTGATTACGGGAGTATCGATCCATGGCTTGATCCAACAGACAGCCCTGATGCCGGCTGGGGAAATCACCTGTTAAACAACTTCTACAAAGATATTCCCTTCCTTACACAGAGCGTCATCGAAACAAAACTTGGCGGAACATTTGGCATAACATGGACATTACCTTCTTCATTTGGAATATTTAAATTGACAGGTGACTACGGCATACAGTACGGCTGGAACAGAAGACTGGTTAAAGACAATAACGGCATTAACCATTTCTGGAGTTTCGGCGGCATATGGAGCTATTAACAATATTTTTTAACTTTACATAAAAGAACCGCTATGCTACACTTTCCTTATGAACACCCTGCGTATCTTTTTTGCTGTTCTTTTTATATTTTCTGCAGTTAATGTTTTCCCCGCCCCCTATGACATGATTCCGGCAGGGGATCCTGTACTTGAGGATCTGCTCTTCCTTTCGCTGGAATCAGGAAATCCCATCCTTTCTTTTACGCCTCCCCTGTCTCCCCATGAAATTAAAATATTTCTTGACTCTCTTGATACTGATTCATTGTCTGCTTCTGCCCGGAATGCCTATGACAGAATTGAAAAAAGAATTAATCCTCAGACAAGAATAAATCTAAAAAGTGATTATTTTCTTTTTACCTTAAACATAAATTCCACCCTGGAAACAAGAACCCGGTTTAACAGCGATATTTCCTGGTTCCCGCAATATCCCGATATACCCTCCCTTGTTGCACTTCCCCTAAATTTTTATTTTTCAGATTCTCTTCAATTGTACATTGAGCCGGCGCTCATAATGGATCCCTTTTCCTATGCAAATGCCGGTTGTTTTGCGCATAACGTTCCCATGGATATGCAGGATTTGGATCAAACTGTTCCGTTAAGGGCTTTTATTGCCCTGGGAAATTCCTGGTGGAATATTCAGCTTGGAAGAGACCGGCTTTCATTTGGCACAGGACAATCCGGAAACCTTGCAATCTCGGATAATCCTCAATTCCATGAATTTGCACGCCTTTCATTTTTTTCAAAATATTTTAAATATTCCATGCTTGTAAGCCAGATGCCTCTGGAACTAAATGAGGATATTGTTAATTATTTGGAAGCTGACAGTTTAAGACAGACAACCCAGAGATATTTTTATTATCACAGAATTGATTTTTCTATTAAAAACATTTTAACTGTCAGTTTGTCTGAAGGCGTTATGGCAGGAAACACGCCTCTTGAGATCCGCTACCTTAATCCCACAATTATTTTTCATTCGTTGTATTCATTCTGGAATTATCCAAAATGGGACGGAAGCGGCGGTTATCCCAATGATGGAACAGGAGATATGAACGGCTCTCTTTTCTCTTTTGAAATAAACTGGAATGTAATCAAATCACTTGCCGTTTACGGTCAATTTGTAATGAATCAAATTTCAACTCCGTACAAAGAACAGCAATTTGGAGACCAGCCGCCAAACGGTTTTGGCTATCTTGTAGGCTCGCGTTATTCTCACTCCCTTGGCAGATGGGGCTGCATATATCACCTTGAGTTTGCCTACACAGACCCCTACCTTCATATGAATCCAAGCCCCTTTGCAAGTCATATTCATATGCGTTATCTGGGTGTTCATCCCGGCCGTCTTCAATATTCATTTATGGGTTATCCCAGAGACCGTATTTTAACTACAGCCGGCGCCAGCATTTTTAATAACGATACATTATTATTAACAGGCGAGTTTACATGGATTAGTCAGGGTGAACATACCATAAAGTGGGATTGGGAAAAAACAGAAGATTCCTTCAAAGCGTCAACGCCGACAGGTATTGCAGAAAACAGGTATATTTTATCTTTGGGCGCAAAATGGAAAATTAACTCATTTTTTACCTGTAAGAGCTCTGTTACAGGGATTTTTTCCGTTAATAATGCCCACAAAACAGGTATGAATATTGCCGGCGGACAGCTAATGGCATCAATTAGTTTTCAATATTAGTCAATTAGCTTGAAAAAGCAGTATAATTACGATATATTGGTAGCAAATGACACTTAATGATTTTGATATCTGGTACCGAACCAGATACCGCCGCACAAGCTCTTCTCTTACCACAACAGCTTTTATTTTATCTGATCTTTTAGCTGTTTTGCTGACTTTCGCCTGGGGATTTTTCTGGGTAAGAATATACGGGTTTATTATTAATGACGGCAGCGTTATAAATGCCAAGTCCTTTATTACATATTGGCCGTATCTGCCTGTTTTTATTATCATTTTCCAAATTCACAGTTTATATCCGGGTATATCCCTTGCTCCATCAGAAGAAATGAGACGTTTTTTTATTGGCTCAATTATCGCTTACGGCGGTATTATCATGTCACGTATTGTAGAGTATCAGCTTTGGGATTACATTAATACTGCATTTTTGATCAGTTGTGTATTTTCAACTATAATTCTGTTAATAGCAAGAAGCGCTACTCACTGGCTTTTATATAAAACAAGACTTGGCGGTATTCCAACTGTAATTTATGGATCCGGCACTACGGGAAAATTTGTTGTTGATTGTCTTTTAGGCAGTATAAGAACAGGCTATGTTCCTGTTTTAATTCTGGATGATAAACCCTCTGGCAATGATGAATACAGAAACATCCCTATAATTCACGATTTGGATGCCGGGCCTGAAATTGTAAAAAAATACAATATAAAAATGGCAATTGTTGCAATGCCGAAGCTGGATTCACAAAAACTAAAAGCACTGCAAAATAAATCCGTTTCCGCATTCCGCTACAATATTATTATTCCGAACTTTTTTAATATCTCAAGCATCTGGATGTCTGTCCGCGATTTTAACGGCATTCTTGGGATTGACACCAGTAATAAATTCAATCTTTCAGTCAATAAACTGATAAAACGTCTTATGGATTTAACCTTTGTAACACTTGGAGGCATTCTTGTTTTACCTTTTCTTTTAATTACAGCTATTTTAATCAAGATAACTTCCGCAGGGCCTGTACTGTATAAACAAAAAAGGCTTGGATGCAATGGTAAATATTTTTATACATACAAGTTCAGATCCATGGTAATTGACGCCGATGAAAAACTCAAGAAACTTCTGGAAGAAGATCCCAATCTAAAAAAGGAATGGGAAGAAAACCACAAGCTTCAAAATGATCCAAGAATAACAGGCATCGGCAGATTTTTGCGGCGGACAAGTATTGATGAGTTCCCTCAAATTATAAATATTTTAAAAGGTGAAATGTCACTTGTTGGTCCTCGCCCCATTGTTGACAAGGAAGTAGAAAAATACGGAGAAGATTATAATAGAGTCTTTTCCATCAAGCCTGGTTTAACAGGGCTTTGGCAGGTTTCGGGAAGATCTGATTCAAATTATCTTGACAGAGTTGCATATGACATATATTATCTGCAAAGCTGGTCTGTATGGCTTGATCTTTGGATTATTTTTAAAACATTTGGCGTAGTGCTGATTGGAAAAGGCGCGTATTAAATGAGAAACATATTAGCTGCAATAATATTCTTTACATGTATAACAGTCTCTTTCTCCCAGCTGCGCTCATTTAATAATATATTTCCGAATATTACTGAGGAAATACACTCTGCCGTATTTAGTGAAACAGGCTATGTCAGATCCAGCCAGAGAACAAGCGGCTTTTTCATTTTGGGAAACGAACGCAGCTGCGGTCTGCATTCATCAATTGTAAATAATGTATTAAGAAGAAATCCCGGTTATTTTGTAGAATCCATTTCGATTATTCGCTGTAACCCAGGAGATGTAAGCCTTTTAAATATTTATAACGCCCTTGGGAATATACGCGATCTAAGAGGCAGGCTCTATGATTCTGCAACAAGAGGTCAGCACATTCCCCTGTTTGAAGAGGCCACCCGTATTGAAAGTGAAAGGCAATTAAGCGCAATCCCTGATCCTCCTCCCGCCATTTCTCTGCCAAGATCGGAAATTGTCTTTATAAGGCTTCGCGATGTAAATTTCGGCAATACATTTTACCGCGGGGAGATGTCGCTTGTTCAGAACGGTTTACAATATACCATGTCAAATTTCAGGAACATGAGTTATTTATTTGTTCCTGTAATAAGAGAAGGAAGATTTATCGCCCAGCTCTATTTTGAACCGATTCAGGAAGGAGTCCTTGTGTACAGCGTTGCAGGTGCCGATATTTCCGATTTTTTCGCTTCAAGGATACATGTGGATTCTGCCATTTCTAAAAGGCTTGCGGTTATAACAAGCTGGGCTGCAGACGGAATAAGACAAAACAGCCGGTAAAACCTTTTATACCCTGTAGGTTTCATCCAGGTTTTTTAATTCATTAAATGTATCTATCTCGATAATGTCATCAAAAGTGCATTCTCTTACCTCAACGCTGTATTCTTTAATAAAGTATTCCAGCGCTGCCTGATCCCAGTAACATTCTTTTCCTCCCGGCATCTGGTAGACCTGTTTGATATGATCTGCCAATTTAGCGCCGTCATTTTGATTCCAGTAGGAAATACCAAACCACTGGTGGCAATTTATTCCTCCAAGCTTTATTTTTGTTATTATTCCATTACGGGTTTCAAAACACCAGTCATCGGTTCTTTCTACAGGAACTCCAAGATAATTGCTTGAATATTGATATTTTGTAATTAAGGCAGGATTTTTAAGAAGTATATCGGAATCCAGCACATAGGCATTTTGCAGCAAATACCGGGCGCACATCATCGAAGAAATATTATTTGCTTCATTGTACAGGGGATTTTCCAGGAATTTTATAGTTGGATATTTATATTTTAATTGATCAAACTGCTCGCCAAGATAACCGCGGACTATTACTATATCTTCTATGCCAACTGCGCACACAGCATCAAGCATGGTATCAATAATTCTTACGCCTTTTACCCTGACAAGCGGTTTTGGCGTATTAAGGGTAATTGGAACCAGGCGTGAGCCAAAACCTGCGGCAATGAAAACGGCTCTTTTAACCTGATAAGGCTCCAGAGCTGCAATGCCCTTTGCAGTTAATTTATTATTTTCAATCAAGCCGTTTTCATTTAGAAAAACAAGAGTTTTATTTACCGTGCCTACCGACAGTTCTGTCCAGCGGGCAATAGCCCGCTGGGTCATATTTTTTTCATCGTTCACCCGTTCAAGAAAAGTAAGTACGGTAAATTGGGGTCTTGTTAAATTCATTTACAATTAAATTATCCTTGTAATTTGCTTCTTTTACTCAGTTCTTTAAGGAATCCAAAAATTATAATCAGCATAATAAATGATAACGGGAAAGCAACAACAATTGATACAGTTCTGATTGCCATAACAGTCTGCTCCGCCCAGATAAGCGCAATGGGAAGAATAATAAAAACGAATGCCCAGATTATACGCAGTTTTTTTTCAGGATACTCATTTCCCTTTAATTCCCTCCTTGAAAACCCCGCGACAACCATTGTGATAGCGTCAAATGTACTTGCGTAAAATACTATCATTAAAACAATAAGGAATAATAAAATAATATTAGTTAACGGCAGCTTATCGAATAACTGTATGATAACTTGCTGAGGATCAACATCTGCAGCAAGCATGCCGGCAGGACTAGCGGGGGCAACTATTCCTCCTTCCAGCAATGGATAACGAACCTGCTGATGAAGCCCAAAATTGCCAAAAATAATGAACGAAGTAAACGTACCGGCAATCCCATAAAAATATGCGCCGCCTATCATATTGCGAAGAGTACGCCCTTCGCTGATTTTGGCGATAAAAAACGGTGTAGCGATAAACCATGCGATCCAGTATGCCCAGTAAAAAATAGTCCATGTTTGCGGGAAACCGGAAGAGCCAGGATCGGTCCATACTCCTTCTGTCAGTCTTAGAGGATCGGTCCATGAAGCCCAGCCAACGAAATTCTGCAGCATGTTTCCAATACCTGAAACGCCGCTTTCAATAATAAATCTGCCTGAACCGCTGAAAATAAAAACAAAAGCAAGAAGGGCAAAAAACATTATAATATTGATGATTGCAAGTTTTGTAATTGCCTTCATTCCAATTACAACAGCAACTGTAAAAATTATTCCTGTTATCAATAAAATAATTATTGTCGCACCTTTTCCCGCATCAAAACCAAATACAGTATTAAATGCGCTTGTCATTAATGGAGTAGTAAAAGCAAATGTGGTAGCGGTTCCGCCTAGAAGACCAACAACCGCAACAATATTAATTATCTTTCCAAGTATGCCGTCAACCTTATCATTAAAAACCGGACGGCATGCCTCAGCCAGAGTTTGCCTTTTACCTTTCCAGACAAAGAACATATACGCATAGGCTGCCGCAGGCAAAATATAAAAAGCCCAGGGAATAGGTCCCCAGTGAAACAATGGATAAGAAGAGGCAATTTGATGGCGCTGAACTTCTGATACTTGAGCAATTCCCATAGGATTGGCACCGTAATAATAACCCCATTCAATTAATGACCAAAAAATAATATCAGCAGCCATTGTTGCGGTAAATATTAATGAACCCCATTTCCAGCCCGGGTATCTTGGTTTTTCCAAAGAACCAAGTTTTATATTTCCGTATTTTGAAACTGCAATATAAATACTGCAGCTCAATACAAAAAGTCCTAAAACGATGTAATATACACCCAGCTTATTTGTAAAAATATCAAATAATCCGTCAATAATTCCTGATGCTCCGTCCGGAAACAGGAAAATCAAAGCTGCCAAAAACCCGATAATACCTAAAGGGAAAAACAAAACGGACATGCTCGTTGTTTTTTCTTTTACTGTCTTTTCTTTCATGTTACAAACTCCTTATATTTATTAAAGCCTCTGCATAATACATGCATAAAAATCTTTTGCATAACGATACATTTTCATTCCGTATTCGCCAAACTCGACTCCAAAGGACTGCTTGTACTGGGTCCATAATGACCACAGGTATCCTCCCAGCGCAGCATAGGCGTACAGCCTTATCGTTTCATCACGGGCCGGCTCTCGCTGCAAATAAATTTTCAGCAATTCATCGGTTTGTTCTTTTGAATAATATGAATAAATCGCATACATTGATATATCAATAATAGGATCGCACATGCCTGCATATTCCCAGTCAATCAGCCTGACTGTACCGTTTTCCATTTTGATAAAATTATCCGGGTTACTGTCGATGTGGCATAATACTTTAGGTAAGTTCATATCATTGACAAGCCTGATAATGACCTTCATTTTTTCCAGTGTTTCAAAGTTATCTAAAAATCTTATTGCGTCTCTTTCATTACACAAATTAAGGTAACAGAAAATTTCACTTTCAATATCAAATAAATGTTTAACAGCTAAACCGCTCTGGTGAAGATTTCTTATAATACTCATTGATTTTTTTACGTCATCAAAATCGGCGGCGCTTGTGTTTACCGCATCATTGTAAAACCGTGAAATTTTAATTCCGTTTTCTTCGTCAAAAAAAATAATCTCGTCACAAATATCAAGAGGCTTTATGGTCTTGTATGCCTCCAGCTCCTGTTTTCTGTTAATTAATTTATCGGTCCCTTCACCGGGGAGGCGGAATATCCAGGATTCACCGTTAACGGAAAAGGTAAAAGACCTGTTGGTCATCCCTGCCTTTTGGCTTTTAATGCACGTAATCTCATTTTCTTTTACTTTAAAAATATTTTCGATCAGTTTGATATGGTTATTCGGCAGCCCTTCTCTGTAGCAGGGATCGAATTCCCGTAGTTCTTCCAGGGTTTCAAATTCATAAACATTATCGCTGGGCTGCATATTAATATAAATACTAAATTGCTTCAGCTCATCGATGAGAACATTCTCCCACATATAGTTTTCAGTTCCCGGTTTTTGAAAATACTCTTCTATTTTAACAATAAATTTGCCGCTAAACTCACATGATATAAAAACAGGGCCGTACATTACCCATGAGTCACAACCGCCGATTGTAATACTTTTAATAAGTCCGCAGTCATCTGTTTTTACACACCATTCCGATGTAGTGCCGGATCTATAAACACAACTGTACCAGTTTTTTTCCTCGAATGAATTAAAAATATTTTTTTCCATCCAGTTATCAGCAGAAAGGATATAGCTGTTCTTTAAATGCCTGCGGGCATAGTAAACACTTGACAAATTATTTTTTACTGCGTATTCGGGATTATAAATCAATTTAACCCCATATTTATCTATTAAATATTCGAATTTTTCCTTCAGGTACCCGACAACTATATATATTTCATCAATGCCCTTTTCCAGCAGTTGTTTAATCTGCCTTTCCAGAAGAGGCTCTCCCCTGACCGGCACAAGCCCTTTTGGGAGTTCATAGGTAACCGGCACAAAACGGGAACCAAAGCCGGCAGCAAGGATTATGGCATTATCAACCTTGTACATCCTGTCACTCATGTTCATTTTCATCATTGTAGCACAAGTAAATGAACATTGTCAATATTTAAACAACACAATTTGAATAATAAATATAATTCCTACCCCTTGCCAAAACATCCGCTTTTTTGATATAAATGTATAAGAACAGGGGAGTTTCCAGAGCGGTCAAATGGGGCAGACTGTAAATCTGTTGGCTAAGCCTTCAATGGTTCAAATCCATTACTCCCCAATTTAAAGACGGTACAGAAGACTGTATCGTCTTTTTTTATGAATTAAATCAATAAAAACGTTAGCGGAGGATTCGAACCGGAGTGCTGTACCCCGAAAAGGCGAAAGCATCCTCCACTCCCCAATTTTGAGATGGTGCAAAAGGCTTGTTTTTTTATGTGAAAATGAGAAAAAATCCCATTGATTATATCTTGATTTATGATATAATATTTTAACGAGAAAAGATGAACCAGATAAGCATGGACGCTTTTCCTCTTTATCAATTAAGGAGATAAAAAAATGAAAAAAATCGCTATTATTTTAACTTTATGTCTTGTCATTGTATCATTGATAGCATGTAACTCCGCTCCCCCGGCCGCCGCAGAACAGGCTGCAGAGCAGGTTGCAGAGCGAACAGGACAAGCGGCACAACAGGCAGTATCACAGCAGACAGCAGCACAGCAGGACAATGATAAAAATGATTTATGGATACTTGCTGTCGGGGTGAACCAGTACCAGAACAACCAGTATTATCCCAATCTTTCTTTTGCTGTCAGCGATGCAAAAAATATTATTGGCGCGTTCCAGTCTCAGCGCGGAAACGCATATAATAATGTTAATACCCTGCTCATTGCCGATTCAGCGGATAAAAGGCCGACAAGAGATAATATCTATTCAGGTATGGATTTTTTAATGGATGCGCAGCCGAACGATACAGTCATTGTATTTATCGCATCGCACAGAATAATTCAGGACGGCGTTTATTACATTATGCCTTCTGATTCAAGATATGTAAGGGACAGTTTTGATCCAGCCAGTATGATTCCCTTTGATGATATACTGAAGATGATGCTGCCAAGCAAAGCTCTTGTTATTTTGGATACCCATGCTCCTGAGTCTGCAATTGAAATAGCCAACGAAAAAAATATAGCTATTTTAGGAGCCTGCGCCGTCAATGAACAAGCGCGGGAAAGCCATGATTATGCAGGCGGACTTTTAACAATAAGTATTATGGAAGCATTTTCCAGTGTTGTTAATTCAGAAAACCAGATAACCCTTGGGGATCTTTATACCTATGTTCGCAACAGAGTGAACTTTATGTCCGGTAATGCGCAGAATCCATTTTTACACGCACCGTCTCACTCGATTCATACAGTAATAGGACTCAGACAATAGAGATTCTCTTGCTTTGAATATATACCTCTGTTTTGCCGCCTGCTTTTAACTTTTGCAGATAACTGCTAATATGCATGGCGGCAAGGGAGATGTTGATCATGATTAAACTTGGCGGAGTAAATGTTCCGCATTGTAAAAATACAGCCGGTAAGCTTCCGGAAATTATACCTGTACCTGACGAAGTAAAACTTCCAATGTCAATGCATTCCGGAATGCCTGCAAATCCCATTGTAGGCATTGGCGATTATGTAAAGGTGGGGCAATTAATCGGTGAAGCTTCCGGCTCAGTATCCTCTCCTGTGCATGCGAGCGTTTCCGGAACTGTAAAGAGCATCGATACTATTGACAGTATTACAGGTGAAAAAGGCATAACAGTCACTATTGCTTCTGACGGAAATCAGACTCCCTGGGAAGGGATGAGTCCTGTGCGCGTTACAAACCTTGAGGAATTCCTTGAAGCTGTAAAAAACTCAGGCGTTGTAGGGCTTGGAGGAGCCGGCTATCCTACCGCGTCAAAACTTACATTAAAAGAATCTGTTGAAATTGATTATATATTAATAAACGGAGCTGAGTGCGAACCCTTTATCACATCTGATACAAGAACCATGACAGATGATGCAGATTATGTGCTGGAAGGCGCAAGGCTTTTAAAACAGTACATCAATCCAAAAAATATTATTATCTGCATAGAAGACAATAAACCCCAGGCAATAAAGAGGATGAAAGAACTTTGCAAAGAAGACGGGATAGACGTTCGTGTTCTTCCTTCATTATATCCGCAGGGTGAAAGAAAAGTACTTGTTTATAATGTTACAGGAAGAATTGTGCCGGAAGGCGGAAGGCTGCCTGATATCGGCTGCATCGTAATTAATTGCACAACTGTCGCTGTCTTTGCAAAATATATAAAAAATGGCTGCCCCCTTGTCGCAAGGTGCGTAACAGTTGACGGCTCCGCTGTAAAAAATCCCAAAAATGTTATTGCTCCAATTGGCACTCCGGTCGGTAAATTGTTTGAGTATTGCGGCGGACTAAAAAGCGATGTAAAAAAAGTAACTCTAGGCGGTCCAATGATGGGAGTTGCCATTCCCAGTCTTGATATTCCCATTGTCAAAATTACAAACGCAGTTTTGGCATTCTCTGAAAAAGACGCTGTCAGCCATGAGCCTTCACCATGTATAAAATGCGGGCGCTGTATTTCCAACTGCCCAATGAGTTTGATGCCGCCTTCCATAGAAATTGCATATGAGCAAAAAAAATGCGATCTCTTAAAAAAATACAAGGTAAATATGTGCGCTGAATGCGCCTGCTGCGCCTATTCATGTCCTGCAAAAAGACCCCTTGTACAGGTTATGAAACTTGCAGGAGACATGCTCTGGAATTATGAAAAGATGCAAAAAACAAAGCAGGCAGAGGTAAAATAATGGCTTTAAATTTACTTGTCTCTCCAGCGCCGCACATCCGCGATAATTCAACAACAAGCCGTATTATGCTCGATGTAATAATTGCGCTTATTCCTGCCCTTGCAGCAGCAATTTGGATTTTTGGCATAAGAGCCGCACTTGTAACATGTATATGCGTTGTTTCATGTGTTTTCTTTGAATGGGCCTTTAATAAAATACTAAAAAGAAAAAATACTATCTTTGATTTTTCCGCTGTTCTAACAGGAGTTATTCTTGCTTTTAATCTGCCTGTAACTATCCCTTTCTGGCAGGCAATTTTTGGATGCTTTGTCGCTGTCATTTTTGTAAAACAGCTCTTTGGCGGGCTTGGAAAAAATTTCGCAAATCCTGCCGTAACAGCGCGCATTGTAATGTTCCTTGCATTTCCTGTCACTATGACAACATGGGTTCTGCCTTTCGATACTGTTACGGGAGCAACCCCCTTATCAGAGCTCTTATATGTATTCAAAGGGGAGCCTTATAGTCTTTCCTTCAATACATGGAATTTATTTTTGGGCGTACATGGCGGCTGCATTGGGGAGACAAGTGAACTTGCTCTTTTAACTGGTTTTATATATCTTTTAATCCGCCGCGTTATATCTCCTTTAATTCCGCTTGCATTCATCGGAACTGTATTTATATTGACTGCCCTTGCAGGCGGTATTGAGTTTGGAATTTTTCACATTTTATCGGGCGGACTTTTTCTTGGCGCTATTTTCTGCGCAACTGATTATGTAACATCTGCGCAGACAAACACAGGAAAAGTCATTTTTGGCATAGGCTGCGCTCTTATAACGGTTTTAATCCGGTTTTACGGAAATTATCCGGAAGGTGTATCTTTTGCAATTCTTTTCATGAATATGCTTGTTCCTTTTATTAACAGGCTCACATATAAAAAAGCGCTGGGAGGAAAATATAAATGAAAAATGATTTTATCCTTCCCGTTCTTGTTTTATCTCTTATTTGTTTTGTTGTATCCGGCGCGCTTGCGTTTATTAACAGCAAGACACAGCCTGTAATAGAAGCTGCAGCTAAAGAGCGCGCAGAAAAGGCAAGAAGGGATATTATCCCGCAGGCGGATGACTTTGAATTGCTGGAAATTGAAGGGCTTCCAAAAAGAATTACGGATGTTTACAGGGCAACAAACAATACAGGCTTTGTCTTTATGATAACAACTCACGGGTATGCTGTAGAAGATATAAAACTTATTTGCGGCATTGATATGGACGGAAAAATCATAAAAACAGCAACCCTTTCCCAGAATGAGACTCAGGGACTTGGCACTCCAATATTCGAGCAGCCTCATGCAGGCCAGTATTGGAACAGGGACAAAAACGGCATTGAAAGCATTGCCGCTATAACGGGAGCTACCATTACATCAAATGCGTATAAAAACGGCATAAGGGATGCATTTATGGCTTTTGAAATTGTACTGCAAAAGGAGGCCCAGAGATGAAATGTAAAAACCCCTCCGGGCAAAAACTTTCAATTCTTTTTAATGGAATAATAAAAGAAAATCCTGTTTTGGTTGCGGTTCTCGGCATCTGTCCAATGCTTGCCGTTTCTACACAGGTATCAAGCGCGATAGGTATGGGAATTGCAACAACCTTTGTTTTGCTGGGAGCCAATGTATCCATTTCGCTTCTTAGAAAAATAATTCCGGATAAAGTCCGCATCCCCTGCTATATAGTTTTCATTGCGGGATTTGTAACTATTGTAAAAATGATAATTGAAGCTTATGCGTATACGCTTTATCTTTCCCTTGGTATTTTCCTTCCCCTTATTACTGTCAACTGCATCATATTTGCCCGTGCGGAAATATTCGCAAGAAAAAATACAATTATTGACTCGGCTCTGGATGCAATCGGCATGGGAGCAGGTTTTACGCTTGCAATGCTTGCCATGTCATCGCTGCGTGAAATAATCGGCACCGGAAAATGGCTTGGTTTTGAATTGCCTGTATTGATTGATTATAATATTCCAATTTTAGTTCTTGCACCGGGAGGATTTGCCGCTTTTGGATTATTAATAGCAATTGTAAATAAAATTTCCAGGGGCAAGGCTATAAAGAAGAGTGAATTTGGATGTTCAAATTTTTCATCATCCTGCAAAACAGTCTGCCCCTGCGGCAAAGGAGATGCAGCATAATGGATATAAAAGCTCTATTTATCATTTTAATGAGCACAGTTCTTGTCAATAACTATGTTCTGTGCCAGTTCCTTGGTATATGCCCATTTTTGGGCGTAACTAAAGTTTTAAAAAATGCAATCGGCATGGGACTTGCTGTTACATTTGTAATGTCCCTTGCTACTGCGGCAACATGGCCTATCCAAATATTTATACTTGATAGAAACGGCATGGGTTACATGCAAATTATTGTTTTTATTCTTGTAATCGGCGCGCTTGTGCAATTTGTTGAAATTGTTTTAAAAAAATATATACCTTTTCTTTATGAGGCGCTGGGTGTTTACCTTCCGTTAATTACCGTCAACTGCGGAGTGCTTGGCGTTACAATTGTAAATATCAATAAAGAATATACGTTTACAGAATCAATTGTAAACGCGCTTGGAGCCGGGCTTGGGTTTCTGCTTGCAATGGTAATTTTTTCCGGTATCCGCGAACATACCGAAAATGCAGATCCGCCCAAATCATTTAAAGGTTTGCCGATAACGCTTATATCAGTTGCAATTCTTTCGTTATCATTTTTTGGATTTACAGGAGTAATAGAAAACCTGTTCGGGTAATAATAATTATGGAAACAATTTATATTGCTGTTTTTTCAGTAACTCTTATCGGTATTATCTGCGCCGCAGTCCTTTGCATTGCTTCTAAATTCATGCAGGTAAAGATTGATCCAAGAATCAATGAGCTTACAGAATGCATGCCCGGGGTCAATTGCGGCGCCTGCGGTTATCCCGGCTGCTCAGGTTATGCTCTTGCATTGCTTTCTGATAATAATATTAAAACCAATTTGTGTACTCCCGGCGGTTTTGAAGTACTGGAAAAGATAAGCAGGATTTTAGGCGTGGAAACAGGCAGCATCGAAAAAAAATGCGCAATTGTCTTTTGCAGCGGTGATTTTAATTCACGTAACAAAAAAATGGAATACGCAGGGATTAAATCCTGCGAAGCTGCAAAACAGCTTTACGGAGGAGAAAACTCCTGCGCTAATGGATGCCTTGGTTACGGCGACTGTAAAACAGCATGCCCGGGTAATGCGATCTGCATGGAGGGCGGTCTTGCAAGGATAATAACAAATCTTTGCACAGGGTGCGCTTTATGCGTTAAAGCATGTCCAAACGCTCTTATATCGGTATTAAATACATGCACTCCAGTTTTTGTGTTATGTAAAAATACGGAAAAAGGATCTGTGACAAGAAAAAAATGCTCAAGGGGATGCATCGGCTGCGGTAAATGCGCACGTGAATGCAGGGATAAGGCTATAACAATTGAAAATAACCTTGCTGTAATTAATTATGAAAAATGCAGCGGCTGTAATACCTGTATTGAAGTTTGCGTTGTAAAATGCATTAAAGGATCCTACTTGCCTGCCGTTTCGTAAATAATCTGTAAGGTACGTTCTACGCAGGTTTCCCATGAATATTCCTTCGCCCTTTCAAGCCCCAGACGCCGGCATTCATTGTACATACTGCGGTCGCTGCTTATT
Source organism: Treponema sp. (assembly GCA_009781635.1). Lineage (GTDB taxonomy): Bacteria > Spirochaetota > Spirochaetia > Treponematales > Breznakiellaceae > WQXQ01. The sequence goes on from WQXU01000006.1 coordinate 71,005, forward strand.
GTAATCATTCTGTCGGCCATATCTTCAGCATTTGACGGATCAAAGTAAAGAGCGGCATGCTCTGCAGCTTCCGGCAGCGAGGCGGCGCGGGCGCAGAGTACAGGCACTCCGCAGGCCATTGCTTCAATAACCCCCATGCCAAAGCCTTCGTACATTGAAGGGACGACAACAAAGTCTGCGCCTGCATAAAGCTCAGGCAGGCTCTTGATTGGAAAGTGTCCTGTAAAGAAAATATCGGATCTCCAGGGAGAAGAAGATGCAATATCTTTTACAACAGAGGCATTATTGCTGTCTCCTCCTGCCATTACAAGCCTGTGCGGATATTTTGTTTTTTCTTTGAATATATTAAAAGCTTCAATGAGCCTTGAATGATTTTTTATCGGATGATCTATGCGCGATACGCACAGCACATAGGGACGGCGGAAACTAAACGGCTGAATTAAAAGAACGCTCTCTTCGTTACGCTGCCTTGGATAGAATGAAGAATGATCGATCCCGTTTGGCACAACCTCTATCCTGTTTTCTTTTACACGCGCGCGTTCTATCAATTCCTGCTTAACCCATCCGCTTACCGCAATAATCCTGTCCAGCCGGCGCAGGGAGTTAGGCATCATCATACGCAGTAAAGCTCCAAGGGGAACTCTTGTCTTGCGGTCTCCATAATACGCTGCCATGTCATGGACTACCCCGATAGCAGGGCACGGCGATCTGTAAGGAAGATGTTTATGGGCTGCCGGGAAAAAACAAGCGTCAAATTGCCTGTTTACTGCAAACTTCGGGTATTTGTAGATATGCCAAATTGAGTTTGCGGTTCTCCCGTGTATCGAGCATTGAGGAATAAACTCAAAATTCGGCGCCACATCGCTGTAAGTATACCTGTCATATTCCCATCCAAAAAGTTCAAAAAGAGCTTCTGAAGGTTTAAAGCGCTTTAATAACTGGGTTAAATACATACCAACTCCGGACTTACCGCCGTCACAGGCAAAGGTATCCAGCCCTATTTTCATTCAATCCCCCATTCTAGTGTCTAAAGCATAGCATAAAATTAAAAAGGTGTCAGGTAAAAAAAGACCGCGTAAAAGCCGTTCTTTGATGAACTAAGCTCTACGCGGCCTTAAGAAACTCTCTTCAAAAAAAATAAATCTCCCGATTTTTGAAGAGCGCTGCCTTTCTTATTCATGCTCAGGCTTAACCAAACACGAACCCCACCCAAGAAAAGGCAGATTACCTCAAGTTATATATTTTCTCCTACCTTTTTTATCTCATCTATAAATTCATCAAGGTTGTTAAAATGTTTGTAAACAGAAGCAAAACGGATATAGGCAACCTTATCAAGGGCGCCAAGCCTTTCCAGAACCAAATCCCCGATAATCGAGCTTGATATCTCGCGGCTTCCCTTGCTTAAAATGGCAGTTTCATCTTCAATTTCGTTAACAAGATTTTCAATATGCATCTGGGAAAAGGGCCTTTTTTCCAGCGCCCGCACTACCCCGCGCTCCAGTTTCATGCGATCAAAAGGCTCGCGTCTTGAGTCCTTTTTTACCACCATAAACTGTCTTTCATCAATTTTTTCGTAACTTGTAAAACGATAGCTGCAGCTTATGCATTCTCTTCTGCGGCGCACAGCATCCCCGTTTGCCAATGTCCGGGATTCAATTACCTTGTCTTCGATAGTACCGCAATGGGGGCACCTCATGAATTCTTACCTGCCTATATGTAGCGTCAATATTCGTATTTTATTTTTTAGCTACACTACATATAGTACCATATATATAGCGTAATTGTCAATATGGTACGCTATATTTTGTAGTATGTAATCCTGTTTCAGGCGCCGGGTGACAGGCAGTAATTATTATATTAAAATGAGAAAATGATTAAGGCAGTTTTAACCAATTTCCTGGATATTACATCCTGTTTTCTTGGTTCAGGATACAGAATCCGGCAGAATGATAATAAAACGGAAATTATAGATTCCGAAGATGATAATGCTGATTCAATTGATAAAATCGCAGATGAAATCAAGGTATGCAGAAATTGTTCTCTTGGCAGTTCAAGAACAAATGCCGCACCCGGAGAAGGCGCTTTAAATCCCCTTGTTATGGTTATAGGAGAAGGTCCCGGAGAAGAAGAAGACAGGCAAGGACGTCCGTTTGTTGGAAAAGCAGGTCAGCTTTTAGACAAAATGCTTGCTTCCATATCACTCTCCCGTACAACAAATACCTTTATTGCAAATGTGGTAAAATGCCGTCCTCCAAAAAACCGTGACCCATACCCTGAAGAGGCTGCCGCCTGCGCGCACTTTCTTGAAAGGCAGATAACTCTTTTAAAGCCGAAATATATTCTTGCTTCCGGCAGGGTTGCATCTCAAACCCTTTTAAAGACATCAGAAAATATCGGTAAATTAAGGGGAAGATGTTTTGATCTTGCTGCCGGTAATGATACATATCCTGTTCTATGCACATATCATCCTTCTTTTCTTCTGCGTGATGAAAGTTATAAGCGTCCCGCATGGGAAGATTTAAAACTCCTTCGCAGCAAGCTCGATAGCTGACGGAGTACAGATTGGGTTCTTTCTATGATTTAATTTTTGATATTCCCTCTGAGCACAGCTTTTCGTATCAGGCTGATGATAAAGATGAGGCTGCCGTGGGTAAAAGAGCAATGGTTCCCTTCGGCAGAAGGGACTGCCTTGGTTACATTGTCGCAAAACGCGACAGCCTTCCGGACGGCATCAAAAAAGAAGCAATAAAAAAAATAAGGCGCGTAGTTGACTGCGAACCCTTATTCGATTCAAGAGATATTGAAATTGCAAAATGGATGGCGGACTTCTATTTTTGCAGCACGGGGCAGGCTCTCTCCGCCATGATCCCTTCCGGAAGAAGGATGGTGCATCCTGCCCTGCCGGATAATGAAACTGAAGGAGATGTTTCACTTTCAATTTCCGATGAACAGGCCCATGCATTACGTGAAATTACAGGCGATGCGGCATCCGGTTCCAAAAATACTGTTCCAATGTTCTACCTTTACGGCGTTACAGGATCAGGCAAAACAGAAGTATTCCTGCGAGCCATGCAATTCATGCTTAATGAAGGAAAGTCTGTAATTTATCTTGTTCCGGAAATATCACTTACGCATCAGACAGCAAAAATGATACAAAACCGTTTTGGCTCCCTTGCTGCGACCTTACACTCAGGAATGAGCCCTTCAGCGCGCCTTGCGCAGTGGATGAAAATTAAAAAAGGAGATGCGCCCGTTGTTGTAGGGCCAAGAAGCGCGGTGTTCGCGCCTGTAAAAAATCTTGGCCTTGTTATTATAGACGAAGAGCATGACGGCTCCTATAAATCAGGTAACACGCCGCGCTATCATGCAAGGCAGATTGCGCTTCGCCGCTGCACCCAGGAAGGAGCGCGCCTTGTAATGGGTTCTGCAACACCCTCTGCGGAAGCATGGAAATTAATGACAGAGGGCAGCATTAAAAGGCTCGATCTTACAAGGCGTCTTTCCGGCGGCGGAATGCCTGAAATAAAAACCGTAAGCCTTGAGAAAACAGAAGGCTGCCTTACAAAGGAATTAAAAGACGAAATAAGAATAACTGCGCAAATGGGAAGACAAACTATCCTTTTTATGAACCGCAGGGGATTTGCGCATTTTTACAAGTGCCCCGGCTGCGGATGGGAACTTGTATGCAGACGCTGTTCGGTATCACTTACATGGCACAAGGGCCGGGGAAAGTGCATGTGCCACTACTGCGGTTACAGCCAGGCCCCTCCTTCTGTCTGCCCCGAATGCGGATGCATAGAAGCTGGCTACCGCGGTTTCGGCACAGAAATGATTGAAGAGGAAGTAAAGCGCTTTTTCCCCGATTTACGTTTGCGCCGCGTGGATACCGATACGGCGTCAAAAAAAGATTCTTCCAATAATCTGGAAGAAACGCTTTCGCTTTTTAAAAAAGGCCTTATAGACATACTTCTTGGAACACAGATGGTAGCCAAGGGTTTGAACTTTCCAGGAGTGCGGCTTGTAGGCATTGTCTTTGCCGATACCGGGCTTCATCTTCCGGATTTCCGCGCTGCAGAAAGAACATTCTCACTCATTGTACAGGTTGCAGGGCGCGCAGGCAGGTACTTTCCGGACAGCAAGGTAATTGTACAAACCCTGCGAATGGATGATCCTGTAATCACCCGCTCATGCGCCCTGGATGTAAACGGCTTTTTTAACGCTGAATTAAGACAGCGAAAAACCCTTGGTTTCCCTCCCTTTACAAGACTTATCCGTTTTACAATCCGCGCAAAAGATGAAAAACGCGCTGATGCCGCCATTGAAAGGCTTGAATCCATTGCGCGGCCCTTTATTCTGGAAACTGCAAATACAGACATGCTTGGCCCTGCAGAATGCCCAATTGGCACCATAAATGACAATAAAAGACGCCACATCATTCTAAGAAGCTCTTCCATGAGCGCCATACATAAAATAGCGCGTGAAGTAATTGCACGCTATGAAAAGGGCAGAGATATAAAAGCCTATCTTGAAATTGATGTTGATCCTGTGAGCATGTTATGAGTATGGATGTGCTTCTTCACTGCTGCTGCGCTCCCTGCTCGGTATCCTGCGTAAAATCACTTTGCGATGAAAAAAAAAGCGTTTCCCTGTTCTGGTATAATCCGAATATACATCCATACACAGAATACGCCTTGCGCCGTGATTGTATAATAGAGTTTTCTAAAAACTGTAATTTTGATCTTGAAATGACAGATGAATACAGCCTGCAATTATTCCTGAAAGAAGTATACATAGACATGAAAAAAATCTGCAGGAATTGCTACAGGATACGTCTTGAAAAAACAGCATCACTTGCAGCGCACAAGGGGTTTAAATCATTTAGCACAACCCTGCTTGTAAGCCCCTATCAGGATCATGAACAGATAAAAAATCTTGGCGAAGAAATATCCTGCAAATATAAAATAGACTTTTTATACAGGGATTTTCGCCCCCTCTTCCGGGAAGGAAAGGCTCTTGCCCGCACGCAGAATATGTATATGCAAAAATACTGCGGATGCATTTTTTCTGAAGAAGAGAGGTACAGCTAACAATCTGCCAGATAATCAATTTTTCCTTCGCTTAATGCTTTTAATATCCGGCGCTTTGTATCGCCTGAATCAAATCCAATAAAATCAGATATTTTTGATTTCATTTCCCGGCGGTTTGAATTTTGACCGTAGGGACAGGTACAGGCATTTTTTAGTATTTTATTTTCCGCAGCGCAGGCAATTATCTGTTTTTCTTCCAGCAATGCCAAAGGCCTTATAAGAGTTACAGGATATTTTCTGTATTTTAATAAAACCGGCATTGCAAGCAGTTCGCCTTTTGAACATATATTCATAAAAAATGTTTCAACTATATCATCAAGATGATGTCCAAGCGCGATTTTGTTATAACCTTTTTCCACGGCGTATTTTAAAAGCTCTGTACGCCTTTGCGTAGAACACCAGTAGCAGTTCATTTTTTCGCCTTCTTTCAGCCTTCCTATAACAGGAACAAACAAATCCGTAAACGGAATTCCCCATTCCAAAAGTTTGCTGCAAAGCTCTGCTCTTTTACAGCAGGCGCAGAAATCGGTGCTAATATGCAATCCGGCCAATTCGTAATTGATCTTTAATTCAGATCTTATTTGAGAAAGCGCCCATGCAAGCACGCTTGAATCCTTGCCTCCGGAAACCGCAATTAAAACTTTGTCTCCTTCTTTTATAAGGGATCTTTGCATTATTGTTTTTACCGTGAGTTTTTTTACCTGCCGGCTGTAATCAGACTTTCTTAAAAATCTTTTCATTGCAGTCCTATTATGTCACGTAACACAAGGCTTGCCAGCAAGAGTCCTGCGCTTCCTGTTACTGTGACAATGCTGCCGTTAACCTTTTTTTCCCTGGAAACTGTGCAGGGGAGCATTTCATCGCTGTATATTACTGTAAAATCCCCTGTGAATCCCCTCTTTCTTAAACCCTGACGCACTAACCTCGCCAAAGGGCATTTATCCGTTTTCCACACAGAAGCTGTTTTTATACGGGAAGGATCCATTTTTAAAGCCATACCCATAGATGAGTATAATTTTTTTCCTGCCTTGCATACAGTCTCTATTAAATCAAGTTTGTGATTAATACTGTCAATTGCGTCTATAACATAATCTGTATTATCAATGCCGAAATTATTTTTGCTTTCCAGGCAGAAAAGTTCATCCTGGGCTTTTATTTCGCAGTCAGGGTTAATTTCCAAAAGCCTTTTTCTTAAAGCGGAAGCCTTTGGAAGCCCAAGTGTAAGAGTTGTAGCCTCGATTTGACGGTTTATATTTGAAGCGCAGATAGTATCATGATCGATTATTCCAATTTTTCCAATCCCGCTGCGCACAAGCGCTTCCGCCGCAAAACTCCCAACGCCTCCTGCGCCGAAAACAAGCACGCTTGTGTTTGCCAGTTTTTCTAAACCTTCTTCTCCGGCAAGCAGCGCAAGCCTTTCAAATTTCGTATCTGTCACTTAACCGGCACAAAGCAGCTGTGAAAGTATTTCAATACCCTGATCAATCTCGCTGTCAAGGATCGTATACGCAGGAAGAAGCCTTATTGTTTTTGCTCCGGCGCTCAGCATAAGAAGTCCGCTTTGATTTTTTGAATTGTCCGCTCTTGCAATACCGGCTTGTAAAAAAGGCCAGGCATCGCTTTCTATATCAAAGCCAATCATCAATCCCCTGCCCCTCACTTCTTTAATCATATGATGGCTTCTTAAGGCCTTCATCAATATATCGCCCTTATGCACAATGTCTGCAAGAAACTCAGGGTTATTTACAGTCTTTAATACCACAAGTCCGGCGGCGGCGGCAACCGGATTACCTCCAAAAGTACTGCCATGATCACCTGCAGAAAAAACGCATCTTGTTTTTTCTCCCGCTAAAACCGCTCCCGCAGGAATACCGCCTGCAAGCCCCTTTGCAAGCGTTACTATGTCTGCCTTTATTGGATTGCCTTTTTCATCTTTATACTGCTCAAAGGCAAGAAAGCTGCCTGTCCTTCCTATACCGCATTGAATTTCATCAAACATAAGAAGTATGTCCCTTTCAGCGCATAATTTTGCGGCGGCTGTAATGAACTCATCTGACTGGGGGACAATTCCGCTTTCACCTTGCACTGCTTCAATCAAAAGCCCTGCGACTTTTTTTTCGTCCAGCGCCGCTTCAAGCGTTGCAATATCACCGCCTGGAATGTGTAAAAAGCCTTCAGTAAAGGGGCCAAAATCTTTATGGAATTTTTCCTGGCCTGTTGCCGAAAGGGTTGTAATTGTTCTGCCGTGAAAACTCCCCTTAAGGGTTACAATTGTATGCCTTCCTTTTCCGTACTTTAAAAGCGAATATTTCCTTGCAAGTTTGCATGCGCCTTCGTTTGCTTCCGCGCCTGAATTTGCAAGAAATACATTTTTAATTCCTGCAGGCTCTGTTGCTTCCACAAGTTTTTCCGCAAAAGCGACACTTGCATCGCTTAAATAATAATTGCAGACATGAAAATATTTAGCAGCCTGTTCTGTTACAGCCCTGACAAGGGGCGGATAATTATGCCCAAGCAAGTTAACTGCAATACCTGAACCAAAATCAAGATATTTCTTTCCGTTAATATCATAAAGCCACGAACCTTCTCCCCTGGAAAAAGTTACAGGCAACCTTGTGTAAGTATTCATAAATACGTCATTCATTGATTTAATATTCTCCTGTTAATTTCTGATATCTCATGATCATTTCCAAGGGCAATATAAATTGACCTTGCTCTTTCGTATGCGAAAAGCGCTTCTGGATTTTGACCTGTCTTACGGTAAACATCCCCCATGGCGCGGTAATTTGCCGCAAGACCCCATGAATTTTCAATGCGCCTGTCTATTGCAATTGACTGTTCGAGCGCTCTAAGAGAGCCCTGTAAATCACCTGCCAATGATCTTATCGAAGCAATAGTGTACCAGTCATAAGAAGCATTTTCAAGGTGCATGTCTCTTTCATGTATTGCAAGCGATTGGAGCATTGCATGCTCTGCTTCTCTGTAAAGAGCAAGAGAGCGAAGAGCCAGTCCCCTAACCTGCCAGGAAAACGCAATATAAATCCTGTTTGCCCTGATATTTGCACTTTCACGGTTAACATCATCCAAAACAGACTGCGCCTGCGCTCTGCCGGAAACAAGGTTTCCCCTTGCCCTGTAAACCCTGCTGACAGACAAAAGTTCTGCATTCCCAAGTCTTTGAGCTTCTGCAATCGCATAATCCCATTCCGCAAAAGCCTCATCCAGTCTGTTAAGTAAAAATAAAACATTTCCCCTTGATAAACTAACCCTTATTATCAGGGAAGGATCATCTGCAAGAATTGCGTTACGTTTAAAACTTGTAAGCAGGGAAAGGGCAAGTTCAAAATTACCTTTTGCGGCCTCCCTGTTGGCTGTTTCCATTCCTTCTTCCGCCTGCGCGCGCAGAAAAAAAATATCACCTGTACTTTTTGGAGCTGTTGAACAGGAGGCAAAAATTAATATCAATATAATTAAAAGTTTTTTCATTTTTTGTTAACTCCTTTTAAAACTCCAGGTTTCTGGGATTTGCGCCTCCGGGATTTGATTCTGTCCGCTCGGGGATTCCGCCTCTTAAAAGAGGGTTATTCGCAATTGCTGTCAGTACATCCTGCACCGATCTTATTGTCATGTTAAGTTCACCTATCAATACTGCAACCTGCGGAAGCTGTCCCGGGATAAAAGCGCTTGCTTCATTAAGATTTTCTATAATGCCGGATAGTGAAACAATTGACGCTTCAAGGCCTGTATAAACATTTCCCTCTCCGTCAAGAATTGCCATAAGGCTCCCCTGAGGATCTGAAGCCTGCCTTATAATATTGTTAACATTAATAATGGCGTTATTAATGCTTATAACAGCGCGGTTAACGTTTGCAATCGTTTCTTCAAGACCGTCAAATATTTGACCAAGGACAATTTCATCAGCTCCTTCAGAGCCTGTAAGGGAAATATTTATTGTTTCCAGCAATGTATTTACATTGTTAACAATATTGCTGATACTGTCGTTTGCCCTGGGAATATCAGAAAGCCTTTCTGATATAAGATGCTTTGCCTCAGGTGAGTTTACTTCCGGAATCGTACTTCCTTCGGGAATTACTTGCCTCCCCCTGCCGGGATAAAAAACAAATGTGTTTCCAAGGCCAATAGGGCTTATTTGAACTTCAACAAGAGAGCCTTCTGTAACCCTGTGAACATATTCCTCGAAGATGGAAAAATTAACCTCTACCCTGTCATCATCTGAAAGTGAAATCCTTTTTACATACCCGATTGTAAAACCCTTATATTGAATTGCCATATTGGGACTTATCCCTGATGCGGATGTAAAATATGTTTTATACTGATAATCATACACAAACCAGCGCTGGTTTCTGCCAAGCATGAATATTACAAAAATGAGCACTGCAAGCGCAAGTACCACAAGAACGCCAACTATCTTATCAGCATATCGAATTGAAAACTTCATAGCATCATCCCCATTCTTAGATAATTACTTAGTTCAGCATCATTTACAACCTGTTCTTTTGTCGTATTAAAAACAAGTTTTCCGTCTGCGATCACTAATACATAATCGGCTAATGTCTTAATAAGGCGCATATCATGGCAAACAAGAATAATTGTTGTGCCCTCCAGCTGTTTTTTCCGCACTATTTCTACAAGTCTGTCGGCTGACGTTACATCAAGTGATTCTGTCCACTCATCAAGGTATAAAAGAGAGGGATTGCACAGCATTGCGCGCGCAAAGGCAATAATCTTTTGCTCTCCCATGGACAGCCGCGCAGGGCGGATTGCAAGCTCTTTTTTATAGCCAACTTCACTAGTCACTTCCATTATTCTGTTTTTACGCTCTTCTTTGTTCATTTGCGGATAATGAATACGCAAAGGAAGTTCCAGTATCTGATAAAGATCCATGTTGGCCCAAAGCGCAGAATCCTGAAAGATAAAAGCGCTGTTCTTCCTGAATTCAATATTCTCGCTGCGGTTCATATGCGCTATGTTTTTCCCGTAATACAGGACTTCTCCGCTGTCCGGCAAAAGAAGCCCCGCAGACAATTTTAGAACCGTACTTTTCCCTCCGCCTGAGGGCCCTACAATAGCGGTTGTTTTTCCTTCTTCAAATTCAACATTGATATCCTGAACTATTTTTCTTTCATCCTGCGCCGAGAAACCTGTATTTTTTAACTGTATTATTTTTTCCATTACGTTAATATCACATAGTATAAAACCGATAAAAGAACATTTACCATAATGCAAAGCGCAAAAGCGCCGCTAACGGCGCGCAAACCTGCAACCGGCACTTCGGTACTGGCACGTTCAACCGAAAAACCATAAATAACAGCGCTTATGGAAATAATAGCGCCGAAAGCTATGCTCTTTATTATGGAAAGCAGAATATCCTGGATAGTCAATTGCTGCAGTAAACTTGTAAAATAAAAATCCATCGGCGTAGAACTTATAATTTGGGTTACAATATAGGAACCTGCAAGTCCGAATATGGAGAAATAAATATTTAACAGAATAAGCGAAATTGTCACGCCCAATAAGCGCGGAACTGCAAGATGTTCAATTGGATCGACTCCAACGGATATATACGCCTCAACTTCGTGTGAAATTACCATTCCTGCAATTTCTGTCGCGATAGCAGTTGCAGAACGCGCAATGACGATAAAGGCTGTTAAAAGCGGTCCCAATTCTCTTGTTATTATTATAATAAGAAGAGTGTAAATAAGCTGCTGCTGATTTAGCATTGTTAAAAAAGGAACTCCGATAATATTTACAGCAGCCCCGATAGCAAGAGCTAAAAGCGTGGATATCCCCATGGCGTATACAAATGTAAAGAGAATCTGCATTACAAGAATTCTAAATGAGGCCTGAGAATGACGTATAAAATAACCGACGCCTCTTAAGGTTCTTGCAAAAAAACCCAGATTGTAAAACATAGTATTTATGGACGCCAGAGGGTTTAACATACTGTCATTATATATTTTTATTAAGATTAATGGTAGTGGCAGCTTTATTTAGCGAATAAAAAATTCTATAAAGCCTTGACATTTTTAATTGAATTATGTAAAAGTAAGCTTGTCGGGGTCATTAGCTCAGTTGGTTAGAGCAGGAGACTCATAATCTCTTGGTCCGAGGTTCAAGTCCTTGATGGCCCAATGCAGGAAAGAATATTTTTTAGCCGCCTGGCGGAAGAAGAATTTCCGGAAAGTTCGATTCTTGATATTTCCAGCGAAGGAAAAGTCCTTATAATAAGCGATCTCCACATGGGAACAGGTACAAGGGACGATCTCTACCATAACGGGGAGATGCTCACCTGTGTCCTTGAAGAGTATTACTTTAAAAATGGCTGGATACTGGTTTTAAACGGTGATATCGAAGATCTCCAGAGGTTTCCTCTCGATCAAATCAGGGAAAAATGGGCAAGCCTTTACAGCGTGTTCAATATGTTTTCCCGTGAAAACAGGTTCTATAAAATCATAGGCAATCATGATGATCAGTTAAATCATAAAAGAAATCACTCTCAATACCCTCTTCATAATGTGATAAAAATAATTACAGGAACCGTTCCCGCATATGTATACCATGGACATCAGTTATCTAATATCTACAGGAGATTTAACTGGCTTATGGGGTTTGGAGTAAGGTATATATTAAAACCTTTCGGCATCAAGAATATGACAGATTCCCGCAGCCCCTTAAAGCGTTTTCATATCGAAAAAAAAGCATATTCTTTTTCGCTTAAAAATCATTGTCTTTCAATTATCGGTCATACCCACCGCCCCCTGTTTGAGTCCCTGGGACGTTTTGACTATATCAAATTTGAGATTGAACGCCTTTGCAGGGATTACCCCGCCTCTTCCGGCGAGAACAGAAACCGGATAGAAAATGAAGTTATAGCCCTAAGAGAGGAATTGGGCAAATTAAAAAGAAAAGAAAAGCGGGATGTCCTTCGTCAGAGCCTTTACGGAGATGAGCTTCCTGTCCCCTGTCTTTTTAATTCCGGCTGCATACTTGGTAAAAAGGGCTTTAATGCCATTGAAATGACCAATGAGGACATTGCCCTTGTTTACTGGTTTACAGAAGGTAAAAGCAAAAAGTTTGTTACCCGCGGCGGCTACGATATTGCCGGCATAAAGGGAAGACCATACAAACGCGCCGTTTTGAATCACAACAGACTCGATTATGTTTTATCAAGGATTAAACTGCTTGGAAACAGCCATTAGGCGATTTACAAGTCCTGCAAATTACGCCGATAATGGGAGAGTATGAATACACTTTTAGTTTTGTATGCGGGGAATCTGTCATCTTGCGCTTTTGAACCTCTTTTAAACGGGAAAAACGCTTTTCAAATGTGTATTGAACAAGCGGCTAAATTTCCCGGTGTCGGGAAAACAGTTCTGTTTGCCGGCAAGGATTCTGATTTTTCATGTTTAACAGGCATTCATTTTGAACAAAGGGATTTTTGGACAAAGCGCAGTCTGCTGGAAAGAATTTCTCAATTGCAGGATGGATTTGACTGCATTTATTTTACCTTTGCAGACTGCCCCTTTCTTGATCCTGTCTTGACAGACGCCATTGTGCAAAGGCATATCAGGTATAAGGCAGAATATTCCTATGCCGACGGCTGGCCCTACGGCCTTGCGCCGGAAGTGCTTTCTGCAGGGACAGCAGGAATATTGGCGAAGATCCTTGAAACAGACGGCGGACCTGTAGAAAGAGATACTCTTTTTTCTGTTATCCAAAAAGACATTAACGCCTTCGATATAGAAGCTGAAATATCTTCCGTCGATCTTCGCTGCCACAGATTAAATTTTTGCGCAGATTCCAAACGCAATATCATGCTTATAAATAATTTTCTTACAGCCTGCGGCAATTCAATTCCCGCTGCAAATGATGCAGAACAGATAATACTGCAGCAGCCTGCGATACTTAGAACACTGCCGAGTTTTTATCCTGTTCAGGTTTACGGCGGCTGTCCGCAAAAATGCGCAATTTGCCCCTATCCTCTTTATACGAACGTAAGCGAACGTAAAGATTTTATGGAATGCGGCAAATTTGAATCTCTGCTTGATAAAATAATTGCCTTTTCCGGAGACGCTGTTATAGATCTTTCACTCTGGGGTGAATTGAGCCTGCATCCGGAAAAGATAAAACTAATAGAAAAAGTTCTTGAACGAAAAGAGCTTGCCCTTGTAATCGAAACATCCGGGCTCGGCTGGAAAAACGCAGAACTTGAAGAATGCGCTGAAATGTCATTAAAAGCAAAAGCTGCGGCAAGGAAAAGCGCGCTTTCTCCCCTTTCATGGATCGTCTCTCTTGATACAACCGACAGCCAGCGTTATGCGCAATTACGCACATCCGGTTTTGCGGAAGCTGAAAGCTGCGCAAAAAAACTTTTATCGCTCTTCCCGGATGACTGCTATATACAGGCAGTCAGGATTAAGGGAGAGGAAGAGGACACCGAAAAATTCTACCGATACTGGAAGGAAGCAGCTCCCAATAAAGAGAAAAATATCATTATTCAGAAGTATGATGATTTCTGCGGTGTCCTTGAAAAGAAACAGGCATCCGACATTTCACCTGTTATCCGTCAATGCTGCTGGCATATAATGAGGGATTTCCCCGTTTTAATTGACGGAGATGTCCCCCTTTGCAGGGAGAATCTAGGCGTTTTAAAGGGAGATAAAAGCAACATTCTTGGAAATGTATTTACAGATTCCCTTGAAAGCATATGGCAGAATGCAGAAAAGCATTACAGGGAACAATGTGAAAAAACATATAAAGGGATATGCGCTGTCTGCGATGAATACTATACCTACAATTTTTAATGAAAAAATCTCACCTTATACCGCAGTTGGGGGCAAGGAACGCATTGCCTCAACCGGTATTTCGGCAGTTATCCTTAACCGTCCCGGGCTGCCGCGCAGATCGATCTTTCATGACTTGGAAAAAGTCGGTTTTGACAATGTAATTTCCATAGAATCATGCGCCCCTCACTACGACATTGAAGAGCTTGCCGGGCGTTTTCCCTTTGTACGTTTTATCCTGCCTGAAAATGAAATTAACCTCGGCGGGCAAATCAATCTTGCGGCATCAGAAATTGAAAGTCCCCTTTTTTTTGTAATCCACAGCGATATGAAGATAATCGCAGGCGGTACTGCAAGAAGGATGGCGCAAAGACTAAGCGTAAACCATGAAGAGAGCGACGGAAGCATCGATAAAAAATCCGGATTTAAAAGGCTTTGTACAGTTCCCCTTATAATGAGCCCTAATTATGAAACCCTGCCTTCTCTTTCTGCTCCCATGACTCATAAAAGAATGATACGCACTGTTTTCAGCGAACCTCATAACGAGGGAGAGAAAACCCTCTATCCCTTTGACGGAATCGGTATTTATGACAGGCAGCGTTTTATTCATACCGGCGGATTTGACATAACTCTAAGCCATGTACACTGGCAGCTAATGGATTTCGGACTTCGCGCCAGTCTCTGGGGAGAAGAAATCGCTGCTAATCTTCAGTTAAAACTCTCTTACGAAGGAGAATTGCCTTCAGAAAACTTCACTGTAGAAAACAGTTATATGAGGTTCTATCTTAAAAATCTGGCCCCTGTATTCAGAAGGGATTACGCTCATCTGCCTTATTACCGTTTTCCCGGTTTTCTTTTCAAATCCGGAGAAGATCTTTTTTCCGCATGGGATGAATTTAAGGAATGCAGAAAATGGGTTTTAAAAAACAAACTCAGGTGGAGATGTGATGCCCGGGAAGTAACCAAATCCTGGAGCATGAATTGACAGCAATTATTTTACAGGCGCGGCTTGATTCAGCAAGACTGCCTGGAAAAGCAATGCTCCCGCTTGATAACAAGCCTCTTTTATACCGCGTAATGCAGGCTTTAAATCATGTACCTGCCGGTTTAAGAGTTCTTGCATGCCCCCAGGACTCTTTTTGCGTATTTGAGCCTCTTGCTCAGGAAGCAGGCTTTGAGATTTTTTCAGGCCCCAAGGAAGATGTACTTGAGCGCTACTGCCAGGTGATAAAAAACTATAATATAGACAGGGTAATAAGAGCGACAGGAGATAACCCCTTTGTATTTGCCGATGCCGCTATTTCAATTAATAACGAAGCTATGGCTCTTAACGCTGATTACGCATGTTTTCAGAATCTTCCCTATGGCTCCGGGGTTGAATCTGTCCTTGCTTCCTCCCTGCTTCGCGCAGGAAGGGATGCAAACAGTCTTTTTGAACGTGAACACGTTTGCCCTCATTTATATAATAATCCCCTGCAATTTATGCTTCACCGCCCCTTTGCGCCGGAGCGCTGGAACTACCCTGATCTTCGCCTGACTGTAGATACACAGGAAGACTACAAGCGCGCCGTTATATTATACGCTGCCCTGAAAGATACGGCGGATAAATACAGCGGAACTGTAATAATTAATAATTATTTGGAATTACTAAATTCACGGAGGATAAAAGTTTGATATTGATTGTTCCCTGCTGTGAAAAAGGAAAAGGCGGCGGACATTTAACACGATGTATGTCACTTGCAAATGATTTACATGCTTCAGGCAGAAATGTCCGACTTTTTATAACACCGCAGACAAGAGATTTAACTTCTCTTTACAAACTGATGAGCTTCAATCCTGCCCTGTGTATTACCGATGAAGAACTAATAATTAAATGCGAAGAACTTGAGCAAAAAATTAACTTTATCATTCTTGATAATTTTCAGACAAGTGACAGTGATATTCTACGCTGGAAAAAAATGGCCCCTGTCATCGGAATTGACGAAGGAGGCGCATCGCGCGATAAAATTGATTTTCTTTTG
Organism: Treponema sp.; assembly: GCA_009781635.1. Classification (GTDB taxonomy): domain Bacteria; phylum Spirochaetota; class Spirochaetia; order Treponematales; family Breznakiellaceae; genus WQXQ01. The sequence goes on from WQXU01000006.1 coordinate 86,917, forward strand.
GATATTCTAATCCCTGAAAATTTTATAAAACCCTCTGCCAATATTTTTTCGCCTGGGTTTTTATTTAAAAATGTCAACATTGACAAGCGTAAAAAATCAAAATCGGACTTGTCTTTTGCTTGCCAAAAAATCAGTGTCTTGGTTACATTTGGACAGGAAGATTCGGCCGCCTTAGGCATTAAAACAGCTCTTGCATTATCTTATATGCATTCATTGGAAATAACTCTTTTAATGGGCGCTCTTGTAAACGCCAACGCAGAAAGACTTCCGGAAAATGTTCGCATACTGGAAAATATACCAAATCTTGCAAAACATCTTTATGAATATGATATTGTTATTACACACTACGGAATAACAGCTTACGAAGCCCTTTATGCAGGATGTATTGTTTTACTGGATCATCCTTCGGAATTACACAAAAGATGCGCAAAGTCTTCCGGATTCCAGGATTTTAAATCAAAATATTTTATAGAAAGACTAAATACGATAAAGCAAAAATGTGAGCTACTTGCCAAAAGACTTAAACTTGATAAAGAAAACAGCTTTTCAGCTTTTGTTAACGGTTTAAATCCGCAGGTTAACAAAGAATGTCCTGTCTGCAAGGCAGAAATTGGAAGCAGTATCTGCCGCTTTAATGATCGTACTTACCGCCTCTGCTCCAAATGCGGTATCATTCACATGGACAGAATAAATACCCTTCCCTTTGAATATGCTAAAGAGTATTTTTTTGATTCCTATGTAAAACAGTACGGAAAAACATATCTTGAGGATTTTAACAATATAAAAATTGCCGCAAGAGGCCGCTTAAAAAATATTAAATCCCTGTTTGCAAATGTGCAAGGAGAGCCTTCCCTGCTTGATATTGGCTGTGCGTACGGCCCCTTCCTTTCTGCGTCTAAGGAAGAGGGCTTCTCACCCAATGGAATTGAACCTTCGCAGGATGCTGTAAATTATGTAAAAGATGTGCTTTTAATCCCGGCTGTCCAGGGGTTCTTTCCGGGCGGGCATAATTTTAAAGCCAATTCATTTAACGTCATTACACTATGGTATGTGATTGAACACTTCAAAAATTGCGTTGCAGTATTTTCAGAAATAAAAAAACTATTAAAACCGGATGGAATCCTTGCATTTTCCACTCCTTCTTTTTCCGGCGTTTCTGGACGCAAAAACCTTCGCCGCTTTTTAAATGCAAGCCCTGCAGATCACTTTACAGTGTGGTCGCCGAAAATGTGCAAAAAAGCACTTTCCCTTGCAGGCTTTAAAGTAAAAAAAATCGATGTTATAGGGCACCACCCGGAGCGCTTCCCCTTTCTGGGAAGATTCGCAAAAAGCAGAACAAGCCCTCTTTTTTGGCTGCTGTTAGCTGCAAGCAAACTTTTCGCTCTGGGTGACACATTCGAAGTCTATGCGCAAAATAAAGATTGATTACCGTTTGTTAAATGCCCCTGTAACAATTATTTTTATATGATATATTAAATTATTAATCAAAATCAAACTCTGAGAACCACATCAGATTTGTCATAGTGCCAATTCCGGCAGAGAAAGTTACTTCTCCCATTCCCATATCAAGCAGCCAATCAGGTTCATCGCCATGTTCTCCGAATACACTTTCCATTTCATCTACTGAGATGCTTGTTTTATTCATAACAAACAACATAAATTCTTCCATTCCGCTTCCATTAAAATTGCCAAGAGTAGTATCATTGATTGGGAGCCAAACATTTAGAGTAACACTTCCTCCAGAAATTAGACCTCCTGTTACTGTCCCGGAACTACTAAGACTGGCTGCAGCAAATAGACCATTATCTTGATCATATCCTCCAAAAGCTATAATCCATTTACCATTATGCTCAGGAATAATATTATTAATGGTCAGCCTGCCGTCAGTATTGCCTACAGTAAGATCAAGACCACCGCCGCCACCGCCGCCGCCATCACCGCAAGCAGTCATTGAAAACCCGATTATCGCAATCAGAGCAATAATCCCGAAAATTTTGATACAATTCTTCATAAAAGAACTCCTTTTAAGTGATTCCTGTTTAAGTATCAGGAAACCAAAATGATTTACTTGCCTATACAGACAGGTATATATAAAGGCTGAACATAATTTCTGCCTATTTACACGCTATAATTACAAGTAAATAGACTAATATTGTTCGCATACCGCTAGCATATTATATATGCATAGTATCATCAAGTGTATCGACAATAAAATATAGATCGCTCATAGAATACAAATATGGATATGAATCAGCTTTTTATCCTTAATTTAAAAAAATGGCGTAAAATCAAGGGGATTTCCCAGGAAAAACTCGCAGAAAAGTGCGGCGCAGCTCATTCATATGTAAGACAGCTTGAAAGCGGAAATAGATGTCCTTCCTTTTCATTTATAGGCAAGCTCGCTAAAGCTCTGGGTATTGAACCATACCAGCTATTCTTCGATGAAACTGCAAAACCCGCTAAATCTGCGCGAACAAAGCAAATGGAATCAGTACAAAAAAAACTTTTAGAATCACTTTCGAACAACATCTGCCTGGCCTTTGACGAACTAAAAAAATACTAACCGGCAACTCCCGCTTTTGCTTGACTCTATAATAAACAAAATTATTAAAACAGACCTTATACAAATGCGGGCAAGGGTAGCTGCGCAAGGCCTGTCGGCGACTTCGGTGTGAAGTCCTAGCCAGCCACGCCAGAGCGTGCGTAATTTAAGGCCACAGCCACCCGGAGCCGACAGGCCTGGCGCAGCTACCCTTGCCCACTTTTCTAAAACCTAATTTTTACAATTAATTAACTTTCACTAAAGCAAAACAACACCCCCGCGCCATATATATACATGGAATTGTCAATCATGACAGTTCCACAACCTGAAGCTTCAGGTTATACTAATTTTTCAGGAGATCAATATGGCTGCGGCAACAAAAAAAAATCCAGACTACCCAAGAGGCTTGACCTTTGAGGATGTGTGGGCAGGATTAATGGAAGTTAGAGAACTGCAAAAAGAAACTGACAGGATAGTTAAGGAAAATGCCAGGCAAATAGGTGATTTGCATAACCGATTTGGAGAACTTGCTGAGCATCTTGTAGCTCCGAATATTAGCATGCGTTTTAACGAAATGGGATACCATTTTGGATGTTATTCATCTGGCGGTCATAAGATATATAACGATAATGGAGAATTGCTTGCTGAAATAGATATTTTTCTGGAAAATAAAGAAACAATAATGGGTGTAGAAGTAAAGACAAAACCGGCTGTAAAGGATGTTGAAAAACATGTAAAACGGCTTATGATCCTCAGGCAGGCAAGAGACAGAATAAACGACAAACGCATAGTACAGGGCGCAATAGCAGGAGCCATATTCGGAAACGATGCAAAAAAAGCAACTGCCGATGCAGGTCTTTTTGTAATAGAACAAACAGGAGACACAATGAAGATCACAGTCCCTGATGGTTTTGTACCAGGACAGTGGTAGACAGCTCCCTATTCAATTGACAATTTACAGCAAACATGTGTGTACTTAATAACATGAAGGAAACAATTATAATTCTTGGCGCAGGTGTCATGCAGGGGCCTGTCATTAAAATTGCAAAAGAGCTTAATTACAATACAATAGCGCTTGATGCAAGCAGCAGGGCTCCATGTATTCATCTTGCGGACAGATTTGAACAAATAGACCTTAAAGACAAGGAAGGGATCGAGGATTTTGCCCGATCGATCCAGGGTTCAGCAAAGCGTTTGGGAATAATGACAGCAGGAACGGACTTTTCCGCAAGTGTTGCCTGGGTTTCCCAAAGGCTTGGACTACCCGGCATTCCATACGAGGCGGCACTTGACGCCTCCGACAAGTCAAGAATGCGAAAGCGTTTTAAACTGGCCAATCTTCCCTCGCCTGATTTTTTTACAATTACTGAAAAAGACATTCCCGGTTCAATTCCTTTTCCTTTCCCTGTTGTGATAAAACCTGTTGACAACATGGGAAGCCGCGGCTGCCGCCGTGCAGACAGTATCGAAGAGTTCCATGAAGCGGCGGTAAAGGCAATAGCTTTTTCACGCTCAGGATGCGCAATTGTAGAAGAGTTTATGGAGGGGCTTGAGTTCTCCGTAGATGCGATTCATTATCAGGGAGAAATTACAATCTGCGGCCTTGCAGACAGGCATATTTTCTTTCCTCCGTATTTTATCGAGATGGGTCATACAATGCCGACAATCATTGACAAAGATAAACAGGATGCAATTCTTGATACATTTTGCGCAGGTATTCATGCGTTAAATCTTGCCGGGAAGGAAAACGCCGGAGCTGCAAAGGGAGATATAAAGCTGACATCAAAAGGCCCTATGTTAGGTGAAATTGCAGCGCGCCTTTCGGGGGGATATATGTCGGGCTGGACTTACCCCTACTCATCTGGTGCTTTGCCTATTAAAGCGGCTATCCTGATTGCGATGGGTGAGAAACCCCAAGGGCTTGTCCCTGTAAAAGATTGGACATGCGCAGAGAGGGCATTTATATCCATCCCCGGAACCGTCAAAAAAATAACAGGAATCAAATCAGAAAACGGGGAAGTGAAAAAATCCGATTATGTAAATGATATATTTTTAAGGATTGCAGAAGGGGATAAAGTATCATTTCCGGAAAATAATGTAACAAAATGCGGTAATATAATCGCATCGGCGCAGAACAGGGAAGACGCCATTACAGCGGCGCAAAAAATGGCTAAATCAATCCTTATAAGACTTGATTCTTCGGATGCGCAAACGTCCGTCTTTTTAAAAGACGCAAATAAAGTTTTTCCGCCGGATGCCTTTCTTTTAACAGAAGCCATGAAGGCGGCTCTTGAAGAAATACCTGAATCCTGTATTTCCATTGAGCCGGAACAGGCATCTTCCTGTTTTATCTACCCCTTCCCTGCTTTTCAGGCTTCAGGCCTTAGAGATTACATGGACAGAACAGTCGATGAAGCTCTCGATGCCGTTCGTCTTCTGACAGGTTTTCCTCTTCCTGTTATGCAGCCTTTCGAAAATGCCGAAAATGAAACAAGACTGGGAAGATCCTTCTGGGCTGCATTAATCCGCGGCTCTTATCAGGGAGCAGTCTACTTGCTTGAAAGCATGGGAGCTGAAATTGACAAAGACAAAGACAAAGAATAAATTACACTTCCCCGTAAAAATTCTGTTGTTTGTTTTATTGTCTTTTTCCCATTATTCGTTTTTATACGCTCTTACCATTGATGAAACCCTAAATACCCTTTCATCGGCATCCCGGAATCATTCTGTCCAGTTCAGATGGGATCCACTTTTCAGAAACGGCGTTTTTTATTCAGGTGATCATAACGGAGTTTTTTCCCTTGCTTCCCGCGAAGGGGAGACAGGTTTTTTAATAGTAAACAACCGCGAGCTTTTTAATGTTCATCTTCCGTACAGTAATAACGGCGCTCTTGTTTTTCCCGAAGCCTTTGTCTCAACTTTAAAAAATACCTTTACGCGTTTACATGAAAATGACGCATCCCGTTTTCAGGTAGCGGCAATTATAATCGATCCCGGCCATGGAGGAAGGGATTCAGGAGCTGTGGGCAGCATTTCAGTTAACGGAAGAAACACACAGGTTCTTGAAAAGGATATTGTTTTAAGAGTTGCCCTTTCTCTAAGAGATCAGCTTGTTGAAAAATATCCTGACAAAAAAATATTAATGACAAGGGATACTGATATCCACCGTACGCTGGACTACCGTGCGGATATTGCTAATGCAATTACTGTTAAGGATAATGAATCTGTAATTCTCGTTTCGATTCACGCCAATGCAAGCACCAACAGAAATGCCAGCGGCTATGAGGTATGGCACATTACATCAGGGCAGACCCGCTCGCTTCTGGATACTTCAAGGCATAATTATTCTTCGGATATAACCTCGATTCTAAACCGTATGCTAAACGAAGAGTTTACAACAGAAAGCATTCTCCTTGCAGATTCCATTCTCCGCGGGTTTGACGAAACATTCGGCAATACCCTGCCTTCCAGAGGGCGCAAGGCCAACGACTGGTTTGTCGTAAGAAACAGCCGCATGCCTGCTGTGCTTGTTGAACTGGGTTTTGTGTCAAACAGGCATGATGCGCTCTTAATGACAAGCGAAGACGGCTTGCAAAAATTAAGTCGTTCGTTGTACAATGGAATAACAAATTTTATTGGTATATTTGAACGGTAATGAGATATTTATTAAGAGATATTTTCAGACATATTTACGAATTCCTTGAATCTCCCGTAAAACGTTCGCTCCTTTTTATCGGCATTTTAATATTGCTGGCGCTGGTTGAATTTCTGGCTTTGGGGCTTGCAAGGAGAACTTTTGTATTCTATACTATAAATGACGGGATTATAGCCGTAGAAGACCGGATGCTCAAACATTCCAAATCAAGGGAAGGTGATATTGTCCGGTATACTGAGGAGACGCTCTTGGGACCTGTCTCCCCGGATCTTCTCCCTCTTTTTCCAAGAGGTACAAAGCTTAAATCCCTTTTATTCAGAGACGGGATTGTTTATGCCGATTTTTCATCGGACGCTGCGATGCCTCCTGCAGAAGGCGGGAGAACGCTGGATAATTTCCGCACTTTTTATGCCGGTATGAAGAGGAATTTTTCATATGTCAGGGATGTACGGTTTTTTATAGACGGGGTTTCCGTTTTTACCGGGGACATCCCTTAAAAGGCAGCTTGTTTTTTCATGAACCTGGTCTAATTATGAAAAAACACAAAATTGGGAATTTTAATGTTTTGCCGTTGACAAAACATTAATTATTTTATAAAATGAGATATCGACAAAATTTTTTAAAGAAGTGTTTATTAAAGGAGCTTTACATGAAAAAGTTGCTCATTCTAGTCGTAATTGCGATGCTTACGGTTCCGATGTTTGCCGAGGAAGGTGTTCTTATAGACTTTTCCTTGCTCAACGCGGATATTAATGTCAGGGTAAATGAAAATGACACCAACGACAGGCCCAATCAAAATCGTCAGACAATGATGGATTTTTCCCATGCCGCCGGTGGCAGTTTTACAGCACAGCAGAGATCATTTATGCAGTCCTCTCTTGCAATAGCAAATTGGGAAGTAATTCTTGCATCCTCTTCCAGGACTGTTGACAATGTAACCCTGAGTTTCACAAGGGAAGCCGCCTCAAGAGAACATGGCACCGTAATGGGCGTCAGAGTTCGTTTCCCGATTGAACCGTTCAATTCATGGGCGTTAATTAAACCGCCTTTCGATATTCCTGCATATGAAAATTCGACAGTCAGCGAAAGCGGCGCTATCACCCCTGCGGATCAGGGCGATGGCATTACCAACATCAGAAGCCGTTTTGAAGCGAGCGAACCGGGCACACCGGCTTTCGGCGTAATCAAAAATGTTGGTGTTCTACGCGAAGTAAAGGTACGTGTTTACGGCCTTAATTTCCCGCACGGCCTTTCAACAATCCTTGTTGACGGCATGGGCAATGAAAGAACCATTTTCATGGGCTTCCTTAACTTTGACGGCTGGGGAGAACTTATCTGGAGAAACCCAGCTTACATGCAGGAAGTCAGAAACCGCGATATAAGACTTGTTCCACTTTATCCATTTAATACGCCATTTATCAAGTTCGGCGGATTCCTTATTCAGCGTGATGCTGCTAATGTCGGAGGAGACTTTGTTACATACTTTAAAGATGTAGCCATTATCTACGACCTTGCAGTACTTGATACAGATCGTGACATCAACGATGAGGCAATCTGGAATATTATTCAGACACGCGAATAAGCCCGCAAAACATGGGAAATGGAACGCTTTGGACAGAATCAGGTGCTTCGTTATCTGGAACAGCAGAGACAGGCTACCGAAGCTCCGTTTAATGATCCTTCACGCAGACAAGAGCAATAGTAAGGATTTAATAAGGAGAGCATAGTCCTTGGACAAGGGCTGTCTGAAGATCACTGCGATTTTCAGACAGCTTTTTTTTATGTGAATATATAATTATGAATAATAATCTTTTTAAAACCGCTTCTACTCCGCTGGAGCAAAATTACCTTAAAAACGAGTATGAAAGATTCAATGAAGTAAGGCATCATATTGTTAATGAATTAAAAGAGCAGGTGGAACATATTCTTATAGATATTGATTCCAACCCTGTTGTAAGCGGCAGAATAAAAAACTTTTCAAGCTATTTCTCAAAATATTTAAGACTTTTAAAAATGGGCATGAAAGACCCGAAAATATCAGATCTTCTGGGAATAAGGATAATCTGCCCCTTCATAGAAGACCTTGCGGCAGCCGAGGATTTAATAATAAAAAAATTCGATGTATTGGAGCGTGAAGTAAAAGGGCATTATACATTCAAGGAATTTGGTTATGAGTCTACTCACCTTTTAATAAAATTACCTTCAAGCATTATTGAAAAATACGGGGATCCCGATACAGATATTGCGGAAATTCAAATAAGAACCATCCTTCAGGACGCCTGGGCGGAGGTTGAACATGAGCTTGTTTACAAAGCCGAGTTTAGTCCTTTTGACGAGCCAATGAAGCGTAAACTTGCGGCAGTTAACGCCAGTTTATCGCTTGCAGATATAATTTTTCAGGAGATAAGAAGTTATCAAAGAAAATACAGCAAGGAATTGGGAAAAAGGCGAGAAAGCTTTTTTCAAAAAATAGAGGAATCAACAGATGAGCTTCTTTTTTCATCGCCGCAGACAAACGAAGCAAAATTACATTTTGATGTAAATAATGAGCTTGCAGATGTGCATTTTGACTATAACAATGTCACAATAGACGATCTTCTTGTAAATGCTCTTTCTGCCCACAACCAGAATCGTTTCGGCGAAGCGATAAATCAATACACCAAGATACTTGAATTAAAACTGATATCTACAGATCCTTCCGGCCAGCGCTCAGAGTCTGACAGGCTAATCCGTTCAATTATATACAAGCACCGCGGAATGGCAAACTTTGCATGCTCGCAGTACAGCGAAGCTATCAGCGATTTTAGCAGTTCTCTTGATTTCGATTCAGGATCGTACAAGGCAGCCTATTACCGCGGCGTTGTACATTCTGTGTTAAAACAGTATTCCCATGCAATAGATGACTACTCTCTCTCACTTTCGATTAATCCCTACCAGTCATTCTGTCTTTTCAGGAGAGGGCAGGCTTATTATCATATCGGCGATTATCCGCAGGCGCTTGCCGACTGCGAGAATTCCCTTGCATTAGAGCCTAATAATAATTCTACTTCTAAATTTAAGGATCTGCTGCTGGAAAAATTAAGAATGTAAGGCAGTATTGATATATTTTTTCAGATTTTATATAATGTATAAACTGGTCGAGTAGCTCAGTGGATAGAGCCCCTGCCTTCTAAGCAGGTTGTCGCATGTTCGATTCATGCCTCGATCAAAAATCTAAAAAGTATGCCTAAAACACTCAACTGGGGTCCTGTCGGCCGGTCAAAAGCGTCTGACCACTTACAAGTGGTCAGACAACATTTACCGCCGACACCCCTCAATTAATAATTTACCGGGCATACTTTTTCGCATTCACCTTGAACCTATGCAAATAATAGTGTAAATACCATTGCAAAAAGAGATACAGTTTCGGCAATACCAATTACCATAAGATAGTTACCAAAGCCCTTCCCTGTTTCCGCATAGGCATCTGCAGCCGCGGCTGAACACATGGCCTGTGTAACGGCAACAGCTCCGATACATATACCAGATCCGATTCCTAATGCAAAAAGAGCACCGTCTGAATTGCCGGCAGCATTTGTAGCAAGCGCTCCCATGATTATGAAACCGTATATGACGTTCGATAATGAAGTGCCTGCAAAAACCGCCAGGATAAAAGGCGCCGGCTTATTCTGAACATAACATTTTTTCCAGGATCCAATAACAGCAGGTCCGCTCGCTGCCATTGCAAGTGCCGCTCCAATCGCAGAAAGTCCGAAACTTCCGCCAATACCAAGCCAACCTAATAAACCTACATCTCCCATTTGTAACTCCTTATATGTTTTTTTCTTTTCTTTTCTTTAACGAAAAAGGATTATATGAATAACCGGACCACTCCATCTCAAGATGGTTGCCGGCATATTCCAATAGATTAAGACGCACTCCATGAACTATAATTGAAAGAGCAGTCAATGCAAGGTTAAGACCATGACCTACAACAAGAATTAAAACAGCTACGATTAGTTTAATAATGAACATAAGTCCGAAACTGCCAAATCCGTCAGCAGGGATCGCCATGCCGTTAAATATTTGGGCAATCATTGCTCCTGCTAACCCTACTGCAAAAAGGCGTATATAACTTATAATATCCGCAAAGCAGCTTACGCTTTTTAAAAAGAGCTGAAATGCATTGCCAAAACCTTTTCCTACATTTACAAAGAAATTACCGCCGTTTTGTTCGGCAAAAATTAAATTCAAAACCAGTCCTGCAATTATAAATAATAATGCAAATGACGGAAATTCAACCCGAAGCAGCATATTTAGTACAAGGAAGTAAAGGCCAAACATCATTATAAGGGTGCCTAATTGGGCAAAAGCCGTCAGTGAAGGAAGGAGTTTAAAAATTCTTTTTCCTCTTGCCCACACAAGCTGTACCAACGCAAGAGAAAAACATAAAAGCTGGATGTACCAGCGTGTTTTAAATTCATCCACCGGAATTTCTGCAGGCAGTTTAAAAATATTCTGTAAAACAGAAGGAAACTCTACAACCGGCCCCATATTGTTAAACGGCGGAAGAATTATCGCCTTAAGGAAAAACGGAAGATGTTCAGGCGGCATGGCAAACCATGCGCCGTTAATGGCGCCCCAAATTACTGTGCAGAAGGTAAGCAGCATTAACAGTTTAATTACATCGGGGAATGAGCCTCCCTTTAATTTCGCGTTTATTCCAAGGCAAAGCGACAATGTAAAAAGAAGCAAGCCGTAACCTGCATCTCCAAGAATCATCGCAAAAAAGATACTGAAAAAAACAAGGTAAGATGCGCTTATATCAAATTCCCTGTAACCGGGGACAGTTCCTAAAAAGGATAGCAGGGGGTGTATCATCCGGACAACAGGATTGCCTTTTAATTTTGTGGGCGGCTCATCTGAAGGATCTGGAGTATATGCAGAAAGAGCCCAATTGTTTTCCTTTGCAACTTTTTTTACGCGCTCAAGATCATCGCTTGGGACAAAACCTGTAAGCCAGCAGAGCTTGTAACCTGATGAATAGATCTCACATTTATTTTCCATTTCTACTTCATTCATGCTGTTCACAGCGGTGTCAAACTCAAGCTCCTGCTCTATATTAAACATTTCCTTGTCAAGCGCCGGCTTGCGGTTGGAAAAACTTCTTAATTTATCCTCTATCTCATTTAAATCACTCTGGTGTTTTTCAAGTTCTTTCTGATACAAGGAAAGCCTTTTTTGCGGAAGGGTAAAAGGTATAATGCCGGGCAGCTTCTGGAAAAAAACGACAATGCGCACTACAGATTTATCGCTCTTTACTTTTATATACTGCACATTACTGTCAATACGCTCAAATACATCTACGGTAATTTCATACAGAAAAGCGGGAATTCCATAGTCATTTATTTCATTTATTATGGCAGGGTCAAAATCCCCCCAGCCTTCTATGCGCGATACTTCGCGGCTAAGTGATATGTCTATCTCTTTAAGCGCTTTTCTCTGTTCACCGAAACCTGTCATTAAATCCGGCAGGTAGGGCCTGCTTGCCGCTCTTACTGCGTTTAATGAAAACGGCTCTTCTTCTTCCGTGCCGAAAACATCTTCTGCGCGGCGGCCGCGATGAAGCCCCTCAGGTTTCTGACGTCTTTCGTTTGCTTTTTTTCCGTCTTCAGGATCCAGTTTCTTCTTCTTTTTCGGAGGTTTAAACTCGCTTATAAGCCCGATTGATTCTTCTACTTTTGCCTTGTTTTTCTGAGCATTTGAATTTATATCTACAGGTACGTCTTTTTTTTCCAGGTGAATGACGCCAACATCCCGTAATTTTAAAAGAGCATCATTGCGGGATTTATCCTGTACAACAAGGCACACTTTTTTCATCGGTACAATCATATCATCCGCCCTTCAGCCCTGATTTTGCGATTTTGCCCCGTACTACGGCAGCAGTCTGCTGGTCTCCCAAATAAACTTGAATCTTTTTAATATTACCTCTAGTTTCAGGTATTTTTACTTTTTCAAAAAGGTTTACACGCTGGGTTGTTGTTCTTAATTCCTTATCAAGCCTTTTTTTCTGCTCTTCTACAATTTCCGCTTCCAGTTCCAAAAGAAGAGCTTTTTGCATGCTCTCAACAGCCTTGTCCAGCCACAGGGGAGTTTGTATTAAATCGTAATTCGCAATTTCAAAATCCGCGCCTTCGAATATGGGTATTGAAACACCTGCTATATTTCCAAGTCCCGTACGCAGATTTGTAATTTTAACAATGTCATTTGTAAATACTCCTTTCTCTCCGAAAACAGCAATCCAGGATTTGAATGATTCATCCAGATGTTCAAGCTCGCTTTGCAGCTGCTTTAAACGAATGTCGGTAAGCCTTATCTCGCCCTGCAGCTGCTGTTTTTTAAGCATCAGTGTTGGCAGATAACGCTTGTACATTTTAAGAGAATCTTTTTGTTTTTTCAGCTCATTTTTTGTGAGCCTTATTTTTGCCATCTTCCTTCCTGTTTAATCCTGTTTCGGCCAGAATTTATTTATAAGCTCTGTACGTAATCCTGTTTCTTCGGGATTAAAACAGCCTGCAAGAATTTCCCAGCCCAAATCCAGAGCCTTCTCCAGAGGTATATTGACAGACAAGTCCATCATCCTTGTTTCAAACTGATCCCCGTATTTTAAAAGCTTCTCGTCCCAGTGAGTCATAATAAAACCCATTGCCTTTTTCTCAAGCGTGTCACGGAAAGCCGAATACAATTTTATCATGCCGTCCATAAGAGCGCGGTGATCCTCGCGGGTTTTGCCGTTAACCTGCTGTTTAAGGCGGGAAAGCGAGCCGAAAGGTTCGATGCGTCCGTTCTTTAAATAATACTGCCCTTCTGTGATATATCCTGTATTGTCAGGCACAGGATGGGTGACATCATCCCCGGGCATCGTAGTAACGCCAAGGACTGTTATCGAACCTGCAGTTTCAAAATCAACTGCCTTCTCATAGCGGCTTGCAAGCTGGCTGTAGAGATCTCCGGGGTAGCCGCGGTTTGACGGAACCTGCTCCTGAATGATCGATATTTCCTTCATTGCATCTGCAAAGTTTGTCATGTCGGTAAGAAGTACAAGAACGTCCTTGCCCTGCAATGCAAACTGCTCCGCTACTGCCAAAGACATATCAGGTATCATAAGGCATTCAACCGTAGGATCAGATGCCGTATGAATAAACATTACCGTACGCGCAAGAGCGCCGCCGTTTTCAAGAGTGTCCTTAAAATTAAGATAATCGTCATACTTTAAACCCATGCCGCCAAGGACTATAACATCAACTTCTGCCTGCATTGCAATACGCGCAAGAAGCTCGTTGTAGGGCTCTCCTGATACAGAGAAGATTGGAAGTTTTTGAGAGACAACCAGCGTATTAAAAAGGTCGATCATCGGAATGCCTGTGCGGATCATGCTGCGCGGAATAATACGCTGAGAAGGATTAACAGAGGGGCCGCCGATTGGAATTCTGTTTTCTGTTAATACAGGACCGTTGTCGCGCGGTTTTCCGGAACCGGAAAAAACACGCCCCATAAGGTTTTCGGAAAACGGAACCTGCATTGAGCGTCCCAGAAAACGCACTGTATCGCCTGTTGAAATACCTCTTCCGCCTGCAAAAACCTGCAATGAAACAATGTCACCGTGCAAACGGTTTACTTCAGCTAAAGACGTGCCGAATACAGTATCAACTTCCGCCAGATCTCCGTAGCAAACTCCATCCGCCTTTACAGTAATAACGCTTCCGGTTATTGATTCAATCTTGCTGTATACCTTATTCATAATAACCTCAATTTGAGCGGCGTAACCGCCGCTTTATTAAATCGAATATGAAACTAAGTTTCATAATAACCCTAATTTGAGCGGCGTAACCGCCGCTTTATTAAATCGAATATGAAACAAAGTTTCATAATTATAAAATCCCGCCTAGAAAATAATTTTCTCCGCTGTCTTGTCAAGACCGCCGGATTGCCCTTTTACCATTTTTTCTATTTCAGCTTCCAGAGTGTCAAAACGTTCGCTCTTCCATTGCGAACCGTTGTAATCAAGGAATTTTTGACGCAGCTTGTTAAACCAGTTGCGAGCTTCGTTCTTGTCTGTAAAATTAAAAAGGGATGCAAGAATGATAAGCAATTTAGTGAATACATATTTTTGCCTTTCAGGTTTTACAGCGGCATCTACAGCATCAAAGGAGTTTTGCTGGAAGTAAACAGAGTCTATTAAATCACCTTTAAGGTAGATGATGTAATCATCGATGCTTGTTCCCTCTTCGCCTACAACCTTCATCATCTGTTCTACTTCCGCGCTGCGGCGCATAAATCCATGGGCATAGCTGACCTTCTGACTTTCTATTATGCCCTTGTACTTTGACCAGGATTCAAGCGGATGAATGGCGGGAAACTTGCGCGCATCAGATCTTTCGCGTGAAAGGCCGTGGAATGCGCCTACTACTTTAAGCGTCGCCTGCGTCACAGGCTCTTCAAAGTTACCTCCCGCAGGGCTTACAGTTCCGCCGATTGTAACGGAGCCAAGGCTTCCATCACGCAGGCGGACAATTCCGGCCCTCTCATAGAAGCTTGCAATTGTCGATTCCATGTAGGCTGGGAAGGCTTCTTCGCCGGGTATTTCTTCAAGGCGCCCTGACATTTCGCGCATCGCCTGCGCCCAGCGGCTTGTAGAGTCTGCAAGCAAAAGAACATGTAAACCCATCTGCCTGTAATACTCGGCAAGCGTAACAGCCGTATAAACAGACGCTTCGCGCGCGGCTACCGGCATTGAGGAAGTGTTGCAGATAATAATTGTTCTTTCCATAAGGGAGCGTCCAGTTCTTTCATCTGTAAGTTCCGGAAACTCTTTTAAGGTTTCTACTACTTCACCTGCGCGTTCTCCGCAAGCTGCTACAATTACAATATCAACGTCTGCAAAGCGGCTTGTTATCTGCTGGAGAACCGTTTTACCCGCGCCGAAGGGACCGGGAATACAATATGTGCCGCCGCGCGCAACAGGGAAAAATGTATCGACAAGACGTACGCGCGTAACCATAGGATCTACGGGTTTAAGCCTTTCTTCATAGCAGTCTATTGCCCTTTTTACAGGCCATTTAAAACTGAGCGTTACCCCGATATTATTTCCTTTCTCATCTTTAATTTCTGCGATTGTTTCATTAATTTTATAGGTGCCGGCAGGTTTTATCCAGTTAACTGTGTAACTGCCGTAGAAATTAAAAGGTACCATTATACGGTGTGTAAATGATCCTTCCGGTACTGTTCCAAGAGTATCCGCTCTTTCTACTTTGGCGCCCTGGCTTGCAACAGGACTAAACTGCCAGCTTGAATCGGCAGGAAGAGGATCCAGATAAACGCCTCTTTCAAGAAAGTAGCCTGCTGCCGAGCAAGCTGCGGCAGTGGATTTTGAAGCCCGTCATAAACCTGGCCCAGAAGCCCCGGACCCAATTCAACCGACAACATGTCTCCTGTAAACTCAACTTCATCGCCAATTGAAATACCCTTTGTGATCTCAAAGACCTGCAACTGGCTTATCTCGCCGCGAATACGAATAACTTCGCTCTTTAATCGCGTATCGCCGACCCTAACAAAACCAACTTCGTTCATGGAAACAATTCCGTCAAAACGGACGCTTACCATATTGCCGTTAACGGCTGTTACTGTACCTTTAGTTCCTGTCATGCATGTTCTCCCCGAGAGCTTTGCGCGCTTTCTACTATGAAAGCGTACATTGATTTATATTCAGCAAATCCTCTTTCTGCATTGAACGCCTCGCGCCGTTCCAGAATTAACAATTTTAAATAATAGGCATAAACATTATTCCGGCTGAAATAATCGTTTCCGACAAGATTATCTATTGCACTCCAGCGGGCCTTGTCAATTATAATTTCTCCTTCCAGAGGAGAATGCTCATCTGCGGCCTTTACCGCAATCGCAGTTACATCCGTATGATAATCAGACGGCTCAGGTATTTTAATATTTTCTTTTTTAAGTTTTATTATTCTCTGTTTGGCAAGGTTAAGCCTTAATTCCCTTTCCCAATTATTCCAGTTATCGATAAATTTACATCCTGAATTCTTTTTGCCGGATGAATCAAGCATAATGATATTTAAAAGATCTGCGTCATTTTTGCTCATATGTAATTGCGCAAGCGTTTTAAATTCTCCTGATGACATTGGCGGCTTTTGATCATAAACAAGATATGGAAGCTGGGCCATAAGATAATAATATGCCACTAGCTTAATTTCCTTTTGACGCTTCTTGTAAAAGACTTGACAATTTGGGATTTAAATAAGCGCTTAAAAGCTGCGCAACTGCCTCCGCGGAAAAATCATAATAAGCGGAGCCTTCCCTGTTTGATATGCGAAAACCGCAGCTTAATTTCCGGTTGGATTTTAATTCAACGCCCTTTGAAAACTCGCTTGCAAGCTTTTCCATAAAGAAACCCTTTAACCTTTCAAGTTCACTTTCCGGCAGCATTACAGACAGATTATCTGTACCCTTTTGTGCCCATGTTTTTATTAAATCCGGTAATGCATTTTTTAAAACATCATCGTTATAGTTTGCTTTTACATTGTCATTAACAATTTTACTTAATAAGGATGAAACCTCGTCTTTGAATGTTAAAATAAGGTTGCGTGATGCCTGCTGCAAGGCTGCAATTCCTGCGCTTTCCGCCCTCTGCGCATCCTGTTTGCTCCGGGAAACAAGATCATCAGCTTCTTTTTTGGCGGTTTCCACAATCCGGCGGGCTTCAGCTTCAGCTTCAGCTTTTATCTTGTTTGCCTCTTCTGTTGCGGTTTTTATTCCGTCCCTTTTTATTTTATCAATAAGTTCCTGAACTTGAATTTCCATATTATCCCCTTTTTATTCATTATATCTTTCAAAAAAACCAAAAGTCAATGAAATTTGTTACAAAAACTAAAATGGTTTTTTAACATTTTTTATGTTTATCACTGTGTACATAAATGCATTAACTGAATAAAATAATTTATTCTTTTAAAATTACTTACCATCCTCTGAGTTAAAGGTTCTTTAGATACCAGGGTAACCTCTCTCCAGTTAATAAGCAGTTCCGGATGTTTTTTCTGTACATCTTCTATAAGGCTTTTCATGTGTTTTCCGATTACTATAACCGCCTGCGCAGCCTCTTTTATTATTTCTACGGCCTGTTCATTAACCTTCCCTACGATGCTATTAACATAACGCGCCTGTGTTGGATCGCGGTCTATCCTGAGCATTGCAGCCCTTAAGCGCGAGCCGTCGGCTCCGTCTTCGGACATAACCGTATCAATATCCGCAATATATACAGGAGTCTCCAAAAGAACATGCAGAGCTTCGCTCATTTCACGGGACATAGCATTATTTGTCCACTGGCCCCTGATTATAAGAATATCACATAATTCCTTAATTTCTTTTTCTACATAGTCTTCCATGAAGGCTTTTAAGTAATTTAAACCTTCGGCATATATAAAATATTCAACATTTTTTCTACGATAGCCCTCGCTCAATTGAACATTGTAATTTTCAAGTCTTGTAAGGTCTGCGGATTCAAAAATTTCTTTTGTAAGCGCGCTTATCTGATTATTTTTCTTGGCATTATTTATTTTTGCAATATACGCAGTTGCTTCCGTCTGTTTTGCTTCCAGCCAGGCCTCCCCTACAACCTCACGGAAAACCGTATGTTTAAACTGCCATACAGGATTTCTTAACGTATACTGAACTATAAGTTCGAGTATTTTAGATGCGTGAATCTCTCTTATGGTTTTTATCATTGTGTTGAACTGTTCGGCATTTACAAGTTCCTGACCCTCTATCATTTTTAGTATGTTTAAAAGGCTTCCCCAGTCATCTTCAGGTTTTAAGGGCTGTGTTGCGGTTAGAAAATCACCAATTTGGTCGATTATAAGGATTGTTTTTATTGCAGGAAATTTCGGTTCAACTATAAATGCCCCGTCGGCAAAATGCGGATCGAACTTTTTAAAGAAACCGGCAAAATTGTATTTTACAAAATGATGCAGAGCGGCTGTCAGCGCGTATCTGTGGTTTACAGTTGCTATATGGTCATTATCAAACTGGCTTGTAAGTAAACTAATATCTGTTTGAATTGCTTTTATCAGATCCTCGCCTTTCATGGTTTTAACTTTTTCATCCAGAGCTGCATAATCAAGCCTTTTTACAGTTTCCTGAATGTTGACATCTATACATGTTTCCACAGATAAATGGCGCAGGATTGCCATTTTCTTCTCATCTCTCATGAATATCTTGATGGGATAAATAGTTTTATATACATAAAATAAAAATGACGAAAAAGACGGATCTGCTTCCTCTGTTCTGACCCGGAAAAACTTTGCGTATTTGCTTTGTCCCAGCTCTTTTGCAATAGCCTTAAGCATATTCTGCTTTTCATCGGAAATGCCGTCACCGGAAAAAAAGGAAAAAACTTTGTCCATCAGGTCTTCTGCCATATTTTACTCCTAATCAATATTAATATATATGGCAAAAATTGGCAAGCAGGGATTATTTAAGAGATTTTAGATTATAAAACATTTGAAGTTAAATCCGTAAAAGACTCTCGCAAAGGCGCAGGGTTCGCAGAGCTTTTTTTTAGCACCCGCTTTGCGTCTTTGCAAGATTAATATTTACTACGTATTAGTCAAAAGTCACTCCAAATTCTTCTATTGCCCTTCTTCTTGCTTCAGGCGCATTAGCTTGAAGATTATTTATTCTGTTATCATGTGTCGGATGCGTTCTTAAAAACTCCGGAGTACCACTATCTCCTAAAGCACGCATACGCTCCCAGAAACCCGAAGCTTCATCGGGATCATACCCGGCTATAGCCATCAATAACTGTCCGTATACATCAGCTTCATCCTCGTTTTGGCGGCTAAAAGGAAGCATTACAACAAGATTAGTTCCAACGGTGTATCCCATCATTGCTAAAGCCTGGGCTTCCGGCCGCATGTTGTTAAAAACGAATATTGAAAGACCTAATCCTACAAGCTGTTGAATAATACCAGCGCTCATTCGCTCCCGGCCATGATTTAGAAATGCATGGGCAACTTCATGCCCCATTACACCTGCAACTCCCGCTTCATTTTGGGTTATAGGAAGAATGCCTGTATAAAATACTATTTTTCCCCCCGGCATAACCCAGGCGTTTATGGTGTTATCCTGAATAAGATTAAACTCCCAGTTGTAATCATTAAAATAATTTGGCCTTCCTACAGAGACAGCTAATTTTTGGGCAGCTTCTACTATATTTGCTCCAACACGGGCAATCATTTCGGCTTCCGGGGTTCCTGTTACAATTGTACTTGTACTAAGAAAATCACCATACTGCTCATCGGCCATGGAAAAAATCATTTTATCGGGGATTAAAGCCAGGCTCCACTGCCCTGTGAAGGGGTTTATTTCACATCCGGAATAAACAATAAAAATTAAACAAAGCGCAAATATCTTTTTCATATTACTATAATATCTCATATTTTTATTTTAACAAGCAAAAAATTATACTTTTTTACCGCTGATTACCCAACATCGATACAATCCTTTTTTTTAATACATCAAGCCCTTCTCCATTTTTAGCGGAAACAGCGATACTTCCCGGAAAGAGATTTTGCAATTCCTGTACGGCATCAGCTTCCTGCAAACAGTCGATTTTATTAAGCAAAGTGATCATTGGGATCTCCTGAGCTCCAAGTTCTCTAAGGACTGTTAGTGTTGTATCGTAGCTGTTTTCAATGTTGGGCTCACTTGCATCCAGAATGTGAAGCAGAATATCCGCCAATGCCGCTTCCTCCAGCGTGGAACGGAATGCCTTTATTAGTGAATGGGGAAGATCCTTTATAAAACCGACAGTATCTGTAAGCAGAACCGGCACAGACACAGCCGGTTCAAAACGGCGCGTAACTGCATCGAGTGTTACAAAAAGTTTGTCCTGCGCCTGTACGCCTGCCCCTGTTAATGCGTTTAAAAGACTTGATTTTCCGGCATTTGTATAGCCAACAATCGCGCAAACAGGTATTTTATTGCGCTGACGCTGCTTTCTTTGCATTTGACGCTGCTTTGCTATCAGTTCTATCTCTTTTTCAAGCTGATTTATGCGTTTTTCTATCTTTCTGCGGTCAGTTTCAAACTTTGTCTCTCCGGAACCCTTTGTGCCGTAACGTCCGCCGCGCTGACGTGAAAGATCTATATACTTATGGGTCAGGCGGGGTAAATAATAGGTGTGTTCTGCAAGTTTAACCTGTAACTCAGCTTCTTTAGTGCTTGCTCTGTCCGCAAAAATACGGATAATAAGTTCCTGTCTGTCAACAACAGGGATTTTACAAAGTTCTTCCCAGTTTTTCTGCTGTGAAGGGCTTGGAAATACTGCAAATTTGCCATTCTGCCCTGTTTTTACATCCTGGTTCCAGTCAAGAACCAGAAGATCTGCTTGCATTTCACCAGATTTTGCGGATATTTCTTCTGCTTTGCCGCTGCCCATACCGTATTTTGGGCTTTTTTCCCGTACACGGACCTTTTCATGGGCAATTATTTCAAGGCCAAGGCTCTGTGAAAGCCCCTCAAGTTCTTTTGCCCTGAATTCATCGCTGCGGCTGCCGTTTTGTATGCTTACAAGAAAGGCTCTTTTAGATTTTTCCTTAGTTTCGTACAGTTTTTGCATATAGGTATTGTATCATGAAAAGTGGGGGTTGGGGATTAGGGAGTGGGGAGTGGGGTTCCTGTTACAGGGACCTTTTTTTTGTGGGGGAGGCATGGGTGATAACTTCCGCTGCATGGATATTCGTGTAGGAAGTGTTAGCCTTTATAATGGAATTTACAACCAGCGACATATATAATATCCCGTTCCACTTTATAAACAAGGCGATGCTCGTCTGTAATACGCCTGGACCAGAAACCAGAAAGATTGCCTTTTAACGGTTCTGGCTTTCCTGTACCTGTAAATGGAGTCCTCAAAATTTCTTTTAAAAAACTGTTAATTTTTACAAATATTCTTTTGTCATCTACAAACCATTGCTGATAATCATTAAAAGCGGACAGTTGGAATTGAATGTCCATTGTTTATAAGCTTTCCAAAGGTACAGAAACCAGATTTCTACGATTATTTATATCTTCGACAGCGGCAAGAAGCTGAGAATCTTTTAACAAGTATTCGGTCTCGTCCTGGGCTTCCTGAACAGTAATTTCAACTTTTTTGCCAGGGAAGATCTGCTGTAAAGCCGAGATAAACTGAGAAGTAAGTTCGTCTGTATTAAGAGTATAAGTCGTATACATACCCTACAATGTAACGGATAAAATATTAAAAATCAAGGTTTGTTTTAAGCGAGGACGCACTCTAGTAGTAGCAAGTGGGGGTTGGGGGTTAGGGAGTGGGGGGTGCGGGGTTGTTGAGAAAGTGGCAGATGCTGCTTTTGTCCCCGCTACGCTATATATGGCGTAGGCATGACGTGTAACGACGCTACGAAAAACCGGTTGCTGCTACCCAATCGCTAAATATATATGACCGTTTTTATTATATGTTAATTACTTCATTTGCGCAAGTAAAAATTATAAAGAAATCTCTCGCAGAGCCGCCAAGACGCAGAGAACGCAGAGTTTTTCCTGAAATATCCGTCTTAAATCCTTGATAACTACTGGGATTTTCATGGATTAATACTCTGCGAACTCTGCGCTTTTGCGGCTCTGCGAGATTAAATTTGAGTATAGCTGCTAGCAAAAAACGGTCCTTTAATTTATGCATATGGGAGTTCTTATGTCAAAATCCGTAATCAATTTTTATAGCTTTCTAATGGCAATCGGTCTAATAATTACAGTATTATTTTCAGGCTTTACACAGGTTGGCTGCGATAACGGCACAACCACCGGAGGACCTGGCGGGCCTGAGCTTATTTTTGACGAAAACGGGTTTGACCAAAACGGCAACCACCAAATCACGGGCAAGCCGTACAATACGGAAGGCTTTAAAAAGGACGGAACGTACTGGCGCGATGCGGAAGGTTATGATTTCGAGGGCTGGGATGCGGACGGCTGGAACCGGGATGGTATTTTCGAAGACACGGGCACGCTTTACGACAATGAAGGCTATGACCGGGGCGGCTACACTGCGGCGGGCTGGAACAAGGCGGGCAACCACAAAGATACAGGCAAACCGCACGACACGAACGGCAATGACATAAACGGTGCTTATTGGCGCGACGAAAATGGGTATGATTATAACGGGCTTGACGTGAATGGTTTGGACCGGGACGGCTATGACGCCGACGGAAACGACAAATTCGGGGTACACAAATCGGTACAACCTGTCAATAAAAGAAATATGCCTAATTCTAATACAGTCGAGGTGCAATCGGACGCCGGAGTATTAGTGGCGACCCTACGAAGACATCTCGAAGCAAGCGCCGATGCCACAAAATTACAATTTATGGAGCACGGCGGCACCAATCCCCACTTCCGTGATGTTGTAATGGCGTTGTGTGACCTAAGTAAGGCGCCGGAATTGTTGGTTTCCGGAGACAATCTTATTAATAGTGGGATTGACGCGTTCAGCAAGTACTTAGCAGAATTCATCCAAGTTTTCACCATAGGCGAGGAACGCGACAACTTCAACTTGATTATGGATGCATTCCGAACACGTGCATATGTGGACGCACGCGTGGTCGCCCAAAATGACCCGGCCGCGAACCCAAGCCAAGAAGAATTGCATGACCTTTATGTACAACTTGCCGCCGCGGGCGTTAACGTTAATGCCGCAAACTTTGATATGTACATAAACGAAACCCTTATTCCAAACATATCGACAAATATGAATATAAGCCCCGTACTTGTGCAAACATTGCTTAATCATATAACCACCAACGAACGCGCATATGCCAGTGTGGACGATATACGCGCACTTGGATTCAATCCGGTAATGAGTGGTAGACCATACGAACAACTTGTGCCAATAAGAAATTTGAATTTTGTGCGCGACAGACTAAACCAACAAGTAGCAGCCTTAAACCAAAACCAAGTCATGTAGGCGCTCTGGTAGCAGCAACCGCTTTTTTGTAGTGTCGTTACACGTCATGCCTACACCACATATAGCGGTGAGGGTGCAAAGACAGCATCTGCCACTTCTTCAACAACTCTGTGAATCCCCAAACCCTATTCCCTAAACCCCAACCCCCTCCTGCTCTGGTAGCAGCAACCAGTTTTTTGTAGTGTCGTTACACGTCATGCCTACACCACATATAGCGGTGGGGGTGCAACTTTTTATAAGCCGTTCTGTGTAGAACGTTTTTTTTGTAAAATTTCTTAAAAACTTTCATTTTCACTAAAGCGCCACGCACGCTCACACCATATATAGGTATATCAAATTTGAAGGTGTTCCTATGTACAAAAAAAGAGAATTTGTCGAAGGTGCGTTTTATCATGTTACCTCCAGGACAAATAATAAAATCAGGGTGTTTGATAATAAGCTGGGAAGAAAAATTATGTTAATCACCCTGCAAAATGCAAAAGATAAATATCATTTCCAGCTTGCTAATTTTTGTGTAATGCCGACACATATACATTTGCTGATTAAACCGGCGAAAGGGACATGTTTAAGCAATATTATGCATTGGATAAAAATTCATTCTGCAAAAAGCTGGAATTTTATTCATGGTTCTGCAGATCATATGTGGGGTAACAGGTATTTTTCAAGAGCTGTCAAAGATGAGCAGGAGTTTGAGTTTATTATGAATTACATCGATCAAAATCCGGTTGTAGCTGGCCTTGTTTCCATACCTGATGAATGGAAAGCCTCCGGTGCTTTTTATAAAGCCCTTAACATAGAAGGACTTATTGATTTTAATCCTCATGATTGCCAGCGTAGTATTAAATTATTATCGCCAATACCATTTTTGGTTTCAAATCTTCTTCCGTCTGCCCAACTTGATCATGTCATAAAATATTATGGAGTATATGTGGAAGCTCTGGAATATCTTTACGATATTGTTTCTAAAATGCCAAAATTACAAGAATCAGCATCCATACAGGATGCTCCTGCTTACCTTCATTACTATACAGGAACAGCCGACTATTTTATTTATGAATATGACAGACAGGACACAATGTACGGCAGGGTTTGCGCAAATGTATATCCCGCAAGAACAGAATATTGTATATTTAGCCTTGAAAATTTAAAAAATAAACCATTAATGAAACTGGATTTTTCCTGGAGGTAGCAGCTATCGGTTTTTCGTAGTGTCGTTAGGTGTCATGCCTACACCACATATCCTAGATTCCCGCCTTAAAAGTTAACCTACAAAGAGAAAAGGAAACAATGAGGAATTAGCAATTAAACAGCCAATGCAATTGGGTATCAATCAACACTTGCCGGGAAACAATCAGATAAACACGATAATCTTTTGGATCGTATTTATCTCCTTTATGTACCCTGTAAAAGTCTCCGCGCTTCACATACAAACATCTTCCGGGTGGCAATTCTGCATTTCAAGTACATCTGCCATTTCAACTTTAAGCCGTTGCGCAATACGATTGATGGCTGCTTTTTCTTCCTCCTCAGTCATAAGCTTTTTTATAGGGTTTGACTGGGTAAATGTAAGAATTACCGGCTGTTCTCTTGAAAACCCTTTTGGGATATCTACTGTCATCCTGCCGTCGGCAGGGAATGTGATTGTTTGTGTTGCTACCATGAGGTCAGTATAACGTGAAAATCAAAGAAAAACAAAGCACGTAGAGTTTCTCTAAAAAACATAAAAAACTAGTAGGCACTCTGGTAGCAGCAACCGGTTTTTTATAGTGTCGTTAGGTGTCATGCCTACACCACATATAGCGGTGCATGGTGCAAAGGCAGCATCTGCTACTTTTTCAACAACCTCGCGCCCCCAACCCCCACTTGCCCTGATAGCAGCAACCGCTTTTCCGTAGTGTCGTTACACGTGGGGAGGTAATATAAATAAAATGCCTTGACAATGTGCGCACAATGTGATATATTTAAATTAGAGGAAAATCATGTTAAAAACAGCAAACTTAAACATACGAATCGACCCACAGACAAAACAGGGAGCAGAGCAATTATATTCAACTTTCGGAATCACTGTGTCTGATGCAGTAAATATCTTTTTACGGCAATCGCTTTTGGTGGGAGGACTGCCATTTGAAATGAAACAACCTGCTTATAATTCTGAAACCGAAGCTGCAATGCAGGAAGCACGTGATATAATAAATGGGAAGAAAAAAGCAAAAAGTTATTCCAGTGCTGATGAATTATTTAAGGAGTTGGATGCGGAATATAACAAGGGATGTTAACTTTACATACAACTGGTCAGTTTCGTAAAGATGAAAAACTTGCCCGTAAACGTGGCTTGGATATATCTCTATTGAAATCAGTGATTCAAACTCTTCTTAAAGAAAAGCCATTAGACCCAAAGCACAAGGATCACCCTCTTGTTGGAAATTATGCTGGATTCTGAATATTACGCCGAAAAAGTGCAGGTTTTCCGTCAGTAGTTGTGCGTGAAGTACGTTTTAATTGTGCATGGTCTCCGATACAGAGTGCGTGAAAACAGCCGAGCAAAAAGATGCCCGG
>WQXU01000007.1 GCA_009781635.1 Treponema sp.
CTTATGCTCAAACACCCGAAGATTGGGACAAACTACTTCCTTGGAATATTTTTAAATCTTAAAATTTTATTCTCTGCTTTTTTACAAAATGATGGGTTTTCTCCGCTTGGTTTGACGGTTACTGATATGAAATCAAACTAATCATATAACAAAACTGTTACACTTAAAGCCGTAAAAAAGCCGCCTCCTTGCGGAAGCGGCTTGCAGTGCTAGTGCCAGACATCAGTTTGTGGTGCCTGACACTGCAAATACTAACAAGCTCTGATATGAAATCAAACTAATCATTTAACAAAACTGTTACATTTAAAGCCGTAAAAAAAGCCGCCTCCTTGCGGAAGCGGCTTGCAGTGCTAGTCAGCTTAATACATTATTCAATTTCAATGATATTAATACTGTGAATTATAAAACCTTGTGTAGCACTCTCATTATCAATAATAAGGTTTGAGGTAGTTTGTGTCCATGTGCCGATAAAATAAGTTGGAGTAGTGGTTAGGTTAAAGCTTATTCTTTGACCATCGTTGTTATTTGGCTTTATACTTAACCTGCCAGTTTCATCTTCAACAGATGCAAATATTACTATCCTATAAGTTTTATCAACAACAGCATTAAAGCCATTTGTACCATTCCAGTACCAGTTACTTCCGCCGCCGGCTGTACCTGTCATTATTGTTATACCTTTATAATTAGCGCTGGATGTGAATACAAGATTTCCCTCACTTATTGCCCATGAAGTACCGTCAACATCTATACGTTGAACTCCGTAGTTACCGGCAAAATACTGATCACCATCTGCGGTAAATGTAATACCGTTAAAATTCGCTAATCCCCACATAGGTTCAAGTTCGATAATCTTAATACTATGAATTACAAAACCCTGTGTTGCATCGTTGTTATCGATAATGAGGTTAGAAGTAGTTTGTGTCCAAATTCCTGTAAAATCCATTGGAGTAGTACCAAGGTTAAAATGGATTCTTTGACCATCACTGTTATTTGGTTTTAAGCTTAACTTACCTTCCCCGTCTACAACAGATGCTTTTATTTCAATTTTGTAGGTTTTCCCGATAGCAGCATCAAAGCCATTTGTACTATTCCAGTACCAGTTATTTCCGCCGCCGGCTGTACCTGTCATTATTGTTATACCTTTATAACCAGAGCTGGATGTGAATACAAGATTTCCCTCACTTATTGCCCATGAAGTACCGCCAACATCTATACGTTGAACTCCGTAGTTACTGGCAAAATACTGATCACCATCTGCGGTAAATGTAATACCGTTAAAATTCGCTAGTTCAAATGCAACTTTTGGACCAATTTGCTGCTTCGGTGTAAATGTAATTTCTGTTACTGCGATGTATGCCATTGGAGGATTGCCGCTTGCCATAATTACCATTGCTGTAGGTGTTTGAGAATTTGGAGAAACAGATGTGGTACCTGCCGGTGAATTATCATCTAAAACCACAACACCGCTATTTCTTTGTGTAAAGTCTTGAATTATATAATAACACCTGCTGTTCAAAGCTGTAGCATGAGGAGTATCCCATGCTTCTTCTGTTACATCCTGAGTTGTAAAACCTAACCAGCTTAATCCCCATCCTGCGGCTTGCAGTTCACTGGCTGCATTTAAGTGACGAACCTTTACTGCAACAGAAAGGTAATCCTCAAGATCAAATCCATCAGGGAAATCAAAGGGTATGACAACTCCGCCATACTGTGCTGTAATTTCCTGCGGATTTCTTGCTGCAATGCCGCGTAGAGGCATCTGATAAATTCCGCCTGCTACATATGCCTGTATCCAGCGTGCAGTAAGAGTAACATTTGAACTTACAATAGTTGAATCTGTATACTCAATCATGCTGTTCATATCCCACCAGCCATCGAAAACCAGATCAGGTTTAACAGGAACTTCTGCAGGGAATTGAGAGTCCATAGCTGTCCCGTTATCGACTATTACATCATCCATTTCAGGTGAACCGCCATATGTACCGCCGTCAAGATTAAAACTAACAGTTCTGTCTTCAATGAGTGTCCACTGTGCTACAAGCTCTATATTACCGGTAATTGGTGGATAAGGAGAAGAAGGATATAATTCTTCATTTAAATGCCAATTGACAAAATCATAACCGTCTCTGGATGGGTTCGCAGGCATTGCATATATATTACCCGGGATAGCATTACCAAGACTTCTTCCAGTGATTATATTTATTGATCCTATTGGAGGCATCTCTGCATATTCACCGCCGCTGAATGATACTGTATATACATCCGCTCTTTTAAAGACAGCCTTTACTAATTTGAAATTAGCTTCAACTCCAGTGTCTCCGTTGTTCTGGAATGTAAATCCTCCGCCTGTTCCAAGTTCTGCAAGTACTACCTGATATGTTTGTGTACTTGTACTGAATTGTGGATATTGGTTTCCGGAAGGATACCGGAGAACATCGACAGTACTGTTAGCCTGTTTAGAGATAAATTGCTTATTTACTGCTCCTGTAATTGTTATGTTAAAGGTCATCTCGACAAGCTGATAATCAGAAAGATCCCATTCATCATCTCCTTCCGGTTCCGGGAAGAAATAAGTTACTCCGCCTGTAAAAATATCTACAGTTCCATCCGGATTATTAGTACCGTTTGCTGATCCATGTGCACCGGCTAAACTCATAACCAGATTCGGCAGGTAATGAACAAGAGTTTCTCCCTCTTCAACTACATAATTGCTTGGAGAAGTAATCTCAAAATCAAAGAACTTTTCAACCAGTGTGCCGCCGACAGTGAAGCTCACTGTTGTTTCTTCGTCTAACACTTCCCAGTCAAAAGCGCCAAGAGCGCTTGCGTTGGCTCTTGCATTCGCTACAATTACTTCCACATCATTCTGATTGACGCCTTCTGTAATTTCATCCAGAGCATTTTCAATTAAGATAATGTCGACAAAGACTTTTATCTCAGCGGGAGTTACCGCGCCGCTTGCTGCGGCAGCATTCACCTTTGCTAATACTGCGGCAACGTTACCGCCATTAACTCCGGCTATGCTGTTATTTGTACAATATGTAAGAAATGCATCTGCAGTTGCTATCTGAGCAATGCTCATAGCATTCCATGCATGGTCAAAAGTACTTGTCAGGTTCTTATAGATGTGAAGCGTTTCTCTCCATGTTACTGTCCCTGAAGGTCCGCTAAGCTCAAATACAAGACTGTAAATGCCGGCTTCCAGTTCAAGTTCAGTATCCGTGATTGCTCCGGTGCCGAAAAGCGTCATTACTTCTTCAGATTCCGGAACTTCTTCTCCGTCGTCATCAAGAAGTATAATAGTCATGTCTATTTTTGTAATACTTGCATGAATACCGGTAAAGTCCCATGTAAAGAAGCCATCCCCGTCTTTAATCGGTTTAAGCTCAATCTCATATTCGGTAATTGCATTGGGTACTGAAAAATCCAATATTCCGCGCGCTACAGGATTGTCTTCTGCATCAAACCCTATTAAGACTACATTGTAATCTCCCTGTTGGAGCTCTTCAATCACATATGGATCTTCACCGTCCCATAATTCTTCGTCAACAATTTTATTATCGAATTCATCAGTGATTGTCAGCTCATAAATAGCTATACTGCCAATCAGGGGCAGAATTGTCCTTCCGTCTCCCTTGTTAATCCTAAGTACAAGGCTGTTATCTCCATCTGCCGGTTTTCCAAGAGTCAGAAAGTCATTCTGACAGCCGGACATTACCAGCAAAGCGCTAAGTATCGCGAATATCGCAATATATTTAAACTTTGTTCTCATTTTTCCTCTCCTTCCCCTACTGTGCTACCGTAAAGCTTACGGTTTGATTATATGTTTCGCCATCTACAATTATCTCAACTGTTAATGTCTTCACTCCATCCGTAGCAAAATCAGCGGCATTAACCGTGACAGATGCTGTTGTGCTTTTCAGCACTCCGTCAACAAACCATTTGATACTGTCGTAATCACCGGAGTCCAGTGTAAATGGTTTTGATCTGAGGGCTGTTGAGAATCTTGTTATGGCTACGCCTGAATCGATAATGTCTGACGCTATATCTGTGACATTGGCTATTAATATTTCGAATTCAACATCCTGTTCAAATGAATCGGATACATAAACTGTTAGTATTGCGGTTTTTCCAAGATGTTTGAATGTAAAGGTATATTCACCGTCCTCATCAAACTCAACAACAGTTATATCAAAAACATCGTCATCATCGTTGAAAACGTCATATTCGCTATCGCCAAGCGGTCTTGTGAATACTGATCCTGTGTAAGATGCTGTTACAACAATTGATGCAAAGTCAGCATTCAACTGAGCCTCGTTTTCATCTTCTGTGTTTGTAGTTAACAGGAAAATTGAATGCGGATCTATTGTTATACCTGCTATTGCATGAACTGTAATGTTAAATGTATCTGCCTTTAAAACAGCGTCTTCTGTGTA
This sequence comes from Treponema sp., assembly GCA_009781635.1. GTDB lineage: Bacteria > Spirochaetota > Spirochaetia > Treponematales > Breznakiellaceae > WQXQ01. The sequence goes on from WQXU01000007.1 coordinate 4,437, forward strand.
GGATAAGGTAACAGGTAAAGAAGCTGCCGCTGCTGTTGTTGAGAATCCTGCAATACCCATAGAGCTAATTGCTGGTGGAGCCAATTCTGCTGTATAACCGCCTACGTATGTTGCTTCCACTACAATCCCTGTAAGGCTTAACGATTCTGTAAAGCCTTGATAGTAGGATGTTCTTGACGGTGCTGTTTCGATACTAATTGATTCAAGGATTTTATTTACTGTAACGACAAACTCATCTATTTCATCGCCGTCGTAAAGAACTTTTATTGTGTTTGGTCCTACAGTCATTAAGGCAGTACCGGCTGCGGGGATAAATGTAAGTTTTGGATCGTCAAGTTCGATTTCGTCATCTGTTTCATTGCTGTAGAATACTGTAATTACCATACCTGCAGGATCAAATGCTTCGCCTATATTGTAGGTTTTCTTTACTTCCTCAGTGTCTACATCGAAGTCTTCGATTGTAACAACATTTTCCCAGTCACCTGCAAAGAGTTCAATTTTTGTTACTGTTGCGTTAGCTACCCATAAATTAACAAAAATACCCTCTATTAATTCAAAATTATTTCTGAATGCGGTGTTTATATCTCTTTTTACTATGACAGAATCGCCGTCAGAAAGAGCTGTTGCAATATTTATAGGGAACGAATTGTCGTCGTCTGTCGCGTATCTGCAAAGCTTGCCGGCCCATCCGGTAGCAACGCCTCCGCCAGCTGCTGTTACGGTAATTTCAAGATAGGCAGGAGCCACAGCGCCCATTATCTTTTCAAAATCATCGTCTGTTATCCAGCCTTTTCCTATTGCCAAGTCAGCCTGATCTTCATTGCTGCCATCTGGTTTTTTGTCTTTTATTTCAAGTTCTTTTCTTCCTTCATACTCTTCCCATTCTGGTTCATCTTCCTCTCCCCCGCCTTCAATTATGAAATTGATGGAGAATATTTGGATTACAAATGGATCAAAACTGTCGGTTCCGCCGTCAACTCCTCTTGCCTGGATCACAAATCCGTTTAATAGATCAGCGATAGTGGCTGAACCATTTGCAGGTACCAGTACTCTAACAATAGGATCATCAGAATCTGTCAATTCTACAACATGCAGCTCCGATCCATTCCATCCTGAGGCATTAGTAAGGTGACAGAAGCCAAATCTGATATATCCATCGGGTACTGCTGTAGCCACAATCTCAACCGTTACTTCCCTGCTTGTTGCAAAAGCTGCCATTATATCAGCTCTTTGATCTTCTGTGATATTAAAGATTACTCTTTGATGAAGTTCATCAGCCTCAAACGTTAATACCCCGTCTTCAAAAGTCACATTTGGTACTGATGGGGTTATGCTGTTCCAGCTGATTTGATTAGTCTGATAATCACCAAGATCAACATCAATTTCCACCTCTCCGCAAGAGCAGTCGGCTTCCGGTTCGCCGCAGCCTGGGCAAGTTACTGTCCCTCCCCCTGAAGGAGGATCACCGCACGCAGCGAAAATCATCGCCAGCACTACAAACAGCGCCAGGATCCATGAATACTTTCTCATAACATTCTCCTAATTTTGGTATTTCCCCCCTCGACCCATGATCAAATCCTGAGCCTAGTTTATAGGGACGTATTTTTTAGGCAAAAACTGTTATGTGACCATTAATCAGACGATAAGTAATAACACATAAATTTTTGGAGGTATGATGACATACGGTTATATCAGAGTTAGTACGGATAAACAGACAATTAACAACCAGAGGTACGAAATTGAAAAGTTTTGCTTAAAAAAAAATTTAGTTATTGATCATTGGATCGAAGAAACCATCAGCGGATCAAAATCACCTGAGAAGCGGCTTTTAGGTCCGCTTCTTGCGGAAGTTAAAGCGGGAGATTTAATTATCTGCTCCGAATTATCGCGGCTTGGCAGAAGTCTTTTCATGATTATGTCGATTCTTAATCACTTGATGCTTAACGATGTACGAATTTGGACAATAAAAGACAATTACAAGTTAGGTGACAATATACAATCAAAAGTTTTGGCATTTGCTTTTGGTTTGTCGGCGGAAATTGAAAGAGAACTTATTTTACAAAGAACAAAAGAAGCTCTTGCAAGAAAACGTGCCGAAGGTATGGTTTTGGGAAGGCCAAGCGGCAGAAAATCAGCGCACGTAAAACTGTCAGGATATGAACAGGAAATAAAATCATTATTGGAAAGACATTATTCTAAAGCTGCAATAGGAAGAATTTACGGCGTTAATAGAATGACTGTTGATGCATTTCTAAAAAAAAGGATGATATTAACATCATTGCAATGAATGGCGCTGAAAGTAAAAACATGCAAAAAATAAAAATAATCCACGAAAAATGAACTGGTGTTTCAGGGTTATTGATCAGCAGTTCAAGCTTCAAAAACATGCGCTTATCTGATAGAATGCACAATATGACTGTCCGTGAACACCTAAATATAATCGCAGAAGATCGAATTATCATCCTGGATGGCGCAATGGGTTCTGTTATTCAGGTTCTCAATCTGGACGAAAAAAGTTACCGCGGCAGTCTTTTCGCAGATCATCCGCTGCCGCTGGACGGCTGCAATGATTTATTATGCCTTACAAGACCCGGCGCAATCGGAGCAATTCACGATACATACCTGAAGCAGGCGCGGATATTATAGAAACATGCAGTTTTAATTCTACATCGGTTACTCTTGCCGATTACGGGATTGGATATTTATCGTACGATATAAGTGCGGCGGCAGCAAGAATAGCCCGTAAATCTGCGGATAAATTTTACAGCGCCGGTAAACCGCGTTTTGTAGCCGGAAGTCTTGGGCCAACTTCAAGGGGTGCAAGCCTTTATCCGGATATTAATGACCCTGGTAAACGCTCTATTTTATGGGATGAAATTGAAGCTGCATATTACGATAATGCAAGAGGACTTTTGGACGGCGGCGCGGATATTCTGCTTGTAGAAACTGTTTTTGACACTCTAAACGCAAAAGCAGCTCTTCACGCAATTGCAAGGCTGCTGGAAGAAAGGCAAATCGACATTCCTATTATGATTTCCGCCGCTGTTTCAGGCGAATTACCGTCTTCTTCATCATCAATGACAGGGCGGCTTCTTTCCGGTCAAAGCCTGGAAGCGTTTTTGGTTTCTGTTATGCATGTAAATCCCTGGGCAATTGGTCTTAACTGCTCTTTTAATGCGCCGAAGCTTCTCCCCCTGGTACGGCAGTTATCTGAAATTGCTCCATGTCTTGTCAGCGCATATCCCAATGCAGGACTTCCGAATAAATACGGCCGTTACGAAGAAATGCCGCATATTATGTCAGCTAACATCGAGCCCTTCTTCCAGGAAAACCTTGTTAACATAATCGGCGGCTGCTGCGGTTCCACTCCTGCCCACATTGCAGCTATTGCGAAAAAAGCGGATGAGTATGTACCGCGGGATACCGGCAAACAGCAAAGATTTAATTTTTGGGGAATTTTTTCCGGTTTGGAAACATTTCGTATTCCGCATAATACAATTTGTCTTGATGACAAATCAACTATCGCAGAAAAAAATAAAATGCAGGAAGCTCTGATAAACGGTGAATATGAAGAAGCAGCCGACATTGCGCGCGGCATGATTGATTCAGGCTTATCTATTTTAAATATTACGGTTAGTGATGCAGGTATAATAAACGAAAAGGCATTAAATGCTTTTCTGGACTATGCTCTTATGAATCCGTATGCTGCCAAAGCGCCTTTCTTTATAAACAGTCCCGAATTTTCCATTCTGGAGACTGCATTTAAACGCCTGCAAGGGCGATGCCTTGCAGGGCCTGTCAATCTAAAGGACGGCGAAGATGATTTTCTGCGTAAAATCAGGCTTATTAGGCGGTACGGCGCAGCGGCAGTTGTCCGTTTAATTGACGAGCAGAGCAGCCCGGCAGAAAACATCGAACGAAAAATTGAAATTGCAGAACGCATTTATAAATTACTAAAAAAGAATAAATATCCGGCAGATAATATAATTATTGATCCGCTTGTACCTCAGGATGATCCGCTTTTTATATGGATACAGGACAATTGCCCTGGTGTCATTCTTGCGCTATAATGTAAATATGGCACCGGATTTTGTGCGCTCAAAATTAACAGTTTTATTGCTTATTTTAATTCTCGTACCGGTTTCGTTAAGCGCCGATTTTGGGGATGATTTTAAATGGGCGGCTATGGGCAGCATTTTTTACTTTGCTGCAGACAACGGCCCCTCGGCGGATCCTCCTGCAATTCTTCCAACAGCAGGTTTCTCCGCATCCTGGCAGATAAACGGGCCTTTAAGGCTTGAAGTAACCGAAGATATTTATTTTACAAATTACGAATTTAATTTTGACCGCGGTTATCCAATGGCCTGTAATCCAGAAAACCGTTCTGCGTTTGTAATAGGTTTTGTTACTGCTGTTCAGCTAACGGGAAATTTTACGCTTGGGTATAACGGCACTGCAATTCGCGTTTACGGCGGCCCTGCTGCGGATTTTCGCATTGTTACTCTTGCTCTTGGCCTGCATCCAAATGACATGACAGATGCCCAGCAGCAGACAGACGCCATTTTTGAATATTTCTGGAGTAATGGCAGGTGGTTTAATCCCGTTTTGGGCACAGGAATGGATTTTCCCTTAAACGAACATTACATGCTTGGCTTTGATCTGCGCGTATGGCTTCCTGCGTATAAAATCTGGAATAATGATAATACTCCGGCCATTGACGGCTGGCGCTTTGGGATTGGTTTGCGCATAACGCCCTGACAATAATCAATGAAAAAACAAAAAAACCTTATTTATAAATGTTCCTCCTGCGGCAAAGAAGAGCCAAAATGGCTTGGACGCTGTCCGGAATGCGGCGAGTGGAATACATTTGCAGAAACCTCGATTAGCGCTGCTAACAGTGTTATGTATAAAAAAAAGGGCCTGCCTCAAACACTGCCTCTTGCAGCAATAGACCCAATGGAAGGCAGCCGTATCAGCAGCGGCATTGGTGAACTTGATCGCATTCTTGGCGGCAACGGGATCATGAAACGCTCTTCCGTCCTTATAGGAGGCGAACCCGGCATTGGCAAATCTACGCTGCTATTGCAAATTGCCGCCGCCGCAGTTACAAAGGGGCGGATACTCTATGTCTCCGGCGAGGAATCCGCCGGGCAATTAAGGCTAAGGGCAGACCGGCTTGGTTTAAACGCCGACAAAAGCGTTATGGAGCGCATCGAGATTCTCTGCTCGGGAAACCTTGAAGAAATAGAAACTGTCCTTAATAACATTAAGCCTGTTTTGGTATTGATAGATTCCGCACAGACATTATTTTCTGATAACGCATCGATGCATGCGTCTAATTCCGTGCCTGGCGGCATCAATCAAATGAAGTTTTGTTCTTTTGAATTGATTTCATGGGTAAAAGAACACGATGCAGCATTAATTTTAACAGCTCACGTTACAAAAGAAGGCCTTATCTCCGGCCCGAAAACACTGGAACATATGGTAGACACTGTCCTTTATTTTGAACAAAACGATAAAACATCAAGTTTAAGCGGAACTGCCGATTGCCGTTTTTTGCGGGCATCAAAAAACCGCTTCGGCTCAACTGATGAAATCGGCATATTTACAATGGGTGAAAAGGGACTCTCTCCCGTTGAAGATACAGGAAGCATGTTCCTTGTAAGACGCGAAGGAGAACTTCCGCCGGGAGTGGCAATTGCCGCTGTCCTTGAAGGCTCAAGAACAATCATGGTGGAAATTCAGGCGCTTTGCATCCCTGCCAAGGGTACAATAAGCCGTGTTTTTTCCGACAAGATCGATTCCGGCAGGGTTTCCCGAATTTCCGCTGCTCTGGAAAAACATCTTGGTCTGCAAGGCAAGCCGGGGCTCAGATTGTCAGATCAGGACTTGTATATTAATGCAGCCGGCGGTATACGCATCACAGAGGTTGGAGTGGAACTTGCTCTTGCCTGCGCTTTATATTCGGCGCGAACCGGCCTTGCGCTGCCTGCAGACCTTGCAATTGCAGGGGAGTTGTCGCTAACCGGGGAAATCAGGCCTGTACGCCGCCTGCCTGCGCGCGTAAAAACCGCAGCTTCACTTGGTTTTAATTCTTTTCTTGGCCCTGTTACAGATCAATCTGAATCAAACTCATCCGGGCTTCGCCAGGCCGGTAATATAAAATCTGCTATTAAAATGATATATGGTTATAATTAATAAAAAAAGTATTGACATTAAATTGATTTCAGATTATATTTTCATTAATTGGGTGTTATTTTAGGTTGAATTATGTTAATTATTGCGGGCTTTCAAAAAGGCCGCACGGTTTAGGGGTTCTGTTCTTGTTATTTTCTGCTAATGAGCAAGCTGTTCGATTTGTCCAGGCTTATCAAATTTCTCCCTTAACAATTATGCATCTTTTTTCCCTGACATCGGATTTATTTCTGGCGTCAATGGAAATTGAGTCGCTCGCTTTTGCGGGTGTGAATACTTGGGCGTAAGTCCATATGGATTATATGCATTTTATGTATATAATCCGAGCGTACCCGGACGCCTGCAAATCATATAATTTGCTCCGGGAGAAGGATTTTTCTCAATGGCTAAGAAATTGTATGTCGGTAATCTCTCCTACAACACTACCGAAGATGGTCTTAAAAACCTGTTTTCAGGTTTCGGCACTGTCGCATCCGCAAAAATTATTTTTGATCGTGAAACCGGCAACTCAAAAGGGTTCGGATTTATCGAAATGAGCAGCGATGAAGAAGCAACAGCGGCAATCACAGGAACAAACGGCCGCGAATTTGAAGGACGTCAATTGCGCGTAAACGAAGCAATGGACAAGCCGCGCCGTGAACGCGGAGGCGGAGGCGGAGGTAACTGGTAATACCAGCCGGCGGCACACTTTTTAGTAAAAGGGGTAAAAGTGTGCCGTCTTTTTTCATTGATTTTTATTCAGAAGTTCCTGTCTTTTTATCTCCGCATCGGTGTGCATTTTTTCCAGTACTTCCATTATAGCGTCAGCAACTGCCTGTTTTTTGTCGCTGTCGTTATTCGTTTCTGCCAAAACCTTATTACGGAATTCAACGCAGTCCACTACAGGTCCCACAGTAGCATGAACAACATCCCTGCTTACAGAGTCATTCAGCATATCTGTTTGCTGCACATGCAGAACCTCGCCGTTAATTGCAATAAAACACATATAATCAAAGGAACGTATGTATGAATCAATTTCGCGCACTCCCTTTTTTGAATCCGGTTCCCAGGGACGGTAGCGGGTTCCTGACGGGAAGACAAGAACAAGCTTACTCTTATATTTATGCCTTATAAGCGATTTCATTGCTGCGCGGTTTATGGCACTGACGCGTAATATTTCATCCTTGTCTTTTTCCGGATCCAGGTCCTGTATTGAGCGGCTCGGACAGATTATTATCTTTGTGTAAGCTGCCGTAAATGCTGAAACAATGGGATTATCTTCATTTAATTTCATACCGGCTATTGCGATGATCGAGTTTCTTATTTCTTCGCCGCGGCCTCCTGCCAATCGTGTCAGCAGAGATACAATTGAAAGATCCATATTACTGTAATGCTCTACAAGAAGCAGACAGGCCTTCCCTGACTCTGCCTTTTTGTAAAGTTCTTCAAGATTATCTATTCCGTAAAGTCCGCTTCCGGGAAGAAGCAGCTGTTCTACCATTCCGTCAACGACTGCCAGAATCCGCGGATCTCCCTCCTGATACACATTCTCCTCGTTTATTACAGTCGGCGATTTCGATATTTTTACAACTCTTTCTATCTGATCTTCAAAAGCAGTCCCCAATGTTTTTACCATAATAATTACTCTCCTAAAAATATTGTTAGTTATCGTTTTTCAAAACGTTCAAACCATTACGAAGCACAAACCAGATTGATGATTACCCTGCATGCAGCGCACATTTCACTTACGCTGATCCATTCAAGGCGGCTGTGAAAATTGCGGCCTCCTGTAAATATATTTGGTGTAGGTATGCCCAATTCAGTAAGCTTTGAACCGTCTGTTCCGCCCCGTACCGGCTTCAAACGCCATTCCATTCCGGCTTTTTGTACAGCCTGTTTAAGCCGTTCAAGCACATCAGGTTTTTCATCTATCTTAGACTTCATATTATAGTATTGAGGCTGGGAATTAACAATAACTTTTCCGCCGGGAAACTGCGCTTCTATTGTTTTTGCAAATGCATCTAACGCTGCAAGGCGGCGCTCAATTCCGGCAGTTTCAAAGTCGCGGATAAAAATTTCAAGAATTGCCCTTTCCAGACAGCCCGATATTTCCATTGGACAGTAATATCCATAATAGCCGTCTGTGGCTTCCGGGCTCTCGTTGCGCGGCAAAAGAGATGCAAAGGCAGATGCCATGAGCACGGCGTTTGCGAGTATGCCTCTTGCATGCCCTATATGAATCACTTTGCCTGTAAAATCGATATTTGCCTTCCATGCATTAAAACACTCACTTTCAATTTCACCTGCGGGGCCGCCGTCCACTGTATAACAGAAAGCGGATCTAATTTCGTTAAACGGAAATTCCGGCAGCCCCTTGCCGGTTTCTTCATCCGGCGTGAAAATTATCTCAACAGGCCCATGTTCTATCTGAGGGTTAGCAGCAAGGTATTCCACCGCCGCCATGATTTCCGCTATGCCGGCTTTATTGTCAGCTCCCAGCAATGTTGTTCCGTCGCTGTGTATTACCGCTTTTCCCTTCTGTTCAGCCAGTCCGCTCTCTTTACAGGGATCCAGGCAAATACCGTGCATGAGTTCAATTTTTCCGCCGTCATAATTCTGCACATACTGCGGCTTTACATTACTCCCGCAAACATCGTCTGCAGTATCAAGGTGGGCAAGAAACCCCATACACGGCGCATTTTCCTTTCCGGCGCTTGCAGGTAAAAGCGCTATCACATAACAGTGATCTGTAAGTTTTACATCAGTAAGTCCAAGGCCTGTAAGTTCTTCGCACAAGGCTTTTGCAAGCTCCCACTGTCCCGGCGTTGAGGGTGTTTCGGCAATGTTCCGGTTGCTTTCGGTATCAAAGCGGACGTATTTAAGGAACCTTGGAACAATTAATTTTTCAAGTTCTTGATCAAGCATGTTTGTATTATATCAGGTAACGTAGATGCTGTTAACAATAAATATGGGTTATCAATTGATTAAGTATCCATAACTAAATGTACCGGATGTAAAAATATCCCTGCTATAAGTGCGGGAGGGTTTTGAAAAACGCAGTTTATCTGCTTACGACATTAATCTCTGTTTCATCCATTGTTACCCAATATCCTGCTCTGCGAATTTCGTTCATTGATAACCTCAGCCAGCGTCCGAATGTGCCGGGTTCAGTTCCGTCGGGGTTCATTGCCGGCGCGCGTCCGCCAGGAAGCAGCATTGCTTCGGGCATCAGTATGTTTTTGCTTGCCCAGTAATCCAGCGCAACAGGATCAAGGGAGGCTGCGATTTTATTTATCTGCTTTGCATTGGCATAACTGGAACTTGGGCCGCGCTCTACGCCTACCCAAATCATATCCAGAATGTTGATGACAGGCATTCTTGTATGCGCCATTTGAGTTCCCATGCCGCCTGTTCCGACACTGTTGTGAGCGCGCCTGCTTGTTAACCTGTCAGAAGGAGTTCCCATATAATTTTTTACAGCGGCTGTCACCTGGAAACCGCCGTGGGATTTTAACACCGGCATATTAATAACTTTAAGTTTATCGCTTATGTAAACTTGCCTGCCATCATCCCATATTCCCATTTTAAAACTTACATGTGTTCCGTATTCTGTTACAAATTTTGGGTAGGAAATTTCAAGACCGGTATCACGAATCGTATTTTCTACTACAAAGCCGTTTTTTGTATCACCTGAATTAAACTCTTCTACCTTTGTACCTGTAAAATCATCCCATAAAACGCCTGTTGCGCGTACTCCTCTTGCTTTGAAAAATGCGACAACATCCATAACAGACTGCCTTCGGCATGCGGAATTGGCATTTGCCCAACTAAGACTGCCTCCCCTTCTTTCGCTGCCGAATTGCGCCTGACCGTTATCTGCAACTATTATTTCGCCGGAGAAACCGCCCGGATGTTCAGTAATTGCCTGAATAACCGACTTAATTAAATCTGTATTTGTGCCGCCGCGCTCGGCCCATTGGCAGTTAATTTTTAAAATGATTACATCACCGGAAGCAATAAGACTGTAAAAATCAAGGCCGTGTCCCTGCATGGAGTTTACAAGCCTTCTTACACCATCATCTGTACCATCCGTATCTTCAACAAAAATGGTAGATATTAATTGCCGGGGAATTTCTGATAAGTCCAGCTGCATATATTCATTGCTGTCAGCATTGCTGAGCGGGCTATTATAGCTTATTGAATTATTCGAACACTCCGCGCTTAATAAAATCATTACAAGAGAGAAGATGCCTGTCAATTTTATAATCAATTTCATACTAACCCCGCTAACCAGTTTTTATAACAAATTCAACTATAACATTGATAATCAAACCGGACAACATTGCAAATATTAAACAATATAACATATAGATAAAAAAGTTCTTAACGCCAAGTATCATTTTTACAGCGCTTAAATTGTTAATTTTTAAAGCCGGACCTGCAAGCATAAAAACAAGCGCATCCCCTGTGCCCATGCCTGCATGCAGCCATGCATTGATAAGCGGGATGGTGCCGCCGCCGCAGGCATACAACGGAATGGAAAGAGAGGCGGCAAAGAGCACTCCAAGTCCCCGCCTTGCGCCGAACATGCCGGAAACCCAGTCCGGCGGGACATATCTGTCAAAAAGTGCAGTAAGCGTTAAGCCGATTAAAAGATACGGCGATGTGATCCTGAACGCTTTAAAGAGATCATAAAGAAAGTTTTTTTTAGGTTTATCCTGCTGCTCTGAGAAACGCTCAAATGAAAACAATGTTTTATTTTTGAATAAAAGGCAGACAAGCGCTCCTGCCAGTACGCCGCAAAGAAAACTTAGTCCAAGGCGAGCCAGCGCAATGCCATTACCAAGCGCGAAACTAAGAAGCATAATATTCGGATTGAGAAGAATTGAGCTGACCATAAATGCGGCTAGCAAATGCTGCGGAACACCTGCCTTTGCGTTCGCGCCATTTCTCCCAAGCGCTGCGATAACCGGCACAGTACCGTACATGCAAAGCGGCGATACAATTCCAAGAAAAGACGAAATACAAAGCGGCATAAACCAAAATTTTCCGCCGGCAAGGCGCGTCATCTTATCCGTAATTTTATTTGAAAGGAAAACTGATACAAGAGAACCGGCGATAAGTCCCACAGCCCAGTACGGCGCAATTTGCCTGAACTGATACCAGATACCGCTTAAGATCATACCCGCTTCATAAAACATATTAGTAGTATATAGTAAAAAGTTGCATTGGCGGGTGCTGGCTTCCGGTAATTGTGTCTTGTGAAAGTTTTTAATTTTCTTTAAACTTTCACCATGAGGTCATAAAATGTGTAGTTGCGCAAAAAACTGTCTGACCGACTGCAATGCCCGGACAAGTAAATATTGGGATTTATTTGATGATGTAATAAAAGATTTTTCAGCATCAGGTCAGTCAGATACAGGACAGTTAATACCCCTGCTTCAAAGACTGCAGGATGCTTACGGATACCTGCCGCAGGATGTAATTAAAAAATTATCGGAGAAAACAGGCATTTTTACATCGCAAATAATGGGTGTTGTAACCTTTTATTCCCAGTTCAGATTGCAGCCCGTTGGGAAAAATATAGTAAGAATATGCTTTGGAACTGCTTGCCATGTAATCGGAGCGGAAAATATCGCAGAGGCAATCTGCGCAGAACTTGGAACTAAACTTGGCGGGACAACAGAAGACAAAATGTTCACAGTAGAATCCGTTGCATGCCTCGGATGCTGTTCTCTTGCTCCTGTAATCATGATAAACGAGGAAACCCACGGACGGCTCACCTCGGATTCCGCCAGAAGCGTTATCAGAGATTTTAAAGCCGGCAAAGGAAAATAATCAAACATGAAAAAAATAATTATCGGTCTTGGCTCCTGCGGCATTGCCGCCGGAGGACTAAAAGTAAAGGATACCTTAAACTCACTTGCACTTGAACATAAAGTTGACATCAGCCTTGGTGAAACAGGATGCATGGGAATGTGCTACAAAGAACCCATGATTGAAATCGCAGACAACGGCGGCAGGACAATTTACGGAGATGTTGATGAAAAAGCAGCCCGCAGAATTTTCGAAAGCCACATAATTAATAACATGCCTTTAACGGAATACATTGTGCTGGAAATGGACAGCAATCAATCTGACCTTATTTCCCGGGCAGACAGCAAGTGGACAGGCGGATCAGAAGAAAGTTTTATGTCGCGCCAGAAAAGAATCGTGCTTGAGCGCTGCGGCGAAATCAATCCGGAATCGATAGAAGACGCTATAAAAATGGACGCTTACAAGGGTCTTGAAAAAGCAATTAAATCCATGACGCCCGCGCAGGTAATAGAAGAAGTGCTTAAGTCCGGAATTAAAGGCCGCGGAGGAGCCGGCTTCCCGGCGGGAATGAAATGGAAATTTGCAGCGGCAAGTGAAGCCGATCAAAAATATATTATCTGCAATGCCGATGAGGGAGATCCCGGAGCTTTCATGGACAGGAGTATTCTGGAAGGCGATCCGCACAGTGTAATCGAGGGGCTTATAATCGGCGGCTACGCCATCGGCGCAACAGAAGGCTACATCTACGCAAGAGCGGAATACCCAATCGCCATCCGCAGATTAAGAATTGCAATCAATCAGGCGCAGGAGCGCAGTTTTCTTGGAGACAATATTTTGGGAACCGGATTAAAATTCAATCTGCACATTAAAGAAGGAGCCGGCGCATTTGTCTGCGGCGAGGAAACCGCTTTAATTGAATCGATAGAAGGACACAGAGGCATGCCCCGGATAAGACCGCCCTTCCCTGCAGTCCGCGGACTTTTCGGAAAACCCTCAAACATCAACAATGTTGAAACACTTGCAAACATCGGCTGGATAATCAGAAAAGGCGCCGAAGCCTTCGCAGCCTTCGGCACAGAACAGAGTAAAGGCACAAAGGTGTTTGCCCTGGCCGGAAAGGTAAAACGCGGCGGACTTGTTGAAATCCCCATCGGGATGACAATTAAAGAAGTAATTTTTGACATAGGCGGCGGAACAAAATCCGGAAAACCTTTTAAGGCAGTTCAAATGGGCGGGCCTTCAGGCGGCTGCATCCCTGCAAGTAAAATGGACACTGTCATCGATTATGCCGCTCTTGCAGAGACAGGAGCTATCATGGGTTCAGGCGGCATGATAGTAATGGACGAAGACAATTGCATGGTGGATATCGCAAGATATTTTTTAAACTTTACCCAGTCAGAATCATGCGGTAAATGCACTTTCTGTAAAATCGGCACAAAGAGAATGCTTGAGATTCTTGAACGAATCACAAAGGGCGAAGGCGTTGACGGCGATATTGAAAAGCTGGAAACACTTGCGCATCAGATAAAAATAAATGCCCTTTGCGGCCTTGGACAAACAGCGTCAAACCCGGTGCTTACCACAATACGGTATTTCAAAGATGAGTATGTATCTCATATAAAAGACAAAAAATGCTTAACACATCAATGCAAAGCCCTTATCAAATTTAATATAACGGACAGGTGCACAGGCTGTACCCTGTGCGCAAAAAAATGCCCTGTTAATGCAATTAACGGCAAGGTAAAAGAATTGCACATTATTGATCAGGATAAATGTACAAAATGCGGAATATGCAAAGCAGCATGCAAGTTTGATGCTGTTTGCATTACAGATTGAGGATACCATGAGTATAAACATAACCATTAACGAAAAAAATTATGAAGCAAAACCCGGACAGACAGTTCTGGATGCCTGCCGCGAAAACGGCATAATAATTCCAAATCTGTGCCACGATCCCCGGCTTAATCCCTTTGGATCATGCATGATCTGCCGCGTAGAAATCGAGGGAGAACGCGGTATGCCTCTTTCCTGCAGCACGCAGGTAAGAGAAGGAATGGTAATCAAAACAGAATCAGATGTGATAAAAAAATCCAGAAAGACATGTCTTGAACTGCTTGCTTCCCAGCATTACGGTGATTGCACTGCTCCCTGTGTTCTGGAATGTCCCGCCAATACCGATGTTCAGGGTTATATAAACCATATTGCAAACGGCCGTTATGATGAGGCTTTAAAATTAATTAAAGAAACAAATCCTCTTCCTGTCATATGCGGCAGAATCTGCACACGGCCTTGCGAGTCAGTATGCCGCCGCAGTATTTTTGAAGGCAATATAGGCATTGCATATTTAAAACGCTTTGTTGCCGACATCGATTTGGAAAAAGCCAACAGCTACCTGCCGGAAAAAAAAGCGGCAACAGGAAAAAAAGCGGCCATCATCGGCGCAGGCCCTGCAGGTTTGTCAGCTGCCTGGTTTCTTGCGCAGGAAGGCCATAGTGTAATAATTTATGAAAGACAGGAGTGTCCCGGCGGCATGCTTCGTTACGGCATTCCCCAGTATCGTATGCCGAATGAAATACTGGATGCAGAAATAGATATTATTAAATCTTTGGGTGTAGAGATCATTTACAACACAGAGTTCGGAAAAGACATCAATTTAAAAAGTTTAAAAGAAGACGGCTTTAACTCAGTTCTCATTGCAGTAGGTTCGCAAAAGGGACTTCCGTTAAACATTGATGGTGAAAAAGACAGCCCTAATGTTTTAATTGGCGTGGATTTTCTTGGCTCTGTTACAAGGGGCAGGCAGCCGGATTTAAACGGTAAAAAAATCGCAGTTGTAGGCGGAGGCAATACGGCATTTGACTGCGTAAGAACTGCTGTCCGTCTTGGCGCCAAAGAGGTCAGCATCATATACCGCAGGACAGTAGATGAAATGCCTGCCGATAAACTGGAAATTGATGAAGCTCAACTGGAAGGCGTAATGTTTCTGGAATTAACAAACCCTGTAAGCGTATCGCAGCAGGGCAGCGCATTGGATTTAAAATTGATAAAGATGAAATTAGGCGAAAGCGATGCTTCCGGCAGAAGATCGCCGCATCCTGTCGCCGGTTCTGAATACAGTATTAAACTGGATTATGTTATCTCCGCCGTTGGACAAACTCAGGATTTAAGTTTTATTAATGACGATTGTAATTTATCTACAAACCGAAACCGGATAACAATAAACAGCGGTTCAGCAATGACAAATATCGACGGAGTTTTCGCAGCCGGTGAAGGCGTAACAGGTCCT
Source organism: Treponema sp. (assembly GCA_009781635.1). Taxonomy (GTDB): domain Bacteria; phylum Spirochaetota; class Spirochaetia; order Treponematales; family Breznakiellaceae; genus WQXQ01. The sequence goes on from WQXU01000007.1 coordinate 19,714, forward strand.
CATACTGCTATTATGGCTATAACGGGCGGTAAAAAAGCGGCGGCAGCAATGGACAAGTACATGAAGGGAGAAAACATCGTTACTGAAGAAAACCTTTACAATCACGTAAAAGCAAAAAATAACAAAGATATAGATCCAAAGACATTTTACAATATAGAAAAAATAGAAAAGAATCACATGCCCATGCTCACAAAAGAACAGCGTCAGAATAATTTTAAAGAGGTTGAGCTTGGATTTTCCGAAGAGCAGGCAAAAAATGAAGCTGCAAGATGCCTTTCATGCGGCTGCGCAGATGCCGGTGAGTGCAAATTGCGCCGGTACGCGGCAGCTTACGGAGCGGATCAATTTGCATACAGCAGTGCAAAAGCCGGCTTTGTTCACCCGGTTGATGAAAGCCATAAGTATATAATACATGATAAAAACAAGTGTATTTTATGCGCCCGCTGTGTGCGCATCTGTATAGAAACAGGAAACGGCGTATTCGGTTTTACCGGCCGCGGATTTGATACTGCAGTAGAACCGCCTTTCAGTCTGCCGTTAGGTGAAGAGAAAAACTGCACAAGCTGCGGCCTTTGCGTCTCCGCCTGCCCGGCAGGCGCGCTCACGCCGCGCAAGGATCTGCAGCTGCCTTCAACAGCGTATACAGATCGCGCGCACCTTGACTTTGGCGGGGAGTATACAAGTGTTGCGGATGCTGCAGCGCAGGTGAAAAAAACCAGATAGTTAATTAAATATCAGGCCTTCCTGCAATGATTGCAGCCCAGCACATGCATGTGATTCTTCTTGTTCGGACGGTCAAACATGCGAGCAACAAGATAATCATTAACGGACATTTTATGTTTGCAAATCGGACAGCAGCGGGGAAGATCATTTTCCAGACAGCTGTAACAGCCTTTGACATGAACAAGGTAATCCTTACCCCTTACGCCTGTTGCATAGGCAATCGTTTTTACAAGTTCGCCCCTCAGCATTACAATGGAACAAACAGGGCAAATTTGAGGATCGCCTGGCCTTCCTCTGATGCTTCCCTTTCTTTTGCTCCACGGAAGATACGGATAAACGGGTGACATCGGCCCGAAAAACAGCCAATGACCCACCCAAATAAAAATCATGCCGCAGATAATAAGAAAGAAAATTTGTATGAAATCTCCCATAAGGCCTTATTCTATGCCATGACCTCTTGCATTGCTAGTGGTCATGGAGTGTATAATTCCTGCATGGCAGCGCTTTATATCATCGCTACACCCATAGGAAACCTGGGAGACATAAGTTTCCGCGCAATAGAGACACTAAAAAGCGCCGATCTTGTGGCATGCGAAGATACCCGCCGCACCTTAAAACTCCTTTCTCATTTCGGGATACGCGTAAAAATGCTTTCGTGCCGTTCCCAGAACGAGGAATATGCGGCGGAAAAAGTGATTGATGCGCTAAACAAAGGGCAAACTGTGGCCTATGCAAGCGATGCCGGCACGCCAGCCTTAAGCGATCCCGGTGCGGCGCTTGTAAGGGCAGCTTCGCAGGCAGGACACGATGTAATTCCCATCCCCGGGCCCTCGGCCTTCGCTGCTCTTTTAAGCATTGCAGGCGGCAGGGACAAAACAGTCATTTTTGAAGGGTTTTTGTCCCCAAAACCCGGGCGAAGAAAGAGCCGCCTGCGTGAACTTATGGCAATGGAGGCCGCCTGCGTACTTTATGAGTCGCCTTTCAGGGTTCTAAAGCTGCTGACAGACATTGCCGAAATTGACAGTGAACGTTATACTTGTGTCGGACGTGAGATGACAAAGGTTCACGAGGAATATTTACGGGGCTCTGCGGCGGAAATACTGGAAAAATTGAGCCAAAAAAAAGGCGCTAAAACCGCAAATTCGGATGTTTCCGGCGCACAATTGGGTGAATTTTCTTTGTATATATCTGGCAAATATTTAAAATAGCTGGTAAACTTATAGTAGATAGTTGCCGATAATAGGGTATAGGTAGGGTAAGGTTATGACAGTAAACAGAATAGGTCATGTAGAACCCATTCTTTCCGGAAAGAGGCCCGGGAGGAGTGAACAGGTGGGGGGGAACGACAAGGCCGATACTATCAATCTTTCCGCGCAAGCGATGGAAAAGGCTGAGAGGTATCAGGTTTTAGAACTTATTAAATCCGCCCCGGAACTGGAAGAGGCCCGGATTATTGAGCTCAGGCAGAAAATTGAGGATCCTTCATATATAAATGAAAAGGTCGTCAATGCAACAGCAGACAATATTGTCAATGCCTGGTTCGCATAGCGAGCTGAGCTTGACAGGATTTTAATAAGTACAGTTTAGGCGCCTGACCACATGGTGGTTAGACGCCTTTTTTTATTGCACATAACAGAGGTTGTATGGATATTTCATTTAAATTTGATCCTGAAGTTCTCATCGGAGCGGATACCCTAAGCATGGCCGGAACCATAGCCAGCCGTCATGGATCGAGGATTATGGTTGCTGCGGATCACGATTTGGAGGCGCAGACTGTAAACCGTTTAAAGGAAATCCTGGAAGACTCCGGTATAAAAGCGATTGTGTTTGACGGTATAGACAATTCCGCTTCTGCGGAAATGGCGAATAACATTGTGGAACTTGCCCGCGCGGCGCATTGTGATGCGATCATTGGTTTTGGAAATGAAAAAACGCAGATTATTGCGCGTATGGCGGCAATCATGGCGCCGATGAGAATTACAGCATTCGAACTTTTAGACGGCCGTATTTTTCATAAAAAGTTTATGCCCCTGCTTTCCATTCCTACAGAAGGCATGAGCGCTTTTTCGATGACAAACTATTTTATCACCCCGGATCCACGCAGCAGACTGATAAAATCAGTTCCATCGCCTGACGGCCTTTACTCCGCAGTTATTATAGACAGTAATTTGTTTAAGTTTCTTTCTGAAACGCGCGCAGCTTCGCATATTTTTGAAAATTTTTTCAATGCTGTTGAGGCTTACTGCTCAACAAGGGCAAGTTTTCTCTCCGACACATTGCTGGAAAAAGCAATAAGCATTTATGCAAGACTGTTAAAGACAGGTAACGCAGGCGGCTTTAATTCAGAACTTTTCGCGCAGGCAAATTTTCTTTCTTCTCTTGGCTCCGGCGCAAGTTCGCCGGGAGCGGGCAGCGCTCTTTCCGCCGCAATTACTGCGCGCACTCCTGTTGCAAAGCCGCTGTGTTCTGCCGCTCTTTTCCCGCAATTGGCAGAGAGGCTTGCAGGTACACGCCCGGAAAAAATGGCGCGCGTTGCAGCGCTTTTGGGCGCTCCAAAAGCCGCATCTGTAGCGGAAGGCGCTGCTTCTGCGTTAAACGCCATTCGCCAGACAATGACTGCGCATAAGGTACCTTCTAATTTAAAGGAATACAATATTCAATTAGATCGCATAACAGCAGCAGCCGAAGCTGCCCGCAGCCTGGATTTAACAGCAAACTCCCCCTGGACAGTATCGGAAGAAGAAATCTTTAAGATATTAAAAGAAGTGCTTTAGTGTCCTGTAGGGGGCCTGCTTTCTTTACCATTCTTTCGGTTTATTATCCGGCGCAGTGATATTAAATGTTTCTCCGGAAGGTTCTATTAAAAAAAGCCCTTGTTTTAACACATATTTTTTAACATCATCTGACACGACAACGCCTGCAACCGCTCCCAGAAAAGTTCTTTTATCACCGTGTAAATCGGCATATGCACGCATTTTTATAAGACGCTCAATATGATCTTTTACATCTTCTGCGGTTAGTTTGGTTTTTATTTCTACCATCATGGCTTTTTCGCCATTCTGCAAAAGAACATCAATTTCAAAGAAAATATCGTTGTCATGATCTTTTATGCTAAAACCGTCACTGCTTTGAAGAAAGTTAAACCCAAACTCTTTAAATTTATCCTGTAAACCGGGCGCAATCATATGTTCAACCACTTCGCCGAAACGTTTTGTTAAATCTCCGAATCGCCTGTTATAATCCTTTATCTGCTGATCTGTTTCTTTCTGTTGCTGGGCATTTTCTCTCTGTAGTTGGGAAGTTTCACTTTGTAGTTGAGCGGTTTCCCTATGCAGTCGGGCAGTTTCTTTTGTTATTTCTTTTATCTGCCGGTCTGTTTCTTTTGTTATTTCTTTTACAATCTGGGCAATTTCCTTTTGCTGTTCCCGGTTTTCCATTAAAGCTGCCCATACTTGCTCAAAATCTAGACCTCTGGGGTATGTTAATTGTGTTTGCGCATTTCCCATTTAAAACTCCTGTATTTTAACTATACAATTATTTAGGATTTTTTCAATTATTATAAGCAAGAGATAAACCAATATTTCTTATATACGTTACAAAAAATAAATGATGATTAATTTAATCAATATCCGTCAGACATGGCGCGGTTTTGATCGCGCTGGTAAAGTTCCTGGTATACAAAGCTGCGGTTTTTAAGTCTTTCCTTAACTTCCTGGGTAAAGGGCATGTGGCGCCAGAAGGTGCCCCGGACATCTTTGTCAAGTTTTTGTATACCCTCGGCTTCTTTTGTCATCCACATGATATAGTCACGGATAAAATATTCTTTAATATCACCTTTCAATTTATTGGACTGGAACCACTGGTAGTAATGTCCTGTAAGCCCTTCTTCCATCCAGTAGAAGGACGCTTTCTCCTTTGCTACCTGCCAGCGAAGATCTGCAACCGCTGTAAGAATGGCAAGGTATAAATTTCTTGGATACATCGGAACAACAATGCGCCCGCGGCTTGTTGCGCGGTTAAAGCGATCAAAGGGTTCCCAGCAAAAACCCATATCGCCGTAGGTGGGTATTAACAAAACAAAGGGAGCTATTCTGTTTAACCTGTTTTTATATATGCGGCAGAACGCTTCTTTATCGATGCTTTCTATCCTTGCAAGCATGGAAATAACGTTTTCGCGCAGGCCTACTTCATTTGGAGTACTGTGAAAGTATTCGGCCATAAGCACCGGAAAGTGATTTCCCTGCCGCCCGACTGTCATTTTTGCCATTTGACGGATGGTATCAAACTCGGTATCCAGCGCTCCTATGTCAACTGTAACCGAGCCGCCTTCGGCTTCAAGTTTTTCCTGCAAGTGATGTACGTCAGCTTCGGCGCCTGAAAAATCCTTTATGCTTAACTGCAGTTCATGATCATTTTTAAGCAGCTGCTTTAACAGGTTTTGAACTTCATTTATTGACGCTTTTTGACTTTCAGAAAAGCAATCACTCAAATCATTTAGTTCAGGTAAAGGGATGCGTTCAAATATTCCGTTCATTCTGTCACGTATTATTTTTTCAATTTCGTAGCGCTCTCTGTCTTTTGCTTTTAGTATTGATCTTGAGCCGTCAAGCTTTCCCTGGGCTTTTTCCAGCAGCGCCTGTAATTTAGTCTGAGCGCTTCCCCTGACTACTCTTACTTCATCCGTACTGGACGGGCGCATTTTTGACGTACCAACTCCATGAAGCCATTCATCTATGTAATAAACGGGCTGATCCAGTGTGTTATCATCAACAACCTTGCTGAAAAAATCCCTTGTCTCTGCGCTGATAAACGAAGGATGCAGTATACCGAAACGAAGAAGATATTTTTTAGGTGGCGGCAGTCTTCCGGCGGATTTCCGCCCAACATTTAAAAGGAACTCCCAAAAGGGTGACATAAACTGCTGACGAAATACGCTGCGATCTTTTGGATCTTTGGCTGTAAGATATTTTTGTAAAATACTATGCACTCTTTGCGCAATATCACCTTCGTTGGAAAGAGCAGTTTTATAGTAATTTGGATCGTTATAAAAATTATGACCTTTTTCTTCAAGGCGCTTTGTTACCTGCGGAAATCCGGAAGTTGTAAGATCAACTTCTCCCCCCGAGGCGCTTGATATATCTGAAAAATCATTTTGATTTTTATCGCCGAAAATATCGCTGAAATCCGGAAGCGGCCCGCTCCCGGAGCCTGCGGTACCCAATAAAGCGGCAAGTTCAGGATCCATATCTCCGTGCAATGCTTTTTCAGCCATAAACTAATGTTAATTCTTTTTATTCACGCTGTCAATTGCAAAAAAATGTTTTAAATTAATGCGTCTAAATCAAACTCGCCTGCAGTACAGGGAACTGTCACGCCCCAATTTTCCAGCACTTCCGGATGAAGTTCGCCGAAAACACCAACAGGTTTTTCCTTGTAAATAATGACAGCCGCTCTTCCGGGAATAAAGCGCGGGTCCTGTGATTCCGCCAGATCGTATTCGCGCGAAAGATAATAAAACAGCGTTTGCAGTTCCGCAGCGGCTGTATTAAAATTTGCATCGGTTCCTGCGTGCAAAAAGCCTGCAAACTGACGTGTTTCGCTTTGGTAATTTTGCGAGCCGTCAATCCAGGCAACTTTTCCAACCTCAAATATTTTGTGAGGGTATACCGAGCGTCCGGAGATCGATTCGCTTATCATAAGCGAGGCTATCACAGTATCGCGTACATATTCATAATTTTCTGTCATCGGGTTAAAGATGCGGATGATTTTTTCGCCGCCGGAGTGCATGTTATCTACAAGGTCTTTGCGGGAGCCAAGATAATTGTATATCATTTCCTGATAACCCATTCCGACAAGATGCTCCTTAACCTGTCTTGAAAAAAGAGTGATGGGAAGAAGCCGTCCTACAGTGGAATCCGACGGGCGCTCCGGTTTAAAAGAGCCAAGAGAGCGGCCTATCATTATATCCTCTGCGACATCTGCGGCATGAAGAAAATCGTTGCGGTACTCCGGCGGATATGCGCGCACTCCCTCTCCCTTATCTGTCTGGCCTCTCTCTGCATCGCGGGTAATCTCCGCTTTTACGCCCATGCGCGCAAGAGCCTTGATGCATTCATCTGCATTTAATTTTTCACCAAGAAATCTTTCTACCCTGTAAAGCGAACAGAAAACCGGCTCCTGGAAGTAATAAGGGGTAACAATGTTTTTGCCAAAGGGCGTATCAAAGTCATATTCAATTTCGACAGGTTCAATTTTAAAACCGTTATCAGCCAGATCGCATGCAACTATCGAGGCTGCCAGTGTGATTAAGGGAAGATCTGTGCCTGTAATCTCTACAAAGACTTCGCTGTCGCCGATCTGCACCGAGCCTAAATCACTTGAATTTATGATTGGCGGATAAGAGAGAATCTTTCCTTCCGAATCTGTAAGAAGCGGATGAATTGCCTCATGTTCCTGAATGAAGGCAAACTCCTTTCCCTTCGGGTGCTGTTTAAGGATTTCTCTTAAGGTAAGATTTCCTTCCCATTGAAGAGGTTCAAAGGAAACAGAATCGGGATCCGCGCCCTTGTATATTATTGGCCATTTAATGCCAGAGGCAAGGCGGTAAATTCCCATCGACATGCTGCGCCGTTTTCTTCCGAAATTCCAGGCAAGCTTTTCCTGTGTCTGGATTATATCGCGAAGCATGGGGTCTGTTATTGTTTTGCCGTCTGACAGGCGCGCAATAAATCCTGTAAGATAGGGTCTTACCTGTTTTACGCTTGCTTCTACTTTAACTTTGCAATCTGCTTTTTTTACATCACCCGGACGTGAAAAAAAGGAATACTCCGGTATTTTGCCGCCATCATATATCCGAAGCTGACGGGCGCAGCCTGCAGTTCCCCAAAGATCAGGGCGGTTTGTATCATTTAATTCAATTTTGAGTGTTCTTTCTGTATCCGGCCCGCTGTCTGCAGACCAGATTTCCGAATCCAGCTCGGCTTTTGCGCATGTAAGAGCCTCTTCAAATTCATCCCTGCTTTTCCAGCGGCTTTTTCCGTCCGGACAGCCTGCAAGAGTATAAAAAACCTGCTCGTTTACTTCAATTTTTGGCATATACGGCATTATATTGATTTATTATGCGCATGAAAAGGTGTCTCTTTAAGTTTATCCTCTTGCCAAAAATTGATTGTATCTGTCATAATAAAAATAATTAATTTTAATTTTTTACGGAGGAAAAAAATGAAGAAAATTACAGCTATTCTATTAGTCCTTGTACTTGCTTCCTTAATGGTAGTAAGCTGCGGCGGCAGCGGTGCAACATTGATTGGTATTGCCATGCCGGAAACCCACGTATTACGCTGGGTAAAAGATGGTAATTCACTCAAGGAAGAAGCTGAAAACCTCGGATATCGCGCAGAACTGCAGTTCGGCGATGCAAATCAGGGCACACAGAATCAGCAAATTCAGAGCTTCCTTACCCAGGGAGCAAAAGCGCTTATCGTTGGTTGTATCAATGACGGCGTAGCTCCGGTTATTGCAGAGGCCGGACGTGAAGGCGTAGTAGTCATTGCCTATGACCGTATCATTCCCAATTCAGGCGATTATGATTATTACATCACCTTTAACAATTTCAAGGTTGGTGTTCTCCAGGCAGAAAGCATTGTAGCAGGCCTGAATCTCAGAGCCGCTTCAGCAGCAGCGCCGAAATACATCACATTGTTTGCGGGCTCTCCCACAGACGGCAATGCGTTCTTCTTCTTTGACGGCGCAATGAGCGTATTGAATCCCTTCATCGACAACGGATCACTTGTTGTTGTAGGCCCCTATCCCAAAACATCCGCTGACAGGGCAAACTTCCAGAGAATTGCAACAGAAAACTGGCAGGCTCCTATCGCCAAGACCCGCATGGAAAACCTTCTTAGCAACGATGCACGCAACTACACTTTAGATGCAGTACTGGCCCCCAATGATACATTGGCCCGCGCCATCATCGAAGCGTTAAAAGCCGATGCTAAATACCGCGGCAACCTGCCTGTAGTAACCGGCCAGGATGCGGAATTTGCATCAGCATTATCAATCAAAAACGGCGAGCAGTACAGCACAGTGTTTAAAGACACAGCAAAACTTGCAGAAGCCGCAGTCATTCTTGCTGATCAGGCTCTTAAAGGCCAGCCCATCAATATCCCCGGCGCAGTTCTTGCCTCCGGCGATCTCAGGGAAATCGGCAACACAGGCGTAAAATATGTTCAGGCATTCCTTTTAGATCCAATTCTTATTACAAGAGACAATCTCGATGTACCGGTAGAAGCAGGATTTTATGAAAGACATGAAGGCGTTCAGTTGTTGAATTAGTTTGATTTATTGCCCGGCTGTCCTTTGCAGCCGGGTATTTTTTATTTAAAAAACCTCTGCTCCGGAGGATTTATGAGCGAATACATACTTGATATTGAAAATCTGACAAAGGAATTCCCGGGTGTAAGGGCTCTTGAAAATGTAAGTTTAAAAATTAAAAAAGGCGAAATCCATTCTTTATGCGGAGAGAACGGCGCAGGAAAATCAACATTGATGAGCTGTATCTCCGGCGTTTATCCAAGAAACAGTTACGAAGGCAAGGTATTATACAAGGGACGCGAAACAAATTATAACAGCGTCAAGGACAGCGAAAACGAAGGTCTTGCCATTATCCATCAGGAGCTGGCGCTCAGCCCCTATCTGTCAATTTATGAAAATATTTTCCTTGGCCACATGGAAACCAAATTTGGAATAATTAACTGGAATAAATATATAAAAGAATCAAAGAAGTATCTTGATATTGTCGGCCTTAATGAAGCGCCGCAAACTGTCGTAAGTAAACTTGGCGTGGGAAAACAGCAATTGGTGGAAATTGCCCGCGCCTTGTCAAAAAAAACAGAGCTGCTCATTCTTGATGAACCTACATCGTCCCTTAATGATGATGAGAGTGAAAAGCTGCTCGATCTGATAATTGAATTTAAAAACCAGGGTATTACCTCGGTTATAATTTCACATAAATTAAATGAAGTGCTGAAAGTTGCAGATACTGTAACCATTCTTCGTGACGGTAAATCCATCAGCACCTATGATGTAAAAAATGACAAGCTGACAGAAGAAATGATAATCAAGGACATGGTAGGGCGCGATTTAACACAGCGTTTCCCGGAGAGAAAATCATCGCCCGGCGAAACTGTAATGGAAGTAAAAAACTGGACTGTTTATCACCCGGACTATCATTCTATAAAAGTTGTGGATAATATATCTTTTCACTTGCGCAAAGGCGAAATACTTGCATTCTGCGGCCCTATGGGTGCAGGACGCACTGAATTAATGATGAGCCTTTTCGGAAACTCTTATGGTTTTAAGAGTGAGGGAGATTTGTTTATAAACGGAAAAGCGTACAAGTTTAATAGTCCGCATGCCGCTATAGCTTCAGGGCTTGGTTATATTTCCGAAGACCGCAAAAGTCTTGGGCTTGTCTTAATTCAGGATATAAAAACCAATATTGCATATTCAAGTCTTGGCAGAATTTCCAAATACGGAATTGTAAACAGCCAAAAAGAAATAACAGAAGCGGAACATTACAGAAATGAATTAAAAATAAGAACTCCTTCCATTAATCAGATTGTCCGTAACCTTTCAGGCGGAAATCAGCAGAAGGTTGTTGTAAGCAAGTCATTGATGGCAGATCCCGACATATTGATAGTAGATGAGCCGACCCGCGGTATTGATGTAGGCGCTAAAACGGAAATCTACGGAATTATGAACGACATGATTGCAAACGGAAAAAGCATTATTATGATTAGCTCAGAACTTCCGGAAGCGCTTGGCATGGCGGACAGGATATATGTTATGAACGAAGGAAAAATAAAAGGGGAGCTTGCAAAAGAAGAAGCTACCCAGGAAAAAATAATGCATCTTGCGTTAGTTGGATAAGGTAATTAAGGAGAGATAAATGAGCGATAAAGTTGTCCGGACAGCCGATATTAAAACCCTGATAAAAAACAATATCAGAAGTTATTCCATGATTATCATCCTGCTGCTGATTATGATAATTTTTGCTCCGCTGACAAACGGCAGAAACTGGAGCGAAAGAAACTTTACAAACATCTTTTTCCAGTACAGTTATGTTTTAATTCTTGCAGTCGGTATGGTCATGGTCATTATCGTGCAGGGAATTGATCTTTCTGTCGGTTCTGTCTGCGCTTTTGTCGGCGCCTTAAGCATGTTCATTTACAATACCGGCATTGGAATGCCTGCTACGCTGATACTTTCCCTTGCAATGGGTGTAGCTGTCGGCGCTTATCAGGGTGTGTGGATTGCCTACGGAAAAATGCCGGCTTTTATAGTAACCCTGTCCGGGATGCTTTTGTTCCGCGGCCTTACATACATTATTACAAATGTAAGTCCTGTAATCCCCACAGATAACGGATACTCGCTTCTTGCCACAGGAATCCTGGATGAAGTGATGGGGCTTGAAAAAATCGGGCCGTACTTTCCCATGTCGTTTATTATTGCATTGTCTTTACTTATTATTTTCTTTTTAACAGAGTTTTCTGCGCGCAGAAAAAAAATTGAAAATGATTTTGAAGTAATACCCCTGTCTCTTTTTATTGTAAAGCTGGTACTTGTAAGCATTATAATGCTTGGCCTTGCAGAACGTTTTGCCCGTTTCCGGGGCCTTCCCATTGTAGCAATAGTTTTGGGTATTACCGTATTTGTTTTTAATTTTATTCTGAGCAACACGGTTCTTGGACGTTATATTTACGCAGTCGGAGGCAATCCCCGTTCGGCAAAATTATCGGGAATAAACTCGGAAATGGTTACGTTTATCGTCTTCTGTTTTATGGGCGGAATAACAGGTCTTGCAGCCGTTGTCTCTACAGGTTATATGAACAGCGCCCTTCCCCAGGCCGGCAACCTTTTTGAGCTTGATACGATTGCAGCGTGTTATATCGGCGGCGTCTCGGCAGGCGGCGGAATTGGCACTGTAATTGGCGTTATTGTAGGCGGCCTTGTAATGAGCTCCATCAACAATGGCATGTTATTGATGAACCTTGGCACTCACTACCAGCATGTCGTAAAAGCTTTAATTCTGCTTCTTGCGGTTTTCTATGATGTATACACCCGCCGCAAAACAGGACTTGGATAATTTTAAAAAGGCAGCCTTGTTCGGGCTGCTTTTTTTTATGTAATCCGGGCTTTTACCCTTTTTGTCATTTCTTTAAAAGCCTCTCCTTCTTTCTGAACAAGGCGGATAAATTGATTATCTTCCGGTTTTCCAAGCACTTTTTCCAGTTCCGCCTTGTTGCGGAATGTAGAAGCCTTAAATGAGTTTTGATAATCCTTTGCCCTGCTGTCATAGATTTGCTTTTCTATCCAGATACGGATTTCACATCCTGCGGCAAGATCTTCTTTAAAAGCGCAGGCATCCGCCGTTCTTTTTGGTTCTCCAAGATATGCAAGAGTTGCCCAGGCATGACGGCTTTTATCAAGGGGGTATTGTTTATCCCAGCAATCATAAACACTGTGAATCTCATCCCAGTTTTTGTACATCCCTTCGCCGGTATTTTTGCGAAGTTCATCCACGCGGAAAGAAGGAACAATCTGTCCGCCAATGTTTACCCAGTCCTTCACTCTTTCTTCCGTATCAAGTAATTTGCATAAATCATTAAAACCAAGTTCCGGCTGCGAATCAAAATATTCCGCAATTGTTTTTACAGCGTAATAAAGCAGCATCTGCCTGTATGAAACAATTGCTTCATGCGGCTTTATTATCACCTGTCCTCTTTTGCTGTTTTCAAAATGATGGCAGGAAATTTTCCTTGCGCCTTTGTCCGCCTCCGTGTCTTGCGGTAAACCGCAATCACAGCCGCCTGTTTCAATGAGCAGTCCGTTAATTAAAGATATGGCGGCGATAATTTCTTCTGCTGTATCCGGCGCAAGATAATCGTATTCTATTCTCTGCACTTTTATTTTTCTCTTATCGCGGTTTTTTGATTTCCATGTGTTACGCTCAAGCGCGTAAAGATTGTGCATCCAAAAATATGCAGGCATGACTTCCAGCCTGTTTTTATAAACATTATTATTAACAAGCGAAAACGGCAGGGGGATGTTTAGTTCCGCCGGATACTCGCCCTTTGCAATAATTACAAACGATGAGAAAACGCTTGAGTGTTTAAGGCTTACTGCAAGTCCCGGCCAGAAACCTCTTTTTGCGCGTATTTCGCCGTCATTTGCGCGGCTGTTGTGATTGCTGCCTATTGTGGCTGCCGCCGCCATGTTTGACATTCCCTGAACAAGACTGGCTATTAAAAATGAATTATTGTGGTGTTGTTCATGCACAGGAAAAATTAAGTTATTGAGTATCTCACAGCATGACACTGTGGAGTTATCTCCCAGTACAGAATGAATCAGTCTTGCCCCGTACTTTAAATTACATTTCCTGCCCATTACAAAACGCACAGCCTTGGAACCGTAAAAAACATTACATGCGTAACCCACAATGCCGTTCACCATTTCCACACCCTCGCCTATCTGCGTCGGCTCATCTTCAGATGACAGGATTGTAATGTTTTTAAGTTTGTTTGCGCCTTTAATGTATGCGCATTCTCCCACTTTTGTATCTTTTATAATGGAACAGCTCTTTATAACACAGCCGTTACCTGCAATTCCGTAGCTGCCCCGGAATGCGCCTGTCTGTCCGTTTGCCTCACAGGTGATATTTCCGTATTGATTCTGCGTAATCTCCGCCAGTTTATCAGTCAGATTAGTATCATCACGGTAGGCTGCCCAAAGATATGCATCTGCCGCTATCATGCTCTCAAACGGCAGAATGGATCTTCCGCCGGCTTCGTTCATAACATCGATCCAGACCCTCACTTCTTCGTCTTCACCGTCTTTAACCGCTCCGTTGCCGAATTTTGCGTGGTTTGTTGTTTGCATTTCATTTACTTCGGAGATTATGCAGTTGTTCCCGATAATATAATGAGAAATAAAAGCGCAACTCTGTATCGCCGTGTCATCGCCAATGTCACAGGAAATAATTGTGCTGCTGCGAATACCTGCGGGTATGCAAAAATCATGATGTTTCAGTAAAACATTCTGCAGAGAGCCAATTCGTACAAGACCGTAAAAGCTGGAATCGCGGATCAGAAGCGGTTCAAAAGGATCGCAGACTAAAAAATTATCCCAGTTTGGGCAATGGTTTCTGTTTTTTTCAAGTATTTCAATTTCTTCTGATTTTAGTTTACGCCAATCACCCGGCTTTCTGTAAAAAAACTTCTGCTGCTGCGCATTTCTGATCCAGTATTCATCTGCGCCCTGCGGAAGATATAAGGCAGGAATAAAATCATAACCGTGGCGATCCAGCGGCAGAATATTCTTTGCTTTCATGGCTTTTATTATAAAGTAAAATCAGGTGTCAGTCACTACGCAGCACGGAGATCGTAAAAATCCCCCAAAACGACATATAGAATTGCAGAACCAGAAAACCTTCAGCACATCTCAATAATCCTCAATCACTTAAATACCTTGTCATGAATTATCCCGCCATGTTTAATAACCCCAATGGCGATGCGGAACCATTAAAATCGGCACTAACAGTAGTTTTAATTCAACTTATACACTAACCGCCGCTGATGCAGGAAAAATTATAACTGTAGTTGTTACCTGCTCGAATAATTCCGGCGATGTTACCAGCGCTCCGTTTGGTCCTATAATTAGCACACCTGCACCCATCTTCATAACTGTTACAAATATACCAAGCAGATACATTGCTGGAATGCCCTTTTTAGACTCCTGGGATGGCGAAAATGCTTATTCTGATGCTACAGCTATACCTGGTACAACAGCAACATTTCAAATGTTTTGGATCTGGGGCCCAAATAGGGATTATACATTTAATAATCCGGGAACTTACGATGTAGTGATAGTACTTTACGATGGTTCACGTCAGTTCGAGTACATAGCTCCTGGCGGAAACATTACAGCAGGACAAAATTCTATACCGTTTTCGGTTTTCACAATTGGACCTTTGCTCTTACAGGTTTCACAAAAAGATGAATATCGTTTTATAATGTAAATTATCTTGTAACTCCGTATCCAGCAATGATATAATTGGTTTATAAATTATATATTGATTTTACATGACTGGGCGGAAGCCGCAAATTTAAATTGAACGTCAGGATATTAAATCCTGTCTTTATAGATTATATTACACCAATAAGGATATATAATGATGAAAAAATTATCACAATTTTTCATGCTTTCCATTTTAACTGCAATAATTACAATTTCATTAACAGGATGCGCCAGTTTAATGTTTGGCGTTAATATAAGAACGGATGCTAATATATCATCTGTACGGGCCGGCGGAACTATTAATTTAAGATCATCCGGACGGGATATAGTTTGGACGGTCAGTTCAACACCGGACGGCACAGGGATTGTAACAGACGGAACATTTATCAGTCAAAATGGATTGCTCACAGTATCTATTTATGAAACTGCGTTAAACCTCTATGTTATAGCAGCATCCAGAAGGGATGGTTTTTCAGATACAAGGCAAATAAGGATTGTTACTGTAACAGGAGTGACCGTTAGTCCTGTAAATCAGGTAGTAGCGCTTGGCAGAACAGCCCAGTTCGGAGCGCAGGTCACAGGAACAAATAATCCTGACCATGCCGTAACATGGAGAGTAGGTTCGAATGCTGCCGGTACTGGCTCTGTTATGCACGGTACTTCCATCAATGCTAATGGAACGCTGACGGTAGCTGTTAATGAACCATTAAGGACACTCTATGTTTTAGGTACATCCATTGTAGATCCATCAAAGTCCAATAGTGTTTCAGTTACTGTTGTTGTACCAACTGTAACAAATGTGGTAGTTGGTCCTCCAAACCAGTCAATAAGAGCCGGCGGCAGACTTCAATTCCAGGCTTCTGTAATGGGAACTTATGATCCCGACCAGTCAGTAACATGGAGAGTAAGCTCAAATGCCTCAGGTACCGGAACTGTTACGCCAGGAACCAGTATCAATTCCAGCGGACTGCTTACAGTTGCCGGCAATGAGTCTTTGCAGATTCTTTATGTCATTGCAACATCAATTTACGATCCTGCAAGATCCGGTGTTATTGCAGTATCGATAGTCATCCCGACTGTGCAGCATGTATCGGTAGGTCCTTTAAATCAAACAGTATCAGCCGGCAGCGTAATACAGTTTCGTGCATCGGTTACAGGCACAAACAATCCTGATCCTGCTGTTTTGTGGCGTGTTAGTTCAAACGCGAACGGCACAGGTGCCGTTACGGCAGGCACTGTAATTGACGGTAACGGAATACTTACAGTAGCAGCTAACGAAACGGCAAGAACTCTCTTTATTTTTGCAACCTCTGCATTTGACCAGACAAAATCAGGCAGTGCTTTTGTAAATGTTCTTGTGCCTGCTCCTGCGCCGGAGCCTCCCGCACCGCAGCCTGCGCCGTCTCCAAGGCCAACTCCCCCGCCGCAGCCTACTCCACGGCCGCCTGTACCAACGCCAACTCCGCCACCTGTACCGACGCCGCCACCAACGCCGACGCCGCCACCAACGCCGACGCCGCAGCCTACGCCGACTCCGCAGCCTACACCTACTCCGCCGCCACCTACACCAACGCCGCAGCCTACTCCAACTCCGCCACCTGCGCCAACGCCGCAGCCTACTCCAACTCCGCCACCTGCGCCAACGCCGCAGCCTACACCGACGCCGCAGCCGACACCAACGCCGCCACCTGCGCCAACGCCGCAGCCTACGCCGACTCCACAGCCTACACCGACGCCGCAGCCTACACCAACGCCGCAGCCTGTTCCTACGATAACCAGCGTAACGGTGAGTCCTTCAAGCCATACGACATTAACTAACAGAACCATTCAGTTCACTGCTTCGGTTGCCGGGACAAATAATCACAACAGTTCTGTAATATGGAGCGTAACAGGAGCGTTTTCATCCAGGACCAGCATCAGCGCAAACGGCCTGCTTACAGTAGCGCCTAACGAATCTGCGACAACTCTGCGTGTCATAGCAACTTCTGCGGCGGATCCTTCCAAGACCGGTTCTGCAATTGTAACGATTCGTAATAACAACGAAAATCAGAATCAAAACCAGGGGAATCAAGGGAATCAAGGGAATCAAGGGAACCAAGGTAACCAGGGTAACCAAGGGAACCAGGGGAATCAAGGCAATCAAGGTCAGAACCGGTGACCGGCTTAAACTGACATCAACCTGTTTCTCTTAACATATCGCTTGCAGCGATAACATCGCATCCTGTTCTGGATATATTCGGAATGATAGTATCTCCGATTCTTTTTCTTTCTGTAATTATCACTTTTGACAATACACGGACTATTTTTTTTACTTTGTTCTTCGGAACTTCTCCGTTTGTTCTGACTGACAGAAATGGAGTATCCGGAAAAGCTGTTTTCATCATTATCATAAGCGAGCGGGTAGGTGCTGTCAGCCCGTCTATTAAATGCTTTACGCCTTCATTGCATTTATTACCGGAAAAAACATATTTCCCTTCTATAACATTAATTGTTACACGGCATTCCAAATCACAGTTGATACACGTTATCTGCTTCATCTAAACTCCTTTTTACCGGAAAACCCGTTTCGCGGGAGATTATCGATTCCAAAAGCTGAAGATATATATCAAATATAATTATTTTTTTATATGCTTTGTAGTAAAATATTAATATTTATCGTATTTTATGTTTTGCTTAACAAACTGGCCGGCAGCGGAGATTGGATAACTTTTTTATACGCGTTGATTAACCGCCCCAGAGTTTTACTTTTTCCATTCCTGTTACAAGCAGCACATCCGCTGTTTCCTGTTCACTTAATTTGTCAATATTGCCGCAGGATTTAAACTCATCAATGCCTTTTAAAACAGAATCGAAACGCTGTTTAGTAATTTTATTTTTAAGCGCAAAGAACAGGCAGACAGAAAGGAGTACAAGAGGAATAATGACAAACATCCATTTAATGCCCAGTACAACATTGCTTTGCGCGTAAGCTGCCGGATCAAAGTCTGTCATTTTGGCTTTTAATTCCGAGTATCTGTTGTGATCAAAACCGAGCGCCTGAAGCCCAAAACCCATCAAAAGGACTGCAATTCCGCTTGCAAATTTGCGAAGGAATGTTGTCATTCCGGAATAAAGGCCTTCCCGGCGTTTACCGGTGCGTATTTCATCAATATCATAAACATCGGTAAGCATCGACCATGTGGAAAGATTGCCTGCAGACGAACCAACTGCAATCAGCGCTGCAAGTATACAGAGGATTATTAAAGGAACGCCTGCATCCAGCCATATAAATACAAATGTAGAAAGTATCCATACAGGTATACCGATATAAAGCGGAAATATTTTCCCTTTCTTTTTCGCGATGGCGCCCTGTACGGCCATTAACAGCATTGAACATACCAAAAGCGTGCCTACAATTAATTCATAATTCCTGTACTGCAGGACAACAATATCGATATAAAAAATAAACAATGCCAGAACAAGATCAACTGCTATCTGAAACGAAATAAATATCCCAAGTAAATTTCTGTATGCGGCATTTGAAAAAACAGACAGCCAGGTTTTGATTGTTATTTTCTCAGGAGGAGGAAGATTTTTTCTCTCCCTTGTTCCCCAGAAAGTAACAAGCCAGCATCCGCCGAAAACTGCACCGAATATAAGTCCCATAATAAGATAACCGGGAATTTGCTGAGGCCCGTTTTGATCGCCTCCTGCCGATTTAATTATAATACTTGGTATGACTGCGCATATCAGCGCGGCGCCTCCGGAAAAAATCATCCTGAATGTTGTAAAACTTGTCCGCTCATTATAATCAGATGTCATATCCGATAAAATTGCATTATAGGGAACCATTACAATACTGAATACAGTTCCAAAGAACATGTATGAAAGCGTGTAGTAAATAATTTTTGCAATTTCACTTTGAATGCCGAAGGAATAAAAAAGCATGACAAAGGATATGTAAACGGGAATTACGCCTATTAAAAAATAAATTCTTCTTCTTCCGAATTTTGAACGGGTTCTGTCGGATATTCTTCCCATTATTGGATCTGTTATTGCATCCCAGAGCCTTCCTATAAAAATAACTATTGTAGTTGCAATAACGGGCAAGCCTTCAACTAAAACAAGAAAATTCATGAAAAGAAGGCTGAAAATCATGAATGCGCCGCCGCCGAAAATATCACCGCTTGCGTAACAAAGTTTATTAAAAAGAAGGTTTGACTTAAGTTTGCCGTTCATTTTCTAAGTATATCATTAATTTACCGGACATGCAAAAGCCATCTGATACCGGAGGAAAAACGAAAGCCTGCAGAAAAATCGGAAGCTAAATCAAAAGTGCGGTTATCGCTGAAGTATGACTGCCATGCCGCTTCGATATAAGGAGAGAAATCTCCGCCCGCTGATTTAAATGAAAACGGCGCTGCAGTTATACCAACAGTGCCAAGCCAGCTTGAGCCGCCTGAATAATAACGCTGTCCGTCTTCTGCAGGCAGTGTTGCTTCGCCAAAACTGAATACAGGGCCTGCAAAAATTCTGATTTGTTCGCTGGGCCCCCATGATAATGTTACAGGCAGACGGAAAACACCAAGAGCACCGTCATACTCCGGCCGTACTTCAACGCCGAAAACCATTTTAGTTCCAAAGGTATAAGTCTCTGCGCCAAGGCAAAGCTGGGACGAAAAACCGCGTACCAATTCGCCGCCTTTAAGAAAACCATTCCATGTTGGCGCAATTGCAGCTCCAACAAGGAGCCGTCCATTGCTGCTTTCCTCAGGCGGACGCATTACAGGTCTTTCGATCTGCGAGCTTGTCTGTCCGGATGTTTGTTCGATAGAGGGACTGGAAGATGCAGCTGCGCTTGCAACGCGATTGTTGCCGTCGATGTTAAAGGGAGTAGATTGAGGAAAGGCGCGGCCTGCTCCTGCAAAAGCCTGCGACCAGTACTGCTCATCAAGGCTGGAATATATAACTCCTGTTTTGGAACCGGCGGAAGCGGAATGAATGAAAACACGTTCTCCAAGGTACAGCCCGACATGGGTAATATTTCTTGTTGAATTGGTTCTGAAAAAAAGCAGGTCGCCGGGTTGAGCTCTGTCATAGGGTATTCTTGCCGTCCATGTGTAAAGGCCGGAGGCAGAACGCGGCGTTGTTACCCCAAGCGCATCCCTGAAACTAATACCAATAAAACCTGAGCAATCAAGGCCTGCCGGCGTCATCCCGCCGTAGCGGTAGGGAGTACCTAAATATTTTCTTGAAGATTCAATAACTTTCAGCCGCGCATCTATATATGCTCTGTCTTTTTCATCTGCAGATGCTGATGATCTGGGCGCAAGGGCGAATCCTCCCTCAAGAGGCGCGGCAAAGAGCCCGGAGATGCAAAAAATCATCATGACAAAAAAAAGCACTCTCACTATTGTCATTATCGGCAGAACACCGGACATTTTTGAGTACGACGGTTTTTTCGCTTGCTGCTGCTGTTTCATGACGAGCTTAAAAATCAATGTCTTGCTTTGGTCTTTTATCCAGCGCCTGTTTAAGCGCATCCATGTTTAACCCGGTTCCGACGCCGCCCGGCTGCAGTTCTTCTGCGCTTATTTCAAGTTCAAAAGGACGGCGCCCTACATGTTCACTGTAATGGGCATCCGATGAAGTTATTAACGGATATTTTAAAGTGTTTAAAGGCAAACTGCTGAATGTATCAAAGGGCGGAATGCGGACACATTCCATTGCAGCCCAGGGGCCGTCTACCACAATCCCAAGCTGACTTGTCATTGAGAAAGCAGTTCTGTCCACATGAGCGGGGATTACAATACCGCCGTACTCGGATACCTTCCCGCCGATATTATCAATGGAAATTGCAAGCGGATTTATAAGGTAATACTCAACTTCGCCTTCAATATTATCATCTTCATCTACATAAACCTGATCCCCTGTTTTTTCGGGGTTATTTAAAAACGGCGTAAGTATCGAATAGGCATATTCGTTAAAGGCCATGCAGTTTTCAAGATTTCCGAAAAGACAAAGCATGTGCACTTCTTCGCTTGTAGTAGCTTCCATTCCAAAGATTGGAATGATGCCGTATAACGGACTGAGTTTTGCAAAGGCAGTGCAGTTAAGGCTGGAATTGTGATCTGTAAGCGCCATTAATTTAAGGCCTCTGGCCGCTCCCAGCTCAAGCAGGCGCCTTGGAGAAAGTTCCAGAGAACCGCAGGGAGAAAGACAGGAGTGATTATGAAAATCTGCGAGCATTCAATACCTCAAAATCTAAAAACCCTGCCCCGGAAGACAAATAAAAAAATGCCGGCATAGGGCAAAGCTTAATTCAACAGCCCCCACAACTTGCCGGAAACAGTAAATTGATTTTCCTTTGTGCGGATAACAGCGATACTTTCATCTTTTGCCGCTTCAAGCATGTCATCCGGAAGAGGACGCGAGTTGCAGATAATGATTACCGAAATATTTACAAGCGAAGCGACTGCCACGGTATTTTTATGAGCCTGAATTGTAATCAATGCGCCGCCGTCCTTGGCATATGCCATCACATCGGAAAGAAGATCCGACGTATAAGCTCCCGTCACTTCGACATCATCAAATTGAGTCTGACAAATTTCCGCGCCCAGAACAGCCGCCACTTCACTAATTTTCAAACTTCCCCCCCAGTGTCATGTAATATTCAGATGACACTAGTGTTCATCTTTGGAAGAATTTACAAATACTACAGAGCGTACTGTCGTTCCCTTTCCAAGCGCGGAATTAATCGAAAAATCATCAGAGACGCGCTTTGTATTTGCAAGCCCCATTCCGGCGCCAAAGCCAAGAGAACGGATATAATCATTTGCTGTTGAATATCCCTCTTTCAGCGCCTGGTTTACATCTTCAATTCCGGGACCTGTGTCCGCCGCCGTAATTATCACTTTATCCGGCAGAATTGAACAGCGCATAACTCCGCCGTTGGAATGAACAACCTGGTTTATTTCCAGTTCATAGCAGGCAATGGCAACGCGCCTGATTAATTTAGGATCGAAATTACGCTGTTTAAGCGCTTTCTTTATTTCGGTTGAGGCCCTTCCGGCAATCTCAAAATTATAGTGCGCAGTGGTAAATTCCATTTCTGAAAATGTTGAAGCTGCGGCACTTTCCGTACCTTTTTGCAATTTTTCCAGCCTTAATACTTCTCGGTTCATCTCGATTAACAGGTTACGAATCACATCAGTTGATGTAAGGATGCCGACTAGTTCGTTATTTTTATTCAGTACCGGAAAACGTCCGTATCTGTACTTGTTAAGATATGTTATTGCAAATGAGAGAGGCATATCGTCCTGCAAATGGATTACGTTCTTTGTCATCCTTTCTTCTACCGGAGAGTCTATATACCCCTTATCAAGCGCATTTATTATATCCTCGGTAGAAACAAGGCCTACTAAAAGATTACCCTCTGCAATAGGTACGCCTGCTATTTTGTTTTCCCTCATTATCGCCTGAATATGCCTCATGGTTTGCTTTTTTTCACCAATAAGGAGCGCGGAAGTCATTACATCTTTTATTTTAAGCTGATGGATAAGCTCCAGCACAACAGACGGAGCGTCCACGGTACTTAAGGGAATATCATCTAATCTTTCAGCCTGGCTCACTTCAACTCCTTTAACATGACAGCTTGTGTTTTTTACAGGTCAATATACATTTTAGCACAAAATAATTGAAAAAGAAACCTTTAAAAATTGTCAGACAAGCATGCTTTTCTTTACGCCTGTGACAGAGAGTAATTCCGCAACATTTTTTACACCGTGTTTTTCTGCGGATAATAAAACCAGTTTTCCGCATGTCATTGCATCGTCAAGAGCATTATGGGCATCATAAACAATGCCGAAATGTCCCGCCAGAGATGTAAGCGCGTGAGACTTTATCTGCGGCCAGGTGCGGCGGGAAAGACTGCAGGTGCAGAAATATGACAAAGTGCAGAGGGGCAGCTTGTACCAGGCCAAAACTGCTTTTAGTACGCCTATATCAAAAGAGGCATTATGCGCTGCCAATGCGGAATCACCTATAAATGGTTTTATCCCGTCGTCCCAAATATCCTTAAATCGGGGCGCATCTCTTACATCATCAACAGTAAGCCCGTGAATCCTTGTAAAATCGGGGCGAATGTAAAGTCTTGGCGGCCTTATTAACGAGTAAAAGGTATCAACCGCTTTTCCGCCGGCAAACCTGACAAGCCCTACAGAACAGGCGCTTTCCTGCGAGTACTTGGCTGTTTCAAAATCAATTGTTACAAAATCCAATTTATAGCTCCGATCTCATTAAAACATACTGTGTTAAAAGCCGTATTGCCTGACTTTTCCTAATTTGTTACATTATAACCATGGGATCGATTTGTGTCTTTGTTAACCAGAAGGGTGGTGTTGGGAAAACTACTTCGGCCATCAATATTGGCGCATACCTTGCGGAAGCAGGAAAATCCGTTCTTTTGATAGATTTTGATGCTCAGGCAAACCTCTCAAGCGGTATTGGCGCCAGCCCTTCAAAGCCCGGAATTTATGAACTGCTTTGCGATGATGTGACGGCGGAACAGGCAACAAAGAAGACAGTTATTAAAAATCTTGATGTAATTCCTGCAGACCGCGATCTTTCCGGAGCGGCAGTTGAACTAATCGATCAAAAGGAGCGGAACTATTTTCTTAAAAAAGCCATTGCTCCGCTGCGAAACAAGTACGATTATATTTTGATCGATTGTCCTCCGAGCCTTGGGCAGCTTACGATGAACGGACTTGCTGCCGCCGATTCTGTTTTAATCCCGATGCAGTGCGAGTATTTTGCCATGGAAGGGCTCCTGCAGCTTTTATTAACCGCCAAAGAAGTTCAGAAAGGTTTGAATCCTTCGTTAAAGATTGGCGGCATATTTTTTACAATGTACGATCCAAGAACGCGCCTTGCAAATGATGTAATAAAACAGGTAAGTTCGCATTACAAGGATACAGTCTTAAATACAATCATCCCGCGGAATATAAGGCTCTCCGAAGCTCCGTCTTTCAGAAAGCCAATTTCGCTTTACGATCCGCAGTGCCCGGGCGCAAGGGCTTACAAGGCGCTTGCTCAGGAAATTCTCCGCCGTGACAAATTATCCAAACAGGGAGACAAATAAATGGCGCGCAGAATTGGTCTTGGAAGAGGCCTTGATGCTCTTTTGGATAATAATGATGAACTCCAGGAAACAAAAGCTTTAAATGAATCAAGCTCTTCGCTTAATACTGCAGCAGTTTCCAGAAACAAAGCGCAGGACATTGTTCAGCTTCCTGTAAACAAGCTTGTACCGAACCCCGGCCAGCCGCGGAAAAATTTTGATGAAACAGAACTGCAGGAACTTGCGGACTCAATTAAAACATACGGCATCATTCAGCCTGTAATTGCAGCTAACGCAGGAGACGGCACTTACATTATAATTGCAGGCGAGCGCAGGACACGCGCCGCAAGGCTTGCCTCCCTGGAAACAATCCCAGTAATTATCCGCGATTACACAGATCAAAAACGCCTGGAAGTCTCTTTAATAGAAAACATCCAGCGCAGCGATTTAAATCCGATAGAAGAAGCCGCCGCTTATAAAAATTTGATGGACTTTTCGAATCTCTCGCAGGATGAGCTTGCGGTTAAAATGGGAAAGAACCGGTCTACAGTTGCAAATGCGCTGAGGCTTTTAAAACTGCCGGTTGAAATTCAAAAAAGCATAGAAGAAGGAAAGGTCAGTTCCGGACATGCAAGAGCCCTTCTTTCCGTTGCCAATGCAAAGGCAAGAGACAAGCTGTATAGGGAACTTCTTTCAAATGATTTTTCCGTAAGAGAAGCCGAAAAACGGGCGGCGGTTATAAATGCAGGCGGAAATGACGGAAAGGCAAAGAGCGCAAAAAACGACAAGGGAAAAAAACGCCCTCCGGAAATAGACGCCATGGCCGACAAATTCATAAGCAGACTGGGAACCAAGGTAGTTATAGAAGGGGACTTAAACAAGGGCCGTATTCACATTGACTATTATTCAATGGAAGATTTGGAAAGACTGTACGAAATTTTGGGCGGCTGAAAAATACCGGTTACAAGAAACTGCATTTTAGTTTATGAGCATTTCTTAAAATTATTTTTAGAGTTTCCCTAATGTTATATTCCAGTCGTTTTCCCGTCAGGGTACGTCATAAACATCAACGCCTTCTTTTCGTTTCAGGAAACTGGATACCCAATATGTAAGAGGTGTCATGAGCGCTTCAATTCCGCATTTTAAGATATAATTTGTTATTACAAGCGACCAGAATATTTCCCATCCAAAAACCCCTGTGATGGTTGCAATAAATACAAAAATAAATGTATCGAGAAGCTGGCCAACCAAAGATGAACTAATGGTTCTCACCCAAAGCATGCGGCCTTTCATTTTTACTTTTATTTTAGAAAGTATTGCAGCATTGGAAAACTCGCCGGCAAGGTAGGCAGAAAGGCTTGCAAGCACAATTCCGCCGTAACTCATTCCGCCAAGGATTGCATTGTATGCATTATTGCCGGCCTCGGCTTCCCAGAAAGCTTCCGGGGGCAATAAGCCAAGAACAAAGAAGACAAGTGTTGTCAGAGCCATCACCGCAAACCCTGTCCAGATAACTCTCCGCGCTGTCCGGAATCCGTAAACTTCAGTCAGTACGTCGCCAAGCACATACACCAAAGGAAACAGAATCGTGCCGCCGTCAAACGCAAGCGGGATAGAAAAAAGCAAAATACCTGTGTCAACAATTTTTGCCGAAGATGCAATATTACTGACAATTAGTATACCGACAAAGAAGGACGCAACAACATCAAGATATCTGAATGTAGTTGGCTGGGAAGGTGTGTTCATTTAATATGCTCCTTGTTTTAATTCGTAGCAGGTTTTCAAGGTTACTGCTATTTCTCCGGGCGCGCTGCTCGGGATAAATCCCTCGCGCATCATCTATCTCGTTTACCTTTGACGTGCGCCACGCCGCGCTGACTTTTTCATCCGCACGCATGCGCGTGCTTTCTTGGGCGCCTTGTTTTGTTTATTAGCAGGTTTTCAAGGATACTGCTATTTTCCGGGCGCGCTGTTAGGCCCATTTAATTAATCCGCATCTGTACGGATGTATAAGCGCTTCATGCTTCGGCAGAATACGCACTGTATGTCCCTGCATGCCGGTGTCAACGCATTCAACGCGAACCTGATAAAGATTCAGGTTGCCTTCGCTTTTCAGCCATTTCATCTCCGCCTTTCTTGCGTCGGTTATATTGCTTGTCTGGCTTGATAAAGCGCCGTGGTAAAGTTCAACCTGCAATTCGTTAGTTGAAATGCTGCCAAGATCGAGGTAGGCAATTACATTTAGCGTGTCACCGCGCTGCATTACAGGTTTGGCATTGGATTCAACTTTTACAATCTTAAGGCTTCCCCAGGCTTGATGTAATTTGGAAAAATAAGCCGCCAGCGATTTAGCTTCGGCATAATCATCCTTGCTGAACCTGCGGTAATTTTTAAGGGCCGGAAAATAAAACTGATTCGAATAATCCATCAACATGCGATGACTCGACATAGACTGCCCTATTTCCTTCATGCAGTCTTTCATCATTTTTATCCATTCACGCGGCAGCCCGTCGCGTCCCCTGTCATAGAACATCGGAATGATTTCGCGTTCCAGAAGATCGTATAGGGATTTGCTCTCAATATCATCCTGGAGTTTTTCATCGATGTATTGTTCGCCGTGGCCTATTGCCCAGCCAACTTCGGGATTGTAAGCCTCATCCCACCAGCCGTCCAGGATTGAGCAGTTAAGTACGCCGTTCATTGCAGCCTTCATGCCGCTTGTGCCGGACGCTTCCATCGGACGGCGCGGGGTGTTAAGCCACACATCGCCGCCGGAAGTCAGGTATTTTGCGACATTCATGTCGTAGTTTTCTACAAATACAATACGGTTTGATACATCATATTTCTCTGCAAAATGAATTATATCGCGGATTAAATCCTTGCCGGGCATGTCGTGCGGATGCGCTTTACCGGCAAAAATTAACTGGATGGGACGGTCGTTATCTCTTACGAGCCGCAGCAAGCGTTCGGGATCGCGCAGGAGCAGATTGCCGCGTTTATAGGTTGCAAAGCGCCGTGCAAAACAAATAGTCAGCGCGTAAGGAGAAAGAACATCTTCCGCCTGACGGATACGCCTTTCCATGGCGCCGGTTCTCTTGTATTGTTCACGAACACGTTCGCGCACAAAGGCAACAAGCCTGTCACGGCGGCGCTCATGGGTACGCCATAATTCCTCGTCGGAAATACGATCCATCCGTTCCCATATTTTTAATTCTGTCGGCTTATCCTCAAAATGAGGGCCAAAATACCTGTCCAAAAGATTAAGCATACCGGAGGAAATCCAGGTACGCGGATGAACGCCGTTAGTAACATGACCGATTGGAATTTCATCAAGCGGAAGACCCGGCCATAATCCCTGCCACATTTCGCGTGACACTACGCCGTGGAGCTTTGCAACGCCATTGGCATAAGCTGCCATCTTAAGCGCAAGAACTGTCATACAGAAAGTTTCCCGCTCATCGTTTGCATCAACCCTGCCAAGACCAAGGAAATCCTTCCATGAGATTCCAAGAACCTGCGGCCACGAACGGAAATATTTATCCATCATCGGAATATCAAAACGCTCATTTCCTGCAGGAACAGGCGTATGAGTAGTAAAGATATTTGACGGCCAGACTGCCTCACGCGCTTCGTCAAAGGTGAAATTTTTCTCGGTCATAATTTCGCGTGTACGTTCAAGGCCGAGGAAGGCCGCATGGCCTTCGTTCATGTGAGTTGCGGCAGGATTTATCCCAAGTGCACGTAACGCACGGATGCCGCCGATACCCAAGAGAATTTCCTGCTGCATGCGCGTCTCTTTGTCGCCGCCGTAAAGGGCCGCTGTAATGTTACGGATATCCTGCGTATTTTCTTCGATATTTGTATCCAGCAAAAATAATGATGAACGCCCGACTTTTACTTCCCAAATTTGAGCAATAGCCTGCCGTCCCGCCAAATCCACAGTTATTTTTAACGGCTGCCCGTCTTTGCCGTTTCTTCTTTCTACCGGCATGTTGTACCAGTCATTTTCCGGATAACTTTCCTGCTGGAAGCCATCGGCATTCAGCATTTGTTTAAAGTAACCCTGCCTGTACAGAAACCCGATACCCACAAGAGGAAGACCAATATCCGAAGATGTTTTCATGTGATCCCCGGAAAGAATTCCAAGACCGCCTGAGTAAATCGGAAGAGAGGCATCCATTCCGTATTCCATTGAGAAATACGCTATCACATCCTGAGAGCTTCTGGCCCGATGATTGCTTTTATACCATGTTTCACCTTTTTTATAACGTTGAAACCTCTCATAAATTACATTTAAAGCAGCCAAATAGGAATCATCCTTGGCTGTCTGCGCAAGCCGTTCCTGGCTCACCATACCCAGAGTCCTTATAGGACTTTGCTGCGACCCGAGCCAGCAATCATAATCCAGCCTGATAAAAAGCTGAACCGCGTCATAATTCCAGGATAACCAGAGATTGCGGGCAATCTCTTCCAATGGCTTCAAAACTAATGGAAGTTTTGGCTTAACTGTATATGTGGATATGTTCATATATTGAGTTTATGAGGGGAAATGCTTTGTGTCAACGGTTTGTTGAGGTGTAAATTAATGGAAAATTTGTTAAATATAGAGGCAAAGCATATAATATATATTTTATTTAACTCCCTGGTCGATTGCATCAAACATATTTTGCATAAATTCTTCCAGTTTATAATCTTTAGTTCCGGATAAACGAGCTAATTCAACTGTTGCTAAACGCTGTGCCAATGAAAGCTCTTCTTCCCGGCGGCTGTAGGTTGCAATATCCATAAGAACTGTATCACCTTCTCCATTTCTGGTACTGGATGGCTTTATGATGGGTTTCATAATATATATATTAAGCCCATTTTTTACACAATATTCAACACATAATAATCTGCAAATTATGTAATTTTACCTTATTTCACTTTTTCCAACCCATGCATTTACCGCTAATATGACATTTTCTTTATCCGCCTGGCTGAGTTTAGACATACTTTTACATTATAACATTCGCTAATATCCAGATATAAAAACATTAATTTAATTTGACATTATTCCGTTAATAACGTAATATTACGTAATTAACGCAATAAAGGGTAGCATGAATAAATTTAAAAACAAAATGACAGAGCGAATATTTTCTGGAGAGCTTGTAAAAGAAATTCCGGTTGATGTCATAAGAAGAGCGATTATTAAGCTGACTATGGTTGAAGCTGCAACGAATATCCGGGAACTTGCTACACCGCCTTCAAACCATCTGGAAAAACTAACAGGCAGCAGAAAGGAGCAGTGGTCGATACGGGTAAATGATAAATATCGAATTTGCTTTAACTGGCATAACAACAGGGCCTGCGAAATAGAGTTTGTTGATTATCATTAAGGAAGGAATTAAATGGCAGAAAAAATAATAATTACTGTTGGAGATATTTTAAAAGAAGAATACCTTGATCCTATGGGGATTAGCGCTTATCGTTTAGCCCATGAAATAGGCGTTTCTACTTCTCTTGTATCGCAAATAATACGCGGCGTAACGGCTATCTCTGCTGATGTAGCATGGCGGCTTGGTAAATTTTTTGATACCAGCGCTCAATATTGGTTGAATATGCAGGCTTCTTGTGACAGCAGGAAAATTGAAGAAAAATATGCCAAAATGAAAATAGAAATTTCATCTTATAAACAATTTATCAAGGTTGCTGCAGGTTGAGTATAACTATTGTTCTTAAAACTCGTTATATACAGGTTGCGCTTATACAACAAATATAAATTATCCTACAACCGCTGTTGTATTATTCATTTTCTAT
Organism: Treponema sp.; assembly: GCA_009781635.1. Classification (GTDB taxonomy): domain Bacteria; phylum Spirochaetota; class Spirochaetia; order Treponematales; family Breznakiellaceae; genus WQXQ01. Next base: position 49,409 of record WQXU01000007.1, read on the forward strand.
CCAGAACGATACTGTATTATTATTTTGTAACGCATTGAATTTATATGTGGTTCCGCTTATAAAAGCTTGCTCTTCAAATGTATATTCTGCTGATTGTGTTGTTGTTGTTGCAATTGTTGGTCTTGTTGCTCTTTCATAACCAAGTATGTATCTCTCAAAAGCTAATTGTTCTGCACTAGGTCCAATTGTTGAAGTTGTACTTCTTGAATATCTAACTGTCACTGAATGTACACCTGCTTGTATATAAACTTCTTTTTCACTGATTTTGACCCCATTAATAGCAATAATAGTCAAATTATTACCTCCTTGAAAATCTACTGGATGGAATGGCAGGAGGTTATCATTATAAAACCAATCGTTGTTGACTTTTGTATAGTTGCCAGGTTTCATTTCATTTAAATAATAATACCCAGAAAAGTCACCAAAAATATAGCGGTTAAAAATAGTTTGCCGGAATTTGAATATATCTTCACCTGATTCTGTTCGCATATCAGGATCAATATCTGTTATTTTACCATAAATTATAACACTACTAAGAGGATTATCAGCGAATGCATAATTTCCAATATACTCTATGCTTTTTGGAATGTATATGGAAGAAATATTTTTATTTCTGGCAAAATTATCAAAACCTCTCATCCTATTTGAATTTATTGCAGCTATTCTAGTCACTACAATATCATCGATTGTTTCAGGGATCACTATTTCTGCTGAATCACCATGGTATTTTATAAGCGAAATTTCTTCCATCCTTTTTACAATTCTGCTTCCTCTATCATTCCATATTTCGATTTTTCTTATTCTATATGAAAATAATCCATCTTTAGTTAAAAACTCAGTTTCGTATCGTGGATTTGGACCAGAGGCACAAGCCAGCCCAAGCATAATAAAAACAGCTAAAGTCAATACCGCAATAACTCGCAGTGTCCATTTTCTCTTCATACATAACTCCTTAAAGTTAATTTTTTATATTGTTACCTTCAATAATTATTTCACTTCTCAATATTTTCATATTATTTATTAATATTTCAATGTTCCCTATAAAATTTACACGATACTTATATAAGTCCGCTGCCAACTTGATACTTGCTATTACTGCCTTGTCCACACTGAACTAGAACTTACTGGAGCAGTCGTGGTATATGTTCCTGGGGTTCCGTTGACAGGATCATCTACGTAAAATTTTGCTCGTAAGTCACCTGGGAATGATCTTACATCAAAATTACTCGATGTAATTGTACCTAATGTAACGCTTGTTAAATCAGTACAACCACTGAATGCATTACTACCGATACTCGTTACACTGTCAGGTATTGTGATACTCGCCAAACCAGCACAACCATAAAATGCGCTATTGCCAATACTCGTCACGCTTTCAGGTATTGAAATGCTCGTTAAGCCAGTGAAATAGGCAAATGTTAAATTTTCTATACTCGTCATGCTATTGGGTATGGATATACTTGATAAGCCAGAACAATTGGCAAATGCTAAATTGCCTATACTCGTCACGCTGTCAGGTATTGTGATACTTGTTAAACCTGTACAACCGAGGAACGCTCCTCCACCAATACTCGTCACGCTGTCAGGTATTATGATACTTGTTAAACCAGTACAACCAGCAAATGCCCCATTCCCGATACTCGTCACGCTGTCGGGTATTGTGATACTATTCAAATTGGTATAATAATAAAATCCTTCATCGCTTATCGCAATTACCGGCAGATCGTTGTAGACAGCTGGTAAAAATACATCAGCGGCAGTTGCCAAACCTCTTGAAATCGAATATGCAGTTCCATTGTTTATCAGCATATATGACAGTCCTGGTGTCTTAAGTACCAGAATGTTTTCTTTTCTCCAAGTCTGATTTTCTCCCGGGTTATCCATAACATATGTCCCTGCCCCTCCATCCTCAGCAAAGAACACTTCGCGTAAGTTTCCGGGAAATGAGCTAATACTAAAATTCGCCGAGTTGATAGTACCCAATGTTACACTCATCAAGCTAGTACAACCATAGAATGCTCCACTGGATATATTTATTACACTGTCGGGTATTACAATACTTGTCAGATTAGAACAATCTCTAAATGCCCAATCACCTATGCTCATTACGCCGTTTTGTAAGGTAACATTTGTCAAACCTGTACAACCCCAGAACGCTCTTTCATCGATAATTGAGACACTATTGGGTATTGTAATGCTAACTAAGCCTGTACAACCAAAAAATGAATATTCTCCAATACTTGTCACATAGTCGGGTATTATACTGTTCTTGCATCCAAGTACTAACATATTATCCGATAATCGTATTATACAATTTCCTTCACTTTTATAAGTTGTATTACCACTATCTACAGTGATGCTTGCCAAGCCGGAGCAATCTTCGAACGCTCTACTAGCAATACTTGTCACACTGCCGGGTATTGTAATGTTCATCAAGCTGGAGCAGCCAGAGAATGCCCTATTGCCGATACTAGTTACGCTGTTGGGTATTGTGATACTTGTCAAACCTGTGCAGCCAAAGAACGCACTACTGCCGATACTAGTCACGCTGTCGGGTATTGTGATGTTCGTCAGGTTTATGCACCCGAAGAATACTCCATTATTGATACTAGTCACGCTGTTGGGTATTGTGATATCTGTAAAGCTAGTGCAACCGTAGAACGCATACTGGCCAATACTCGTTACACTGTCGGGTATTGAAATGTTCGTCAAGCTGGAGCAACCCCAAAACGCATCATCACCGATACTAATCACACTATTAGGAATAATGATGCTTGTTAAGTTGATACATTTAGCGAATGCCGAATAGCTAATACTAGTCACGCTATCAGGTATAATAATACTTGATAAACCAATGCAATTGGCGAATACCCCAGAGCCGATACTAGTCACACTGTCAGGTATTGTGATATCTGTTAAACCAGTGCAATAAAAGAATGCGCCTTCACCAATACTAATCACACTGTCAGGAATAATAATGCTTGTCATCTCGACATACCCGGCAAATCCGCCTTTGAGTGCATTAAAATCCGGCACGCCATCAACACTCCAAATTATTGTATCTAAATCAATTGAACCTATCTCAGTTACCGGTAACCCATTGTAAACAGCTGGAATTACAACCACTGCGGCAATTTCCGTGCCTCTTGAAACTGAATACGCCGTTCCATCATTTATAAGTGTAAAAGCTAGTTCTGGTGTTGGGGATTGAAATGGAGGTTCTGGTTCGGAACAAGTTGTAACCAATAACACGAAGATTACCGTTAAAATTCCAATTAAATAAATTTTTTTTGTTTTCATTAAAAAATCCTTATTCTATTAGTTAATATAAACCACCTGTAAAAGTCATATGCATTTTCGTAAACACAAGTACTCCATCGTTAATAAATAGTTATTCTCACTTTTGAATATCCTTTATCAGAATTTACTGAATACTGTGTACTGTGTACTGTGTAACTTACGCATATAAATCTCCAAAACTACCTACTATAACTAATAGTATTATAAAATTCCACTATTGCCAAGTGGTAATCTATAACCATTATCTTATTCTTACATAGGAGATAGTTATTGTCGGAAACTATGGCACAGGCCAAAAGGCTATTAGCGATAAATATCAAAAAAATGAGAAAGAAATGGGGATTTTCACAAGAAAAACTGGCTGAAATTACTGATCTTTCCGCTCAAACCATTAGTGATATCGAAGGTTGCCGGACATGGGTTAGCGATAAAACGCTGGAAAAGCTTGCCAGTGTTCTGAATGTAGATATTTTTCAGCTTTTTATACCTCAAAATGAAGATAGTACAGGAGACACAAATTCAGTTTTATATAAAAGGCTTACTAAACTTGGAACCACAATAAAAGATGATATAGATAAAAGGCTGGAGCATTTCTATTCATCCGAAAAATCATTCTTTAAATAAAAACCAGGTTGCCGTAACAGAGCAGTACACTATCCGAAATCTGCCATACAGACCTTCCGTTTAATTTGGAATCTAATTCCAAATTAAACGGGTACTCACCTGCATTAAACCGTGGGTTCTGCAATATTCCGGTTAAAATTTAATTTTTAACAAAGGAATTAAAAAATACATTCGTTCTTTCATCAAACCCTACCGCAATAGATAAAGCATAACTTAACTCATTAAGTTTATCTTCTGAAAGAATACCAATATAATCAGTTAACCGGGTTTTTAAGATACTGATGAGTTCGTCACAGCGTATTGCGCTGATGTGTTTTAATCCTTCATTAACTCCAACCAGCACCTGTGTACTAAGACCCTCGTAATTGGTGTACACGGGCGCGCATATTAAGGTTGAATATGTATTATCAATTAGTTCCTGCCGTGAAACAATAACATATATTCTGTTTTTTTTCGTATCTGTTTTTGAACCGGAGAAAACACGGTAGAGCTCTCCGCGTTTCATAATACGTCCTGGAATTCCAGGTTTTCTTCAGCTTCATTATTAAAACGCTCTGCATTAGCCTTTATTATTTCTATATCGCGCTGCCTGCGTTCATGTTTTTTTAGCTCACTTATATAGTAGATAAGAGCAGTTTCTGTAAATTGAGAGATATTCATGTTTTTATTCACTGCCGCAATATCATTTAATAATGACTTGGATAATGTAATTGACTTCTTTGTCTTTGTAATCATGCTACTAAAATACTACTTTTTTACTACTTTGTCAAATTATTTTTAACGGATCATCCTACATTAAAGGCAGCGTGCCGGGGATTTCGAAGGTGACTTTTTCTTTGTTAAAACCGTAATCATCAAAATCATAAGTCATTACCAGCAGGCTGGGGACTTCGGCCATGTTGGAAGTCCGCAAGCGGTGGTTGCTCCGGTACAGATCCGGATAAAAGACAAACAACCTGAACTCTACCTGGGTTGTGGATGAAGCGGCAAGATATTTGCTGCTTTCTACCATGCCCTTGATAAATGAGTTTCTGTTAATGTGGTAATTGTAGTTTATGGTTGGCGATGGAATTTCGTATTTGTTGGGATTATTAAAATCAACAGTTACAAGAATTTCCGCTTTAATTGAATCTATTTTATTTATTACCATGGAAGCCGTACCTGCGTTCGGAGACTGCGGTGCAAGGGGAACAGGAGGAGCTTCCTGTCTGATTTCCGCGCTGGGCTCAATTGCAGGTTCATGCGAAACCGGCGCCGGGGTGCGGCAGGCTGATGATATCAAAATAATACAGAAAATTATTATCAAATTTATTGTTTTAACATACATATATTAATTGTCGGAATATCGGCATAAATTATAAATTGTTCAGGCAGTCAAAAATAAGGCTGTCAGGGATAACCCGGACAGCCTCCTTTTATTATACAAATGCCGCCTTATGCAACATATGCATTTAACTTTTCCGAACGTATGGGGTTTCGCAGCCTCATAAGCGCTCTTTCTTCAATCTGCCTTATGCGCTCCTTGCTCAAATTATACTTGGCGCCAATTTCCTTAAACGACATAGGCTGCCGTCCAAGGCCAAAATGCGACCGGATAATATCCGCTTCATCCTTGTTAAGAGTGTTAAGAACAGTATCAATGTCGTCTTTCATCAAACTTTGTTCCATAGCCTGATCCGGCGCCATATATTGATTATCTTCGATAAAGTCCCTTAAAGGTAAATCACCTTCATTGGAAGCCGGAGCATCCAGTGAAAGAAATTCTCTGGAAATACAGATTAATTCCGAAACACGGGCCCTTGACATGTTTAAGAAATCCGCAATTTCACCGATTCTGACTTCAGTTGACTGCTGTCTTTCGATGATTTTTCCCGCTTTCTCAATTTTGACAAGGTCGGCAGCTCTGTTAACAGGGAGCCTTATAATTCTTGCTTTTTCGTACAGAGCGCTCATAATTGCCTGACGTATCCACCACACTGCATACGAAATAAAATGATAACCTTTATCAGCATCAAAACGATCCGCCGCATTAATCAAGCCAACGTTGCCTTCATTTATTAAGTCATCAAGCGGCAATCCAAGACCCTGATACTTTTTTGCTATTGTGACAACAAAACGCAAATTTGCATTTATAAGCTTTTCTCTGGCTGCTTTGTCACCACCCGCCGCCGCAAGGGCGTATTTTTCCTCATCTTCCCTGGTTAACAGGGGAATACGATTTATTTCCTTTAAATAAATCGCGAGGTTGTCTTCAACCTTTCTCTTCTTTTCTTTTACTGTCATAATATCCCCCTTTTTATACTATTTACATAGCAAGAATCGTGCCATGTTATAATTAGAGGAATTTATGTTTTTTATTACTGCGTTTTTGATATTTTACTGTATTTATTACGTATATTTTTATTTGTAAAAGGGAGAAATGACACATGCGTTTATAATGAAATAAAAAATGTGTCATTTTGATACACTTTTTGCAATTTATCATAATTTATATTATGCATACAGCTTGAATTTACCGACAATAATTAATATGATCATTATATTATTTTGGAGAAATTGGGAGATTATTATTTATGAATAACGAGCGTAGCTCGGCTGTTGGTTCCGCCCCCGAACTTGTTGTGGATGAAGAGAAAATCAAAAAAGCCATACAGTCCGGACTTCCTCTTACAATTACAACATATACTCTTCCAAAAGAAATCGAAATATATATCGAGCAAGTGGTGGATGCATTTCTGCGGCATATGAATCAGTTAAAATTAAAGGATTACATTATTTACTGTGTGCAGGAACTTGTAGTTAACGCCAAGAAAGCAAATACAAAGCGCGTATTTTTTACAGAACGCGGTTTAAATATTAACAATGAAAAAGATTACGCTGCAGGAATGGTTGACTTTAAAGAAGAGACCATCGGCAATATTCAGCATTATCTGAAACTCCAGAAGGAAAAAGGCCTTTATATAAAAGTTGTTTTACAGGTAAAGAGAAACACAATTAACATTGAAATACGCAATAACAGCACTGCCAATAAAATGGAACAGCTTAGAATTCAGGACAAGATGGCAAGATCAAGGCAGTATGACAGTATGGAAGACGCTTTCTCTTCTGTTCTTGATGATTCTGAGGGTGCGGGTCTTGGCCTTGTAATCCTTGTTTTAATGCTGAAGAAGATAGGGCTTAATGATGATGCGTTCACAATAAAATCAACCGATAAATGCACAATTGCAAGCATTTCCATTCCGCTTGATCAGGCAATGATAGAAAACATCTCGGTTCTTTCAGATGAAATTGTGCAAAATATAAACAGCCTTCCGCAATTCCCGGAAAATGTTCTGCATATTCAAAGGCTTATAAATGATCCAAGTTCTGACATGCCGACAATCGCAAGGCAAATTTCCATAGACCCGGCGCTTACTGCCGACCTGTTAAAGATTGTCAATTCTGCGCAGTACATGTTATCCAAGAAGGTCGAAAATATTTCTGATGCTGTGAAAATGATAGGCATAAAAGGAATTAAAAACCTGCTTTATTCTTATGGAACGCAAAAAGTTCTTGGCGACGATACTGTCGATAAAAAGAAACTCTGGGAACATTCGTACAGAACTGCCTTTTATGCCTATAACCTTATTAAGAACTTTAAAAATGACAATAACCTTCTTGAAGATGTTTATGTCAGCGGTATTTTACACGATATGGGAAAAATTATTTTTTCCAATGTGCGTCCTGAGCTGCTCAACAAGATTAAGGGTTTCTGCTCAGATAAAAATGTTCCCGCATCGACATTCGAGGATCTTTCCGCAGGCATGAACCACGCCGAGCTTGGCGCTTTAATCGCCGAGAAATGGAACTTCCCTGACAAGCTTGTAGCTGCAATTCGTTATCACCACGATCCGGAAGCTGCGCCGAAGGCCTGCAAGGATCTTGTAGACACAGTTTACCTTGCCAACATGTTCTGCGAGTACGAAAACGGCAATATCAATTTTGATCAGTTTGACCAGGGTCCCATGGAAAATTATAAATTTAATAGTAAAAAACAGATTGATGCTTTGCTGGAACGGCTCTCCAGGGGATTTATGAGGGAAGGTCAATTCTAGTCTTTTTAAATGTATGCAGGATTATTTACTCAATTAGGGAATTATATGTGTGGTCGTGTGCGCTAAGCTACCCTGTGGGCTCCCGGTTGGGTGGCTTATATGACGCACGCTTTGGCGTGACTGCATTGAACTTCACCCAAAGGTCGCCCACAGGGTAGCTTAGCGCACGCGACCAGATATTTGTTTAACTAAGAGTTTACATAAACGGAAAAGGTTAAAAAGCGAAACCTGCTCCCAAATAAATCATTCTATATCCTGGCCTGCCTACATTTTTTGATAAAACAATAGGATATGTTATACATGGCATCAAATAAAAACCACCGGCTTTACCAACATCTATTTTCCAGCCTAATTCAGGAATAATTGTAAATCCATTGAAAATATAGTCATGATGTATATGATAAATACCTTCAATTTCTTCATTATAACCCAATCCAATACCTAAAAAGAAAGTCTTACCCCATGGATAAAGACGAAAAAATGTATTTATTTCATAATATTCAGGAGCAATCATAGGATCAGAAAAAGGATTCCAATATGCATTTACTCCAAGCGATATTTTTGAACCAAGCATTCTCTCATATCTTACTCCAATGCCGGCAAAAGCTAATTCGAAAGAGAGCCAGTTATCTCTAGCATTCGCGCTCTTTACTGCATTGTCCTCTCCGCGCTCCCCGCCGGCAGTTTGTTGAGTGGAATCATTTTGAGAACGGGAAACAAATGTAAGGGATGCTGGAGGTCCTATCTTATATTCAAGAACAATTGTTGGCCCGGGTGTTCTAATCCAATTAATACCAGGTATATTTCTTGGCGGATAAGTATGAGTCTGTGCAAGCGTTATGATAACGCCCTCATTCGTATCTTCTGATGCAAAAGCGCCGGCTAGAAAATCCCTTCCATTACGTTTTGCTATCCATGTGTCGCCGCCGAAAACAAATTGTAAATTGTTTCCGACTATGGGAATAGCAGGCATTCGATTTAATGTCTGTTGTAATAAAGTCGGCTCGCCTAACCTCGGAATAGCAGGTACATCATTAGTTTGTGTGACTTGTCCTGTTTGCGGAGCCGCTGTTTGATTTGGGAGCGCTGGAGGCGTTGGCAAAGGAGGAGGCGTTGCAGATATTAAAGGCGCCAGCTCCGCTATTGTTCCTGCGGCTGCCCATCCTGTCATCCCTTCTTTCCACACAAGTGAAGTTCTTGTTAATTGTCCGCGTTCAACCAGCTGCCTAAGGCCGGCTGTATCATACGGCCCTGTAATCTGCTCATTTATATTCACAAAGTAACCAGTTAAATTGGCTTGACTAAATACAATCCCGCCTGCGCTTATAAATATGATGCAAACTACGAAAACAAATACTGTTTTTTTCATTAATTTCTCCTTAAATATCACCTAAAACCCCAAAAAACTGTCTTAATTCAACAGGTGCTATTAGCTAATATTATAGCGCTTATACGTGAGCGTCAAGCTACTTTTATTGTATTAACAGGAGCTATTAGAGTAGGATATGGCGCTTCAAAAGATATTCATGACAAATATGAAAAAATATCGAAAGCAGGCAGGGTTAACCCAGGAAAAGCTTGCAGAGGCTTGCAATACCGATCCCTGCTATATAAGGCAAATTGAAACAGGGCGCCGTTGTCCCTCATTTGAATATGTGGAGCGAATCGCCAATGCATTGGGTATTGCGCCTCATCGTTTGTTTTATGACGAAATTGATGCAGAAAATGATGAATTCATAAATCTTTTTATGGAACAAAAGCAAAAAATAAAGACCATGCTTGTAGAGAACATCTCCCGGATTTGCCTAATGCTGGATGAACAGCAATAGAAACTGTCTTCTCAACGCTTTGTGTCCTTACTCTGGAATTTACCTGGCAGAAATGATACACTGGCAAATCTATGTTTCTTAAGCGCCTCTCTATTCTTGGTTTCAAGTCATTTGCAGACCGTACGGAAATAGAATTTAACGATGGAATCACGGCTCTTTTAGGCCCCAATGGCTGCGGGAAATCCAATGTTGTGGATGCGGTCAAGTGGGTTTTGGGTGAGCATGCTATCAGATCGCTGCGCGCTGAAAAAATGGAAGATGTTATCTTCAGCGGCACGGAGTCCCGAAAGCCGTTAAATGTAGCGGAAGTTGCCCTTTCCATCGCAAACGAAACCGGCCTTCTGCCAATGGATATGCCGGAAATCGAAATAAAGAGGCGGCTGTACCGTTCCGGAGAAAGCGAGTACTTTATCAACGGGACGCAGGTTCGGCTCAAAGACATTCGCGAATTGTTCTGGGACACGGGCGTAGGCAAGACTGCGTACTCTGTCATGGAACAGGGAAAAATTGACCAAATACTTTCATCAAAACCCGAGGAAAGGCGTTACCTTTTTGAAGAAGCGGCCGGCATCACAAGGTACAGAGAACGGGGCGCAGAAGCGGAACGAAACCTTGCCAAGACCGAAGAGAATGTGCGCCAGGTTGAAATAATACTGAACGAGGTAAAACGTTCTCATGACAGCCTTAAAATACAATCGGAGAAAACTTTAAAATACCGCTCGCTCCGCGATGAAATTTTCAATTACGAACTTGATATTCAACTGCTGCGGTTAAAACAGTTTAAATACGAAAGGGACGAGAAAAACGAAACACTAAGACGCAGGACTGCCGATCGCGACAGAATACGCGCAGAAATGGAAGCTGAAAACAAGGCGCTGGAAGCAAACATGGACGAAGTAAACTCCATGGAAGCACGGCTTGTCGAACTGCAGAAAAACATTTACGGTCTTGCTCTGGAAAAAAATGCGAAAGAGAACGAGATTCGCCTGTTCAATGAACAGCGCGGTGAAAATAAAATCAAGATAGGACAAAACGAAGAGCGCGAAAAACAATCCATAGAAAAAATAACAGAATTAAATACAGATGCTGCGGGACAGGATGCGGTTGTACAGGATCTGCAGAAACAATGCGAAAGCATAGAAGAAAATATCCGTTCATTTGAAGAAAATATTCATCTTGCCGCATCGCGTATAAGCGAAAACGAAAAAGAAACGCGCAGAGCCGAAGATGAAATAAAAAATATCGAAAAAGAACTAGCCGGACTTGAAAAAGAACTTGCAAAAATAACAGATGACATTGTCGCTGAACTTGATGCAGGTTTAAAAAAAGCAGGCTATTCGGCGGCGGAACGCAGAAATGCAGAAGAAGCGCTGCAGGAAATACTTGGACGGCTTCGCACCACTCTCTCCGGAAGGGATGCATTGTTCCGTGATATAACTGTTGTTGCAGATGCAAAAGGCAGCGTAGAGTCTGCGGAAATAAAGCGCATAACAGAAAGCCTTGCAGCAGGCCTTGCGGAAGCTGCCGCCGGAGCGGACAAGGCCGTAGAACTTTTTGAACGTTACCGGAAACACACACCGACCTTCATTGATGAGTTTCTTGCGCCGCAGGGTATTATTACAAAGAAGCGCGCATTGGATGCTCAGATAAGAAACGCAAAGGACGGCATTGAGGAAAGGCGCCAGCGTATAAAAACACTGCACGAAGACAATATCAATTTGATGGCAAAAATTGATGAATACCGCGCTACCCTTGAAAACATGAAAGTTAACCGCGCGCAGATGAAAGCCCGCGCACAGTCTGCAGAGGATCAGGCGCGGCTTATAAGGCGCGAGTTATCAGGCCAGGAAGGAATTCTAAAAAACATCCGCGACGAGCTTTCGCTTTACCGCAAAAGACTGGGAGAGATTGATGTCCGTATTTCCGCCGTTCAGACAGAAATAGCAGGCATAGAAGAAAAAACAAAGGCCTTTACCTCCGAGCTTGAAAAACTTGAAAAAGATATCCGGAAAAGAAATGATAATGTTGCGGGGAAAAAAGTTGTTATTAACAAGCGGATGGCGGAACTTTCCAAAGTGCAGGAAGCCCTGGAAAAAATTCACCTTGAGCTTGTTCAATCAGATATGGAAATAAAGAACATTCAGGAAAATTTCAGGGAAACTCATTCCAGGGATTTAATGGAGTTCGAAGAGCGGACTTTCAATATTACAGCATCTCCTGCGTCACTGCGCGAAAAACTTGCAGCATCCCGCGCGAAGATAAAAGAGCTTGGCTCTGTAAATCTTATGGCCCCGGAAGAATATGCAGAAACAAAACAACGTTACGATTTTTATAATAATCAGATGGCAGACCTGGAAAAGGCGCGCAAAGACCTTGAAGATCTGACATCGGAAATCCGCCAGGAATCTTCGCAGTTATTCCTTGACACATACAACCGCATAAAGAAAAATTTTCACAATATGTTCCGCAGGCTCTTTGGCGGCGGACGCGCAGAACTTAGGCTCTCAGATCCAAATCATGTTCTGGAATCGGGCATTGAGATTCTTGCCCAGCCGCCGGGAAAAAAACTTGAACATTTAAGCCTGCTGTCCGGCGGCGAATGTTCAATGACGGCCGTGGCTCTTCTTTTTGCAACTTACATGGTTAAGCCGTCTCCCTTCTGTCTGTTAGACGAAATTGACGCTGCGCTTGACGAACAGAATGTAGGCCGTTTTATCCACCTTCTGCGCGAGTTCAGCGATACAAGCCAGTTCATTATTATTACGCATAACAAAAAAACCACTACGGGAGCCGGAACATTAATCGGTGTAACCATGCAGGAATCCGGCGTAACAAAATTGATAACGGCGCGGCTTAAACACGGTGAACTTGATATCTCAGACGGACCTGTGCCGCAAAGCGAGCTGTGGGATACAGACGGATTATTCGAAGAAGAAGATGTCCCGCCGGAAGAGGGCAGGCAGCTTCCCGCCGGCATAAACGACCCGAAAAAAGTAACTCAGGAACAGCTAAGACCAATCAGATCACGGAAAGAATAATTACTAACAGAACGCCTCAAAAGTGAAATATTTTACATGACGTTAAGAGAAATTGTTACGATTGCAGCTGCCTTGATATCTTTTAAGTTTAAATAATATTTTAATTAATAATAAACTCCGCCCAGGAATATTGCACCATAAATCTGCCTAAATAGTTATTTATAGAACCGCTGCCGGATTTAAGGAAATCGTACATGTCGCATGAGAATTTATCAGGTGCAACAGCAAGATACCCGCGCTCTTTTATCAGGATATCGTGAAATCCTTCTGTCTTCAGAGTCTGGTTTAAATCTGCCACAATCTGCCTGAATTGGCTCTTTAACGATTCAGAATCATTTTTATCTTCCCAAATAACCGCAATTATTTCATTAATACTGCATCTTGCTCCATTCTTACTGACTAGGTACGCAAATATTTCTTTTGCTTTTGAGCGCTGAAAACGAAGCGGTTTATCATTAACAAAAACATCAAAATTGCCAAAGCACTGAACACGCAGCCTTTTATTATTGGATTCCGCAAACGTTCCATTGCCTTTAACACCCCGTTTTTGGAAACAGGCTTCATAATATAATCGCTTGCTGCAACTGTAAAAGCGTCTCCTTTTTTTGGAATTGAAATAATGGCGGTCGTTCCATGTCCGGGCTTGCTTTGTATATATAAAGTTCCCTGGCACATTGCCAAAAGACGGTTACGAACTTTCTCTATACCGGTATGTATTCGATCCTCCGGTAACGTTCGATCCTCTGGGAACGGGCACCCTTCCTGTATAGGCATTTCAATATTAAAACCTGCGCCATCGTCAGTAACAATGACGAAAATTTCATTTTCTGTTTCCTGCGTACTGATAGTTACTGTTCCGCCGTCTTCTGTTTTTGTCACCCCGTGCCGCACAGCGATTTCCACGATAGGCTGCAAGGTAAGCACAGGCAGCATAAAATTACGCACTTTAATGTTATAAACGATGTTAAGCCTTTCTTCAAAGCGTTTTTTTTCTATTTTTAAATAGTTTTTTACTTGATGGAATTCTTTGTCAAAAGTGATTAGTTCATTATGAACAAGCGAATCCAGATTACCCCGCAGGTATTCAGCAAACTCAACTACAGTCTCCTCCGCTTTCTTCGGGTTTTTTATGCAAAAATATTTTATAACCGAAAGAACATTGTAAAGAAAATGCGGCTGTATTTGTGTCTTTATAATGGTTATAAGCTCCTGTGACAGTTTGTGTTCCGCTTTTATTTTATCGTCAATTAAGGTTTTTATGTCCGCAGCCATAGAGTTCACAGCGTTCTTTATTTTATCAAACTCATCGTTATAACTGCCTTCAATTTTAGTATCTAAATCACCTTCGGCTATTTTACCTATTCCGCTGACCAGCGTTTTAACAGGACTTAGAAGCCCGCTTAGAACGAAATACACAACTATAGCCATAATAATAAGCGCAAGGAGCAAAGTCCGAATCGATTCAAGAAGCAGCTGGTTACGCTCTCTGTGAAAATCTTCTTCCGGCACAAGTCCGATGATTGTATGACCATCTGTGTTTTTATACCCTGCGTAGTAGAGAGTATTATCTATGCTTACCCATGTGAATCCGCTGCCGGCGCTTACGGTTTTGTACCATTCATATTCTGTGACATCCCTGCCTCTTAACGTATCGTATGGGTAAGCGATTATATATCCTGCAGCCAGCACCATTCCATACCCGGTTTGCCCGATTGCCGTTTCCGAAATAGTTTTATCAATATTTATTTGCTCTTGTACCCTTGCAATAACATCAGCATTAAACCCAAGCTGGATAAACCCGCCGCCTGAACGCGCAACGCCTGTATAATGGTTGATTTGCCCAAAAGCGCCGTCCGGCAGCAGCGATACGCGCGGTTCTTCGGTTAATTCGGTCAGCGTTCCGCCGGCGAGCGCCATGTAAACGCTTGTGGTCGGCGTTGATTTGTAATCAAAGCCAATCAATTTTTCGTCGTTGCTGTTGGTAAGAATTCCATCTGCATTTACAATATTTATTTCATAGATATCAAGCTCAGAAGCAAGCTGCTGCAGAGCTTGCGGCGATATATCCTCTTTCAGTTTATTCATTATGTTCGTCACATTAAAACCTACCTGAATAAACCCGCCGCCCGGAAGCGCAATGCCAGTGTAATGGTTCATCTGACCAATCGTGCCGTCGGGCAGTACAGATGCACGCGGTTCTTCAGACAGTTGGGTTTGGGTTGAGTCAGCAAGCCTCATATAAATTCTTGTAACAGGCGATGAATTATAATTAAAACCTATAAATCCGGGAAAATTGCTTTGGGTAATAATACCGTTTCTGTTTACAATATTTATTTCGATAATATCCAATGCACGGGCAAGACGCTGGAGCTCGCCTGATGACATGTTATAGTCAGTATTTCTGATGATATAAGCGATTGATTTCGCTACGGCGATATTTCTTTCGTTCATCGTTTCTTTAGTGTTTTCAGTCCGGGTGTCAAGAATGTCAGCGACGGTTTTTGCGATTGATATATGTTTTTCATTTAATATCTGTTTGGTTTCATCAAGGATGACATCCAAATGCCTTATCTGCGCCATAATACTGTCTGCGAAAATTTCAAGGTTAGCGTTTGTTTTTGATTCTACGCTTGCATCCAGCAGCCTGTAATTAATAAACGAAATAATCAATACCGATACCGTAAATACCGAGATTATTGGGATTAACACTTTTATTTTAAAGCTTAGCTTTTTACTTCCCATAAAATAGTAAAATTATATATAACGAAGCGCAACAAATATGCAATAAATTTTTTGCTTTGGGAACAGTGTTTTTGATTGCGGTGCCAAAAACTGCTTCTTCATTCTATAAAGTATGATAACCAATGCACACCGAAAGAACACACAGAAAATATATGTACTTTAATAAATATTTGTTTTCCGGCTTAACGCTGCGGTGGTCATTTCTGCCCAGCCGTAATTTACCATATATTCGCCGCAAAAAGCGTTTACTGCTCTTGTGTCACAATTCAGTAAATCGTAGTAATCGCAGCTTATTTTTTCACAGTCTATTGATATTTGGTTCCAGCTCTTTATAATAATATCATCAATGCCGTTTTCTTTTAGAGCTTTCATCATTTCAGAAATTGCCGCCTGGGTTTGACTTTTCAGAGATTTGTTATACTTTTTATGTTCCCATAATGCCGCCGCAATTTCGGCAGCAGTCGCAGCAGCACCCCGCCTGTCAATAAGATAGGCGAAAAGTTCTTTTGCTCTTGTCCTTATGAATACAAGCGGCTTACCGTCTACGAATACTTCGAAATTGCCAAATGTCTGCACGCGCACCCTCTTGTCTGATTTACGTTCTACAGGATGCCGGAGATTTTCGATTTCTCTCTCTATAGCTTTCTTTGCAGCGGGTTTCATAACATAACCGCTGGGATAGAGCTTCATGGCTTCGATTGCGTATTGACTGTATGCGGTGACGAAAATTATATTTGTAGACGGCTTGATTTTCTTGAGCGCTACAGCAGCTTCCAGCCCGTTCATTCCCGGCATTCGAATGTCAAGTAATGCTATATCGCAGGGTGTTTCTTTTGCGAAGTCAAGGAGTTTGTACGGATCATCAAATGAAAATACCTCAGCATCCGGACATGCTTCACGAATCGCTTCAGTTAGGACATCCAATGCAGGCGGGCTGTCGTCTATCGTAATAATTTTCATTCGTTACCCAATCTTTTTCCTGGTATACTTATTGTGACTTCAGTTCCAACACCTTGTTCGCTTTTAATATCAAGCGTTCCGCCGCACATCGCAGCAAGACGGTTACGAATATTTGTTACTCCAACCCTCGGTTTAGCATCCGCCGTATCGAACCCCACTCCATCATCAGTAACAATGATAAGATATGCAGCTTCTGTTTCCCTGACAGAAACTGTTACCGTGCCGCCGCCCAAGCGCTGACATATGCCGTGTTTGACAGCGTTTTCCACGATAGGCTGCACTGTTAGCGGAGGGATTGCAAAGTAAAAAGATGTTTCGATATTGAAAACTACATTGAGCTTTTTTTCATAGACTGCTTTTTCAAGATTTAAGTACGCTTCAATATGCATCCGTTCCCGTTCAAAAGGTATCAGGTTTTTTTCAGTCAGTGAATCCATATTGCACCTTAAATAGTACGAAAATTCCACCACTGCTTTTTCCGCTGCCTTTGGATCTGTAGCGCAAAGTTTTTTTATTGCCGTAAGCGAATTATACAGGAAATGCGGTTGTATCTGACTGAGCATAGTTGCGATCCGGCTTTGTATCAATTCTTTTTCCAGCTGCTCAACAGTGATGTCCGTCAGGCACCTGCTGTATAAGTTAGTAAATATAATGAAGGTGGCTATAATCATACCCAAGCTGATAAGGAGCGAGCCAAAAAAAGTATCTGAATTACTGAAAATACGACAGGCACAAGCTGAAATGTATAATAATAAGTATTCATTCCTTTGAACGGGAGAGCGGGTTTATTTTTTGTTTTTATAATAAGAAGACAATATGTGATAATAACAAATGACCAGGTTACAATCCATGTTAACGAAACAAGCGCGCCCCTTTGATAAATATTTCCAGCGTCAAGATAAAAAGTTAATCTGTGATGCGGTGTAAACGGTACAAAAATCGTATTGATAATTAATGGTATAGAATATAATCGCAGCCGTTTTTTTAGCCCATCTGTATTGTTCCAAACCTTGTAATCGCAGATAAGAACCCAAAAAAAAACCGGAAGCGGCACCACCATATAGTAAAGTATGTTGACAGCATAAGCCAGTTATCTTGTTACAAAAAACTGCTCCTCTATCAGCAAGTATCCCACTGTATCAAAAATAAGATGCAGCATAACAGCTACCTGTAAATATCTGAACAATTTCAAATCTAAAAATTGCTTTGCGCCCTGCTTGCCTGTGTTGTAGTAAATGAAACAAAGGATTATAAAGCCTGTTATGTTGACGCCTGCCCAAAAGACACTTATCATACTGCATTTCCTTTTTAATTGGCGTCACTTTCATACAGATATTTATTCATAATCTGCTGTAATGATACTCACTTACTTTTGTCTCTCTGAAATTTTGATTATCGTTATTTTTCTTTCTATTGTAGGCTTACCGTTGCACATTATGTCAAGACGGTTTTATAATTGTTTTCACATTTTATTGTCTGTTTCACATACATAAATAGCATATGGATTTTTCTTATTTTTTCCCTTATAATTGTATTATATTAAGGGGAAAGCATAAACATGAATGAAAAAAACATTTCTTCGGGAACAGTTGCAGAACTGCGAACACAGGAGTTTATTTCAAAGTTCTCAGTGCCGTTTACACAGCCTTATGATTTTGACGAGTTGATTGACAATGCGCTGTATGAATTGCGCGATTTTACCAAAACAGACAGAGCCATCATTCTGGAATTTCAAGTTGATGGTTCTTTACTATGCACTTACGAGAGTGTTATTAACAAGGAAACCCCAAAAGTACTGGAGCGCTCACTTACCTATGATATGATGAAACCTATTCTTGATGAGGCGGACAACACCGGCTGCTTCTACGAAAAACAGGCATCGCGGTATTTTCAAAGATATCCCACAACCGATTTAAACGAAAAGAGCTTTTGTTACATACCATTAAAAATAGGCGGTAACAGAGCCGGATACCTTGTGTTTTTCACAATGTTCAAGCAGGCAAACTGGGCAGAAGGCGAATTCCGGCTCGCTACAATGGCAGGTTCGATCATCGCCGGCGCTTACTCCAGAAAAAAAAGCGAAGAGATTCTTCATGCAGCTAACGAAGCGGAATTACGCACGCAGGAATTTATGTCAGAGTTCTCGGTTCCATTTACACGCCCTTATGATTTTGATGATTTAATTGATAATGCGCTGTATGAATTGCGCGATTTTACCAAAACGGACAGGGCTATTGTACTGGAATTACAGCAGGACGGTTCGCTGCTTTGCACACATGAAGATGTTATTAATGAAAAAACACCGAAAGTAATCGGGCGATCACTCGCTTTCAAAATGATGAAACCGATCCTTGACAAAGCGGACAGAATCAGCTGCTTCTACGAAAAAGCAGCTTCCAGATTCTTTCAAAGATACCCATCCGCCGATTTGGGAGAAAAAAGTTTTTGTTACATTCCTCTGACAATCGGCGGCAGCAGAGCCGGATATCTTGTCTTTTTTACAATGTTCGAAGAAGCAAACTGGGCGGAGGGAGAATTCCAGTTAGCCACAATGGCAGGTTCGATCATCGCAAGCGCGTATTCCCGTAAAAAGAGTGAAGATTTTTTAATCGCAGCTAACGAAGCGGAATTACGCACGCAGAAATTTATATCGGAATTTTCCGTACCGTTTACACAATCCTATGATTTTGACGAATTGATCAACGATGCGCTTTATGAGTTACGTGATTTTACCAGCACAGACAGAGCCATCATCCTGCAGTTTCAGCCGGATGATTCGCTTCTTTGTACCCATGAAGACGTTATCAACAAACAAACTCCAAAAGTATTGGGGCGTTCACTTAGCTATAAAACCATGAAGCCTATTTTTGACAAAGCGGACAGAACAGGCTGCTTTTATGAAAAAGCGGCGTCACGTTTTTTTCACAGATACCCGGATACCGATTTAGGCGAAAAAAGTTTTTGTTACATACCGCTTACAATCGGCGGCAACAGGGCAGGCTATCTTGTATTTTTTACAATGTTCGAACAGGCAAACTGGGCGGAAGGCGAGTTCCGTCTTGCAACAATGGCGGGCTCAATTATTGCAGGCGCTTACTCAAGGAAAAAAACCGAAGATGTTTTATTTGCGGCAAGAGAAGCGGAGCTTCGTACGCAGGAATTTATTTCAAAGTTTTCTGTACCTTTCACCCAGCCTTATGACTTTGAAAAATTAATTGATAACGCGCTTTTTGAACTGCGTGATTTTACCAAAACAGACAGAGCAATCATTCTGGAATATATGCCTGACAATTTCCTGCACTGTACCCATGAAGACGTTATAAACAATGAAACTCCAAGAGTATTGGGACGATCTCTGGAATACGAAGTAATGAAACCGATCCTTGATGAAGCAAACTCAATCGGCTGTTACTACGAAAAAGCGGCGGAGAAAGTTTTTGAAACACATCCCGGCACATCGCTGGAAGAAAAAAGTTTTTGCTATATTCCGCTCATGGTAGAAGGCACACGCGCAGGATACCTTGTTTTTGCCACAACATTTGAGCAGGCGGATTGGGCGCAGGGAGAGTTCCGTCTTGCAACAATGGCAGGTTCAATCCTTGCAGGAGCTTTTTCAAAACGCAAATCTGAAACCGCACTTAGAGAAGCGACACAAAAAGCTCAGCAGGCCAACGAAGCAAAGAGCCTATTCCTGTCCAACATGAGCCACGAAATACGCACGCCCATGAACGCCATTATCGGAATGACTTATATCGGAAAATCTGCCGCTGATTTACAGCGCAAAGATTATTGCTTGTCAAAAATAGAAAACGCTTCGCAGCATTTGCTGGGTGTCATTAACGATATTCTGGATATGTCAAAGATTGAAGCAAATAAACTTGAATTATCATATGAAGAGTTTGAATTTGAAAAGATGCTTCAGCGCGTAGTTAACATCGCCGCGTTCCGCGCTGACGAAAAGAATCAAACAATTTCTGTACATATCGATAAATCAATACCGCGCACACTTATCGGCGATGACCAAAGGCTTGCGCAGGTAATTACAAATCTGCTTGGCAATGCAGTCAAGTTTACGCCCGAAAACGGTTCTATCATTCTTGATACCCGTCTTATCAAAAAAGAAGAAGCTCCGTTAAATGCAACGCAGTTTCCCGCGCAAAGTGCAACGCAGTTCCCCGCGCAAAGTGCAACGCAGTTCCCCGCGCAAAGTGCAACGCAGTTCCCCGCGCTGGAAGACGAGTACACTATACAGGTCACTGTTACCGACAGCGGTATAGGCATAAGTCCCGAACAGCAAAAGAAACTTTTTAAATCATTTCATCAGGCTGATCTGGAAACTACACGTAAGTTTGGCGGCACAGGACTTGGGCTTGCTATTTCCAAAAGCATTGTGGAAATGATGGGCGGAAGCATCGGGCTTGAATCCGAACTTGGAGAAGGATCAAAATTCTTTTTTACATTCAAGGCAAAACGAGGGATAAAAAGCATTCCAAACCTTTCCGAAATCGGCGTTAGCTGGGGTAATGTATCCATAATGGCAATAGATGATGATCAATCTGTCCTTAATTATTTTACCGATGTTTTACACGGGTTTGGCAAGAAATGCGATATTGCTTTAAGCGGACAGGAAGCGCTGGCGCTTGTCGGCGTTAACGGCATGTACGATATTTATTTTATTGACTGGAAAATGCCGGATATGGACGGCATTAAACTGGCAAGCGAATTAAAAGCAAAATCCAAATCACCTGAACATACGATCATTATAATGATCTCCGCCGCCGAATGGAGCGGTGTTGCAGCCGATGCAAAAAAAGCAGGCGTTGATAAGTTCCTGTCCAAGCCGCTTTTCCCCTCTGCAATCGCCGATGCAATAAATGAGTCGATTGGAATAAACCGCACACAAGAAGAAGAAAGAGATGATTTCATGCATATTTTTAAGGGATACAAAATCCTTTTGGCGGAAGATGTTGAAATCAACCGTGAAATAATTGAAGTATTGATAGAACCTACAATGCTCGAAATGGATTGCGCAGAAAACGGTTTAAAAGCAGTTGAGATGTTTGAGAAATCTCCGGATGCCTACGATTTGATCTTAATGGATGTACAAATGCCGGAGATTGACGGATATGAAGCAACCAAAAGAATCAGAGCGATTGAAAAACAACTTATGGAAAAAAAGAGCACGAGTTTTACCGCATCTTGCAACGAAGTTCCCCGCGCATCTTGCAACGAAGTTTCCCGCGCATCTTGCAACGAAGTTCCCCGCGCAAATTGCAACGCAGTTTCCCGCGCTGGTGAAACCCGAAGCAATAATAGAGATTTGCGCAAGCAAATTCCTATTATTGCAATGACAGCTAACGTTTTCCGTGAGGATATAGAGAAGTGCTTTGAAGCAGGAATGAACGGTCATATAGGTAAGCCTGTAGATATCGAAGAATTTATAAGTACGCTGCAAAAGTATCTTACCAAAGAGTAATTTTTATTATTTTTGAGCGTGTCAGAAACTAAATTATATTATTTCGTTTAACGTTCTATATAAACAAGCTGCCCGAAAAAGAAAATGCTGCTTTTATTGTGTGTTATGTGCAGTAATTTTGCCTAATTTAGACTTAAAACCAGTCTTATCCCCAGTTCCACTTCTTCCATTATTTCCTTTTTTATTTTTATTATTTTTTTACTAAATCTGCTTCGATCTATTGCATATAATTGAGCTACTATTATTACAGAATCATTCTTTAATTTAGAATCCTTTTTTCCAATATATACATTGCCAGGAGCGTCTAAAAGACGTAAATTTGTTGTTAATGGCAGTACAACAATAGTCTTTATTTTACTTTCATTAAAACCATCGTCTTGTACAATTAATACCGGACGATTATTAGCAGGTTCACTGCCGTATGGAGGATCAAATTCGGCCCACCATATTTCACCACGTATCATTTTTTGTTAATTCTCTAATGGATTCAAGTCCGGCATTTGAAATAGGTTCAAATTCTTTATAATAATCGTCATTATCATATACCTCGTTTAATTTTTGAGTTATATATTTTCGATTATTTTTTTTGATGTATTCTACAATAGCATTTAAATATAATGCGCTTCTGGAAATACCCATAAAGTGAGCAGTTTCTTCTGCTTCCATATATACCCTATCAGGTATTGAAATTGCTGTTTTCATATATAAAGTATAACTAAAGTATAAATTTCTGTCAAGCTTTCGAGCGATTACTTTTTATTAATTTTTTGATATTATTAAAAAAGGGAACTGCATATATGATACCTGGAAAATGTAAATTGTGCCAAAATGATAATGTTCTCCTGATGGAATCACATATTATACCGGAATTTGCATATAAACCAGTATATGATAAGCATCATCGTTTTATTGATTTTTCAGAAGATCCAAGGACAGGGGTAAAATTTGCACAAAAAGGCATCAGG
This sequence comes from Treponema sp., assembly GCA_009781635.1. GTDB lineage: Bacteria > Spirochaetota > Spirochaetia > Treponematales > Breznakiellaceae > WQXQ01. The sequence continues at coordinate 72,437 of WQXU01000007.1, forward strand.
GAAAATTTATTATGCGGCAGCTGTGAAGTACTTTTAAGCAAACATGAAAAAATATTAAGTGATTTCACTTTGAACTTAAATCAAAATAAAAATAACATCATCCATTTGTCTGATGAATTTCTTTTAAATACAAATATTAATTATGATTCGGTGAAACTGGCAGTACTATCAATAATTTTCAGATTGTCGGTTTCAAAGCTTCCGCAATACACTGGTTACGAATTAGGACCATTTGAACAGGAAATCAGAGATATTATATTACACGGCAGGCATATTGACAGGTATAAGTTTAGTATGCACATAAGTCCTGTAACACGTAATGGTATATATTATCCGGATTTAATAATGACTTACGAGAAACCATCGAAATATAAAAACATATACACATTTTTATGTTTTATTATGTATGGACTTTTATTTGATGTAATGATTTCAAAAATTGATAAATGCGATTGCTGGCATTATTTTTCCTTAAGAGAAAAGGGTAAAATTATTATGCAAAATATTGAAATTAATAATGTAAATATTAAAGCTGATTTAATTAAACGTTTTAAAGATGAAGACATGATAAAACTTATTAGAAGGCTAAAAAAATGATTTAAAAAATTATTAATATTTTTTAAATCATTTTTTTTGAGTTATGTTAGCGATATTTCTCCTAACGTTTAAGGTAACTGCCCAAGCCGCCGTCAGGCGGCGCAGCTGTTACCGCGCGTTATGTGAAGTTATGGCGCCTTTTTGCAATATTTTTTATTTATTACCTTTTGCTCTATTATGTGTTTTGCATAACATTTGGCAATTTTTTACAATTGTTGCACCGCCTTTACTCCATGCGGTTACATGATCAGCATCCATTTCTGTCAGTTTCCATATTTTAGATTTATTTGAATCATGTCCTATAGCACAAAGCGGACAGTTTGAAATGCCTTTTTTCCCTGCGGCTTCTGTTTGTTTTGCATAAACACTATTTTTTGTTGCTTCATCAAAAATACGAATGTCAAGTAATTTCGTATCAGTCGAGCCGCCAAGTAAAAATTCAAATATTCCCCTGCGATTTTTAACATAAGGATCAGCATATAATTTTCTTAATTTTTTTGAAATCGCGTTAGGATCATAAGCGTTTTTATGATATTCTTCATAAAGTCTTCCCCATTCAAGCCCTTTCATTTCATTTTCAACATCTTTAAAAACAGCAGAAATCCAATCAATTACACTATTAAAATATGCTTTTATCTGGTTAATATTTTTATCATTTCTGTGCCTACCCATATAATCACCAACATTATCTTTACTAACCCAATTTAATGCACATTCCAAAAACTCTTGCCGATTAACACTGCCAGAAATATACATGCTCCATTTTTGTATATTGGAATTACGGCTATTGCTAAATTCCTCTTTACATAATGTTACAAAAGTTCCAGAATATACAGCATTAAGAAGTTCCTGGTTATTTAGCGGAACACCTGCAATATTTATTGTTTTAAACCATTCTTTAATTTCTGTTTCTGTTCCTTCGCATTCATAAATTAATAATGGTGTTTCCATTATGATTTTTTGTTTATCGGAAGCAATACCGCTAAAATATTGTTCCATTCCATTTTCGTCTTTAATTGCAAATTTTCCAGAAACATAACGTCCAATGCTTGTAATACGCTGCTGACCATCTAAAACTTCGAATTTATTGTCTGTTACTTTAACGAAATAAATAAGACCAATAGGATACTTTTTTAGGATTGAATTTATTACTGCAACATCTTTTTTACCATCTGCATAAATATAGTTTCTTTGATATTCAGGCTGTATAGTCAATCTGCCAGATAAGCCAAATAAACCTTTACCTTCAAGTTCGTTGTAAACAAACCCTTCGCATATATCTTTGATTGTAATATTTGTTTTAAGTGTTGTTTTCACTTTGGCTTTCCTTTTCTTTTAATAAAAATTCGAGCATAAATATTTTTTCCATTTATTAATGGTCTTGCATCTTTGCTTCCTAAAAAAGGTAAACCTACAATTTCTGCATTATATCCGGCAGATGAAGACATTCCCAAAATTTCAAACTGTTCTGGGCAGTATTTATCAAGTAAAGAAACTGGCACTCCCATGACACCATCATAATCGCTTGGAATAGCATCAACATAAGGCACTTCAATTGCATTATAATTATCATATTTTTGATATTCTTTTCCTCTTAGTTCTTTATGTTTACTATATCTTATATTATCTGCCATAGTCATTAATGACAGAGGTTCATGACGGCGGCCATGATCTACATTTGTAAACCAACGAACACCGACAACTTTCTGGTAATAAATATTTTCACCCTTTTCATTTTTGCGTATTTCACCAGTAAATTTTTCTTTGTCAACTATATTTGCTGGTATTATAAATTCTCGATCACCGCTAGTAATACTTGGGCCTAACCATACTTTAATACTTCTTATTAGCGGGAAGACTTCTTTATAAGTTATTGCGTTTATATTGCCAATGATTATGAATTTTTTGCTTGCTTCCACAATCCACGCTAGAAACTCTCGAAAAAGCGAAAATGGAGGATTAGTAATAATAAAATCAGTTTCTTCACGGAGAGCTTTCACTTCGTCACTACGAAAATCGCCGTTGCCTTTTAAGCGAATTAAATGTTGTTTATCAGATAAAATCTCTTTGACATTCGGCAAATTAACAGTTGCAATTCCATTAAAATCAGGCGGATCAGTCAAAACTAACTTATGTGCTTTTCGTGTTGTTTTATTTTCTGACGTTTCATCATTAAACAGTGAAAGTTCTTTGTTAGAAATCTGCGATCCATCATAACATGTTGCAATGAGCTTTTTTAGCCCAAAATCTTTGAAACGAAGTGCAAAATATTTGAAAAAGTTACTTTCATATGGGTCATCGCAAGGGAGTAATATTGTTTTCCCGCGAAATACATCAGGATTATACTCCAAATAGGCATTCATTTCTTTTTCAATGTCATGAAATTGGGTATAAAATTCATCATTTTTGACAATTTTTGCCTCTTTTTGAAATTTACTTGCCATTTATTAACCCTATATTCCTATGATTTATGTTATATTATCATAATAAATCATTATTTTCAATTGGCAAATTTTGACATTTTTCTGTAAATTTTGATGTTTTTTGTTTAATTTTAACTTTTCTGCGCCATAATTTCGCCTAACGTTCTGGTTGTATATGACGGTTTGGCAACCCGAATAAGCGAAACCGTAGGTTTTGCAGGGTTGCCAAACTTTGGCGTAGACAAAACCGCACAAAGGGCTTCGCCCGACTGCTGTTTTTCATAGCCCGAGCCGCCCTCTGGCGGCGAAGCATATAAAAATTCTCTTAGGCGACGTTTTCATGCTTTATAAAATAATAATACTATATTTGATTTCATTATTTTATCTATTTTTAAAATCTATAAATTTAAACAAGAAATCTAAATCCTCATTTTTCGTTATGTATTCCATTTCAAAATTCAGCGATGACGATCCAGCTTGACATAATAACTTACTTTTTTCTCTATCTGGAATATTTAACTTATCAAAATTGTCTAAATCTTTTCTTGTAAATTGAAATACAACATTAAAGAAGCTATCCCATATATAGATCAAGAAAATTATTCTTTTTTTTTCTTTACATTACATATCCAGTACTGCTTGTCTTTGGGATAAACCCAATCTATTTTCAACCCCATTTCATTTATCAATATTTCCGACAAGTTGATAAAAACGGGATAACTATCTTTAAGGATTTTAATTAATACTTCATTTGTGGGGAATATTGATAAATCTGTTAATAATGGTTTTAATTCATATTTTTCTATGAATTCAATAGTTTTTAACAAATCTGTTAACTCTTTTCTCACCTTTATATCTAATATGATTGGGACAGGTGTATCTATTGTTTTAAATTGTTTTTTAATACTTTCTGTAATATCAAGCTTATTCAAATTTCTCAAATGATTCTCTGTAAGAAAAAATCTTACCAAAAAATAAGTATTATACACCGAAATGTAAAAAACATTTTTCTTGTTTTTTTTTGCTTTATATAGCCATAAATTTATGTCGGCAAAATTACAAAATTCTCATTTTAATATAAACCCCATTTCATTAATTAACTTTGTAGATAGTTCATTAAAAATAGTATAACTATCGCCAAGTGAAATACCCAATAATTCATCTGAAGGTGGTATTGTAGGATCTGTTAATAAAGGATTCCCGGAAAACATTCTATTCAATTGAGGTGTGAATTCCACTTCAGATATTTCTGCGTTTTTATTTTCGTTGTATGGCATATTAAAATACTTTAAAGAGTCTACCATATTTTTCATAAGAATATCTGAATCACTTAATATTTTATTATACTTTTCTAAATTAGGAGGTAATGTCGTATTTTTTGGAGAAATACCAGATATTTCGCAATCTATAATTTTTGTATAATCTGTTACCTTAAAGGCTTTTCCTTTTTCAAAATTAAACGATTCATAAGACCATGTAAGCGTACATTGATTAAACTTAGTTTTGATCATCTTGCATTTAGAAAATGTTCCATCTATAAAACTACATTCAGAAAAATTAGTTTCAGAGAAATTACATTCATCTAATGTACTATACATAAAATTACATTCAGACAGTATAGCTCCTAGAAAGCTGCATTTTCGTAAATTACTATTAGCAAAATAACAATTTTTTATATCACCGTTAACAAAAACACATTTTGATAAGTTTCCGTCAATAAAACTACATTCAGATAAATCTGCTTCAATCATATAACTCTCGTCTAAAGTACTTTTCCCAAAATTACAATTTTTAAAAGTACTTTGAATAAAACTACATTTATGAAAAAACCCATGCTGAAAATCGCACTTCTCCAAAACACAATGATCAAAAAATACATTTTCAATATTAATTCCGTTAAAATCGCAATTAATTAATGTGCTGGATGATAGATTGGATTTATAACCCCGATAAACACTATCATTTCCATTATATGGTCTAAATAAATAATTAATCAGAGTTTGGATAATTACGGGACACCTATCAGGAGTTTTATTTAAATCAATGTTTTCATAGAATTTTAATGAATTCTCTCGCAAATAACTACAAAAAAGATTATGAACCACTTGTGTATAATTCTCATTCTCGAAAGCAATTTGATGTAAAGCGTGTATTCCACCTAATACAACAGTACGACTTTTCTTACCTAAGTTACCTACTGCATTATTGAAACGAGTATCAACATTCCCCTTATACATTATTTCAATTTGCTTGTCGGTTCTTTTTGTTTGTTCTTCCATTACTTTTACACGCTTATAGCTAGTATTCCAAACAAGAAAACCAACTATACCTGCAATAAATGCAAGGAAGACTTTTATCAATTCACCCCGTGATTCATTATCTTGGATAAAAAAATATTCAGCAATATTTTCAAAGAAATAAACAAATAAAGATAGTAATAGTACTATAATTGTTATATAAATTATTATTCCTACAATTCTTTTTTTAGAGAATAATTGATTATTATTCCCTTGTTTTTGATTGAAATATATTTGGTTATTATTTTCTGTTATTTTATTTTTGGCTTTTTGAGTCATATTTTCTTATTATATAACACATTTCTTATAAATTGTCAAGCAATAACATTGTTTATTTTTATATACCTTTAATTTATTTGAAAATGTCGCCTAACGAGGTTATGATAAAAGAAATGCGAAAGCTGGTATACTAAAGTAAAGTTTGAAAAGAACGATACTGGTTGTAACTTAAACTGGGGCAGGATTACTGACCTCGTGCTAACGAATAACAACCAGCACCGCATTGCCTTTTGGGGAATAGTATTAATCTCATTATTACCCCGTATAGACGTTTGGTAGTATACTGGTTTGCAGAGCAAACCCAATTCCTTTTCAAATTATAATTAATTTTTTTATGAAGGAACTTATGAAGTTTGTAGGTATTGACCTTCACACTAACCGTTTTACTTGTTGTTATCTTTCTGATAACTCTAAGGAAAAATAAACAGAAACTTTTGATCTTGATGCGGAAGGACTAAGAAGTTTTTATTCTACAATTAACAAGGATACCTATATCCTTGTTGAAGCTACCATTAACACATTTTCTTTTATTACTTTGTTTAAAGATTTAGTCAAAGAAGTAATCATTGCAAATACATATCAGCTTAAATCCGTAGGTGTTCCTGGGAAGAAAACAGACAAGATAGACGCTTACAAACTAGCGGAAAAACTGAAAGCTGAAGTAATTTCTGGCGTTCAACAGATAGTTCTGGTTACCATTCCTCCAAAGGAAATCAGGGATTTAAGAGCTCTTTTTGTTACTTATCGTACTTTAAGAAAAGAAATAGGACAAACAAAGATTCGTACTCATTCTTTTTTAAAAGAAAATCTCATTCCATTCACCAAAGAAAACATATTTGGGAAAAAAGCCAGAATTGAAATAAGAAAAATATCCATTGATTATTTGTTGTCATTTCAAATTAACCTTTTAATGGACAGTTTAGAGCATTCGGAAGATGCATTTGATAAACTTGTTAATGGAATTAATAAAGCCGGTGCTTCATTTATGTCTGAGATTGAAATATTGACCAGCATGACAGGTATATCTGTTATAACCGCAATAGCGGTTAGAGCTGATGTTAGCGATGTATCAAGGTTTAGAAATTCAAAACATTTTGCCTACTATTTGCGAAGCGCTCCAAGAGTTGAAAGTTCAAATGATAAAACGATTATAAAAAGCACCAATAAAGCCGGAAGGAAACTTTCAATAACACTCATTTCCCAGTCGCTTAATCATTTTCGTGATGATAATGAAAAGCTGTGCCGGTTTTAAGAAAGGGCAAAGGTTTATAAGAAAAAAGGAATAATACGGATGGCTTTGTGCCGCAGGGTAATAACAGAAATATATCAGATGCTAAAGAAGCGAGAATATCATTATTTCTGTAATCCTGTATTGCATAATAAGAAAATGTCAGAGTATAGAAATTTATTGGAGAAAGAAAATATTATTTTACAAGAATTTTCAAAAGCAGCTTGACTTTTTTCATAGATGTTTATTTATCGACAAATATTTTTTCCAGTGCGATCTTCAATTCTGGAAAAATATCAACGGTAACTTTATCTGTGCCATTATATGTTTTTACGGATATAAAACCATTTTCAAAAATAAGCCATAAGAAATATTTTGTCCGTATCTATAACCCAGTATTCTCTAACGCCTGCTTTTCGATAAAGCTCTAATTTAATTTACATTTCAATTACAAGATCAGGAGCTCTCCGGCAGCCTTCCGGGCCGAGTTTTTGCCTATCGCAGATAACAGATATATCCGGTTGAACCACATTATCGTCGCTTTCATCCGCCTTGTAAAAAAGCCGGACATTAAATGGGGCCGGAAATACTCTGCATGATTTTCCCTGCAGAAAAACGTTAAAGTAACTTGATAGCTCCATTAAAATAGCTTGATATTTTGTACTTGGAGCAGACATAGCATACGCTTCACCGTTAATGAGCTCAAATCGTTCACCTTCTGCAAGTTCCCATTCTTTATATTCAGCATAAGTATAGTAACACTCTTCTCTTGGAAAAGCACCCATTAATTCAATTATAAACCATTTTTCTATCTTCGTCTATTTGTAATTTTACTCTTAAATGTGATTACGCATAACAAGGCAGCTTCCCTTCTATAAAAGAAATATTATTATAAGAACTCTTAAAATTTGTTATTTCCTTTACAACTGGCATCTTTCCTCCAGATTATTTTCTTTAATCTTAAATTTTCATTTTATCTTTGTTAATTGAATTATATTAATTTTTGCCCTATGACAAATACTGTAATTTCTTTATAACTATTTTTAAATCAGTACTTTTTCGTATTGCGAGCATAATATACCTCCATAATTGTTAACAATATATCATTATAACATATTATCAATGAGGTAAACAAAAAACAATTAATTTGATAATTTTACTACAATTAAAGATGCTGTTTTAATGGTACGAAGTTTTTAGCAATATAATAAAAACCTTAACTGATACTCCCCCTTTGTACTAATTTATCATCTTCGTAAATTTGAAATTATAATCTCTAATACATTTTAATGTAAATAGGCTCACAATATTTATAACCATTCTCTTTAATATCATTTATTACTTTTATATACTCGTCATATATTTTTTTACTACGTAGACTAAATTTAGAGTCATTAAGTAGTATTACAAATTTTTCTAGTATTAATGTAATTTTTTCATTATGTGAAAATAGCTTATCATCATTCTGTTTTATTTCAATTATCCACGTTCTATAACAATTGATGTACGTTATCATTCGATGCAAGGCTCGTTCTAAATGATACATTGATGTATTTTTGTTTTGTGGAGCATGGTAAACAAATGGAGATTCTAAAATATCTTTGCCTTGTTCGCCTAACCTCTTAAACATATCTACTTCAATTCCTCCTAATGTAGAAAGTCCTTTTTTTATATTTTCATAAAAATCATTCAACAAAATTTCATATCTATATTTCTCATGGAGCCTGTTATAAGACATATTTTTACTGTAAAATAGCGGTTTTATAGAATTGGTTTTATGTGGTGTATCGACAAATCTCATTGCTAAAAACTCAAAATGGGAACATATTATTCTTACATATGCTCGTCCTGCGCATGTAATTGCAATTTTGCCCACAGAACCGCTGTTTTTATTTATATTTTTTTTTAATATATCTTTTATTGCTTCTTTTGTTATACCTGGCTTAATGTGAATCGAATCAAATGTAACAAGATGAGACCATGAATCGGATGTTTTCAGCGAATACATTCCATATATTGCATCAGACAGTAATTCTATTGTTTTCTCTTCAGTTAAACCTAATGCTTTTTCAAACTCATGTACTAGATTTGATAAATGCACTATACCATCAGTATTGTTAGTGAGACGTTTGTAATGTTTCGGCATATGAAAAAATAAATAGAATAAAATCAATCGCGATAATGAATACTCTTCAGGTACTCTGTTTCCAAACTTAATTCCAATTTGCTCAAAGTATCCGTCTTGTTTACCGGTAAATCTGTTATTCCTGAAATGTTCAAAAATTAACCTATACACAATTCCTCTTGCTCCATATCTTAAGAAACCCGAATGCTTTAATTCAAATTTTGCTTCGTATTTTTGCATTTCACTATATTCAGTTAATAGTTGATCGTTTTCGTTGCATATCTCGCATAAACATCGTACAAAACGAATATAATCATTATTAAATAAACCAGCAAGAGTTGCACTCGAATATGAATCCTCCAGTATCGACTTAATAAGCAATATATGATTCTTTATTTTTGGTTTAACATTTTTAATCTTTTCCATGATGTAGTTGCTCTTAACTTCCAGCACTTTTGCTTTATCTACATCTATCGATATATCCTCATTTTCAGAGAAATCATCAAATCTTCCGATATAATGTTCACCTATTATACTTGCTGTTGTGTCCCTCATCATAAAGATACAGCAATATCCTTCATGAAAGTTAAAATTACTATCTTTAAATATATCAACCTTGCTCGAAATAAAATTAAGAATCTGTGACATTTCTTTAACAAATTCAATATATTCTTTGTTAAGGAAATTATTTGTAACCATTGGATCATCAATTGCATCAAGGTTATCAAATATGTAAACTATCTTCTGTTTTGCTTTTTGTTCATATGTTATTTTGACCATGTCTAGCAACATAATTGCAATCATCAAATCCTTTATTGTAGTATCTTTCAAATATTTATTGAATTCATTTTTGCAAAAACTATATGGTTTATTTGCTTGACTTACGCAGAATTTTAAGAATTTTCTTGCGCTTGGAAACTTATTTATTCTGGGTGTAATTTTATTATATATATCATTAAGCAAATTAAGAACATAATGACTTATTATACTATTATTTATAACTTTATTTTCAAAAACATAACCCAAGATAAATCTTAATTTATTTTCAATTGGATATGGTTCATATGTATTAACATCAGTTTCAAAGTTAAAATAGAAACACCGACCTTTCAATGCTGACTCTATTTTATTGATATGACTATTAATCCACTTTATTTTTTCTTTTGTTTTTAATCTTGATTTATTAGATTCACTAAAGTATCTTTCAAATTCTTTAACAACGTCATCTAGATGTTCCTTGAAATATTTATCATCGACTTTAAAATCAGCATCAATTAATGGTATTTTTCTGTGATCCTCAAAAATATCATAAATATACTTTGCAAGTGTTGTTTTCCCGCTTCCACGATATCCAGTAAAAAATATTGTATTTTTTGTTATGCTATCTAGAACTTTAGCAATTAAACATAATCTTTTATATGTTAATAATCCCATAACATGAAATTCATTAAAAAATAGATCATATGTTATCCTACCGCTTAAATTCCTGTTTGTTATCGGGTCAGGAAAAGGATCACAAGTTAGAAATATATGGAGTTCTGTTTTCGAAAATATTTCCGCCCATTCAGAATCATTCAATTCGGATAAAATGATTTTACCTTCGTCATGTGAAGGCGGGCTCATCCTCTTATCGTTGTCAGTAAATATTGCTTTAATAATATTTTCTGGTATATTACTCTGTTCATCAAGTTTAGTAACACAATCAGCAGGGTCCTCAAAATTATAGTTTAATCCAGAAGCACGAATTATGTGTAAAACATCTTCGTTTTTCCTATACAGATTAAATAAATATTCTATAAAATTATCTTTATAATTATTAAAATCATAACTACTTAAAATAATATTAAAGCGAATCTTATGTTCAAAATATATAATACGAGTTTGTTTATGCAAATACCAAAACAAACTACTGTCATCTGGAATATCAAAAAATTCTGTTGTCCTAGAATTGATTCTTTTCTCATCTATATCAAGCTCATCACCTAATCTCAATAATGAAGCTAAAAATCTTAGTTTAATACCTAAATAATCAACCGGACATTCTTTTATATTCATCTTAGAATGATATTGACAAACTTTACGAACATTAGAAATTATTTCTGGTTTAATATCACGTAAAATAGAATGTAGCGTATCAGGTGTCTTATTTTTATATGCTTCAAATAACCATGCTGACGTCACTATATGATGGTGTTTTCGCAGTTCAATCATATTTTCCCGAGTAAAATCATCATTGAATACACTTTCAAATTTTATATTAAAATCGTCTTCCGCTCTTTGTTTAACATTTGGAAACTTCCGAAAATCACATTGCATGCCGATATCATGCAAAAAAATAGATAATAATAGTATAAATATATCAATATCGCTAAGTATATCTGTGGTTTTTTCTTTAAATTCTGGTAAATCTTGTAATCTGGAAAGTATTCTAATTGAATGATCATATCCATGTTCTGTATAATGATGAACTAGGCGAACCTCAGCCCATAAATCCTTTACATAACTTGCACAAGATTTTAACACTTGTTTGTGTTCTTCTGCTAGCCGTTTAAATAGATAACTATTTTCAAGTTCTGGATGATTAATTCTTTTTTGTTCTATTTGCATGACATTATGACTCCAAATTAAACATTAATTCATTATATTATATTGAACTTGAAAATGTCAATCATACATATTAATACTATCCATATAATAGTATTATCTTACGTTTGCAACCAGTTTTTAAGTCAGATTTTATTTTGAAGTATAATGTTGTTCTTATATATGTTGTAACCGATTAGTTGTTCTAGAAAACTTACTTTTATGCTAACTTCTACTATCCTTAAGTTTATATATCATTTAAACACAAAGAAATTACACATTTTAATCAAAACCTTTATCACAAAGAATATAAATGCAACAATGAAATGCATCGAACAAAAAGAAATCGGGGATGAAATTATAAACTTCCACATCTAATGGCTTCAAAAGGGATCATTGCAATTCACTTAAATACGGCTCAAATGATGTTAAAGGACTACGATAAAGACATTAGATATATCATCTCAAGAAACTGTCGGTTGGAGATAATACCAACTAGAAAGTTGACTACAGAAACATCAGCGAACATTCAATGTTTATTCACTACTAAACAAGAAGTAACCGTAAAATAAACCATATCTACCGCTAAGAAAATAAATTCAATAAACTTCCAAAAAATACATTTATTTGGAGGAAAAGAATGCGTTACAGCAAAGAAGAAAGAACGATGTTACTGGAAGATTGGAAAGAGAGTGGAAAAAGCGCTTGGAAGTACGCAAAGAAAAACAAAGTAAGCTGGAAGACATTCAAGAGCTGGACAAAAAATAAACAGAGACAAAACCGTGTTTTGTAGAAGTACCGTCTCAGATTATGAAATCGCCAATGCGAATGCCGGAAATATTAATTGAAAAATGAGATGAAAAAATTCACATCCCTCTTTCAATCAGCAGCATCGAATTACACGCTGTCATTGAGGGGTTGGGAGCAGCGTTATGATAGTTGATCTTGGCAAAGCCAGAATATTCCTTCGTCTAAGAACAACGGACTTGAGAAAAGCTGTTAACGGGTTATCGGCAATAGTGCAAAACGATATAAAACAATATCCGTTCAGCGACAGTGCCTTTTTATTCTGTAACAGGGAACGCAAGCTCTTAAAATCCGTATATTGGGATAAGACATGTTTTTGGTTAAGCCAGAAGAGGCTTGAAAAGAACAGGTTTCCCTGGCTTGCTGATAAAAATGAAGCAAGAGAGTTGACAGCAGACGAGCTGCGAATGCTATTTGCAGGAATAGATTTTTTCAAAGTGCACAAAGAAGTGTTCTGCAAAAAAGTAATATAAGAAAGAAGTCTGGTTTGATGTGATTGTATCAAATCAGACATACAAGAAAAAATATTTTATTAAAAAAAGATTGACAGTTACGATCGTTATGTGATAAAACAAGATATGCAAACCAGCGCAGTACAACTTGAAAAACTTGGTAAAGCCGCACTTATAAATTATAGTAAAGAATTAGAAATAAACTTTAACAAACAATATACAGAATTAAAAAACGATAAACAGCAGCCGTTATTTTACGAAGAACCTGAACAAGTAAACAAATCTGAAGAGAAATCAGAAAAACTGGAAGTCAAATCCCATACAAGAAAAAAGTACAGACGTAAACTTCTTGATCCTAATCTTCGCAGAGTAGAAAAAATTGTAGATATTCCTGAAGATGAAAAAACCACATTCAGCCGAAGAAGATGTAAAACACATTCGAAAATTGTACGAACTTGAAGATAAACTGCGAAAAGAGAATCTTGATGAAAATGATTTTCTTTACAAGCGTAAAAAACAGGCGGAGCCTATACTTTCAGATTTTTGAATATGGCTTAAAAAACGAGCGAATGAAGTTCTTCCAAGTTGCAAGTTAGGTGAGGCAGTAGCATACACGTTGAAACAGTGGGATAAGTCAGTTGCGTATCTTGAAAAGTCCATATTTAACCCCAGACAACAACGCATGTTAGAACGCGATAATTCCTCCTTCCTCTGTGTCATGGAGAATGTATAACCTGCTTCTGATTAGGCCTTTATTTGTATTATCAAAATCTATGAGTTACAGAACCACCAATGTCTCTGATTTCACCGCCGTTTATTCTATAGACAACTTTATCATTAATATCCCTGATTTCATTGCCATTAATCCTGTGGGTAACATTACTTTAGACATCTCGAATATCTGCCATAATTTACATTTCTTTTATTAAATTTTTTATATATCATTTTTCATTAATTTTTAATATTATTCCACTTCTAATCCTAGGGTAATATTTGCCCATATATCAGTTACTTCTCCTGTTACAAAATTAATTTTTTTTCCTTTTCTTTTTGCATATCCCTCAATTTTTATTATCGAAGAATACTTATCACTAAAAGGTTCTGGCGAACAAACAAAAATATCTACATTTGTTTGATCAATTAATTTTTTTGTCTGTTCAACATTATTTTTATACATTTAGTTAGGGTCTACAATTATTGCTATACGAACAAAACACATCATCAGATAAATGGATAGTCTGAACATCCATATTCTTTTTTGATATAAAATTTATTTACAAAATTATTCCAAGGTTCATATGGATTTTGAGGTGTTATTTTAAGCATGTTTATTAAATCATCAAATGCTAATAATTTCATGTTATAATTTATTTGATTTTTTTCAGTTTGAGCTATTTCTGCTATTGCATCTTTTGTGTAACCTTTTGCAGTTGTTACAAATATTCCTTTTGGTATACCTTCTCTATATAAAACTCCATTAAGTTCTCTTACAAATTTAACAGTTTCATTTTTACTGATATTTTTTCTTCGTTTTACTTGAACCAGATAAGTATCATTATTTGATAAAATTAATTTTAAATCTATACCTTTATCTCTACTTTGCCCTATATGTATAACTTCACATGGGGCATAATAATCTTTAAAACAATCACATATTAATTCTTCAAATTTTTGTGTATTCATTTCACCTATATCACTAGGATATTTTAATAAATATTTTCTAATTAAATTAAGAGGAACATCTTTAGAATCCACATCATATTTCTTAAGCATTCCCGTAAGTAGAGAAGTACTAGCTTCTCTCTCACTAAAACCAGGAAATCTCCCATCAGTGTCCCATGCTATCCACCAACCACAATATTTGCATATCATTATTTCTACTGGATATCCAGTAGTATAACTATATAATTCTATTCCACAATATTTACATTTAAATGAATGACGAACATACCTTATAGAGCCATCATAAGTGATGAGTACAACAGTTCCTTGCTCTGCCTCTTCATATCCTAAAATTGGTTTATCTCTCATTTTTTTACACTATTCATTTTATCATGGTTTGAAAAAGTGTCAATGCTTTTATTCAGCTCCTATTCATATATTTTAAATATTTCCTGAAATATCTTGACAAATGGCACATAACTCTTATATATCGACAAATATTTTTTCCAGTGCGATCTTCAATTCTGGAAAAATATCAACGGTAACTGTGTCTGTGCCATTATATGTTTTTGCGGATATAACTTCTGCAAGTTCCCATTCTTTATATTCAGCATAAGTATAGTAACACTCTTCCCTTGGAAAAGCACCTATTAATTACTCCCTATTAACAATTATAAACCATTTTTCTATCTTCGTCTATTTTTAATATACTCTTAAATGTGATTACACATAACAAGGCAGCTTCCCTTCTATAAAAGAATGTGATTAAAATAATGCTAAGTATTTTTTTAAATGTAAGGAGCTGTTTGAAACACCTTTAACTATCATCATGTTTTTTTGGGAAACTGTTTTATTAAAAATCTCTAATTAATAACCTATTCTATTGCTTTAATTATGTCTGGATTCACACCATAAAAACTCCAGATAGTTTTGTATGCATCAACACTGCCTGCCGGAACAAAAATTTGCATATATAGATTATGATGTGAACCAATCGCTGGCGGCATTGCGGCAAGTATCGTTATGCTCGTTAAGCTGGAGCAACCAAAGAACGCATAATCGCCAATACTCGTCACGCTATTGGGTATCGTTATGCTCGTTAAGCTGGAGCAACCAAAGAACGCATAATCGCCAATACTCGTCACGCTATTGGGTATCGTTATGCTCGTTAAACCAGTGCAACCATAGAACGCACTATTAGGAATATTATCCCCGCCTGTGATAACAACTGTTTTTAATGATGTTGGAACATCATAATTGAATAAATTATTTCCTAACTCTACATCAAGAAATGGTATCGTTATGCTCGTTAAGCTGGAACAACCAAAGAACGCATAATCACCAATACTCGTTATAGGTACATATTCACCAGCATACAAATGATAAGCGGGTATATACACATCACCGCTGTCTACAGTTCCTCTTATGACGGTAAAGCCAGATGAAGGATCAAATACATATTCAAGTCCGGCTGTACCGGTTGCATATGAAAAAATACGGGTTTGTTCAAAAGTGCATGCTGAATATTGGCAATGTCTTGTCTCTACTCCGTCAACTGTTTCAGTGGGAACTTGTGTTACAACCCATTCACCCCAGTTGTGGGCAGCATGCTGTATAATCCGTGTTTCTGATTGCGAACTATGATATATACAGGTTCTTGCTTCCAGACCGTCTGTTGTTTCTGTTAAAGGAATTGATACTGCCCAATTACCCCAGACATGCGCGTCAGGGTCTATTGGAACACTGCGTGTTTCTCTATGAGAAGAGTTATGTGAGCACATTCTTGTTTCAACCCCTGTTGATACGCAGGTTGGACTTGTTGTCCGGAACCATCCTCCTCCCCATCCCCATGAGCAAGTGTGATTAAGCGCTATTATTATCCGTGTTTCTGTATGCGAACTATTATGCATGCAGGTTCCTGTTTCAAGGCCGTCTGTCGTTGCTGTTACAGGAATTGTTACTACCCAATTACCCCAGACATGCGCGTCAGGGTCTACCGGTACAAAACGTATTTCGGTATGCGAAGCATTACCCGCGCATATTCTTGTTTCTATGCCTGCTGTTATGCAGCTTGCGGAAGTTGTTACTGTCCAATCACTCCAGTCGTGCGAATGATTAATCTCTTCCAGATCACAAGCGGAAAGGGCCATGGCGATTATTGATAAAATAACAATAGTTATAACCCATCTTCTTTTATTTTTCATATAATACCCTTCCCGATATAAATAAATTTTTTAAAACATATCCAAACAGCTCATATAGCTATTAATCTCCTGGTTTTCAGGAATAAAACCTGTTTATATGTAAAACTATTCCCGCTATTAGCCTTAAAGAATAATATATTATTCATATAGCCAATTTGTCAAGTACTTAAAAGCAATTATCTTATTCTTAAAGGCAAAATGGTTGAGAAAATGGAAAATATAAGGGTAATTTTG
Organism: Treponema sp.; assembly: GCA_009781635.1. Classification (GTDB taxonomy): domain Bacteria; phylum Spirochaetota; class Spirochaetia; order Treponematales; family Breznakiellaceae; genus WQXQ01. The sequence continues at coordinate 89,328 of WQXU01000007.1, forward strand.
GCAAATAATATAAAAGAACTTCGCCGGAAATGCGGTTTTTCGCAGGACAGGCTGGCTGAAATTGCCGGTATTTCATCGCAATATCTTGCAACTATTGAAACATGCCGTAAATTCCCGACACCAGAAGTTTTAGACCGCCTGGCAGCGGCTCTGGAAATTGAAACCCATGAACTCTTTGCTGCTTCCGCCTCACCTCAAATGGAATTGAAAAAATTACATAATGAAGTTCTGGCCGATTTGGATCGAGCGATAAACGAGGCTGTAGGTAAAGCAATTAAAGAACAATATAAATTCAACAGGAACGGGTAATTTTTTCATGCGAACAATATAGCATGCCGTTTTTTAATTATTTTGATAAATAATGATACAAAAATGATTTTTTATTCAAATAGCACGTGACACATATCTCTATACATTGTATAGTATATGATATACAAGTAGTAGAAGGAGTATGATATGGCACAAGTCAATATTCGGATAGATGACGATCTAAAAACTCGCGCTGACAGTATTTTTGAAGAATTGGGCTTAAATATGACGACCGCTTTTACAATGTTCGTCCGCCAAACAATCAGGCAGGGTGGTATTCCTTTTGAAATTACGACAAGGACAGACCCTTTTTACAATTCAGAAAACATGAAAGTTTTGCGTCAATCTATAAAAGAAGCCAATGAAGGGAAACTAACAACTCACGAATTGATAGAAAAGTAAATCATGGAAAAAACATGGACAGATAAAGCCTGGAAGATTACCTTTACTGGCAATCACAGGATAAAAAAACATTAAAACGTATAAATCTGCTTTTGAAAGATATTGACCGCAACGGTAATGTCGGAATTGGTAAGCCTGAGCCATTAAAATGGGATTTAACAGGCTGGTGGTCTCGTGAAATAGATGATGCAAATAGATTAATATATCGGATTGAAAATAATAAAATTGAAGTCTCTCAATGCCGTACTCATTATAGGGACAAGTAAAATATTTTTATTATAATTTTTTTAGAATAACTTCCCGTGCCACGAAAAGTACAGAGCGATGAATAAACTTGCGTACAATAATATTTTTTTCAGATAGGGAATATTTGCCTTTATTTTCGGTTATTTTAACAGAATTTAACGTGTTTATTACCGTACGGTAATAATTATTGAAATTTCAATCAAAAACGGCTTTTTATTACCGAACGGTAATTTTGAATAGAAATAAATGATAATAGATAGCGCTCTTCTAAATCGAAATCAAATCTGGTTCATCTATTATTGGCGGCGCTTTATACAATTCGTATACATAACCTGCGCTTTCTCTGTAAAGAAGAGTGTCATAATTTAAAAGCCTTTTATACCAAATTGAATTATAGAATTTTTCAAATGCATCTAATAATTCTATGTTTTCATTTTTTGAAATAAAATGAGCAACAGCCCCTGTAATATATTCTATCATAAATTGCCTTTGCTTTTCTGTTTTTACTTCATCTGACTTCATAATATCCTGCCTTGGTCAAAAGTGATATTCCCTTTTCAGAATGAAAACTAATTTGATGATTTAAGTTTTTATATTCAAGAGCTTCAACCAGCGCTGTGCCGGATTTCATATTCATCATAAATTGATCTAACACAACTGCAATTGTATCATTTGCAACAGGTCCTTCTACAATGTCGAATTGATTTCCTTGATTATTAATCTGCGTTTCAATATCAATAAATTCACTGTTTCTGTTATTCATGATAAAATACGCCCATTCTTCCGTAGGCTCGTCAAACTTCAGGTATTTTAAGTTATTAAATAAACTGTCATCACACTCATATATGCTGACAAATCCAAATGGCGTTCCAAACCTTGCTGACATATTTCCTGCCCATTGCTCTGCCTGATCTTTAACCTTCGTAGTATAGAAACCCCGTCCAAAATCTTTATATTTTCTTCCTTTATTTAAATCTATTTTGTCAAAATGTGTGTAAGAACCGTGATATAAAATCATGTCAATAAACCGCCGTTTTTTTTCAGTATATTATCCATATCCTCAATTATATATATTATGTTTTCCAGATGTTCGGTTTCATAATGTTTATCAAGAAAGTCCAGTACTCCAAATTTTTGTAACTGGGGAAACACAGAATCCGGGGTTAAATTTTTGGATTTTGCATAACGGCTGATTACAAAAGAAAGCCAATAGGCCTTGCTTATATTATTTGCTTCCTGTTTCATCTATCTTGTTGCCGCAGTAAACCGTGTTTGTCTGTGGGAGCTGTTATCTGCTATGCTGTGTCTTCCCGCAGAACGCTCCGCTTCGGGAGTAATCTCTTCCGCGGCATTGCCTATGGCTCTTGCAGACTGGCTGATGGCGGCAGCTGTGCTTGAACCAATGGCTCCTGTTGTTCCGGCTATTTGAGCGCCGATATCAACTGCTGTTGTAATAGACTTACAGGAAATCATCAGAACAGCAAAAGCGATAACTATAACAATAATGCAAATTCTAAATCTCATTAGTTATCTCCCATTGCAAGACGGCCTTCTTCAAGGAACCTTCTTAACTGATCCACGTTTACAGTTATCGCTTCGATCCTGTCAACATCAGCGTAATTCAGGCTGCTCTGCTGGGTTCTGTAAGACTGTTCAACTTCCTGATTAAATCCCTTGCCGGCAAGAGCCACTTCTCTTGCTGTAGCTGTACTTGAAGTTCCCTGTACTACCTGCCGTGCAGACAGATTAGCCGATGCAGTCCATCCTGTAAGTGATGAATTCGCTGCGTTTCTTACTTCCACAAACTTGCCGCTAACCTGCAGAACTGTTACGCGATCCCCGTAGTTCAATATTCCGCGGCTGCTTGCAAAAAATCCGGTTCTGGATTTAAGATCGGCTGTTCTTGTCGCAACATATAAAGTGCCGCCCCTTGAAACCTGGGCAAATGTAAAACCAGTAACCAGCAGCGTTAAGCAAAAAACAAATAATAACTTCCTCATTTTTACACCTCTTTATTATTATATCATTGCATTTTAAATAGATTAAGTGAACTTTTATTTAAAAAGTTCCCGCGCTTCCTGGTCTATTTTTCTGTAAGATTATCCACCGCGTTATCCCAGGCTTTTTCGTCCGGCGGCGCTGAATAAAATTTTGCGCACCTGTTAAGGTATTTTTTTGCTGTCATGTCATTGGTGTTTTTATTGCAGATAGCCTGAAACAGATTTTGAGCTGCCAGAAAATCCCGATTTTCATAAAAATTGAAAGCCTGCTCCCAGTTTTTTACCATGTCAATCAATTCCGGCGAAGCATCAGATGAAATATCCAAAAGTTCATAAAGCCTTATGGGCGTATTAATACCAACAACCCTTACCTTGTTTAAAGGACGCAGTACAAACTCATCGCCGATAATTGCCCTTGTATATTCGCTAATCAGAATACCGCCCGTGTCGTATTGCTTGTTTACTCCTTCCAGCCTTGCTGCAAGATTAACCGCGTTTCCCATGATTGTATAATCCATCTTGCTGGGAGTACCCATGTTGCCGACTACCATATCCCCTGTGTTCAAGCCAATTCTTGTAAAGATGGGGTAAGGAGCATCAATGCCGGATATTACTCCTTTTGCAGCCATTGCCTTCATTACTTCCGGAGTTACAAGCCCTCTTTGCAGCGCTTCGCGGTTAACTTCCGCTTCGGCTTTTTTCATATTTACAACCGCGCGGCAGGCAAGAGATGCGTGGTTAGCTATATGAACCGGAGCGCCGAAAAAGGCAATTATCGCATCTCCTTCGTATTTGTCGATTGTCCCCTGATTATCAAGAACAATATTACTCATTCTTGTTAAATAAAAATTGAGAAGTTCAACAAGTTTTTGAGGATCGCCCAGGGCTTCGGAAATTGTGGAGAAAGCGCGGACATCAGTGAAGATAGCTGTCATTTCCCTTTTTTCACCGCCAAGTTTTAACTGGGATGGATCCTGAATTATCTGCTCTATTACCTTGGGCGATAAATACTGGGAAAATGCCGATTTAATAAAACGTTTCTGGCTGCCTTCTGTTGCGTAATTATAAAGCGTTACGGTAATAAAGGAGGCGAGCGTTCCTGCAATAAAGGTAATCATCGGCACCCACAGACCGCCAAATTGATAAAACAAAAAGGAGCCGGTAATTATTATAGCTATAATAAAAGCCGTCCCTCCAACAGACAGCGAAATGCGATAAGAAAAAACTGTAAGACAGACAATTACAATAATAATTGCCAGCAGAATTAAAAGATTCACGCCTTCCCTGCTTTCGCGGATAAAATCATTCCGGAGCATATTATCAAGCATTGTTATGTGACATCCCATTCCCGGATAGACGGATGAAATAGGCGTGCTGAAGATATCAAAAAGTCCCTGCGCGTAAAACCCAAAGAAAACATGGGTATCCTTAAAGTTTTCAGGATCAAGCAGCGGCTGTTCACCCCTGTTGTACGCTTCTGCGCTTAAAATTATATCCATTGTTCTGTACGGAATGTACCTGTCAAGTAATCCGTGATAACGCAGCAGAGCATTTCCGTTTTTATCAACAGGAATTACAGTCCCATTCCACTCAATTGAACTGTTTCTGCTGTTAAAATAAATTTGATTCCCCTTTCCTGCAACAATAAGCGAAGCGGCTGAAAGACCGGGCAGCGCTCTGCCGTCAAACAGGGTAAAAGGCTTTAGCCGCCTTATAATTCCGTCGGAATCTGCAAGGCCTGTAACGCTTCCCAAAGCTGCGGCAGAATCGACTAAACCCTGAACCGGGAATTGGCCTTTTTCATCAGGACCAAGACTGAACCTGTTCAGCATGGCGCCGAAATTTTCAGGCTGAAACAAAGGCACATTCACGCCGGACGGCCATGACAGCGCGCTTCCGGTTTGACTGCTGAACATTACAGTCTGCACGACACGGCCGAAGTTCTCCGAGGCATTAATAAAAGAAGCGTCATCTTCCCTTGCGCTTAGACTTTGCAGCGCATCAATCACAAGCCTTAATACAGATCTTGCAGGTGATGATCTGGCCCTTGTTTCACTGCCTTCAGCGCGTAATGGAGTATCTAATGCAGCTTCTTCCAGCGCTATTACCGCATTATCAATTATTTCATCCTGCCTTGCATTTCTGTAAACGGATGGTTCGGAAAAAATTACATCGAAGACAAGCGACTTTGCTCCGCTTATATTCATGTAATCGGTAATTTCAGCATATGCCTGTCTTGGCCAGGGCCAGCCCCAGCCTCTGTCTCTTTGCGCCCAGTCAAGACTGTCCTGATCCAGAATAATTACGGCAATTTCATCAGAGGGACGGCTATAGATTGAATCAGCCCAAAATCTGACTCTCATATCATATGATTTATATTCAAGAAAATTAAAAACACCAGTCAAATGCAGGCAGGCAATTACAAGAAAGATCAAAGCGGACATTATTATGACTATTAATTTCTTTCCTATCCTCTTCTTTACGGCCATGTCACTACCCTTTTTCCCACAAATATACCATAATTGTATTTATCTGACCACTTATTGATAAGTGATCGGCATATTCGATTATTATGAAGTGAGGTCATTATGGATACTAATATAAAAAAGCCTTCATTTAACTGGGTATGGGTTACAGCGTCAGTTATTTTCTGCGCATTATTTACATTAGCCCTTATTCCAGGGGCAGCAGCTCAGGGAAATACTCAGTCATCAGAGACAACATATTCACAGGCACAGGTACGAAACTACACAGGCATAATGCAAAATGTATTTGATTTTATTCTTCGCGGCTATGTTGATGAAGTTGATCCGCAGGTTATCTTTGAAGGCGCGATGAAGGGGATGTTTAATGCCCTTGAAGATCCATATTCAACATTTTTAACAGAATCTGATTTAAAAGATATGGGCGATACGACACAGGGAAGTTTTGGCGGCGTAGGGCTTAACATAACCCAGTCGATTGGCCCAAGGCCTGACGGAAAGCCGCGTTTTGTAGAAGTGGTATCCCCTATCGAGGATACGCCGGGCTGGCGCGCAGGAATAAATCCCGGCGATTTTATTTCTGAAATTGACGGAGTATCGACAGACACGCTTTCCATGGATGATGTGCTTGGAATGTTAAGGGGAACACCCGGAGAAGCCGTAAGACTTGTAATAAGACGCGGCGAGAGAATGGAGTTTCCTTTAACAATTACAAGGGCCGTTATCGAAGTGCCTACGGTAAAACATGCCATGATTGGCAGCACAGGTTATTTAAGATTGATTACCTTTACTCCTTTTTCTGTTGAAAGGGCAAAAGATGCAATTATTGAATTCCAGGATAATAATTACAAAAACCTGATTCTGGATTTAAGAAATAATTACGGCGGGCGGATGGACGCAGCTGTAGAGCTTGCAAATCTGTTTCTTGACGGAGGGCTTGTTGTGCGTATCAGATCCAGAATCCGTTCGGAAAACCGTGACTTTAACGCAAACAGAACAACGCTTGTCCCCGCAGATATTCCTGTCATTGTTTTAATTAACAGGGGTTCCGCTTCGTCTTCCGAGATTCTGGCAGGCGCGCTGAAAGATCGCGGCAGGGCCTATCTTGTCGGAGAAAATACATTTGGGAAAGGATCTGTTCAGCAGGTTTTTCCCTTAAGCGGTATAGGGTTTAAAATCACTACTGCCCGTTACTTTACGCCAAGCGATGCAAATATTGACAAGGTCGGCATTCCGCCGGATTTAAAAGTCAGTTTCCCGGAGGTTACAGAGGCGGATGCTGAAAAACTGAACGAACTTGTTAACGCAAACCGTATACCGGAATTTGCAGAGCAGAACCCGCAGGCAACGCCGGCGCAGATAGAAACTTTTGCGCAGAATCTGGAAATAAAATACAGCCTTAACCTGCCGCTTTTAAAACGGTTAATCAGAAATGAATTAAACAGAACATCTTTTGCTCCGGTCTATGATCTTGAATATGATATCCAACTGCAGGAAGCGGTAAACATTTTGCAAAACGGCACTTACAATAATTTGATGCAGGATGCGAAAACACTGCGGGCGCTGCAGGATGAAGAAGAAGAAGCGAAAACTGTTGCGCAGGCATCTTGACGCGGTAGGGATTAGGATTGAAGCAATTTATACTTAATGCCGATCCCGGCAAAGATAATATTGTCCGTCTGGAAGGCGATGACTACCGTTATCTGGTACGTGTCCGCCGTCTTGCAGCAGGAGAATATTTTCCTGCGCTTTTACCTGGCGGAGAAGAAATTCAAATACAGGTTATTTCAGTAAATGATAAGGTGTTAACAGGAAAATGTTTACCTTTAAATTATCCTTTCGCATCTTTGCAGCCAACTCCGCCGGTTTATCTTTTCCAGAGTCTGCCAAAGGGCGATAAAATGGATTTAATTGTACGGCAGGCTGCAGAGGGCGGCATTTCAGAAATTGTCCCTTTTGTGTCGGAATTCTCAATAGCAAAAGCAAACGCAGGAGAACAAAAAATATCACGATGGGAACGCATTATAAAAGAAGCAAGACAGCAAAGCGGTTCAAGGATTGCAACTGCTATCCGTCCGCCATTATCAATGAAAGGACTTTTTGAATATTGGGAGAAACTAAAACAAAAAAATTCACTTGGATTATTATTCCATCATCTTCCCTTGGAATTATCTGAAAACAATGATATAGTAGGGCTTGAACAGAAAAGCCTTCATAGTTATCTTAATAGTATTCCTGATAATGTGGCTTTTGTTATAGGACCTGAAGGCGGATTTTCCTGCAAAGAGGTTTGCCTTTTCATGGAAAACGGTTTTAGAACAATAACTATCGGGGACACTGTTTTACGAACAGAGACTGCCGCACTTTATTGCGCAGCGGCAATTCGAATTTTATTACTGGAGAAGTATTCGTGGGAACTAAAGCAGGCATAACAGCAAACAGCGGCGCAGAAGAAGAAAAAAAGCAGCGGGTTCAGTTTCTAAAAGTCCCGATTGATATTGTTGCGCCGGATCAACTTGAAGATATAGTCTACGATTTGTTAAAAGAAAAAAAAGAACATAACATTGTTCTTCTTTCGTTGTGGGATCTGTTACGTGCAAGAAGAAGCGGAGAATACCGCCTTTATGTTTTAAGGGCATCTCTTGTAATTCCTATTTCCAAAAGCCTTATTGGCGGCATAAAATTTATTACAGGAAAAAAAGCGCACAGATACATGCCCTTCGATTTTATTATCAAAATGTTAACGATTCTTGAGAATAGAGAGTTTTCCTGCTATTTGCTCGGCGGAAAACGAAAGATTCTTTTAAAAACTGAACAGAACCTAAGGCAAACTTTTCCAAAGCTCCGTATTGTAGGACGCTTCCCCGGTTATTTTAAACGGCATGAAGAAGGCACCATCATCAAAGCAATAAAAAAATCTTCACCCTCGCTGCTGCTGGTTGGTAAGGGAGTAAGAGGCAAGGAACGCTGGATTGTAAAAAACAATATCACGCTGGGACAGGAAGGCATGAGGCTTTGGTGCAGTGATATTTTTGATGTCTTCGCCGAAAAGAAAAAACACCCTTCGCGCGCCGCTTTTAACAACGGCCTTGAATGGATAGGCTATTGTTTCCATAATCCGTTTAAGCTGCTTAGAATCTTCCCGTATATCGGATACAAGTTTCTGCTTTTATTTTACAAACTTTTTGTAAAATAAGGTTATTGATACATGATTATATACGGCCGCGGAACCAGTTCGTATACATCCCGCGGAGTCATAAGCGGATTGTCAAAACCTGCGCCGGGTATTCCAAGATTGTAAAACAGCTTAAAAGCTTTAATGGGCATATTAGTTGCCTGGGCGTTAAACGCATATGATGTGCGTTTCATATCAGGAGTGCCAATGCCGTCGGCGCAGTGAATCAGCCTGACCCTGTGAAAATCAGATCTTATCTGCGGGCGGTTTCTAATCATCACGTGGTTAAATTGATGTATAACAAGCATGCGTTCGCCGGGGATATTATTTGCTATCAGATAATTTTCCATAACCTGCTGCGCGCGGATTATTTCTTCTGCGGTAAGATGACCAAGCTCTCTCATGGGCCTTGATGTCCGCCATTCGGGGTCGAGGGCAAGGTGGACATTGGGATAACGCAGGTAGGGAAACATTCTTGAAAGCGATTCAATCGGATCAAAACGTCCAATCTGATGATCAATAAAAATGAGAATATCATTTTTCATTCCATACTCTATGTACCGCATTAAGGTGTTATGATTGATTATCCCTATCTCGCCCTCCGGCCATACAGTCCCGTAAATCAAATAAAACGCCTTGCGGATCTTGCGCCCTCCGCTGACCGCTTCGTATTCGGCAGCAAGCGCCGTGAGCATTCTGTCCAGTTCCTCGATTGTATGCCGTCCCAGAATTCCCATGTTACGCGAAGCAGGATGACCGTAATAAGCCAGAATATCGTTGTTCAGCAATATCGAAATCTGGTTTTGCGCCATTTGTTCAGACTCTTCAATTTCTTCTTTTGAATGAACCCAATAAGGCTTTGAATTACCGGCCCTTAGCCAGCCATTCACTGTTTCTGTAAAAAACATTTGCGGAAAGACCGGCGCATTCCAGAACATTGGACTGTCAGGAGTTGAGACGGCAAAAACCTGTACAAACGTACAAAAAATCAAAATTAAAAAAATTACACGGCGGAAAGTATTTTCTATAGATAACATATTATTTTAATGTCGGTAAAAACAGCGGAACTCTGCAATAAATCAGCGTTAGAGCCACAGATGTATTTTATGCAGCTTTGAACAAAGAAACCATGTTCCAACCGAAAGCAGTAAAATACCTGAAACAGGACCTGTCCAGTTATCTGCATTAATCAGTATGCTTCTGCCTGCCAATGCAAACATAACTCCAATTGCAATATAGGTATACTCTCCTGAGCCGCGGATTTTTGCCGCAACAAAAAAACTTATCATTGTAGTTATAAAGGCTGTCAGCTCGATCATTCTGAATATTGACGAATAACCGTTTACCATATTCAGGCTGGTCTCCCAGTTTAAAACATCAACCGGAACGCCCATTGTAACAACCAGAGCGGCTATGACAATAACAAAAATGACATTGCGGGTCTTTTGCACCTCAAGGCCTGCAGCGCATAAACCGGCGGCAAATAACGAGAAAATGCCGAAAAACCTTATGAACAGCAAAAACTTGAATGCCATGAGTAAATAAAATGACGGAAAATTCATAATAAAGTGTAAGGGCAGAATCAGGCGGAGAGCTTCAAAGGCAAAGGAAAGAATAAAAGCGGCAACATACAATATTTCCGGGACTGATGTTCTTTCGAAGAAGCAGAAAATCAATATAATTCCGGCCAGGGAGAACAAAACAGACAGGGCAATGGATGAATGAACTGCAAAATAATCGCTGGATAAAAGGGCAAAGGCAGGACGGCGGACGTTTTGATCCATCTCAGGGTATACCGGTATAACAAAAAAAGAAACTGCAGTAACAAACAGGATACAAACAGCGCAAAAAGCAATCCCGGCCTTAAAAAAGGTATTTCGTTCGGAAAGCGTCATTTTTTCCTCTTTGTTGTGCCGCCTTTTAACAGGCTGTTTGCTGAAATATCATGAAGTTTAAAGCAGTCTACCTTAACTTACAATTTTCCTCAAGACAGAAAAACATAATACCGATAATGTGAATTAAGGGGAACTCTATGTTGTTAAAAAAGACTGTAATGACAATCCTGATAATTTTCTTAACATGCATTTCCGCTCTTTGGGCAGGAGATTCCGCCATCTTTGTAGATTTGGGTTTTTCTCCGGACGGCAGAACATATATGTTTGGACAACATGGAGTACTCTCTCCGTCTTTGCGTCCCTGGGCCGAGCTTTATATTGTTGATGTTACAACTAACAGATTCGTTCAAAACGGCAGGGTTTCATTCACACAGGATACTCCCATAAAAGCAGGGCAGGATGGTTCGGGCATATTACACCAGCTTGTCTCCGGCAACACAAGCCTTACAAACCGTTACAGGATCAACTTCCAGAATCAGGGGCTGCCCCTTTACATCTCAAGGGATGAGAATCCGCCGCCCCGCGGAGAAAGAATAGAGTTCCGCGACTTTTTATCCGGAAAATCATATAAAGCGCAGCTTGTTCCCACAATAACAGGCAGCGGGCAAAATGTCCGTTCAAGGTTTCATATAAACCTTGAAGCAGTTTCACCAAACGGTCAGGTTAAAACATATACTGTCGGCACGCCTAACTTTGAACGCCAGAGAATTGCGCAATACAATTTTAAAAGAGTTATAATTGATGCTAATGGCGGCTCAATCATTTTCGTTATAGAAATGAGGCGAGTTACGGATAATGGCCATGACATCAGGTATATGGTAGAAGCCGTACGCTTATAGTTTTTTTACTGATACTTTTAATTAATTTTTCAAGGTTAAAATCCTAATCAGCAAGCGGCCTGAAAACCTGCGTCACAAATGCTCCGTCTTCATGTAAATGCCGTACATAGAGCAGGTTCCCGGGCTTGCAGCGCTGCCAAAGACCGTCTTTCTGCTGCTCAACAGCCAAATCCAGCCAATGCTCTTCACCCGTCTGCATTGATTCGCACCGGCGCCGCGCAAACAGATAAAGTCCTGCCGGCAATGTAACTGCCGGGGACTCAAGCGCGTCACATGTATTCATTCCTGTAAATATCAATTTACCAAGCAGCTGATTTTGTTCCGGTTCGATGCTGCAGCTTTGCCCAGGATTAAGTTCGTAGCAAAGCAGAACCTCGGTGTGTCCGGGAATCTGCGAAGGAATAATATCAACTTTAACAAATGAAATAGAATTTCGAAGATCAAGTTTCATTGAGCGCCTGTCACCACTACTACATATAGTGTCTGATTATCAAGATTATACGCTATATATAGCGTTATTGTATATTATATAATTTATCATTATTTTAACATACAAAGTTTTAAAATAACAGAAAAAAAATCATTGACAGTATTTAAATAGTCCCATACTATATAGTTATGGCTGATACCCAGTTTCTCAACGATGCCAATTTTGAACAATATCGCAGTCTTATTTACACTGAAAGCGGTATAACATTCACACCAACCAACCGTTCAATATTGGAAAGCCGGTTAAAAGAGCGTCTCCGTGAAAAAGGCGTCGACTCTATTATAACATATCTTGAAACAATCAAGAAAGACAAGGAAGAGCTTAAGGGGTTTCTTGATTCAATCACAACAAACCTTACAAGGTTTTTCAGAAATCAGGCACAGTTCGATGCGCTGGAAAAATATGTAATTCCGGAACTCATTAATAACATCAAAAAATTGCCCGGTACAATAAGGATCTGGAGCGCAGGCTGCTCAACAGGTGAAGAGCCTTATACCATTGCAATGTTATTAAGCGAGATTCTTCCAAAAAACTGGAATTACGATATCCTTGCCAGCGATATTTCCCTTAAATGCCTTATGACGGCCAAAGAAGGTTTTTATCCTGAAAGCAGGATTGTAGGAATTCCCGACAATTATCTTACAAAATATTTTGACAAGGTAGACGGCGGTTACAAGATACAATCCGCACTTCAGTCCAAGATCAAATTTGACTATCACAACCTCAAAAACGAATCCGGACAAAGAAACTTCGATGTTGTTTTTTGCAGGAATGTTATTATTTATTTTGATGAAATTGCCCAGACTGCGGTTATTAACCGTTTTTGGGATGCTATGGCTTCCAAATCGTTCTTATTTATCGGTCATTCGGAATCCCTGTTTGGAATGAACACAAAATTTGAATTCTTAAAAACTGAATGGGCAACCTTGTATTGTAAAAATATCTAGGAGATCAGAATGGCAGATGAAATATCGGTACTAGTTGTAGACGACTCGGCATTAATGCGCAATCTCATCAGCCGTATGGTCGAAGAAACGCCTGGTTTGACTGTAGCTGAAAAGGCAATGAACGGCTATTTTGCCCTGCAAAAAATTCCCCGTGTCACTCCTGATGTTATCGTTTTAGACCTTGAAATGCCGGAAATGAACGGCATTGAATTTTTAAAAGAACGCAAAAAACGCGGTATAGAAGTTCCTGTTGTTATACTTTCATCTATCGCCGCCAAGGGCGCAGAAATTACAATGGAAGCCCTTTCACTTGGCGCAAGCGACTTTGTTCAAAAACCGTCAGGTTCGATTTCCGAAGACATCCATATAGTCAAAGATACGCTTGTAGGCAAGCTGCTCGGTTACGGCGGCGCGTACCGCAGATCGCAGGGCAAGAAAGTTCTCTCTCCTTCAGAGTATCAGACAAAAGTTCCTTCCACAAAAAACCTTGACATTGCAGTTCATTTCAAACTGGCAACCGAGGCGCCCATTGCTCCGGCCGCACCTCCTGTTCAGGTGAAAAAACCCGGCAACACAGAGATTATTGCCATCGGCATAAGTACAGGCGGCCCTGATGCATTGCGCGTAGTGTTCTCAAATCTGGATGCCGATTTAAAAATTCCAATTGTTGTTGTTCAGCATATGCCGGCAGGTTTTACAAATGAATTTGCAAAGAGCCTTGACCGGATCTGTCCGTTGACAGTAAAAGAAGTTGAAGACGGCGATGTTATCATGCCCGGCAGAATTCTAATTGCACAGGGTAACAGACATCTTGAAATTGAAAAGAAGGGAACAGGCGCTGTTGCGCGTGTTTCCAGCTCTCCGCTTGTTTCCGGACACAGACCTTCTGCTGATGTTCTTTTTGCCTCTGTAGCAATGGCCTACACTAATCATACACTTGGCGTAATTATGACAGGTATGGGCAGAGACGGAGCGCAGCATCTTGGGACAATTTACAAAGAAGGCGGCATGACTCTTGGCCAGGATGAGCAAAGCGCTGTTGTTTACGGAATGCCGCGTGTTGCCTATGAACTAGGACATGTCATGGAACAGGTTTCCCTGGAAAATATGGCGCGCCGTATTTGCGATGTAGCAAAAACACACCGGTAAAACACCTATTCAATTTACTTTCGCTGTGCTAGACTTCAAATATGAGAGTTATAGGAACAAAAGCGCTCGGACTTCGTACACCTATCATTCGTGAGTCTGACGATCTGGTCTCCGTTATATGTCAAACTGTTAAAGATGCAATTAAACATGAAAATATAGTTATTAACGACGGCGATATTATTGGCATTACAGAAGCTGTAGTGGCGCGTTCACAGGGCAATTACGCCACTATTGATCAAATTTCCGCGGACGTGCAAACCCATTTTAAATCCGGCTCCCATATAGGTGTTGTATTTCCTATCTTAAGCAGAAACCGTTTTGCAATGCTGCTTAAGGGCATTGCGCGGGGCGCAGAAAAAGTAACTGTTCTTTTAAGCTACCCTGATGATGAAGTGGGGAATCAGCTTATTTCCTGGGATGATATTGATGATAAAAATTTAAATCCGTATTCGGATTTTTTAAGCGAAGATGAGTACCGCCGTCTTTTCGGAAAAACAAAACACAGATTTACAGGCATCGATTATATTGATTATTACAAATCACTTAATCCGAATATCGATATTGTTCTTTGCGCAGATCCAAAGCGTATTCTTGATTATACAGATCAGGTTATTGCCGCTGACATTCATACAAGGGCAAGAACAAAAAGGGCGCTGTTGGCTGCGGGAGCAAAAAAAGTTATAGGTCTTGATAATCTTTTGACAAAGCCTGTAAATGGCAGCGGCTACAATGAGCTTTACGGGCTTTTAGGTTCAAACAAAGCAACAGAAGACAGGGTAAAACTTTTTCCGCGGGATTGCGATGCATTTGTTGAAAGAATGCAAAAAGCGCTAAGGGAGCTTAGCGGCAAAACAGTGGAAGTTCTTGTTTACGGAGACGGCGGATTTAAAGACCCTGTCGGAGGCATTTGGGAACTTGCAGATCCTGTTGTAGCTCCCGCGTTTACATCGGGCTTAAAGGGAACACCCAATGAATTAAAATTGAAATTTCTTGCAGATAACAATTTTGCAGATCTTTCCAAGGAAGAGGCGCGCAAGGAAATTGAAAAGGCAATACAGGCCAAAGCCGGTGTAGATCAAATGGGCAAGATGGAATCTGAAGGCACTACTCCAAGGCAGCTTACAGACCTCCTTGGCAGTCTCTGCGATCTTGTCAGCGGCTCAGGCGATAAGGGTACGCCGATAGTCTTAATTCAGGGGTACTTTGACAATTACGCAAGTTAGTATCCTTTAATATTAGGTGATATGCCATGGATAAATACATAGAAGAACAAAGCCGGATTATCAAAGCCCGTGTTGAAAATAAACCTGTACTTTTACTAATTTCAGGCGGCGTAGATTCCACTGTAGCCGGTGCGCTGCTCTTAAAAGTACTTGATAAAAGTCAGGTGCATCTTATGTACATGGACACAGGCCTTATGCGTAAAAATGAAACTGAGGCTGTCCGCGCCATACTTGAAAAACTCGGCGCAGAAAATATTCACATAGTAATGGCCGAAAATGAATTTTTATCTGCGCTTAAAGGCATAACCGATCCTGAAGAAAAACGCAGAGTTATCGGCGATATGTATATTACAATACAGGAAAGAGAGGTTGCAAGGCTGCATCTGCCGCAGGATTATTTTCTTGCACAGGGAAGCATTCGCGCCGATTTTTTAGAAAGCGGGCAGGGCGGCGAAAAGAAAACAAACGTAGTTAAGAGCCATCACAATATTGCAAGCCCGCTTGTTATTGCCAAACGCGAGGCCGGAAGAATCCTTGAGCCGCTTGCCAGTCTCTACAAAAACGAAGTCCGTGAACTGGGACGCTGTCTCGGAATAGACGAAGAAATTGTCAGCCGGCATCCATTCCCGGGCCCCGGGATTTCAGTGCGCATCCTTGGCGAAGTCACAAAGGAAAAATGCGAAATACTGCGCGAAGCTGATGCAATATACATAGAGGAGCTTAGAAAACGCCGCAGCAAATCCGGAAAAAGCCTTTACGATGAAATCTGGCAGGCATTCTCTGTACTCCTTCCCGTTCGCTCGGTGGGTGTTGATAAAAGCGCCGAACGCAGATACGGATGGGTTCTTGCGTTACGCGCCATCACCAGCGCGGACGGCATGACCGCCTGTGTTTATCCCTTTGAAATGCATGACCTTTTGGAAATATCTTCGCGCATAACAAACTCCGTAAAGGAAATTGGGCGCGTAACTTACGACATATCAAACAAACCGCCTGCAACCATTGAATGGGAATGACGAAACCCCGCACGAATAAAAAAAGGCCTCCTCCGGTTTCCCGGAGAAAGCCTTATTACATTTAAAAGCGAATCAATTACGGAATAGTTTTACCGTTAACAACAACCATACGGCCGTCCAGGGCAGGAGAAATAGTGCCCTGTGCTTTAATATAATCAATTACTATAGTTGAAAGTAACAACGAAGAATCGTAGATATCAAAGGCATTATTCCCTATCACTACATAACCATCCCCACCGCTTAGAATAAAATCGTGCGCTATAAATCTGTAGGTTTTTTCAGGATCAATCGGCGCTCCGCCTACAGTAAGATTACTGATTGATTTATCCGCAACATCAATTGTATAACGAACTTCTTTAGAGAACTGCGGGAAAGCTCCAGAGCTCTGCTCAATATTTTTAATGAAGTCAAACAATTCCAGCAGCTTATCTCCTGTCATTGACATTGCATAAAGGTAATTTTCGAAGGGAAGTACTGTTAATACATCTTCGCGGGTAATTTCTCCTGACGGCAAATTGGCGCGGATGCCGCCGCCGTTAGTAAATGCAAAGTCGATTTCCTGATTGGTAAATGTAGTAAAATACCAGACAAAGGAATCTGTTATCATGTTTCCAATAGCGGTTTCTGTGTGACGGGTTGTCACTCCATAAGTGGGAATATTTGCCCAGTCATAAGCATCTGTTGATGTTCCGACTACTTCCTTAAGGCTTGCATCTGCCTGCCGGATATAATTGTGCATCATAGCAACTATTTCCGGATTACGTCCAATATTCCTGATTTCTACAGGAGCCCATTCAAATTTCTCAATTTTTTTACTGGATCTGGAAATAAAAATCTTTCCCTCTCCCACATATCTTCCCCATTGGTGAGCTGAGACAATCCAGGTATCGCCTTCTTTTTCGAGTTCCGGATAATATGAATGAGAGTGGCCGTCTACAATAATATCAATTCCTGTTACTCCTTCTGCCAAATCATATGAAGTAATAAAATCACTTGTTTCTTTTACATCGCCCAAATGGGTAACTGCAATTATTATGTCTACTCCGTAATCATTTTTAAGCTTGTCTACTGCTTCCTGGGCGGCTTCAATTTCAGGAAGGAAATCAAGAGAAGCATCCGGGTTGGAAATAATTGTTACCCTCAGGGTTGTAATGCCAATAATTCCTACTTTAAATCCGTCGTATTCCTTTATAAGATATTGGTTACCTCCAAGGAAACTGCCGTCGCTGCGTGTAACATTGGAAGATACAAATGGAAACGTTGCCAGGGCAATCTGCTTGTTAAGTCTTGCAAGACCTTCGTTAAATTCATGATTGCCGAAAGTTACAGCATCATAACCCATCAGATTATATGCAAGAATATCTACTTCCCCCTGGAACATATTTGAAAGAGCGGTTCCTGTGTTTAAATCTCCTGAATCAACCAGTAGCACATTTGCATTTGCTTTTCTTACCGAATCGATAAAGGTTGCTCTTTCCGCAAGACCTCCTACAATATATGTAACTGCACTAGGTCCGGATCCTATCGTTATTGGGTAAGACAACATCCTGCCATGATGATCATTTGTATGAAGTAATACAAGTTCATAAGGCGGCGGTGAGGCGGGATCATCTTCGCAGCTTACCATAAGGGTAAAGGCTAGCAGTACCGATAATAAAAGCGCCAACGGTAGCTTTCTTAAAGTTTTCATTTTAAACTTCCTCCTGATTATTTTATTAATAGTATAATATCATATAAATTAATAAAATGCAAAGGCGCCGGCGTGGTGAAAGCATCGTTATAATGCAGTAAAATCATATAGCTTGACAAATACATGGCAATATATTTAATCTGAAAATATCACTATTTAAGGAGAAAATTATGAAGAAGTTGAGTTTTGCTTTAGCTTTAATTATTGTTTTATTGATTGCCGGCTGCTCGGCAGGCGGTTCACCCAAGGGAGCTGTACAGGATTTTATCAAGGCTGTTGAAAAAAATGACATGGAAGCATTGGCCAAGGTATCAACGCAGGAAACTGCTCAGTTAATGGCCATGTTCGGCGAAAAAGCCCAGGGCACAGCAAAAGAATTCGGAAAAATCAAGTCAATGACTGAAAAGATAGACGGCGATAAAGCTGTAGTAAATGTTGTTTTTGACAATGGCGAAAATTCCGACTTTCATTTAGTTAAAGAAGACGGTAAGTGGAAAGTGTCTATAAACATGAATAAATAATTTGTCTAAAAACATAAAAATAGCTGCTGGTGTTTTACTGATAATCACTGTAATACTTGCTGTTATAGTTATTCAGCCAAAACGCCAGCTGCAGAATATTCAGCATATAAAAGCAGATGAATTATTGCCGTATTTAAATGACGGCGATATTATTTGCAGACTTAGCGGCAGAATCTGGTCGCTTTTTATCAGAGATTTATCCCCAGCGGAAAAAAGATTTTCTCATCTTGGAATTGTCAGAATAAGAAATAATGCTGTAACAGTTATAAACGCAGAAGGTTTGCAGGAAGGAGACGATATTGTCAGTGAAGTATCCCTGGAAAAATTCCTTGAACCTGCGCTTAGCGCAGGAATATTCAGACTGCACAATATCGATACAAGCCTTATTTCAGATACAGCGATGGAATTTACCGGCCGTCCCTTCGACTGGAAATTTGACATGGATGAGGACGAATACATTTATTGCACAGAACTATTATATGTTGTTTTAAAAAAACTGGATCCGTCAATAAAATTAAATACAGTCTGGATAAAAGAATTTGGCAGGTACATACTTCCGCTTGATATCTGTTCACAATCAGAATATTTTACAGAAATTAAATATCTGGGGATTTAATTTACGGAAACTTCAGTATTATAAAAAATTTCCCCGGCATTGAATGCCTTCTTTACAATCCCTTATATTGATTTTTTACTTTTGCTTTTATAAAAACTTCAATTGCTTTTTGAGGGCATTTGTTTATGCAGCGGTAACAAATCGTACATTTTTTCCCTGTTATTATTTTTCCGTCAGCTTTTTCAAAATTACTCACCGGACAAACAGAAACGCATAAACCGCACTGTGTGCACTTTTCATTTACCCTGACAGAATCCAATGCTTTTTTTTCAAACACCGGCATTAACAAACCCTGCGGCAGCCCCAGTATTCTTGAGAAGATATTGAATCCCCGCCTTTTAATAATTCCATTTTTAATATTGCCGCATACAAGCTGCATTTTCTTTTCCGCTTTGGCTATATACCTGTTTATTTTTCTTTTGTTATCCAGCGGCAATATAAACAAGTTATTAACGTTATTCGGCATAAGGAAGTGTTCTGCATAAATTACCTGGAAAAAATTCCGCGCGAACATATCCGTAAATGCTCTTGCGCCGTCGCCGGAAAAAAACATTTGCGTACAAAAGATAATCACTTTTTTGTTTTTAAGAAATTCCATATGCTTTTGCGCAAACTCCCGCATTATTCCCGGAACCCTGGAACCATAAACCGGATAACAAAATCCAATTTCATCGTGCTGCGCAATAAGCCGGCTAAAATCGATCTTTTCCTCGATTGAGAAACATTCCGCATTCATAGCGCGGCAGAATAATTCCGCTATATATTTTGAGTTGCCGGTACCTGAAAAATATAACATTAACATAAAAGGCCTAGTGTCCTGTAATATTCAAATGACACAATGGTCTGTTAAGTTAAATCCTTGCGAAGTAAGGATTTAACGCATTTTTTTATTTTGCAAACCGAATATTACAGGACACTAGTTATATACTACACATCCAGGTTGCTTACAAGCAGCGCGTTTTCTTCTATGAACTCGCGGCGCGGCTGGACAACTTCGCCCATAAGAGTAGTAAAAATACGTTCCGCTTCGACAGTATCATCAAGATGCACCTGAATAATATTGCGTTTATTCGGATCCATTGTTGTGTCGCATAACTGATCGGGATTCATTTCACCCAAGCCCTTGTAGCGCAGGATAGATATTTTTTCTATATCTTTTCCGGACTCGGACAGAATGCGGTCTTTTTCGGCATCATCATAAGCGTAGAAATATTTTTTGTCGTAGCTGACCCTGTAAAGCGGCGGCATGGCAATATAGATATGGCCGCGCTCAACAAGCGGTGTCATGTAACGGTAAAAAAAAGTAAGAAGCAGCGTGCGTATGTGAGAACCGTCTACGTCGGCATCGGCCATAATAATAATTTTATGGTAGCGGATTTTTGAAACATCAAAATTGTTTCCGCAGCCAGCTCCTATGCTTGCGATGATGGGCTGGAGTTTTTCATTAGTGATAACTTTTTCGATGCGCTGCTTTTCAACATTAAGCATCTTGCCCCATAAGGGAAGAATCGCCTGATATTTGCGGTCGCGCCCGCCCTTTGCAGAACCTCCTGCAGAGTCTCCCTCTACAATAAAAAGTTCGCACTTGGCAGGATCTTTCTCCGAACAGTCGGCGAGCTTGCCCGGCAATCCGGCGCTGTCCATTGCATTCTTGCGGCGTGTCGCATCACGCGCCTGACGCGCGGCAATGCGCGCCTTTGCAGCTAACACGGATTTTTCAAGTATATTATTAATTACATCAGGATATTTATCAAAATAAAGTTCCAGTTGTTCGTTAACAAACGACTCAACAATTCCCTTTACTTCGGAATTGCCCAGCTTTCCCTTGGTTTGCCCCTCAAACTGCGGATTGGGCACTTTAACAGATAAAACGGCGGTAAGGCCTTCGCGCACATCATCGCCTGAAAGCGATTCATCCAGTTTTTTGGAATGTTTGGACTTTTTAAGAAACTCGTTTAAGGTGCGCGTAAGAGCCGATTTAAAACCTACAAGGTGCGTGCCGCCTTCGCGGGTATTTATATCATTTACAAATGAAAACATTATTTCGTTAAAGCCATCGTTATATTGAATTGCAACTTCAATCTCAACTTCGTCGCGCGTACCTTCAAAATAAACCGGCTCCTTATACAGCACAGTTTTATTCTCGTTTAAATATTCGACAAAGCTTTTTACGCCGCCTTCAAACATAAAATCATGCGATTTGGGCGTGGAAAGCCGCTCATCGCGGATGGTAATTTTCAGTCCCTTATTCAAAAACGCAAGTTCACGGAGCCTGTTTGAAAGCGCATCATAGTTATGAGTAGTTGTATCAAATATTGATGTGTCCGCCTTCCAGCGGATGACAGTACCCTGGCGGTTTGGCGAATATGAATAGGGCAGCCCGTTTGGTTCAATTAATTTGGCGGGGCCTTCTGCAATGCCAAGCTTATAGCGCTGGTGGTGAATTTTGCCGTCAATATGGACATATGCCTCGCACCACTCTGAGAGGGCATTTACAACAGATACGCCTACGCCGTGCAAGCCGCCGGAGACTTTATAGGATTTCTTGTCAAATTTGCCGCCGGCGTGCAGCTTGGTCATTACAAGCTCCAGAGCGCTGACTTTTTCGGTGGGATGAATATCTATAGGTATGCCGCGGCCGTTATCCTCGACCCGGACAATGTCATTCCCCTCAAGAACTACAAGAATATTTGTACAGAAGCCCTGCATGGCTTCGTCAACTGAATTGTCTACAACTTCAAAAACAAGGTGATGAAGACCGTCGATACCCGTTGTACCTATATACATACCGGGCCGCATGCGGACAGCTTCCAGACCCTTTAAAACTGTTATATTCTGCGCGGAGTAATTATTTTCTGTGCTCATTTACACAGTATATAAAGATTTTGATTTTTATTAAAGGGCAGGCAGTTGTTTTGCAGCCGCTGTAAATAGCAAAATAATTATGTAAAATAGCTCTTGTATAAATTAAAATTATATGACTATAATGTCTTCCTGTCTTTATCCTGGTTTGTTTTAAAGTGCATAACCTGTGGATAAATTCGGGAAAAAATAGGTTTTTAATTAAACTTAAAAAGGAGTTGTACCGTTATTCGCAATGCCGGTATTGAGTCGATCCTAATTCCTTACAGGATAAGGAATTAGTGTTAATCTACCATATCAGATATTAAGTAGAAAGTATAAAAAATCATACATATTTTGGCTTGAAAATGACGCTAATCAAATATATGCTTGTGGATAACATGTTGATAACTATTAAAATGTAGGATAAAAAATGGCTGATTTGGATTATGAGGGTTTCTGGAATGAGACCCTAATCCAACTGCGGAATGACCTGGGGGAGGAGGAGTTCAGCGGCTGGTTTTCAGATATGAAATACCTGCGTGCTGGTGATA
>WQXU01000008.1 GCA_009781635.1 Treponema sp.
CACAGAATCAAATGTATAATAGCTCACGAGCATGCCTTTTTTTTGCGCATATTCATCGGGCAAATGACATTTTCCCTGTACAGTTATTTCGCTGATATCACATTTTAATTCCATATCTGTTATATGTGATACTTCATTATTTGTGTTGACTATAACCTCAATCCATTGTCCGCTAACATATTGTTTTTTCCATGCCAATTTATTTACGATGTCATTATTAACTAACTTTTTTAATCAACATACCCCAGCATAAATGGTGGGGTATGTTGCTTCTGTAAGGTATGGATTGTATGCGGGATTTAATACCAGTGTAAACAAAACATTACGTTATTAAAACCGCACTGAAGTGCGGGGTATTAAACCCGCTTGCGAATAAAACATTTGAAAGTAAAAACAAAGCCACTAAAATAATTAATGACATCGTGTGATAACCAATTCCGCCAGGATCAAATTTTAGAATTGTATAATTATTGACAAAATATGTTATTGTTCGCTCTGCGATTGAGCTAATTGTTATTCCAAGAACATAAATATTAAACCTAAAGTCAAACACATTTTTCATAATACGCTATGCGTATTATATACCCTCTTTGCGTATTATGTCAAGGTGTGTGTGGGGGGTGGGGAAAAAAGGTGAATTTGGGCTAAAATGGGGTGGGAAGGCATTATGTTTGACCAACATAATACAAATGAATGAAATTTCCGTATACCAACATCCGTATACAGTAATGATTGTAAAAAACTGAAAAACAAGATAAAATACTGTATAATTATTAGTTAAGGAGACTTTTATGGCATATATTAGAGGTGATAGTGCATCATTCTTCTCAGAAGACACATATCGGGCGTATGTAGAGCAAAAAGGCTCTATTTACAATGAGCGGCTAAGGGGTAAAGATGAAACCTTCTTTGATGCTATGCTTTCAGACGAAGCGGACATTTCAAGATTACCTGAAGGAAACGAAATTATTGAGTTGATAAGGGGTCTTAAGTAAGTATGGCAAACAAGCCCGAAGAGTTTCCAAAATTTACTCAATTAGATCCGGCAACTATTAATAAGTTAATGGAAAAAATTCCTATATATTTACAAAATATTCATTCAATATTGGGGATTAATAGCCCAAGTGAAATTCTTGTTGATCAAGAAGCCCTATATGAGATAATTACAAGAGTTGAAATGCGGCATGTATATTTTCATATTTATCACCCAATAGAAATGGGAGAATTAAATGAAGGTGCTTTAATTTGTTTTTGGATATTAAAGCTTATACCGTTCAAACATGATTCAATATCAACGGGTCTGCTTAATGCAAAGATAGCGCAAACTCTTTTTATTAAAATGTTAATTTATGTTGCGGCAAAAACAAATAGAAAGGTCAATTTAAAAAGAGAACTTTTAAAAAATACTTTTTACGCTTTCCGTTACCGAGATTTAAGCAAAGAGGCCATAATGGCATTAGCTGAAGGTTTACTGTATTAGAACTGGAAAAAACATATTATAACTACCTATAATACAATTATGGTTATTCTGCAGGAGATTTAAAAGTGATAGAATGAGATATTATAGAGAGGAGAATATGCCAAAATATGATTTTGATAAATTCGATGCTCTTGAATATTATATGTCTAAAAGAAATTTTTCAAGTGAGTTAAAAAAGAAATACAGAAAAACATATAAATTGTCATGTAAATATGGTGATGGAAAAATATGGTCAGATTCATTACTGGTAACTTCATTACTTGAAAATAATAATCCAATTAATAATATAATATCTTCTATTCCAGGAAGTCGCGGAAAAATATTAGATTCTACAAAATTCAGAGATACTCTTTCTACACAATATTTTATTCCAGACTTTCATACACAATCAATACTTGATGAAGAAATTCAAGGTTATGCTAATTATAATCCAAATAAAGAGATAACTGAAGAAACTATATTATTGATAGAAATTCAGTTAGCATTAGAAAGCATGGAATTAAATTATAGCGCATTATATGGATATGTTCAAAATATATTATATCCATATAATAATTTTGTTCATACTAATTCATTTTCTGATATTAAAACAAATGTTTTGAGGTCAGCATATTCTGATAAAATTACTGATGCATTTCTTTTATCCTATATGTTGAATATTCATCCCTTTGATTTATTTGATGTAAAAGCAGAAAAACACTGTTCTTTAATTTATCTCGCAGAATATTACACTGGTGATATTTGCAAAAATAAATTCAAGGGATTCCTTTTTCTATTAAGAGATAGTATTAATATTTCATGTAAAATAGTACCTGATTTTATTCTCGAAGAAGTAGTAGAATTATGGGATGATAAGGAGTTTTTTGAAGTTTGTTTATTCGATGATGTGAATTATGATGATTCCAGCCATGATGATTATAGAGGAGCATCTCTTTATGCTACAGCTTTGTTAGCCAAAGAAAATTACCCTTTAATTGCAATATTGAATAGACTTGAAAGAAAATCGTATCATTTTTTGGGTAACAATTGGACTCAAAATGAAAAATTGTTTATTTATTTGGACAATGATTATAAGAAAATTAAACTGTTACCAATAGACTATTATGGTACTGGTCAATATGAAATAAAAAATGGCATATATCAAAAATCAAATTATGGGTTTAATAAACCAAATCCAATCTGGAATGAAAGTATTATAGAGACATTAGAATATTATATTGAAAAAAATGAATTAGAAAAAGTATTTCAATATTTTTTTGAGCTATACCCTGATTTTATATTGGATAATTTGCATGTTAATCCAATATCTCAACCTGTTTTGTCGAACAATAATGGGAAAAGACTTCAGCCTGATGTTATTTTACAGAAAATAAATACAAATAATCTAGATATTATTGAATTAAAAAGACCAATAAAAAATATTGTATATGGTGATAATAAAAGACCGCGTTTTTGCAGTGAATTAGAAAAAGGAATTGCACAATTAAAAGAATATAGAGAATGGTTTCAAGATAAACAAAATCGTGAAATGTTTAATAAAAAGTATAAATTAGAAGGATTTAATCCAACACTGACATTAATAATTGGAAGAGATAGTGGATTCAAAAATGAAGAAGTACGCAGGAGAGTATGTGAGGGTGAATCTATAAATATATTAACATATGATGATATTATTACTATGTCAAAACAAAGACGGTTACGTTTGTTGTAAAAATAAAAAACTATATTTTCAACAAACGATTGGTTCTGCGAGTGCTTTAACACCTTTTTTTCTATGGTGCTCGGTTTCAGCTAGAACTAGTTAAAAAACGGCAAGGGGGAAATGCTCTATAAAAGCCCTGGAGAAAAGATAAACCGGTTGGTCAATATTATTAATGAGGTGCTGCTGGATTTTTATGAAAAACCACACTTAAAGCCCAATTTGGACTTTAGGCTACAGCTTCCGTTTTGTTGGATTTCTTTATTTTATATTCAGAAACAAGAGCATAAATGACAACAAAAGGCATTATTACAACCGGAATAGATAAAAGTATAATAAGGTTCATTTTTCTTCTCCTATAGTTAAACAAATAATACCAAAAACGACTAGAATTGCAACTAAACCGCCGCCAAACAACAACAACAAAAAACAAGCGGTCGTAGTCGCCCCTGATGATAGTGCCAAAGTACCAAGCTTGCAAAGGTAAGGCTGCCAAAATTAACAGCAACTTTCAATTTCTCTTAATGCTCTAATTCTTTTTGTCGTATTAACCATAATTTGCCGCATAAAACCAATATAGGCAATTATACGCAATGCCTCAAATGTTAACCCACTCTGGACTCCCTATAACTGCCTCGTATTTCCCGATTAAAGTATCTTCCAAATGAATCAGTTAGTTTAAATTCATGCCACTTTGTTTCCGGAAAATCAAAATATTGCCAAGTAGCACCACTATTAAATTCGATCTCCAATATTGAGGTGTTTTTGTCATATCCAATACTTCGAAGGTTAGATGAAGTAACATATTCTTTTTCCATTTTTATATCTCCCAATACTTACATTTTTTTCTCTCTTAATTTTTTGACAACCGATTTATAAGTTTCAGTATCATTGATATATTCTTTTTTCCAATTTTCAACAAGTTCTGGATCTGCACTTGTAGGTCGTGGATTATTTAATTTCATTCTTACTCTTGAAGGAATCTTTATTGCCTCTCCAATGATAACTGCTTCGCCAACTCTTAATGATGGAAGTAAATCAATAAGACTATTAAGATTATCAGGAGCAGATGATTTAATAATTGATTGATCTCCAGAATTTGTTAATCGTAAGGCAATAAATGTACCAATCTGAGCCAGAATCGTCTCAGATATTTCTGATGGACGTTGAGATATTACCAATGAACCAACTCCAAATTTTCTTCCCTCCTTGAAAATTCTTTCAACAGCCTGCCTTGAATAACTTGTATCTGCATTTTTATTTAAATATGCATGCGCTTCTTCGAATACTAACAATATGGGTCTATTTTTTCCTGTATGCTTCTCATTTCTCCCCCAAAACATACTGTCATAAATAAATCGAGTTATTATTCCAACAGTTATATCTAATATTTCAAACGGAATACCACTTAAATCGAGGATAGTCATCTTTTCCTCATTACCAATCCATTCGTTTAATAAATCATGTAAATCTTTTGAAGAGGAAGTGTCTTTATAATCACCAGGATCAAACATAAAGTCATATCGAGAATCTTTTAATCTAGTAAATAATTTTTTTTCATATAAATAAAACTCCTGATAATGCTTTGATTTAAACGGAGGAGCAGCACCTGCTCCATGTGCTTTAAATTCAGGCGGAATAAGTTCATTGGGATTTCCTTTTTTTTCTTCACATGCAGTTTCTGATGTTTGTTTATCCTGTGCAGAGTCATTAAATGTTGCATTCATCCACCAATATATCTCATACCATAACTCTCTAATATTGAAAGGAATAGGACTGTCTACTGTAATATAATCACTATTAACTTTTCCAGATTTTAAAATATCGGCTTTGGCTTTTTTCTTTTCATATATCAACTCACGTAGTTTTCTGTATTCGGGTCTTTGATCATCATTTTGCTTTGCACCAACCAGAAAAAAAGCTAATTCTTCAAAATTCATGAGCCAAAATGGAACAAGAAGTGGCATAGACTTATCACCTATTTTATATTTCCGTGCATCTGGAAAAGCACTTGCATACTCACCATGGGGATCAATAAGAATTATTCTTGATCCAGAAAAATCTTCTAAAATTCTTCGAAGTACAGTAACTGTGGCATTTGATTTTCCACTTCCAGTTGAACCTAGTATCGCACTATGTCTTAAAACCAGATTATGAAGATTGACATAAACTGTCAAATTATCTGACGATGCATGTTTTCCTATATTTATTGACCCTTCATCTTTTTGTCCATATATTTCGTATAAATCTTTTTCTATTACAAGATGAACCTCATCATTAATAGTTGGATATGTGCCTATGCCTTTCTCAAAATTTCCATCTCCAATCTTCTCTCCAACCAGTTGAATGCTTAAAAAACGCGAACCTGTATATATTTTTTCAATATCCAAATTAGCTGGTCTGTTGCTTACTGATGATACAATTCCAAAAGATACAATATTTCCCATTGGAATTTTAACAAATGTGCCTATTTGACCAATTTTATATAACCGCCCATTAATAATCGGGGCAGCAGAAGGAATCTCATTTGATACTTCAACTTCTACAATATTTGAATCTACTCTTATTATCTTACCAAGAAATGTTATATCATTTTCCATCTGAAGTATCTCCGAAAGAGCTTTTATTTACAGAAGTAGAAATTAGAAATTCTGTTAATCTGTTAAAATCTCCTAACGAAAGATAATTTCCTGATACGTCCCAAAATTTAGAACAATTTTCACTATCCTTTAACTCTTCTGGAGAAATTTCTAATTCGCCAATACTTCCATTAATAATAGCCTTGGTTGGACCAAAGACATTCAAGTTTAAACAAGGAAGTGATAATTCGAAAAACTTTTCTACTTCACTGTCATTATAGAAAAATATTAAACAGAAAAATCTATTATTTTGCCGCAAGCAATTAAATATTAATTCATTGATATGCTGATCAGAAAATGAATAACCAGAAAAAATGAATAATAATTCTCCATTCAATAAATAATTTTTTAGTCTATCAAAATAAGCAACAAACGGCTGTTTTTTTGAAGAAATATACTTTTCTCTTGATGGGTAAATTACCAATTCATTTTTTTGAGATAAACTCGTTTTAGACCTATCGCCTCTTATTATTTTCAAAGTACCATTATCCATATTTGTTTTCCAAAACCAGTTTAACGAACCATGAATTTTCCATAATCGAACCCAATTTTTTGTTAAATCATTATTTCCTACAAAGGTATCTATACTTTCCTGCCAGAAGAAAGGTTCAAATGAACCAACGAAGCCGTCAAAATAGGGTATCTCTGATAATTCTAGTGATTTTTCTAATATCATATCATAATTAGTTGTAAAAATCTCTTTCGAGGTATCTTTATTCTGCATACTGAACCAAGCTAGAAACTTTTTTGTTACATCAAGACTAACTTTTTCTTCCTCTTCACTAATCTTTTGTAGTATAAGTTCACATATTTTCAAATCTAAATATTTTGCTTCTTCGCCATTAATACTCAAGTATGCTCTTTCCTTATGTTCATAGGTTATATCTCGAATTCTTCTTATTTGGTTGAGAATATCTTCAATATTTATTTTTTTATCTGGACAATTTGATTCTAAATCAGTTTTAATTTCCTCAAAGTATTTTAAATAATCTCCTGTCAATGATTTCTTTATGGCTTCTGTCAGTTGAGCAATATTAGGAATTCCCAATGCGGTTGAACTTCCTGCACCAAAGAAAAAACCGATATTCTTTGAGTATGATATTTGATTCTTGATCTCATTAACTTCTCTGACAACATTAAATTTTACCATTATTGTCCTCCAATATTTACAGTTATATTGTTCACACTCGCAACAACAATTCCTTCTTGGTAGAATATTTTGGATAAGCAGATATTTCCAATCCCATACCAAGACTATCAAGATAATCTATTAATGTTGAAATCCTGATATCTTTGCGGTTTTCAAGTTTTGATACAGCAGTCTGCGTAAAATTTTCTATTTCACTTTGTTTAACGCCGTATTTCTCACGCAGTATTGCGAGCCTGATATTTAGGCTTTCTTTTTGAGCCATCTTCTTAGCTCTTATTAGAACATCAGGGTTCATTTTAGCATCAAGTTCGCCTATTGGGCGTGTTTTCTTTAAAGCTTTTGTTTTAGTCATCCTGGTTTCTCCTTCTACTAATCATTTTTATATTGTTGATAAATTTCTTCGGCATGTTTTATCAGATTTTGATAAAACCTTTTTTCATCCTTCCCTTTTTTATCACCACCGATAAGCTAAATAGCCTTTCGCTTCTTATCAAAAATAAACGCTACTCTAAGTACATGATTTTCAGTTTGAGTCCTTAGCTCTTTAAGATTACTAAGTTTACTTCCTTTCAATGTGTCAGCATGAGGGCGAGGTAAAAGCGGACCATATTCTTCAAGAAGTTAAACCTTCATACGAATTGCTTCCTGGGCATTTTCGACCAGATCCAGGAACCAAGTGTCATATTCTTAAGTTGTTTCAATTTCCCACGCCATATTTAATTATATGAACTATTATTCATATAGTCAAGGGATCGCTATCGCTCACGTAAAAAACGAACCATGGAAAGGCGAAAATACTTCCAGAAATAGCAGTTTTTGGGGGAAAGGAATGGTATTCCGTATAACGAAAGGAACATTGGAAATGCGCCCCATATTTCACTTTACAAAAAATCGCATAGATGCGCATATCTGCATTTGCTTTGCTACATACAAAGCATATAGAGAATTGGAAAGAATACTGAAATTGGGTGGTATAAAAGCAAGCGTTGATAAAGTACTGAACATCGCAAAAACAATTACTACCATATATTTCAGGCTTCCTGTTAGTGGAGAGACCATAACTCAAACAATGCTATTACAGAGAAATATAAATCTATTGCAATACTCTTTGATAGATCTTTTTGGGTGACGCATTGACGTAGTCAGGAAAAGAGCTAAAAACTCCCTTTAGAAGCCGCTTTTAAGCCTGTTTTGTTCCCCAAACCGTTACCATAATTTACCGTCGCTTGCGTTACTGTATGGAATTATGATATATTAGAATTATTCCTTTTAACTTAAGAGGAAAAGGCTGGTAAAACATGAAGGATATATATTATAAATGGCGTTATTATACGCTTGGACGGGAACATTACCTTGAAAGCATTAAGAAAATAATTCAGAACAATTTTGTCAACCTAAGAACCGCCAATATAATCGTTATAATTTTTGGTTTTTGTTTTATGTATTTTCCGCTGTTTATAGAAAAAAATATACCCAAGGCCGGCGTTTATTTTATAGTTATTTCTATTGCAGTAATTATTTCCATTCTTGCAAATGTTAGCATAAATCAAAATAAAAACAGCACACAGACAAAAAAAATTAAAATATATATATTAACTACTTTACATTACATTAATGTTATCATGTTTGGCATATACATAGGAGTTATAACAAGCCCTGACGGGACTGCGACATCATTTATGCCTTTATTAATATGCGCGCTTTTCCTTTTTATCAATCCGCCTTTATATAATCTCCTTCTTACATTGGGTGCAATGATTGTCTTTATTATACTTTGCATTATTATTAAAGAACCAAATATCTGGATTTTTGACATTTTTAATGTATTATTTGCCGGATTAATCAGCATAATTTTTTCATGGCTGATTTCCATGTACAGAATGGTGTCAGTGTTCAGCGTTGGCAAACTGGAAGAAGAACGCAACAGTTATTATAATCAAAGTACGATAGATGAATTAACAGGGCTAAAAAACCGCAGAGACTTTACGCAAAGTTTTAACAGGCGCCTTAATAATTATCGAAGTTCAGATGACTGGCTGTGTATCGCTATTATGGATATTGATTGTTTTAAGAATTACAATGATCATTACGGACATCCGAAAGGCGATGATTGCCTGCGTTCCATTGGCAAATTATTAAACAGCCTGAACAGCAGTATGAATGTTTATTCAGCCAGAACCGGCGGGGAAGAATTTGCCCTTATTTGGTATGAAAAAAATGTTCAGCATTTAAACGATACCGCTTCGCAGATACAGCAAAAAATAAATGATTTAAACATACCGCATGAAAAATCAACTGTTGCTTCACATATTACCGTTAGTATCGGGATACATACTTTACGTTGCGGCTCATCCACCGACAGCAACACTCTTTATAGTTTTGCAGACAAAGCATTATATGAGGCCAAAAAGGGCGGACGCAACCGTTTTGTTATTTATGAACATAATAAGACGCAAACAGATTAATAGAATTGGCAGAGGTGATTTATTTGCATCTATTATATGTCTTATAAGTTGTTATGGTTTGTTCTGCGCTTCCTTGTATTTTGCCAGTAATTTATTGTATTTTTTTCTTTCAATTTTAAATTTCAAAAAAGTTAATCCAAGGCTTATAGTATAACAAATAAAGGTGGAAACAATAAAACCAATCCACGCTTGCGGATCATTTACAGGAAACCACTTGAAAATTACAGCAAAAACCGAAAAAGTAATCAGCGTTGAAATAAATATAAGAAGGATACGAAGCCAAAACCGCATTTTTATTATGAACCGCTGTGAAATAAATAATATTAAGAAAAATGCCAAAATTAGCGAGAAACCGGCAATCTGTAAAATAACGATATACGGCAAATTTGCTCCTCCTGTTGCAAATAATGCAGATACATCCTGAACATCAGGAGCATAGTAATATAACAAAAAACCTGCAAATGATATTGCTAAAATTGACAATGTAAAAATAGTTGCAAAATACCGTATTAAATCAATAATAAGCGATGCAACATTCTTTGTTTCGTCTTTTTCTTTATCCATTATAATCCTCCAATTTTTGCCTTACCGCCGGCGCATATTGCCGTGACACTGCTATTTTAATATCTTTTTCCATTGTTAAAATAAGACGGCGATCCAGATCCGGTTCAATGGATTGAATATGGTTAATATTAAAAATACAATTCTTGCTTGCCCGTAAAAAATTGCCGTCAGCCAGTTTTGATTCAAGTTCATAGAGTCTGAATGGACTTTCAAAAGTATCATTTATGGTATACATAAATGTACGTTTGTCCGTGCTTTCAATATACATAACATCTGCAGCTTCAATAATATGCTGCCTTCCGTCTTTACGGCCTGTCAATTTTAAGTCCAGCATCCGCAATGCCGCAAGCATTTTTTCAATATCATCACTCATTCGGTTACAGTTGATCACAATCTCTGTCACCGTGTATTGGCTGTCAGTGTTGATAATTATTTTCATGCTCCAAATCATATAAAAGTTTCTGTATATAATCAATTAAATTGATACCAAGTTGCACAAATATAAACTTAAGTTTCCGCTTTTTTAATCTGATTTGCATTGGCAGATTAAATTTTTGTGATTAACTTATTTTTAAGGAGTAAAAAATGATTAAAACAATATTTAAGTTAGTATTGCTGATTGGTATTCACGCATTAATATTCATGATTGGAAATTCAGTTATGCCTTTTTCGCCCGGATTTAAAGAATTGGGAACCTCCAGTGATCCAATGGGTTTGTTATTTTTATTGATAAACTCAGGATGGGCCTGTTTTACAATTTATTTTATCATACGGCATACACATTACCGCGGCAGGCAATTGTTCTTTAATTTATTATTTATAATGTTTTTTGTTCAATGTTTTATGACCCAAATAGAAACATTGTTTTTTGGAAACGCATTTCCGGTTTTGACAAAAATAGATATTATTTTAATAATGCTTGCTTCTTTATTGCCATTGCTGGCAGTAATACCATTGACTATGAAGCTCTTTATTACAAGCAAAGAAGTCAAAGATGAAAATACCGGTGTTATTAAACAGCCATTTTTAGATATAAAATGCATGTTTATTAGGTTCGGGATTATTGGCGTAATATACCTTTTTGTATATATGATATTTGGCTATTTTATTGCATGGCAATTTGAAGAATTACGGATATTTTATACCGGCTCATCAGAAAAACTTGGCTTTTTTGGTCAATTACTGAATAATTTATTAACCAATCCGGTAATTTACCCCTTTCAAATAATCCGTGGAATATTATTTTCCTTATTTATTTTTCCATTAGTAAAAATGGTAAATAAAAATAAAACCGTATTTATTACAAGTGTAGGCCTTGTATATCTATCGACAGCAGTATTGCTGATAATTCCAAATGTATTATTTCCTGATATGGTTAGATATGGACACTTAATTGAAATGACCTCTTCAATGCTTTTATTTGGAATAATTGCCGGAAATATAATGTGGAGAAACAAAAAATGAATTGAAAGGCATTATCAAGCTGATTTAACTGCATCAGGTTAGTGCTCTTATTGAGTTTACCTCTCTCCCAGTAGAGCTTTCAATTCCTGAATTTCACTTATAATCTTGCTGCGGGGCAGTCTTTGAAACCGCGTGGGAATCATTTCCTTGGAAGTGCATTCAAGGACTGCGACAAGGTTTTGCAGTTCAACTTCGTGCGGATAGGCTGCGGGCACAAAGTCGCTCATTGCTTCTTCCATGTCTTCGCGCTTTACAAAGATGCGATCCGCCATTGCCGCAAGGAGTTTTGCGCGGACAAGGACAGCCTCCAAATCAGCGCCGGAATATTCGTGATCGTATTTTTTAAACAGATCAGATACTGAAAAATTGCGGATGTCCAAATCCAGTTTGCGCACAAGCGTGTGAAAAAGATCTTCTCTGTCCTTTTTTGTTTCAGGATAGAAAAGCGCAAGATGCTCTTCGGCGCGGCCCTGGCGTTTAAGGTCGATGGGAATTAAATCCGGACGGCAGGTGATCAAAAACCAGATAATTTTTCCGCGGTACTCTGTGTTACCCATAAAGGAAGCAATCTGCGCAAAGACACGATTGCTTGTACCGGAGTCGCCTTCCTGAGCGCGATCTCCCAAAAACGCATCAGCTTCGTCTATCATTACTCCTACGGGAGCCATTGCAACAAGAATGTTTAATACTCTTTCCAGGTTGGATTCAGTTTCACCCTGCCACTTTGTACGGAAGTTACGGAACTTTACCATCGGGATCCCTATCTCTCCTGCAAATGCGTTAACCATAAAACTTTTGCCTGTTCCTACAGGACCTGCAATCAGATAGCCCATCGGAAGCACATCCGGCCTTCCCTTCTTTATAACTTTAGCAGCGTTTTTAAATCTCTTCTTGACAAAATCATGCCCTGATACATGCGAAAGATCATATGAAGTTTCCATAAACTCTAAAAGCCCTGCAGCTTCATTTTCTATTATTTCTTTTTTCTTCTGCCGCATAAAATCAAGGGACAAGGGCTCGTCTTTCTCATAACTTTCTGCAGCAAGCCGGTTAAGGTTCATAAGATTCAAGCCCGATGTAATTGCGGCAAGCTTATCCGGCGAAAGCCCGCGATCCAAAAGAAGCTTGCCTTCTTTTTCCTTGGAACGAAGATAACTCTCCCTTATTTTTGTATCAGGAAACGGAACGCTTATTTTAACCGTAGAAGGAGAGCCTGAAAGACGGGATGAAATATCCGCAAGATTTTCAGTTAACAAAATTATCGAAATATCGCCGTTTATAAATTTAGGATCTGTCGCCCAGCGGCTGAATGTTACCATGCAATAACGGTCAGTATCAGAAAGGCGTATCAAATCCCCCGCAGGAACTATTTGCTCTGCAAAATCAATGATAAACACCATCCGGCATTTATCCCTTTTATCTTTTGGTATCCTGGAAAGAAAATATTTTTCGAGATAAGGAAAACTGGTTTTGGGATCATTGGAAACAAAATCACCCTTATCGGTATCGGGGCTTACGGCAAATTTGTGCGCTGCCGAAAGATATTCGCTTTCCATTTGCGGATCACAAAATGTTACGCCGTTGGAAAGATCGTAATAGGCGATTATATCCCTGTTGCCGAATAATATTTCTGAAATATAATCCTGCACTCTTGTAAAGGAAAACTCCCCTTCTTTTCTTTCGTGCGGAAGAATATCTCTTATATTACCGTGTAAAATGTAAAGATTTGCTGTTTTTGAACCGTACTTGGTCGCAAGTTCCTGAGCCCATGCAGGCAGTATCCTGATATAATCGTGGCTTCTGTAAATATATTGATCCGGCATTCTCCCCTCCCCCCAGAGCCTCCGCGGCGCCGCAACCTTTCCCTGTCAAGGTTTACCGCAGATAAATCATCTTAGCAAAAAAAAACTACAATGGGAACTTCTAAAAGCTGAAGTTTTAGAAATTCCCTGATAAAAATACCTAATTTCTCGGTTTTAATTGCGATAGATAGTCGGACAAAAGAACTGCAAATACTTCATTTATATTACGCTCGGCAGCGGCAAAGCAGCGGTTTTCCGCTTCAACACGCGATATATGCCCTTCCCTGCTGTTAAAATTATGGGAAATTAAAACATGGTTAAGGCTTGTATCCCTAAGGTTCGCAGACAGTTCAATCCGCGAAAATACATTAGGACTGTCCGCAAGCTCTACAGGCGACAGTGAAACGTTCGCATCTAGCACAAAACGCTGGTTTGCAGAAACGCGCTGTGTACCGGCGGCGGTCTCAAAACCCCAATCGCCGAGACGCCTTGCAAAGGCGCCGAAGATTCTTCCGTTTCTGTCGTTTGAAACATTGATGGTAATTGGAATTGCCCTGATTATACTCTGCGTTTCAAGGCGGTAATATTCTCCGCCGGTAATTGTATCGGATACCTGCCCGTCCAGAAGCAAAACCATATTTCTGCAGGATTCATTAACATCCGCTACCGCAGATGCAAACCAGTAGCGTATAACGCCGTCCAGTGAAATCTTCTGCGAAGGAGTCATCGCTGTAAGGTTATTAATAATATTTAAATTTGTCTTTATTAATTCATTGTATATCTGGACTGCTCTTGCCTTTTCCATAACGGCAACGGCATAATATGTGTCTTTTGAATCAAACCAGACATCCTTTATTTCCGCTCCCAGTAAATTGTCTATTACTGATGTGGTTCTTATATTGGTTCTCATTTCGGCGTTGTCAACCCAGCCTTCCATTACGCCGTTTACAATGGCCTGCTTGTATGAAGAAGCAGCAGTGCGCTCAACCTGTATTGACTGCCCAAAAAATGCAGTGAGAGCAGCAAGCGCGTTTTCTTCCGCTGCTGCGCGGCTGCTGCCAAAACCGCTTGCGGCGGCATACCTTGTCCCCGGATAAACAGATTCGACAGAGTTAACCCATGACGGCATTCGCCCTCCTGCTGCAGGCGAAGTTATGCAGGAAATAAAAATTAATAAAAACGGAAGAAACAGCAGAACTTTCTTTTTTGACATTATGTCCTCACTTTTGATGTTTATTTTTTTGCAGCTTTCACCTTGCTTAACTGCGCAACAGAAAGAATAAGTTCCTTGTCTTTTGCAATTTCACCAATCATCGCAGGGAGACGGTAAGTCCAGTTAAAATCATTACAGGTGCCGGGCACATTTATTCTCTCGTCCGCCGGATTTTCAGAATACCAATTATTGGAAAGATGAAGCAAGTCCTGTATCTGAAAAACCCGGAAACGCGAACGCGCCGAAGCTGTCTTGGATAAAATTATTTTTGCAGTTCCCGGATTGTAAATCTTCGGCAGCGAAGGAACGCCGATAAAACCGGAGAATTGCTCCTGATCCGCTTCTTTTTCCCACCACTCCCTTACTGTCGAACTGTCATGAACAGCGGCAGTACATACGCTTAATTGCGGATATTCTTCAAACGGAATATAAGGAGAGCCTTCCTTATCCCATGCGCGGAACCAGCGCACCACGCGAAGACCCAGTATTCTTAATTTGGAAAGCACACGCGGAACGCAATCAGGAACAGCGCCGAGATCTTCAGCGCATGGAAGCATTGAAGAAGACTCTGTCAATACAGAAAGAAGTTTCATTCCAAGCTGTGTCCACACCCTTTCGGATTTCCTGCGGCGTTTTTCAAGCAGCGCTTCAAGCGCGTTCTTTTCATCCTGCGAAAAACTGTTATAAGCTGTTGAGCTTCTGAAATGCCAAACCGGAAAAAACCTTCCCTTCTGGTATTCAAGAAAAAGCCTGTCATGCCATTTTTTAAATAGAAAATTTCTTGCAGCAGGATGGAGATTAAGAGAGTCAATATCTTTCTCTCCTGTTATCTTCTTTTTAAAAAGCCACAGTTCTTCATCATTTATGCGCATAAGAGCTTTTGAAAAAATTCTGTCCGCCGCTGCCTTAATTTCAGCTTCTGTATACATGCCGCCCCAGTTAATTTTTAGCGTGTCCCAAATCTCGCTTGTGCGAATGTGCGGTTTTGACACCCAGCGAATCCTGCTCTTGTCAAATCCAAGCCTTTTAAGATCGCCTGAGCTTACCGGCATATATGGCACATAACGCCCGAGCGCTGATGTATAATCATTGTGGGAGCTTGCCCAAATACGGAAAAATCCCAGCACATGATCGATACGGTAGGCCTGATAATATTTCTGCGCAACTGCAAGCCGTTTACGCCACCATGCAAAGTTGTCTTTTTCCTGCTCTTCCCAATTGTAAATCGGGAATCCCCAGTTTTGGCCGTCCGGACTGTACATATCAGGCGGCGCTCCTGCTGAAAGTCCTTTAATAAAAATCTCAGGATGAGCCCACACATCGCAGCTGTCATCATTCATGAGAATCGGAAGATCTCCTTCCAATATAATGCCTGCATCTGTGATCGCTTTTGACGCTTTTGTAAATTGAATATCTAGAGCCTGCTGCAGCCAAACCCAGAAAAAATGCTCTTCGCGCATGGTTTTGTCATTCCAGAGTTTTTCAATATCAGAAGCGGATACCTCACCGTATTCCTTCCAGTCCTTCCAGGATTTTTGCTCATTTTTTTCTTTTAATCTTCTGAATACAGCATATTCCTTTACCCAGGCGTTCTGTCCGATCCATTCCGACAAAGCGCCGTTTTCCGCGCTTTTTGCAATATCATTTTTATTCGCTTCGTATATTTCCCGGCATATTTCAAGTTTCTCTTTAAGAATTTCGTAATGGGAAAACCTCTTATAACCGTCAAATTTTTCCTTTGCCTTTTTAATCCGGTTTTTAACCGTGCTGCCTGCGGCGCTGTACTCATCAAGTCCGTCTATGCTTAAATAAAGCGGATGAAGGCCGAATGCGGTCAGACTTGAATAGGGAGAGCTTTCAAAGCCGGTATCATTAACCGGTAAAATTTGAATGAGCTTTATTTTCATTTTTCTGCAAAGAAGGGCAAATTCAGCCAAATCGGAAAACTCGCCTGCTCCAATTCCATTTTTGGTGCGCAGCGCTCCAACCGGAATCACAACGCCGAGCAGCCTTTTATCTGCCGCCTGTTTTTCCATATACGCCTCCTTATTATCAAACCTTGACATCAATATGAAAGTGACAACTCCATTATATACCCAGTTACAGCAGAGTACAAGATAACTATTTTTTTATTTTTGCAGACAGCAATATTTATGTTAATTTTTTTGGTATTTTTAATTGAAAAGTACTGATAATCCGGGGTAGAATGGTAACATGAAACAATACATAAAAAAAATAATATTAGCCGCCGTAATTACAGGCGCAATTGTTTTTTCCGGCTGCTCAAAAGCAGATACTGTAAATTATACTTTTAACACAGAACCAGGTATTGCACCTGCGTATCCTGATGCCTCTTTTGCAGTTATGAGCGATATTCATGTTTACTCCGCCGAACTTGGTTCTTCCGGGGAAGCTTTTGAGAAAATAATGTCTTCCGACCGCAAGCTTTTACTTGACAGCATTGACCTTTTGGATTTTGCGATTGACCAGATTATCGCATCCCAGGTTGAGTTTGTGATAATCCCTGGAGATATAACCAAGGACGGCGAAATAATTAATCACATGATAGCCGCGCAGAGGTTGAAAAAACTTACAGATGCAAATATCGGCGTGTATGTAGTTCCGGGGAATCATGATGTTAACTGCCCTGATGCCGAAAGATATCTGGGCGATAAAACAGAACCTGTTCCGGCAGCAAGCGAAGAAGATTTTGCGCGAATCTACAGTGACTTTGGATACAACGCCGCATTAATGAGAGATACTAATTCCCTAAGCTATGTTGCAGAACCTGTCAGCGGATTGTGGCTCCTTGCAATAGACGCAGTACGTCACCGTGAGAACGTTTCCGGAGTGCCTGCAATTGTATCCGGAAGAATAACACAGGAAAGCGCAGACTGGATTTACACAGTATTATTGGAAGCAAAGCGGAATAACAAGGCGGTTATGGCTGTAATGCATCATGCCTTTATCGAACACTGGAAGGGTCAGTCAAAACTGCATCCAAAATATATTGTTCAGGATTTTGCCAATTTCAGCAGTTTTCTTGCCTCATGGAATGTAAGAGTCGGGTTTTCAGGGCATTACCACGCTCAGGACATTACACGCGCGGATTTTAACGGCAGGTTTTTGTATGACATAATGACAGGCTCTCTTGTCACAGCTCCCTGCCCTATCCGTTATGTGAATATCAGAAACAATGCAATGGATGTAAGATCAGATTTTATTATTGATAAAATTCACCCGGGAACAGATTTTGCGCAGAATGCGCATGCCTTTGTAAAGAGAACAGTCATGCTGGAAGCGGCAAGCGTTTTAAGAGGTTATTGGGTTTCAGAAAAAGATATCGCAATTATTACCGACGCTGTGGGAGATGCATTTGCCGCGCATTACGCAGGAGATGAAAATCCTGCCCTGCGCCCTCATCTGGATAAATCTAAACTCGGTTTATGGGGACGTTTTATTCTAAGTCAGCAGCAATATGCCCTGGACGGCCTTTGGGAGGATCTTCCCCCGGCGGATAATAATGTGAGCATAAGACTGAATTAACCTTGTATAAAGATATATACTAATTTAGAATAATTTATATTGGTATAAGGAGAGATATATGAAATCGTCCCGTTACTTTTTTACATCCGAATCTGTTGGAGAAGGCCATCCTGACAAGCTCTGTGATCAGGTTTCCGATGCAATTCTTGATGCATGCCTTAAAGAAGATCCGGGAAGCAGGGTTGCATGCGAGACATTCGCATCTACATCACTGGTATTGATTGGCGGAGAGATTACCACAAATACCTTTGTTGACTTTCATCATCTTGTGCGGGATATCGCAAAAGAAATCGGCTACACAGATCCTTCATATGGTCTTGATTTTAATTCCATGGCTGTCCTTGACATGATTCACAGTCAGTCTCCCGATATTTCACAGGGCGTTTCCGGCACAGGCCTTAAGAAATTTAAGGGTCAGCAGGGCGCAGGGGATCAGGGAATGATGTTTGGCTTTGCGTGTAACGAAACAAAGGAGCTTATGCCCATGCCCATCATGCTTGCGCACAAGATTCTTATTAACGCAGCAAAATTACGCAAGAGCAGAGCAATTAAATGGCTGCGGCCGGATTCCAAAAGCCAGGTAACAATTGAATATGACGGATTTAAACCTGTCCGTATCGATGCGGTTGTAGTTTCACATCAGCATGATCCGGATATCTCCCATAAAGAAATTGAAGCTGCCATAATCGAAAAGATTATAAAGCCTGTACTTGAACCGACAGGACTGCTTGACAAAAAAACAAAATACTACATTAACCCTACAGGCCGTTTTGTAATCGGCGGCCCCTTCGGCGACACCGGGCTTACAGGCCGTAAGATAATTGTAGACACTTACGGCGGCATGGGACGTCACGGCGGCGGCGCTTTCTCCGGCAAGGATCCCACAAAGGTTGACCGTTCAGCCGCATATGCCGCGCGTTATGCTGCAAAAAATATTGTGGCTGCAAAACTTGCGGATCGCTGCGAGATTCAGCTTGCCTACGCTATTGGAGTGCCCTTCCCTGTTTCCGTTATGGTAGACACATTCGGTACGTCCAAAGTTGATGAAAAGAGCATTTCAAAAGCGGTAGAAAAAGTTTTTGATTTAAGTCCTGCAGGCATT
Organism: Treponema sp.; assembly: GCA_009781635.1. GTDB lineage: Bacteria > Spirochaetota > Spirochaetia > Treponematales > Breznakiellaceae > WQXQ01. The sequence goes on from WQXU01000008.1 coordinate 19,125, forward strand.
ATTAAGGAACTTGATTTGCGCCGTCCGATATATCTGAAAACAGCGGCATACGGTCATTTTGGGCGCGCGGAATTTCCTTGGGAAAAAACGGATAAAGTCGAAGCGTTAAAGAAGGCGATTAATTAATTGATGGCAAATTACAGACAGATAGATACAAAAAAAGCCCAGGATTTTTGCGAATATCTTTTCTGCGCTTATGGTTTTTCTTCTGATGAGAGCAAAATTATAACAGACGTTTTAATCAGGGCCGATTTATACGGGATTGAATCTCACGGCATTCAGCGACTTATTCGTTACCATGATGAAATTACATCCGGCAGGGTTTCTGTAAAAGCAAAAATGGAAATAGTACACGAGACTGCCATTTCCGCCTGCATAGAAGCCAACAAGGCTATGGGACAGCTTGCAGGCACATGGGCCATGAATCTTGCAATACAAAAAGCAAAAAGCTGCGGCTGCGGAATGGTAACTGTACGCAATTCAAATCATTACGGCATTGCAGGTTACTATACGGAAATGGCGGCGGCAGAAGATCTAATCGGCACAAGCACAACAAATACAGAAGCGATCTGTGTTCCGACTTTCGGCTCTCAGGCAATGACAGGCACAAATGCCATGGCTCTTGCAATGCCTGCCGACCCCTATGTTTTTTCCTATGATGCATCAACAACAGTTGTTCCGCGAGGCACGCTTGAAGTATTTATGAAGAACAATAAAGCCCTGCCTGAAAATTGGGCACTTGATGCGAACGGTAATCCATGCAGTGACGCAGTTGTTGTTATCGACAATATAATCGCAAAAGCAGGCGGCGGCATTGCCCCGCTTGGAGGGCTTGGCACATTGCACGGCGGTCACAAGGGTTATGGGTTAAGCATTATTGTAGATTTATTTTCCGCTGTAATATCAGGCGGACTTACTTCCAATTATGTAAACAGGCAGCCCGGTCATACCGGCATTTGTCACTTTTTTACGGCGATTGATTACGGCATCTTTGGAGACAAGGTTTCGATAAAAGCAGGCATGTCAAAGTTCCTTCAGGAACTGCGTGAAAGCAAAAAAGCAGAAGGACAGAGCCGCATTTACACGCACGGTGAAATGGCGGCAGAAATGATGGCGAAACGCAGGGAAGGACAAATCCCTGTAAACGATAAAACCCTTACAGAAATGAAAGAAATAGCAGAAAAATTAGGCGTAACTTTTTTAGATGTTTAACATTTGCCTTTTTTTATGCTTCTAAAGTGATCCCTTCTCTTGCCATCATGATTTCAAATCCGCTGTTTTTCATATAATTTTTTTCCAGTTGTTCCAGTTGTTTGTCTGCGTATGCAGGTTCATGATGAAAAAATACAAGTTTTTTAATATTGTTATTTTCAGCCGCCTGAACCGCATGCTTGTAGGAACAATGCCCCCATCCGGCCTTTCCCTTATATTCCTCTTCTGTGTACTGAGCGTCATGAACTACGATATCCGCGCCGCTAATAAACTGCCTTACTCTTTCATTTTCTTCCGCCGCAGTTCCTTCTCCTTCCAGCGCTGCCGCTGCATCATATTTTTTCCCGGCTGAAGCGGAAGGAAAAAGATTCTGGAAAGGTTCATGATCATAGACAGTGGCAATAGATTTTCCCTTATAATTAATGCGGTACCCAAGGCAGAAAATGGGATGGTTAAGAAACTTGCATGTTACAGTAAGGCCGCCGCCAAGATCCAAAGGCGCCTCTTTCACATTTGGTATCCGGGGATTAAAGACTGTTTCCCTTATCTGTTTATATTCGATTGATGCGGCAAGCTCTTGCGCCCTTACAGGCCAGTATTTATGCGACATCTGGTTTTCGATAATTGATTTAAGGCTTTCATTTTCCAGCGACACAGGCGCTGTTATGCGCAATTGCGTACCGGGAATATATATGGGATTAAACATGGGAAAACCCATAATATGATCCCAATGAGTATGCGTCAGGAATATATCGGCTTCGATTTTTCCGCGCTTTTTAAGATCATTTTTTATAAGCCAGTCACCCAGGGGACGCACGCCGGTTCCAAGATCAATAATAACAAGACGATCATCAGCCCGTATTTCAAGACATGATGTGTTTCCGCCGTAGATGACCGTATCAGGTCCCGGGCACGGGAGAGAACCCCGCACTCCCCAAAAACGCAAAGTAAGCATTCCTGAATTATATATTAATTCTTAAGGATTTACAATCGACAAGTGCATTTGTATTTTCATATATTTAGAAATATTTTAGCTCTCTCAATTTCCAGATACAGTTTTTCCATTATTTCAATAAAAATATCTTCGTCAAGGCCTATTGTTTCCCAAACCTTTTTTTCAGGTTTTTGCGGCTTTCTGTCACCTGAAAAACCAACATCGTAAATGATAGAAAGATAATTTGCAATTGCGACATTACACACAATATTTGCATTTTCACCTGAGTAATCGCCGGCATTGTGGTGATGTACTATTGTATCGGCAATGGAGCTGTCAAGTTTCCACAAGTTTGAAATCAATTCCCCTGCCGTACAGTGATTAATGCCCAGATTGTCATTTTCCACCAAATGCAGGGGTCTGTGATTGAGATCCGCTATTGTTATCATGTTCATGTATTCTGATTCAAGAACAGCGTTAAGGGGTATTTTCCCGATGTCATGCAATAAGCCTGCGGCAAAATATTCCTCTAAATACCTTGTTTCAATTCCCTGTTTAACAGCCAGCAATTTTGATGTTACTCCGACACACAAACAATGATACCAAAAGCCGTCCATGTTAAGCCCCTCTATTCCCCTGTTTTTCGGCAGTGTGCTTAAAACTGCAGTAGATAAAACAAGATTTTTTACGGTATTAAGCCCCAGCATGATTATCGCCCTTACAAGCGATTTTATATGCGTACTTGGCCCGTAATAGGCTGAATTAATTAATTTAAGAAGACGGCCTGTTAAAACAGGGTCAAGGGAAATAACCTGGTTAAGCTCTGAAGGATCTACATTTACCTTATTGCATATTTGAAGCGCCTTTTCAGCTGATGCAGGAAGGCTTGGCATCTCTGCGATATAGTTCCTTATTTTTTCATTCAAATTGTTCTTTTTTTCAGGAGAAAAATCCTTGTAATCCTGACTCATGGAGACAAACCTGCAAGAGGACGGGCTGTAACTTCAGCAGAAAACTCCCCTATATTACGGTTTCTTCCCTCTGCAAGGCTGTCATAAGCTGCAACCCTGAAATAATAAAGAGTGCCGTTTTTTAATCCTTCAATTAAAAAGCTGTTTGCTATGCCGACATCGATGGGCGAGGGACCCAATAAGGCGTCACTGCCGAAAAGCTCTCCGCGGACAGAACTGTAGTAAACAAGATATCCTGAAGTATTGGCGGCAGGGCTGTGTCTCCAGCGAAGCATAACTGCGCCGTCAACTGCAACAGCGTTTAAATTTCCCGGCGGCAGAGGCGGCCCTCCCGGTAAAAAAACAATACGCAATTCATCAAGATAGGGGCTTACTTCTCCGTCAGCAGAAGGATAAAAATCCACCGCAATTTGCACATAACGCCCGTTAATATCCCGGATATCCTGCCCCGGCGTAAAACTTTCCCACCTGCTGTTAATTAAGCTATAGGGATTTTCTCCGGCGCGGACAAAAAAGCTCATTTCAGAATCATCTGAAAAACGAAACCTTCCGTTTTCGCGGAATTCATTCCGGGTATGATTATTTATTGCGCCTGTCCTGCCGCCCCTGACATTAATTCTAACTACGCTGCTTGCGTTTTCTCCAAGATCGACAGCTCTTGTTTCTATTCTGCCGCCTGCAGGATTATATTTTTGAATTGATGAGCGCCCTATACAGGCCCTGTGGACTTTTAATTCGTCTATAAGTCCTGAAAAACGTTCTCCCAGTAAAAAACTTCCGTCGCTTCCGGCAATGGGCATATATACTTCACTGTTTTCGCGGCTGGTGGATGTCGCATAGGCGATTGCTTCACTTGCGCCGTCTACAATATATTCCAGCAATCCTGCAGAGGCATCAAAGCGTATCAGATGATGGCTCCATTTTTTTGGAATAACAGGGGAAAGCCCTGAAAACTCAATATTAATATGAGAAGCTGCTTCTCTTGGCGAAGCAAAGAAATTTACAAATGACCATTGCAGCCTGTTTCTGAAAGCAGAACAGCTTATCCGCTGCATTGTGTAATTGCCGTTTGAAGGTTTGGACGAAACCCAGGAAAATATCTGTTCGCCGTTTTCCATATTCTGCGGATACAGCCAGAATTCAATTGTAAAATCTCCAATACGGTTTCCCGGCGCAAAAAGCGAGTTACGGCTTTGCGGCTGGATTACAAGAGAGCCGGAATTTGCAGAGCGTCCGAATAATGCCGCACCGTTGCCTGCTCTTGCAGAAGCTCTGCCGGCAGCCTCGACATTAGGCGGAACCGTAAGCCTGTAATGCCCGGTACTGTCCCTGAAAAGAACTGAATCACTTTCATCGAATGAAACGGACATATCTAAAGCGGATTCAGAAAGCGCGGTGAAATTTCCCAAAAGGCCTGTTGCAGCCGAATAGCCTGCAATTGAGGCAGCCGGCGCAGAAGAAAGCATGAGAACTGAATGAGGCCGCACATTACTAACTTCGCTAATGCCCTTTTTGATTTCCGCACTTCTCCATGCGGCTCCGGCGCCAAGAGAAATTGTTCTTTCTTCAACAGCGAAGATACTACCGGAAACAAAAAGGAAGATGTATACTGTGCATATGAAAATAAATTGCTTTTTCATGGTTTTCTTTTATGATCATCGGCAAAAATCGGCATGGATAATCAGATAAATTCGGAAAATATTAAAAACTTAAAGGCCGCCGCCCTGGACGCTCCTTCCGGGCCGGGGATTTATATAATGAAAGACAGCGAAGGCCGGATCATTTATATAGGAAAGGCCAAATCCCTTAAAAACCGCTTAAAATCCTACTTTTCCTGGAAAATTAACCCTTGCGGCCAATTTGAGATTTCCGGAGATAAAGATATAAAAACCGCTACTTTAATGCGCCATATATTTTCCTTTGAGACCATTATTGTAGCAAATGAATATGAAGCCCTGTTACTTGAAAATACACTTATAAAACAGCATTCGCCGAAATACAACATAAACCTAAAGGACGGAAAAACATATCCATTAATTCGCATAACGCATGAGGATTTCCCGCGGATCTTCCGGACACGGCGCATAATAAATGATAACAGCTTATATTTCGGACCTTTTCCGGATACACAGAGCGTAAACGCCATGATGGATCTTATAGACAAGCTCTTCCCTCTGCGCAAGTGTAAAAAAATAAAGAAAAACGGGCCTTGCATGTATTACCATATAAGACGCTGCATGGCTCCATGCTGCGGAAAAATCAGTATTGACGATTATGCTCTGCATGTACAGTGTGTGCAAAAACTGCTCTCAGGCACCGAGGGCTCGCAGGGGGCAGCTTCCAGCGCATTAATAATTGACCTTACCTCCAAAATGCACGAGGCAGCAAGGGCATTGCAATTTGAGCAGGCTGCGCAGATAAGAAACACAATCAGGGCTATTGAAAACCTTGCAGGGGAAGACAGCTTTGTAGAGGATCTTAACCCTGAAGACAGAGATTACATTGCCTGGGCTGCAGAAGGCGTTCTTGCGACATTTACGGTTTTTTCCATGCGCGGAGGAAAAATGACAGGCCGGGATCTTTTCCGCACACGCTCTGCCGCTGACGAATGGGAGTCCCTGGAATTATTTATTACAAGTTACTATGACTCGACAAGACTACCGCCGTTAAAAATCTATTTTCAGGATTTTTCACGCAAACGCGCAGATGCGCAGATAAATGAAAAAGAAGAAAAACAAACCATTAACGGCCTCTGCGAGGGTGATTTCAAACTAATCCAAAGCTGGTTTAATGAACAGTTTGGATATTCACCGGAATTATTAATTCCATCTGACAAACATCATGCTGCGATTATGGCGATGGCAAGGCAAAACGCAAATGAAGATTTACGCAAACGTTTAAAGGAAAGAGGAGCAGGCCCTGCTCTTGATGAACTTGCCCGCATTTTGGATTTGGACACAAGGCCTGAACGAATCGAAGGTTTTGATATCGCGCAGCTTGACGGAAAGCACCCCGTAGCATCTCTTGTCTCATTTAGAAACGGAATACCGGATAAAAAAAATTACCGTCATTTTAAGCTGCGCACGGTCATTGGAATAGTTGATGACTTTGCCGCCATGCGCGAGGTTGTCAGACGCCGCTACTCAAGGCTGATACGCGAAGGAAAGGAATTGCCCGATTTAATACTTGTAGACGGCGGCATAGGGCAGGTGAATGCCGCGAAGGGTGTGTTAGACGATCTTGGGATAAGCGGCTGCGCTCTTGCAGGGCTTGCCAAACGCGAAGAAGAGATATGGCTCCCCGAAGCGAAAGAGCCGCTTGTCCTGCCGCGGCAGTCGGAGGCGCTGAAAGTGCTCCAGCATGTGCGTGATGAGTGCCATCGTTTTGCAACCGGTTTAAATCAAAAACTCAGATCCAAGGACCTGTTTTTTCCAATACTGGAATCGGTGGAAGGCATCGGTCCAAAACGGGCTTTGGCGATAATGAAGGCTTACGAATCACTTGAAAATATCGCCTGCGCGGATATAAAGGAAATGGCGGAAAGTTGCAGCATAAAAGAAGATGCCTGCCGCGCTGTAAGAGCAGTTGCAAAGCTGGCTTTGCAGGAGAGGGAGAAGCTGCGTTAAGTCTTTGTTTATATTACCTTCTTTTTACTTCAGAAAGTCCGGAGCAGTCAAAATCAGTCTTAAATGCAGAAGCGCCTATGACAACAGGGCGCACTTCCGCCTGTCCCTTAAACCTGTAATTAACCTGCCGCATTGCAATTACATCATCAAGTAACTGCCTTGGCATGTTAATAAAATTCATTTCAAAAGTGAATCTTGTTTCTCCTGATGTGTTAGCCGGAATCTGCTGTATATTGCCGGCTCTTCCCCCTGCCCAAAAACGGTTGTTACCGAACAATTCATAAGTAATGGAAGAAAGTTCAACAGCAAAATCATTGGGGTTGTCTATCTTTATGACAGCTTCAAACGCCGTAACTACAATATCAGCCTGAATTATATAGATGGAAGTAACGGTAAAACCTGGTTCTATAATCTCTATTATTGCAGGTTCAACAGCAGCAGGCGGGGTTTTGCAGGATAAAAAAATAAAGACAACAATAATAAAGATGATATAAATTTTACGCATATTCATTTATCGGCTTTTCTCATATTACGATTTATATATATGAAAGTTCGCTGTAATAGACTGTATTATTTTCTGTTCCAACGGCATTTACCATATTGTCGGCAACGGAGCATATATGAGTATTATCAAGAAGGCCGCTTTCAAAGAGGCTTGCGACAAGCGCGCCTCCGCAGGCATTAAGCCGGCCGTCCAAAACAGCAGTAGCAAGAGCCGGAGAGTTTTTCTCGGTGAAAAGACGCAAGGCTTCTTCCGCTAAAAGCCTGGCTGTCATTTTATCAGTATCGCAGGAAAGATTGCAGGAAACCACAATAAGGGTTTCATCAAGGACAGGCGTAAATACGGCCTTAAGAGCCTGGGCAAGGTCGTAAATATACTGGGCCTTCGGCTGCCCCATCAATATAGGTATAATCGATGCATTAGGAAAACAATACCTTACAAAAGGAAGCAGTATTTCGATTGAGTGCTCTCCAAGGTGGGGGATATCGTTAATCTCAAAAAAACTGCCGCGAAACTGAAGTTCTTCAGAGGTTTCATGATCTACAGGTATATTTCCAAGCGGGGTATGAAATGAATATGAGTTTGACAGGAAAAGCCCTTTTTCCCTTTTATCGTGGATTGGCCCTAAAATAACAACCTTTTTAATTTTCTTGCTTCTGCCTGTGGCCGAACGAAAAGCATCGGCAACCAGCCTGCCTGAATAACTCCATGCGCCGTGAGGAGCAATAATTGCCTGTGCATACCCGCCCCTGCCCTCTTCAAGGTCAAACGACCTTAAATAATCGAGCATCTCCTTTCTGTCTTCAGGATAAAACATCCCTGCGCCAACAGAGCTTCGAACCCGTCTTTTTTGAGCAAGCACAGCTTTCATATACTTAACTCTAGTGTCTGCAAGAGCCGGATGCAAGGAAAAATCAACGAATTTGAAAAATAGTTAAATATGCGTTTTTCTATGGCTTTCTTCAACTATTTGTATTAAAATTCTTTTACCGGCATTAAATATTTAACACCTGTTTTATACTCTGCATGTTTCAAGCGAGCGAAGACGCTCATCATCCAGTTTTACATAGAGGTTTTTTTCCCGTATTGGTATAACAAGTCCCTTTGGCCCGTCTTTTGCGCGCCGCAGATATTTTACAGATGTATAAAATAAATCCCCCTCTCCTGCGTTTCTGCCCTTTGAATAAAAAATCGCAAGATTGCCCGCATCAAGCAGGATATCAAGCGGCACTGATTTTCCCTGTCTTTGTTTTATAAATACATAAGAGCCGTGATAATCCCTTGCATGCAGCCATAAATCGTTTCCCTTTACATGACGGCGTAAAAGCTCATCATTCTCGTTTGCGTCCCTGCCTACAATTAAAAACCAGTCTCCCCGTTTGAAGGAAAGCCCCGGACGCGATTTTTCTTTTTTTGATAAATTTACGCCTGTGCCTTTTGACTTTAAAAGTTTTGCAAGAATAAGAGGATTTGTCTCGTTCATAAGACAGTTTAATTTCTCTGTTACTTCCAGGAGTTCCCTTTCGCCTGCTGTAATTTCTCTTTGTATGTCTGCAATCCCTTTTTTGGCCTTTCTGTACTGTTCATAGTATTTTCCTGCCATTACCGCAGGGGAAGTACGTTCTTCCAGTTCAATTTTTATTTCTTTGCCGTCCTCTGAAATTTCCAGCCATTTATCACCCGGTTTAATTGCCGCAATATTCGACAGGATTAAATCCCCGTAATTTTTATAACGCTCTGCGCCGGCGAATAACGCTTCTTTTTCCCTTAATCTTTCAAGCGCAGCGTTGATTCTTCCAAGGCTGCCTTCATGGCTGCGCCTTGCCTGCTCTCTTAGCGTCTCTAAAGAAAGCGTTCCTCCCTGCGCGGCATAATACGCATCAACCTTTTTATTAAATGATCCTTCCCCGGGAAGCTCCCGCACTTCATATTCGCGTGTTTTTTTATTATTGACAGGGATTGAATCCCCGTACTGCAAATGCGCTCCTGTTATTTCGCCGCGCTTCGGCTGTCTGCGCATTGCATCTAACACAATGCCGTTTTCATCAGTGACGATAAAATTCGCGGCGTTTGACCAAAGACGGATATACATCTTAAAAATTGAATCCCTGCGTTTAACATCAATCCGCACAATACGGTTATCTCCAAGCTGAGTCACCTCTGTAATCCAGCTGTTTACAATTTTTGATGATAAAAACTGCGCAAAACGAAGAGGCTTGTCGCTTTTTGGAACAGCGTTGAATGTCTCATGTATACGGCAGGCGCCGGAGCAAAGAGATACAAGCACCTGCTTAGTTTCCCCTTTAGCGACGCAGTCGTCTGTCTTAATTGCCCGGGTTCTTATGCGTAAAATTATTACATCGTAGGCGCTTTGCACAACGCTTTGAATTTGCGCACCTGCAAGATCAAGCTCGCTTAGTATTAAGTTAATTTCTTTCCAGTTCAGTGACATAGTGACATTATAGCTGTAAATAAATCAAATTTACAGGATATTTGCAATTACAGACTGACACTCAGCCTGCCGTCTTTTTTTCGCGTTGCAACGCTTCTTAAATATTCAATATATTGCTTATCCATAAATGCGATATGAGATAAAACCCAGTCTTTAAGATACAGCGCAAAAACAGAGAGGGAGAATTGCTTACCGGCCCTGAAATCAAAAATTATATCAGAAATTGTGTTAACAAAGGTATCATGTTCTTTTTTATGTTCTGCATATCCTTTGAAATTTGTCACGAGCATAATTTTTTCTTCTGTGGAAAAATGAATTTTAGCATACCTTACCGCTTCCGGAGCTACTTTTTCAAAATAATTATGCTCCTGCACCTCATCGCCTGTAACATTATCAAACATTTCATTAACCAAATCCAGAAGATTCCTGTGCTGCTCGTCTATCAGTGTTATTCCGCAGGATAATTCGCCGTTCCAGGCAATAAATTCATTATTTTTGTTTGACATATTATACCTCTTAATAATAAAGTAATAAAATATCAGGTTGACAAGCACAATTTATTGTGATTATTTTAATATATCCGCGGGATAGCAAGGAAAAATAAATGTCAACAGATGATAAAAAAATAATTTATTCCATGTACAAGGTTTCAAAAAAACATGGAACAAAGCAGGTATTAAAAGATATAAGCATATCTTATTTTTACGGAGCGAAAATCGGCGTAATAGGACTTAACGGATCCGGAAAATCCAGTCTTTTAAGAATTCTCTCCGGCGCAGATACAGAGTTTGCGGGAGAGACATCCATCAGCCCCGGGTTTAAAATCGGTTTTCTTGAACAGGAGCCGTATCTTGAGCCCGGCAAAACTGTCAAGGAAATTGTATCTGAGGGCGTTAAAGAGCTTGTTTCGCTTCTAGAAGAATTTGACAAGGTAAGCGAAGCCTTCGGAGAGCCCGATGCGGATTATGACAAGCTTGGCGCAAAGCAGGCGCAGCTTCAGGAAAAGATCGAGGCTGCCGACGGATGGAATCTTGACAGCCGCCTTGAACTTGCGATGGAAGCTCTTCGCTGCCCTCCGGGAAATGAAGTTGTAGATCATCTCTCCGGAGGCGAAAGACGCCGTGTTGCTCTCTGCCGTTTACTCCTGCAGAAACCTGACATTCTGTTACTCGACGAGCCTACAAACCACCTGGACGCCGAAACTGTAGCCTGGCTTGAACGTCATTTAAAAGACTATGCAGGAACAATCATAGCCGTTACTCACGATCGCTACTTTCTTGATAATGTCGCAGGCTGGATACTTGAACTTGACCGTGGAGAGGGTATCCCATGGAAGGGAAACTATACAGGCTGGCTTGAACAAAAAGAAAAACGCATGGCGCAGGAAGAAAAAGGCGAAAGCGACAGACGCAAGACCCTGCAGCGCGAGCTTGAATGGATACGCATGAGCCCCAAAGGACGCCATGCAAAAAGCAAGGCGCGTATTTCCAATTATGAAAAACTGTATCAGGATGATGAGCGCGAAAGATCCCGCGGCTCCGCATCAGGCGGCAAAATTACAATCCCCGCAGGCCCTCATCTCGGCAAGCTTGTAATAGAAGCGCAGGAGCTTTCAAAATCCTTCGGAGAGCGGCTGTTATTCGACAACATGAATTTTACAGTTCCGCCGGGAGCCTGTGTCGGCATAATCGGTCCAAACGGCGCGGGAAAAACAACCCTCTTTAGAATGATAACAGGCAGCGAAAAACCCGATGCAGGCGTTTTAAGGCTTGGGGAGAGCGTTCAGCTTGGTTACGCAGATCAGATGCGCGATAAACTTGACAGTGAAAAAAGCGTCTGGGAGCAGCTTTCCGGCGGACAGGATCTAATAAAAATAGGCAGCGGACAGGGAGCAAGAGAAGTAAATTCCCGCGCTTACTGCGCCTGGTATAATTTTTCCGGAGCGGATCAGTCAAAAAAAGTTGGAGTGCTTTCCGGCGGAGAGCGCAACCGTTTAAACCTTGCCATGATGTTAAAGGAAGGCGCAAACGTGCTGCTTCTTGACGAGCCCACAAACGATCTTGACGTTAACACCCTGCGCGCGCTTGAAGATGCGCTTGACACCTTCGCAGGCGTAAGCCTTGTTATAAGCCACGACCGCTGGTTTTTGGACAGGATAGTCACGCACATTCTGGCTTTTGAACAAAACGAGGTTGTGTGGTATGACGGCAACTTCACAGAGTACGCGCAGTGGCGCAGAGAAAAACTCGGCACCGCCGCAGACAGCCCGCACAGACACGTTTACAGAAAGCTTGAAAGGTAGCTGGTTTGCGGTGGTTTAAAGTAAAACTTCTTATTGGAAAACATAAAATAAATAATACTGCGTACAGTTGCATTGCCAGCGGATATATAATAACATAAAAAGAGGGTTTTAAATGTTATTAACTTTGACCATTCCCGATTCAATTCATATTTCACAGGCTGACGCGCAGATTATGCTTGCAGTTAAACTCTTTGAAACCAAGCGGTTGCCATTGGGCAAAGCCGCTGCTGTTGCAGGATTATCTTACCGTGTTTTTTATGAATTGCTTGTAAAGTATGGTGTTCCCATAGTAACTATGACTGAAGAAGATGTTCGCATGGAAATTGATAATGCCGTCAGATATTAATGAATCTATTATTATTTCCGACACAAGCTGTTTAATCGCCCTAACCAATATTAACTTGCTTGATATATTGAGACAGTTATATAACAAAGTATTAATTACTCCAGAAGTTGCGAATGAATACGGAGAATCCTTACCTGAATGGATTAATATAAAACCTGCTGACGATACTAGAAAAATAATTGCTTTTAACAGATATATAGATCTTGGTGAATCAAGCGCTATAGTACTTGCAATGGAATTAAACAAGGCAGTTTTGATTATTGACGATAAAGAAGCGCGGCAATTTGCATTGAACCTTGGATTAAAAATAACAGGTACTTTGGGTGTTTTAATCCGGGCTTACAAGCAAGGATTAATTACAGATATTTTAACAGTTATTTCACATCTAAAAGAGGCAGGATTTCGTCTTCCCGATAACATACATGAATATTTGATATGATTAATATATAGAATTAGTTTAACAAAAAACCCGCACCTCAAACCTGGCCGCTTAAGAATGTTGCGTCGTTGGTGTCAAGCTGTCTTCCGTAGAGGTGTTCAAATAAAAAGCGCATGTCTTCCGGGGCCATGTTTAAAAAGCGGCAGCCGAAGTAGCTTGCGCTTTTGTCTTTAAAGCGTCGTACAATGCGCGCAACAACGTGAACTGAACGGTTAGGCGCTTCGATTGTTACTGTTAATTCTGCATCGACAAGCAATGTAGAAAGAAGTGTGTTGCCAAGGGGATACGAAAAAAGCAGGCCGGAAGCGCTTATGTCAAGCACCCTGCCCTCGAAGGGTTGATTCTGCACCTTGCCGTGTTCAAAGTATCCGTTTTCCTTAAGTGAAAACGCAAGCACCTTCGCATACTGGTATACATTATCAAGCACGCTGAAATCAAAGGGGAGCCTGCCCTGCTTGTCGATCCATATGTGAATGTATCCAATAACATATTCATGAAATAAAATCGGTACCCAGGCATCTGAAAAAATACCGTCGTTAAATTTGTTTTTTAAAAAGCGCGCGCAGTTATCATCAAGATATGAAGCGCCGACTCCTGTCGATTCAAGATAACGCTTGAACAGATCCTCTGTTATTATCCTCTTTTTGGGATACGGATCTGTTTTTGGCAGAAAGCCTACCGTAGACGGAATAAAAAGCGTTTTGCCGGTTTCAGAGACAATTCTCTCTTCTGTGGTTTCAGGTTTTTTATCCTTAAAATTGACAATACGGTAACCGTCTGCAAAATTATTTAACATGCTTGCGATTTGTTTTATTAATCCTGTAAGATTGCGCGGATCCAGAGTACGGACAAGATCCTCTGACATTATACTTTCATATTCAGAAATTTTCGGAAATGTAAGGTTGTACCTGTCTCCGCGGAAGGTAAAAAGAATTTTTAAATCCGAAGGAGTGTCAACTCTTAAATAATTCCGATCCAGATTTTTATAAAGCGTATCAGGAGCCTTGCAGTAAAGAAGATCGTCTTTTTGGCTGATTATCTCTGTATTAAAATCAATTACCTGCCCGCGGTAATCAAAAAGTAAAACCAGCTTGGAATTATTTTTTAATTTACCCAAAGGTCTGTCAGGATAAAAAACAAGCTCATGTCCTGCAGGCTGACTGAGCGTTAAAATATACTCTGTCCTGTCTCTTACAAGCATGACCGGAAGTTTTTCTTCGTACAAGGCTTTAAAGAGAAATTCCTTTTCGATTCTTCCTACAGGTGTCGCCATAAATTAAAAAAACCTCTCGTACGGATAAAAATCATTTCGATTCATAGCTTCTTTTGCTTCAAGTTCCCTGTCCTGCGGCTCTTCCAAAAGCATTTCATCGAATGTCCAGCTTCCGGTTGTTATCATTTGCCCTTCAGCTCCCTGTATCTGTCTTGTAACATACCTCACGTAAAGCTCTCCTGTAATCCCAAGCTCGCTTCCTATGAAGCGAATAAGAAATGAAACTGTGCCGTCAGCCTCTACTCTTCCGCCGCCAATTCTGGAGCTGAAAGGATCGACTATATTTATCGATGCCAAATGGCTATCTCTTAAACCTTCTTCTATAGAAGACAGAGCAGGATGCCCAGGAAGGTTTGACATAAATCCGTCTAAAATCGAACTTGCAAAATTATAAGCTGAAACTGATGCGCCTCCCCTGCCAAGATCTCCGATAACCATATCCCTGGGCAGCCGCGGAGCTTCTCCTCTTCCCGGCCGTATCAACTCTTCGGGAATAGAACCCCTTGACGGGCTTCGCTCCTGGGAGACGGCAGACGCCGAAAAAAGTAAAAATAAACAAGCAATACAAAATAAACGCATATATTTTCCGAGTATACAATATACCTTATATTCTAGTAAATTTTTATTATTTTTTCTATAATAATGTAAATGAATAAATCAATTGAAGCCTCTTTATCAGAAGACTATACTCACCCTGTAAGGGATGTTCTTTGGGGTCATATCTATATGACAGAAAAACAGGCCCTTCTTACGGAAACATCTGCATTCATGCGCCTGAACCGTATTATGCAGCTTGGCCCTGTTTACCTTGTCTATCCAGGTGCGACTCATACAAGGGCAAGCCATTCCATCGGCGTTTACCATCTTGGCAGGCGGCTTCTTCAGAACCTTGCAGAACGGGGAGCCGCAAGCTGGCTTACGCATGCCGGCGTTAAATCTTTCCTTGCAGCCTGCCTGCTTCATGACCTTGGCCACTTTCCCTACACGCATTCGCTTAAAGAATTATCCCTTTCATCGCATGAATCCCTTACGGGCGCCATAATGCTGAAAGAACCCATGAAATCGCTTGTACAGGCAACAGGCGCAGACCCTGATCTTGCCGCCGCCATTGTAGACAAAGACATAAGCGGCTCCTGCACCGAGCTTCATTTTTACCGCAAACTCCTTTCCGGCGCCCTTGATCCTGACAAGCTTGACTATCTTAACCGCGATGCAAGATACTGCGGGGTTCCCTACGGCGCGCAGGATGTTGATTTTATCCTTTCAAAGCTATATCCGGACAGGGAAAGAGGCGTAGATATTGATTCACGCCTTATTCCTAATGTTGAATCTATTCTTTTCTCCAAATACCTTATGTACCGTACCGTGTATTGGCACCGCCAGGTACGCGCAGCCACGGCAATGGTAAAAAAAGCGCTTATAAACGGGCTGGAATCCGCCAAAATTTCAGGAGAGGACCTTTACGATCTTGATGATATGAGTCTTTTTACCCTTCTTGAGCAAAAAGCCTGCAGCTCGGGCAATTTGCTTGAATCTATCCGCCAAAACAGGATTTACGCAACGGCCGCAGAGTATTCACCGGATCAGATCGATATAGACGCTATTCGAAAAATCGGAAACAGAGCGCATTTTGAGGAAAAACTGGCATCAAAGCTGCGATTCGAGGGTCTTGAAATAAGTGGGGATGACATTATTATCGATATACCCGAGCCGGTTTCATTTGAAACAGGCCTTTATGTCAGGGACGAGGAATGCAATTTTAACTGCAGTTCCAGCGCATTTAATATTGAGACTGTAAATGCCTTTGTAAAAACGCTTTATACTATAAGAATATTCATAAATCAAAAATATAAAGAAACTCTAAAGACATTTCTGAAAAGCTGTAGTATACTAAATCTATAAACGCCGTTGCTGTGCAATTTGCGTTTAGAGCGGGTTTTTACGGGCTGCCGTAACTACTCTTAAGTTCAAACGGAGGAATAACATGGACATTCACAATACAAACGAAGACCTTGTATTTAGCTCAGTGCAAACTATATTTGACGAAATACAAAGCAGCGGCAATCCTGAAAAATACTGCCTTTGTTACCAGTGCCGGATAGATACGGTTTGCTATACCCTTAACCGTATTGAACCAAATTACATAGTCTCAAACCGCGGTTTTACCAGGTTTGAACAGACAAGTATCAGGCGGCAGCAAATCGAAGCGGATATTACATCGTTAATTTACAAGGGTCTGCGTCTTGTAAACCATAACCTGCGTCCGACAGCTCCCCATGATGATTCTGTCGCTACAAGCATCAGAACAGACCATCCCTTATACGATATACCAACCATTGCAGGCCGTATTTTTAACGGAGAAAGTTTTGAACCAATTATCGATGTCGATGTTTTTATATACTGCGAAGGAGATCTTATCTCCATGAGAAACAGCAATTGGCAGAACCCTTACAGAATGGTTCAAAGTACTCCGGGAGCATTCAGTTTTTGGCCTGCGCCGATAATTGCGGACAGCCCGGAAGTCACCAAGGAATTCAAGTTTTCCATTAAAGTAAAATCGCCGGATTTTGAACCTTTAAGCCACTTTTTTAATATTTCAGCTACCAGCAAGTTCCATAATCCGCAATCATATGCGCTGAACCGGACATTTAAACTTCCTGATCTTTACCTCTTCCCTCCGGGTGAGGCTGAGCAGAACGGTTAGCAGACTGTCAAAATTGGTTTTTTTTACTGCCTCTGATCTTCCAAACCCATATCCCTTGACATGAAAAACTTAAATGTAGTACCTTATTTCTAGCAAGTATTAAGGAGAAAACACTATGGGACAGGCAAGTAAGAACAGCCGTACCGCCAGCGCAACACAGAAATTTCTTTGTTCCTGCGGCGGAGAAGTAAAGATGAAAACCCTTTTTGAGAGCGGGAAAGTAAAGAATATGGCAGAATGTGATAAATGCAAACGGACAGAAAGGCGCCCGTCGGATTTTCGTTAAACAGTTTTTTACGCCATTTAATGCGGTGTACAATACGTAAATTAAATATTTGAATAAATTTGGAGGAATCCTTTGGCTAAGAAAAAAAGTTCAGCGGAAAAAAGGCACCGGAAGAGCGAAGAACGCCGTTTACGCAACAAATCAACAAAAAGCGCAGTAAAAACCAGCGTTAAGAAATTTGTGGCTCTCGCACAGAAAAAAGATCCAAATACTGATGCGGCATTAAGAGAAATGATTAAGAAGCTTGATACAGCCGCCGGGAAGGGAATAATAACAAAAAATGCAGCGGCTCGTAAAAAATCAAGGATGACGAAATACTACAACACAGTAAAAGCAGCGCAATAATCATTGATATATGGCAGCGAAGAAATTTACTAAAGCTGACATTATAGATGCTCTTTATGAAAAAACTGGGATGAACCGCACGGAGATTCGCAGTGCGGTGGATCTCTTTATTGATGAAATGAAAGAAGCCCTTATGCGCCGCCAGGTAATTGAACTGCGGGGTTTCGGCACCTTTGAAGTAAAGGTACGAAAGGCCCGTCCAAGGGCGCGTAATCCAAGGACAGGCGAAAGTATTGTAATCCGTTCGCACGGAGCAGTTGCTTTCCGCTCCGGACGCGAGTTAAAACAGGCTGTCTGGGCAATTAACGATGACAAATAACAGCTGGATTAGCGGAATCTTAGTCCATCTGGCCCTTGTAATTTTCGCTTCAGTTCTTTTTACCGCTTCTTTTCCAAATCCGCTTTTTATTAACGGTCTTCCCTTCCTTGCATGGTTTGCATATATCCCAATCCTTATAGTGATAAGTAAATACAATCCCCTTGCATGTGCGGGCTGGGGCGCAATTTACGGTTTTATTTCCTATTTTTTATTTAATCACTGGCTTAACAATTTTCATCCGCTTGCAGGTTCAATCGTAAACAGTATTTACCTTGTTTACCTTGCAATTGTTTTCGTTCTTATGAAACTAGCCATTATTTTCTTTCCCGCAAGAGGTTTCCTTGTGCAATGGATGATATGGCTATCTTATGAATATTTGCGAACCCTGGGTTTTCTCGGATACCCTTACGGGATAACAGCCTACTCTCAATGGCGCATGATACCTTTAATCCAGAGCGCAAGCATTACAGGCGTATGGGGAGTGTCCGCCCTTGTAACATTTCCTTCTTTCCTGCTCGCCGCAGTTTTTGTTAATTTTAAACGGGAAGATATTCTATCTTCCGGACAAATTGGAGAAACCATAAGGATTTATATACGAAGATTCTTTTTAGCCGCGCGGAATTATAAGGTACCTGCAATCATCTGGTGTGCAGCTCTTGCAGCGTCTCTTGTTTTTGGATTTGTAAATATAAAGGATTTTTCTTCCTATCCTGCGGCGCAGATTGCCCTGATACAGCACAACACAGACCCCTGGGAGCCTGCCAGAGCTCCCGCTCCATTTCTGATAACAGAGGGTTACCGCAAAGATCTTGCCAGCCTGATCAGGCTTTCCGATGAAGCCCTTGCATCGCACCCAAAACCTCAGCTTGTTGTGTGGCCGGAAACAGCTTTTGTTCCGCGAATTTACTGGCATCTGACATACCGCGATGATCAAAACTCCTGGGGTATAGTAAAAGATCTTTTGGATTATTTATCGGAGCAGGATGTCCCCTTTTTAATCGGCAACGATGATGCCCGTATGGAGCCGGCAAAAAATCCCGATCAGGCAAAAAGACACAGAGTAGATTACAATGCCGCCATGCTCTTTGAAAGAGGGCAAATTACCGCAAGCTACCGGAAACTCCATCTTGTTCCATTCACAGAACATTTCCCGTACAAGAAGCAATTCCCCGGAATCTATGCCTGGCTGGAAAAAGCCGATACGCAATTTTGGGAAAAAGGCGATGAGAAGACAATTTTCGCAGGGCCGGGATTTACATTTGCAGCTCCCATTTGCTTTGAAGATACTTTTGGCTACCTTTCCAGAGACTTTGTCCGCCGCGGCGCCGATGTGCTTGTAAATCTGTCAAACGATGCCTGGGCGCAAAGTCTTACTGCCCAGTATCAGCATCTTACGATGGCAGTTTTCAGAGCTGCGGAAAACCACCGTTCAATGGTACGCTCAACTACTTCAGGACAGAGCTGCGCAATAAACCCAAACGGTAAAATAACAAAAATGGCAGAGCCGTTTAAAGAGACATGGCTTAATGTGTCCGTTCCAATTGTTGATCGGAATAAAATCACATTTTACACGCTTTACGGAGATTACCTTGCAGTTTTCTTTACAGCCCTAGCTGCTATATCATTGCTTTTGGGAGCAGTATGGTATACAATGAGGAAACTAAAGGCCTTAAAAGGGCAGCTCTAAAAGAGCAAGGAACTGCATGCCATGAATACCCAAAAAAAGATTTTAATTGCCGATGATGAAGCCATTAACCTGGATTTTTTTGAAGTAATGTTATCAAAGCTTGGCTTTGTAGTGGAAAAATGCGACAACGGGCTTGATGTTCTTGCAAAAGTTAAAAAATTCATGCCGGATTTAATCATTCTTGACAATATTATGCCGGGAATGACGGGAAGAGAAATAACAAAAACACTGAAAAAAGATCAAAAGTTTCAGAATATTTCAATTATAATGCTGTCCGCCCTTGATGATGTAAAAGATAAGGTTGCAGGATTTGAAGCGGGCATTGATGACTACATTACAAAACCCTTTAATTTTACTGAAGTTCTTGCGCGTATAAATGCGGTTTTACGCAACAGAGCGCTGTTTGATCAAATCAAGGTAAGAGAAGCCAGACTTGCCCTTGCCGAAGATTTAAACAGGGATTTAAAAGAAAATCTTTCTGTCTTTATAGGAAGCATTGACGAGCTTGATAAAGCAATCGCAATGATCTGTGAAAAACCGGCATCGGACGGTGAAAATTTCAATCAGGAAACTCTTGTAAACCGCGTAAAACCTGTCAGCGAAAAAATCATTTCAGTGCGAAAACATATAGCAGCGCTTGACGCAAGGATTGAAAAAACAATAAATGAATGGGATAATCTTAAAAAAGACGAGATTGGACTTTCAGTTTTGGAAAGCCAGATACGTAAATTCCTCCATCAGGAGGGGAACCCTGCCTGAGATAAAGGCGTAGGAGTAGAAGCAGCATGCTTAAACGTGAAGGAAAAAAGAAAGATAAGGTTGAAGTAATCCTTGGCAAAACAACCAGTTTTACAGGAATATTAAAATTTAGTTCAAAATTACGCATTCAGGGAAATTTCAGGGGAACAATTGAAGCGACAGGCGAGCTTATTATCGACAAAGACGCTGTCATAGACGCTGATCACGTAACAGTAAAAGCCCTTACGGTTTTCGGACATATTTCCGGAACAGTACATGCAACTGATAAAGTAGACATGATGAGCGGAGCAAAAGTCCAGGGAGATGTAAACGCCGCCAAACTGCGCATTGCAGACGGAGTTCTCTTTGAAGGCAAATGCAAGATGACAAATATAGAAAAAGATGTAGAAATATTCCATCGCCCAACAGAAGAAATCAAGGCGGAATTACAGCGTTTAAATGCCAGAATGTGATATAGATGCGGGATTAATTAAACAGGCGCAGGAAAAAGTTTTTCGCCTGACAGAACAGTTAAAAAAACATTCACTTACACTGGCGTTAGCTGAATCATGCACAGCCGGTTTGATTTCCGCGCTTTTGGCATGCAGGGAAGGCGCATCAGCCTTTCTCTGGGGCTGCTATGTATGCTACACAAAAGAGGCAAAGGCTGCCATGCTTGGCCTTGATAAAAATGAGCTTGATGCGCATGGGCTTGTAAGCAGGGAAACTGCCTGCCTTATGGCAAATGGCGCATTACAAAAAAGCGGCGCAGATATGGCAGCTTCAGTTACAGGGCTTGCAGGGCCGGACGGAGACGGAAGCGATGTTCCGGTTGGAACTGTCTGGATTGCAACTGCATTAAAAAGCGGCGGAATTGAAGCAAGGGAATTTTATTTTAAGGATGCATCGTCCAGGAATGAAGTTCGTTTCCTCGCTGCAATCGCTGTGCTTGACGCCTTGTTAAAAAGCTTATCCGGTGAATAATTGTTTTAAAAGGTAGTAAAAAATACCTTGACATAAAATGAAAAAATCAATAAATTGGGAGTATCCTGTCGAAAATCATATGTTTCAAATATTAAGAAAAGCAAATCTTGCCGGAAACGGCACAATCCATAGGTGGTAAGAATGGCAGTTCTAAAGAAAGGCAGAAGGCCGGCGCACTCGGAAACAGGGATTACCGAAGAAAACGCAGATGGCAGCATGCATGAGAATGCGGATATTTCCAATGATGAAAACGGCGATAAACAAAACCGTGTAGTTGTACGCGGCAAGAAAAACGGAGCGCCGCCGAAACGTTTTGAAGGTGCAAACGAACAGGAAGGTAATGCTGAAGTGCTGCCGGCCCTGCCGAAACTGCCTTCCATGCCGGATCTGTACGGCAAACCTATCCCGCGCCAGGAGCAGGATAATGGCAAACCCCGTCTTACAATAAATGAACTTATCAGACTTAACATGAAGGACCTGCGCGAACTTGCAGCCTGTTATAACATCACCCATGATGACATGGTTATATTAAAAAAACAGGAAATTGTTTTTGCGCTTCTTAAGGCGCATACGGAAAGAGGCGGAATTATTTATGCCTACGGTTCGCTTGAAATTCTCCCTGACAGTTACGGCTTTTTGCGCAGCCCGCAAAATTCATATCTTCCAGGCCCGGATGATATCTATATAAGCCCGAGCCAGATACGTCTCTTTGCGCTAAAAACAGGAGATACTGTATATGGTCAAATCCGCAGCCCGAAAGAAGGCGAGCGTTTCTTTGCCATGTTAAGAGTGGAAACTGTCAATTATGACGATCCCACAGTCGCTCAAAACAGAATCCCCTTTGACAACCTTACTCCATTGTATCCCAACCGGAAGCTCGACCTTGAAACATCTACGGAAGGCATCAGTGAAAGAATCATAAATCTTTTCTGCCCCATCGGCAAAGGCCAGAGATCTTTAATTGTCGCTCCGCCCAGAACAGGTAAAACAATAATGATGCAGAAAATTGCAAACGCAATTACAAAAAATCATCCTGAAGTCTACCTTATAGTCCTTCTTATTGACGAGCGTCCTGAAGAAGTAACCGACATGGAAAGAACCGTGCGCGCGGAAGTAATCTCATCTACCTTTGATGAACAGGCGACACGCCATGTTCAGGTTACAGAAATGGTTCTGGAAAAAGCAAAGCGCCTTGTTGAACATAAAAGAGATGTTGTAATCCTTTTAGACTCGATAACCCGTCTTGCGCGCGCATATAACCAGACAGTCCCCACCTCGGGAAAGATTTTGTCAGGCGGCGTTGATTCAAATGCCTTGCATAAACCAAAGCGCTTTTTTGGCGCCGCGCGCAATATCGAAGAAGGCGGCAGCCTGACCATTATTTCAACGGCTCTTGTGGAAACAGGCAGCCGTATGGATGAAGTAATATTTGAAGAATTTAAGGGAACCGGCAATATGGAAATCAACCTTGACAGAAGAATTTCCGACCGCCGCCTGTACCCGGCAATTAATATCAAGAAATCCGGCACAAGAAAAGAAGAGCTTTTAATTAACGATGATGAACTCCAGTTAATCTGGCTTTTACGCAAGGCCATCAATAACATGGACGATATCGAAATAATCGACATGCTGGTTGACAGAATTAAGAAAACAAAGAATAATGAAGCATTCCTGAGATCCATGAATACCGGAACTGGAGGCATGGATTGACGTCCTTAAACCTGACTTTTTAATTTGATTAAATAGTCAGAAGTTGGACAAATACAATAGGAGAATGAAATGAGAGATAAAATCCACCCTAAGTACGAGATGACAAAAATTACCTGCGCCTGCGGGAATATTATCGAAACCCGTTCTACAATAAGGGACATAAAGGTTGAAATTTGCTCTTCCTGCCACCCTTTCTTTACCGGTAAACAGAAGCTTGTTGACACAGCCGGACGCATTGAAAGATTCAGAAAGAAATACAATATTAAAGAGTAATTACAGTTTTACTGAAAATGCTTTTGGTATTTTTTTGCCTTTAAAATCTTCATCAATTATACTGCTCTCAAGGTCTGTTACGCTTGCATTTTCAGCATAAGTGTACGCTCGCAATTGCGCTTCCAGTTCCTCTGCTGCCGGCGGAGAACGGCGCATATTGACGCTTAAAAATATTTTTCCGCATGGCGCAAGCAATTTAAGGCATTTGCCGAGCAGTCTTGCAATATCACGGTTTAAATCAAAATTATCTGTCATTTTTTTGGAATTGGAAAAAACTGGCGGATCCAGCACAATTATATCCCATTTAATTTTTTCTGCGATGGCTTTATCAACAAACAAAAGCGCATCCGCTCTTATCAGTTTATTGGCGCTGTGAACGCTGCGATCAAAATAATCCCATTGCTGCAGTAGACTTGCAGACATTCCGTTAAGGGAAAAGTTCTCACGCGCCATATTTAAATATGAATTGGAAATATCCACAGAATCAGTAGAGACAGACTTTCCTGCCGCAGCATAAACAGAAAATGATCCTGTATAGGAAAAGAGGTTTAACACCCTTTTTCCGGCAGCTTCGTTTTTTACAATGGCGCGTAACAGACGCCTGTCAATAAAAAGGCCAGTATCAAGATAATCCGATAAATTGACTTTAAAAGAAAGCTCCCCTTCGCTTACAATTTTTTCAAAACGCTCATGGCTTGTTTTCTCATATTGAAAAACGCCTTTTTGCTTCCGGCGTTGTTTTAAAAATATACGTTTGGAGTCTATTCCCAGCGCAGAAGAAGCGCTTTCCTTCATTGCGCACAGCCAGCTTTCCTCATCCGCTTCGTCTTTTTCATAAGGGCGTTTGTAAAGCGCGCCGCAAAGAGCAGGCTCTGCGCCGGAGACTTCTCCGTAAAAATCAAGGACAAGAGGTATTTCCGGAATATCACGATCATATAACCTGAATGCGCCGATATTTTTTCTTTGCGCCCATTTTTTTAAATGCCGGAACCGTTTTTGCAGACGGTTTGCAAGCATCATGGCCTGCTGCTGTTTTTTATCTTCCACAGTAATAATATATCATATTAGTCAATTGATGGCTGTCAGTTTAGCTGTTATAATTACTATCCATGGCAATAAACATAAAACCTGTTGCAAATCACCGTGAAAGAGAAAAAGGCGTGATTGTCTATCCTGTATATTCCCGCCGTTCAGCAGGGCTTTCTGTAGGTATTAATCTTTTTCCGGGAAAGAAAACCTGCGCCTTCAATTGTCCGTATTGCGAAGTTTTCCCGTTTTCATCTAATGCCGGGTTCTCTCTTGAACAAATGCAAACCGGCTTGCGTACTGCAATTACTTCGGCGCAAGAGCAAAATATACCTGTTAAAGACATCTGTTTTTCCGGCAACGGAGAGCCGACACTCTCCCCTGCTTTTGCAGATGCGTTTAAACTGGCTGAAGATATTCGCGCTCAGACAGAAGCTTCCGCTCAGCTTGTTATCATTACAAACGGCACAGGTCTTTTGGAGCCGCATATCTTTACACTGTTAAAAGAAGCTGCCTTAAACCCTTCAGTTAACATCTGGCTTAAGATTGATGCAGGCACTTCTTCCTGGTATGAAAAAATAAACCGCAGCGCGATTCCTTTTAATGAACTTACAGAAAAGAAAAAAGAGTTTACAGCCCTTGCGCCTGTTACAATACAGACAATGCTCTGCGCGGTTGGCGAAAGCGCGCCGTCACAAACTGAGGAGAAAGCATGGGAAACTCTTGTTTGTGAATTAGCTGCAAATAAAATTTATAAAGTGCAGCTCTACGGCAAGGCACGCCCGGCGCCGGAAGACCCCTTAGCCAGCGGGCTGCCTTTAGAATACCTGGAAAAACGCGCCGCATCATTACGCCAGGCATTTTTTAAATTGGGCATAACTACCCCTGTGGAAGTTTATTTATAATTCTTTTATAATCAATAAATCAAGGAGAAAACATGGAAGCTTTGAAAAAAAATCCTGCATGGAAAGGCCGCAAAGGTCCTTTAGTTTTAGTCATCATGGACGGCGTCGGTTACGGTAAATACAAGGAAGGCGATGCTGTCGCCTCTTCAAATATGAAAAATCTCACAGAGCTTACAGATAATAATCCGCATACAAAATTAAAAGCCCATGGGACTGCAGTCGGACTGCCGTCTGATGAAGATATGGGCAACAGTGAAGTCGGTCATAATGCTATGGGATGCGGTCGTGTTTTTAATCAGGGCGCTGCCCTTGTTTCAAAGTCCATCGAAACCGGAGCCATGTTTGAAGGTCAGGCATGGAAGGAAGTAATTGCCAATGCAAAGAATCATAACGGCGTTATGCACTTTATAGGGCTTTTTTCAGACGGCAATGTACACAGCCATCTTGATCATCTAAAGGCGATGATTTCCCGGGCAAAGAAAGAAAATATAAAACGTGTGCGGATTCATGTTCTTTTTGACGGACGCGATGTAGGAGAAACAAGCGCGCTTGAATATATCGATCCTTTCGAGGCCTTCCTTGGTGAACTTAATGATGATAGCTTCGATGCGCAAATCGGATCTGGCGGCGGGCGCATGTGGATCACAATGGACAGATACGGTGCAGACTGGTCAATGGTAGAACGCGGCTGGCAAACCCATGTGCTTGGAACTGCCCGCCAATTTTCATCGGCGCGGGAAGCGGTGGAAACATACCGCAGAGAAATAAAAGGCATTATTGATCAGGATTTAAAAGAATTTGTAATAGCCAAAGACGGCAAACCCATCGGCACAATCGAAGACGGAGATTCTGTTATATACTTTAACTTCCGCGGTGATCGCGCGCTGGAAATGACTGCCGCCTTTGAAGAAGACAATTTTGACAAGTTTGACAGAAAACGCCGCCCTGATATTTGTTACGCTGGCATGATGGAGTACGACGGAGACATGCATGTTCCGCGCCGTTATCTTGTATCCCCCCCTTCGATTGATCAAACAATTGGAGAATATCTTGCGGCTAGCAAAATAAAAACGCTTGCGATTTCAGAAACTCAAAAGTACGGGCATGTCACCTACTTTTTCAACGGAAACCGCACCGGCAAGTTCGATGAAAATCTGGAAGATTATGTTGAGATAAAAAGCGATGTAATTCCATTTGAACAAAAGCCTTTAATGAAATGCAAAGAAATTACAGATAAGGTTGTAGAGGCAATCGGCTCTGGTAAATATGATTTTATCAGGCTCAATTATCCCAACGGAGATATGGTTGGGCACACCGGTGTGTACAAGGCGGTAATTGAATCAATGGAAGGCATGGATGTTCAGCTTGGCAGGCTGAAAAAGGCGGCGGAAGAAAACGCAGCTGTTATGGTGATCACAGCAGATCACGGCAACAGTGACGATATGTTTGAGCACGACAAAAAAACCGGCGCAGTTACACTTAAAGAAGACGGTACGCCGAAAGCAAAAACAAGCCACAGCCTTAATCCCGTTCCATGCATCATATACGATCCGCAATACAAGGGCGAATATCAAAATACACCTTTTGACAGCTGCCTTAATGAAGGCCTGGGAATAAGCTCTATTGCCGCAACCTGTATACAATTACTGGGGCTGCTGCCGCCGGATACTTATGACAAACCGGTTTTGAAATTTAGTTGAGATATATCATATAACGATATATAATAGCTCATGTATCAAGCTCATAACCGCGATGCTGCCTGCAAAAGCATTAACGAAGGGAAAACATCTCTTGGCATCGAGCTTGGGTCTACCCGTATTAAAGCAGTATTAATAGATGAAAATTTTACGCCTATTGCCGCAGGGAGCCATTACTGGGAAAACCAGCTTGAAGACGGAATATGGACATATCATCTTGATAATGTATGGACAGGATTACAAAACTGCTTTCATAATTTGTCTTTGGATGTAAAAAATAATTATAATCTGGAAATTTCATCTGTTGGTGCAATCGGTGTTTCTGCAATGATGCACGGCTATTTGGCATTTGATAGGGACGGCGTACAGCTTGCCCAATTCCGTACATGGCGGAATACAACAACCGGAAAAGCCGCAAGCCTGCTCACCGAAAAATTAAAATTCAATATACCCCTGCGCTGGAGCATTGCTCATTTGTATCAGGCGATGCTGGATGATGAGCCCCATGTAAAAAACATTGATTATCTTACAACCCTTGCAGGTTATGTGCACTGGAAGCTGACAGGAAAAAAAGCGCTGGGCATTGATGACGCTTCCGGCATGTTTCCTGTTGACAGCATCACGCAAAATTACGATTGTCAAATGCTCAAGCAGTTCAATGAATTTGCATCCGGTTTAAATTATAGCTGGAATATAAATGAAATCCTGCCTGATATAATAAAAGCAGGAGATACAGCAGGCTCTCTTACGCAGGAAGGAGCAATGCTTTTGAATCCGGAAGGTTTATTGAAGGCAGGCATCCCGTTCTGCCCTCCGGAAGGCGATGCAGGCACAGGCATGGTTGCAACTAACAGCATAGCGGAAAGAACCGGCAATATTTCGGCGGGCACATCGATTTTTGCAATGATTGTTCTGGAAAAGAATCTGTCAAAGGTTTATCCGGAAATTGATATAGTTGCAACTCCAGACGGAAAACCTGTAGCCATGGTTCACTGCAATAATTGTACTTCTGATATCGACGCATGGGTGAAGTTATTAAGTGAAGCTGCAGAAATTACGGGCAATAAAAACAATGATAAAACGGCTTTTTATGCTGCGCTTTACAGCAAAGCTCTTGAAGCGGACATCGACTGCGGAGGGCTTCTCTCCTATAATTACATTTCCGGTGAGCCTATTACAGGATTGAAAGAAGGGCGCCCCGTCTTTACAAGGCTTGCGGACAGTAAATTTACACTTGCAAATTTTATAAGAACAATGCTTTTTTCTGCCTTTGGAACCTTAAAATACGGCATGGACATTCTTACCGAGAAGGAAAATGTCCGCATAGACAGTCTGCTCGGCCACGGCGGTTTATTTAAAACAAAAGGCGCAGGACAAAAACTTTTATCCGGCGCGCTAAACACTCCTGTTTCTGTAATGGAGGCATCCGCCGCAGAAGGCGGAGCCTGGGGTATCGCGCTTCTTGCCGCATTTATGCTTTATAAAAGGCATTCAAACAAAGGCTTAACCCTTGAGCAATTTTTGTCAAACAATGTTTTTGCAAACCTTGAAAGCATAAAGGTTTACCCCGCTTCTGATGATGTAAAAAGTTTTAAAATATTTATGCAGAGGTACACTGCGGGCATGGAAATAGAAAGGGCTGCGGTTAAAAATTTTAAAGGATGATAAATATGGATTTAGAAAACTGCGAATACTGGTTTATTGCCGGAAGTCAGGATCTGTACGGAGAAGAAACTCTTAAGCAGGTTGCTTCACATGCAGCAATAATGACAGATGATTTTAATAATGAACCTTCATTTCCGGGGAGAATAATATTAAAACCAACAGCAAAATCGCCATCAATAATCCGCGGCCTTTTTGAAGAAGCAAATGCATCTTCTTCCTGCGCCGGCATTATCACATGGATGCATACTTTTTCTCCGTCAAAGATGTGGATACAGGCCCTTGCTGTAAACCGGAAACCGGTTCTTCATCTTCATACCCAGTTTAACCGTGATATACCCTGGGCTTCAATCGATATGGATTTTATGAATTTAAATCAGTCGGCGCACGGCGACAGGGAGCACGGTTATATTCACACACGTATGAAGCTGCCCCGAAAAGTTATAGCGGGCTACTGGCAGGATAAGGAATTGCGCCGCAGAATGGGAGTATGGATGCGGGCGGCTGCAGCTAAACAGGACGGCATGAACAAAACCGTGCTGCGCCTTGGAGATAACATGCGGGAAGTTGCAGTAACAGAAGGAGACAAGGTTGAAGCGCAGATAAAAATGGGCTGGCAGGTTAATACCTGGGGTATAGGCGAGCTTGCCCAGCGTTATGCGCAAGTAACCGCCGCCAAAGCGGAAGAATTTGCAGAAGAATACGAAAATACTTACGAACTTGCAGCGGAGCTGAAGCAAAATGGCAGCGCAAGATGCGCCATGCTTGAACAGGCAAAAATAGAAATTGCCCTTAAGGAAATGCTCGAAGCGGAAAACGCCGGAGCTTTTACAACTACCTTTCAGGATCTTCACGGCTTACCGCAATTGCCGGGTCTTGCCGCGCAGAGGCTTATGGAACAGGGTTACGGTTTCGGCGCGGAAGGAGACTGGAAGCAATCTATGTTAACGCGCTGCGCAAAAGTAATGGCAGCAGGCCTTGAAGGCGGCGTCTCTTTCATGGAGGATTACACCTACCACCTGGAGAAAGGCAGGGAAGCGGCTCTTGGCGCGCACATGCTTGAGATATGCCCCTCCATTGCAGAAAAAAAACCGCGTATAGAAGTACATCCCCTTTCCATCGGCGGAAAAAATGATCCTGCCCGCATGGTATTTAATGCAAAGGCAGGACCTGCTGTTCTTGCAACGCTTGTGGATCTTGGCAGCCGTTTCAGAATGATAGTCAATGAAATAGAAACTATAAAGATTGAAAACGAGATGCCTCTTCTTCCTGTTGCCCGCGCGCTCTGGAAGCCTTACCCAAATCTTACAGATTCAGCAGAAGCCTGGATTTTATGCGGAGGCACACACCATAGCGTTTATACAAGCGCGCTTGATGCAGAATATTTCCGCGATTGGGCGCAAATGTGCGGCATTGAGTTTGTACTAATCGACGGAAGCACAAGGCCAAACAGGCTTCAGGATGAGCTTCGCTGGAGTGATGCTTACTATTCGCACAGATAGGAGTTTTAATGTCATACAGAGCATTGCAGGAAGAAGCATACGAAGCTAACCTTGAAATAAAAAGAAAAAAATTAGCCCTTTACACATGGGGAAATTCTTCCGCATTTGATCCGCAAAAGCGCGTATTGGCAATTAAACCGTCCGGAGTAGATTACGATGCTCTAAAACCTGAATTGATGGTTATTGTAGATCTTGAGGGAAACATAATAGAAGGAGAGCTAAAGCCGTCCTCTGATACAAATACTCATCTTGTTTTATACCGTAAGTTTCCTGATTTACGCGGGATTACTCATACTCACTCAACCTATGCGGTTGCCTGGGCGCAGGCAGGAATGCCGGTTCCGGTTTTCGGCACCACTCATGCCGATCACCTGACGGATGAGGTTCCCTGCACGGATTTTATGAGCCTAGAATCAACAGAGAATAATTATGAATTTGAAACCGGAAATTTAATAACACAGACAATAAGAAAAAATAATTTTGATCCTGCTAATGTCAACATGATTCTTGTTGCAGGACACGGCCCCTTTACATGGGGCAGCAGCGCTTCTGCATCTGTATACAACTGCGTTGTTCTTGAAGAAATTTGCAAAATGGCATTTCTTACATTGACAATTAACCCCCTTGTAAAATCACTTCCGGAGCACATAACAAAAAAACACTGGGAACGCAAACACGGCAAAGACGCATACTACGGACAGCGTTAAAGGGAGATTAAAATGAAAGCAAGAATAACCCTGCACAGGGATTTTTCCATCGGAGAAACAGACAAGAGGCTTTATGGTTCTTTTATTGAGCATTTGGGACGCGCTGTTTACACCGGCATTTACGAAGCCGGACATCCGCAGGCTGACAGCGCAGGATTCAGAGATGATGTTGCGCAGTTAATAAAGGAACTTGATGTTACTGTCGTCCGGTATCCAGGAGGTAATTTTGTATCGGGATATAACTGGGAAGACGGAGTAGGGCCTTTACAGAACAGGCCTCAGCGCCTGAATCTTTCATGGAACGCAAAAGAGAGCAATCATTTCGGCACTAATGAGTTTGCTGCATGGACAAAAAAAATTAATGCCGAAATGATGATGGCTGTAAACCTTGGAACAAGAGGCGCAGAAGCTGCAGGAAATCTTGTTGAGTATTGTAATTTTAAATCCGGAAGTTTTTACAGCGATCTGCGCCGAAGCCACGGCGCAGAAGAGCCGCATGGAATAAAATTATGGTGCCTTGGAAATGAAATGGACGGCCCGTGGCAGATATGCAGCCGCACCGCATACGAATACGGAAGAGTTGCAGCAGAAGCTGCAAAAATAATGAAGTGGACAGACCCTTCCATTGAACTTGTTGCCTGCGGCAGTTCATTTGCCGGCATGCCGACTTTTGGAGATTGGGAAATTACCGTGCTGGATCATGTTTATGATCATGTTGACTATATTTCACTTCATACTTATTTCGCCAACAGGGAAAATGATATTCCAAATTTTCTGGGACGCAGCCTTGAAATGGATAAGTTCATAAAAACCGTAGCTGGAATTTGCGATCTTGTGAAGCTGAAGAAAAAAAGCAAAAAAACAATCAATCTTTCATTTGATGAATGGAACGTGTGGTACCACTCCAACGAAGCTGACAAAAAAATTGAAAAATGGCAGGAAGCTCCGCCGCTTCTTGAGGATATTTACACGATGGCAGACGCGCTTGCTGCCGGCTGCATGCTTATAACTCTTTTAAAAAACGCAGACCGCGTTAAAATTGCCTGTCTTGCACAGCTTGTAAATGTTATAGCTCCTATTATGACGGAGGAAAACGGAAGAGCATGGCGGCAAACCATTTTTTATCCTTTTAAGCAGGCATCCGTTTACGGCCGGGGAACTGTGCTTTGCTGCCCTGTTACAACAAACACATATGATTCAAAGGAATTCAGCGGCATTCCGTATCTTGAAGCAGTTGCGGTTCACAATTATATGAAAAATGAAATTGTTATATTTGCGGTAAGCAGAAATTTGAATGAAGCAATTAATTTAGAAGCGGACATCGCAGGCTTTAATGTCACAGAAATTATAGAACATTCTGTTCTTTGTAATAAAGACTTAAATGCTTCCAACTCATCATTAGAAGAAAAAGTACAGCCTGCCGTTCAGCAGGGAGGTAAACTGGAAAAAAATACTCTTATAGCTTCTATACCTCCTGCATCATGGAACATGATTAGGTTAAAATCAGCAGCTTAATAGATTGCAACAGTCAAATGTTTTTTAATAAATTCTCCTGTCGGGCAACCCGGATTTGAACCGGGGACCCCAAGTCCCCCAGACTTGTACGCTAAACCAACTGCGCTATTGCCCGTCAGGAGAATCTGCCGCAAGGAACATCGATCATTTCTGATTGCAAAAAGACTGGTTATGTTCCATAAAAGAAGATAGCACTAAATTTAAGTCTTTGTCAATGGAAGCAATTCTTTATTTAAAAAACATTTTCTTTACGGCATTTCTACAATAGGATCAGGGCGCGGATTACGCAGCTGACTGACAGCGCGTCCATGCCATTCACCCGCCTGAGGCTGGGAAGCAAGAAAGCTCCATAAGTTACGCGCAACAGATATCTTTCCGTTCCGGAACAGGCTGGCTCCGAAATAGTAAACTGTTTTAAAATACTCAACTTCATCAATATACGACAAGAGAAGCCTGTTTTTATTTATCTCCTGCGCAAGCGCCGCAAGATTGGTAAACTTAAAATCAAATTGCCCGCGCTGGATTTCTTCTATAATGATTGTATTTTGAATAAGGAACGCAAACATAAGATGCTGTTCGGCGAACGGGCGTCCCTGCGCGGCGTAATAATATCCTAAAAGCCTGTGCGCCTGTTCAACGATGCCGTTATTGTATCTGTACAATTCCATAAAACGATCAATCCCGTGATCCGTTAATGTCCTTGTCATTGCAGTCCTTGCAAATGAAGCGGATGCCTGTTCATATGGAAGCACGCCTGTATTGCTCTGCGCCCTGCCTGCATTTGCCCAGAGCGTATCTGATTCGTTAATCAATGAAAGATAGGCCCTTTCCATCTCGGCGTATTCCTGCCTTGTTCTGAGCATATCTGCGATTTTATATTGCAGTGTTACTGTAAAACCGGAATCTTCAAGAGTATCGCGCATGGAAAAAGCTCTGCGATACTGGGACAATGCAAGGGACAGCTCCCCTTCGACCCTGTAAACTTCTCCAATCCAGTATTCAGCTTCCGGATAATTTTTTAATTTATCAAAGGCTGCAAGCGCAGCGGCGGCTGAATTGTTAAAGCTTGCTTTCGGAAAGCGGTAATAAAGTTCCTGCAAAGCGGAGAACGCTGCCGTATAACGGCGCTCCAGCGAATAACGCTCTACCCTGTCAAGAGAATCTCCTATACGGCGCACTTCGTTAATTGAAAGCAAATGCACTAAATCCCTTTCCATCTGTTCATACATGGCCCGTCTCTGGCGCCGCGCATCCTCAAAGGACATTAATGCGGAGCCGAAATTACCATTACGGAATAATTGCTTTCCCTGCTCCAATAATAACCACCAGGGCTGCGCAGCCTGCTGGGAAAACAAGGGCAGTGAAGACATAATAAAAACAAACAGAACCGGCAAAAAAATGCGGAAAATATTTGCCCTGATATTGTTATTCATAATTTTTCAAGTTCCTCTTCAAATGCCATGTCAGCCTGACTGGATGTAATTGTTCTTACTATATTGCCAAGCCTGAAAATCAACACCTTATCTCCTGCACCTGTAATTCCAAGATCGGCATGTTTTGCTTCTACAGGACCGTTAACCTCGCATCCCATAATTGCCACTGTTATATCTTTTTTAAGGGCGTATAACCTTGGCATCCAGCGGCTTGTAAAACCGTGTGTGTCAAAACCATGCCTGCCGCAGCGGGGGCATGAAATAATATTAACCCCCCGGCAGCTTAGCCTTGCATTTTCCGGCGCAATACGGGCTGCAGCCGCAACAATTTCCCTTCCTGCAATAATCTCATTCTCCATGGTATCCGAAAGCGAAATCCTTACAGTATCGCCTATACCCTCTTTAAAGAGCATCAGAAGAGCCGCCATATTTCTTGCTACCCCGGCTGCCAGCGGACCTGCTTCAGTGACCCCCACATGGAGGGGTGCATCAGTTCTTGCGCTTAGAATTTTGTTCGCATTTATAGTATCGGCAATTGTGCTGGCTTTCATTGATACCAGATAGTTTGTAAAGCCGAATTCTTCAAATACGGCTATTTCCCGTTCGGCAGCCTGTACCAGCGCTTCTGTAACAGAGCCCTTGCGAAGATCATCAGGCAGGCTTCCTGCATTTACTCCTATGCGGATTGGTATATTTCCTTTGGCAGCTTTTTCAAGCACAAGATGCACCTTGTCCCTGCTGCCGATATTGCCGGGGTTAATGCGAATCTTGGCTGCCGGGAAATCCATGCAGCGAAGCGCAATTTTATAGTCAAAATGAATATCCGCAGCAAGAGGCATAGTAACCATTTCACAAAGACGTCCAAAAACTTCAGCGGATTTAATATCGGGAACCGCAAAACGCAGAAGACCGCAGCCCAGGGATTGCAGCATGTTTATATGCTCTCTGGCGCTGTCCAAATCTTCCAATGACAGTCTTTCCTTCCACATTGTCTGGATAACAACAGGGTTTGTACCTCCAATGAAAACAGGGAGAATATGGGAAAACCCTCCTATTTTTACAACTTTAGTAATTCTTTCTTGTTTCATTAAAAGTACCTATATTATAATATAGTAAAGACATGGAATTCACCATAACTGCAAAGGAACAAAAAATTCTGCTTACCCAGGCGCGCGAATCTATCGCAGCCAGGCTGGAAGGCCGCAAGCCATCCTTCTGCAATGATATAGATAAAGACTTAAATCTTTACACACCCTGCGGCGCATTTGTTTCGCTGCATTTACAAAACGGCAGTTTGCGCGGCTGTATTGGCAGGATGACTGCAAGCCTTCCGCTAATCGAGACTGTCAGATTGATGGCAAAAGAAGCGGCATTTAATGATCCGCGTTTTCCGCCGTTAAGACCGGATGAACTGGAAAAGTGCTGTATCGAGATTTCCGCGCTCTCTCCCATGGAGCCCTGTCCTGATCCGCAAAAAATAAAGATAGGCGTTCATGGAATACTGTTAACAGGGCGGGGACGTTCAGGAGTACTTCTGCCTCAGGTTCCTGTTGAACAGGGCTGGAATCTTGATGAATACCTTGATTTTATTTGTGTTAAAGCGGGCTTGCCTCCCGGCTCCTGTCAGGCGCCTGATACTGAAGTTTATACTTTTACAGCTATTGTTTTTTCAGAGGAGTAAGGCAGAATATGCACCAGCATCTCTCACAATTTTTTACAAAGGATGTCGCAGAAAGGGGAGGTTTTACAACTGCAGAATTGAACCTGGATCCGCAGGTTACAGGACTTGAGTATGATTCGCGCAAGGTAGAAAAGGGTTATCTTTTTTTTGCATTGCCTGGTTTGCATACAGACGGAAGCCTTTATATAAAAGATGCAATTAAAAACGGAGCCGCAGTAATAGTGCACGAAAATGAGATCGCGGATAAAGATTCCAATATTGTATATCTGAAAACAAAAAATGCCCGCTTTGCAATGTCTCCCGTTTCCGCAGCTTATTATAATTATCCTTCGCGCGATTTACTTATAACAGGCATCACCGGAACGGAAGGAAAAAGCACAACTACATATCTTGTCTGGCAGCTGCTGGGATTACTTGGGAAAAAGGCGGGGTTTATCTCAACCGTTCAGCACTGTCTTGGCGGCGATGTATTATGGAACAGCGAGCATCAAACTACGCCGGAAGCCCCTGTTGTCCAGCGCCTTTTAAGGGAAATGGCAGATAAGGGTTGTGAATATGCGGTGCTGGAATCCAGCTCTCACGGTCTTTCGCCGAGAACAAACCGACTTGGCGATGTTGAGTTCTGTTCGGGAGTACTTACAAATCTTACGCATGATCATCTTGAGTTTCACGGGACATGGGAACAGTACAGGGATGACAAGGCAAATCTTTTCCGCGCGCTTAACCGCTGGACACTTGACTTGCCGGGACTGCAGGAAAACAAAGAATCTTTTTCAGCGCGCTCTTTATTTTTTGGGCCCTTTGGCGTTGTCAATGCTGATGATAAAAGCTCCACATTCTTTATAAATGCGACGCAGCACAAGGTATTCACTTTCAGCCCCGGCGGAAGATACGGCGACATTATTCTTGAAGCGATTAAAAGCAATGCCGGCGGAAACTGGTATTCCGTTTTTATTCCGGCTTTAAAAGAGCATATTAACATAAGAGACAATCTTCCCGGAGCCTATAATTCAGCTAACGTTTTGGCTGCCATTCTTGTTATATCAGGCTTGTTAAAGCTTCCCTTGCGTGATATAACGCCTTTTGTAAAATATTTAAAACCTGTAAAAGGCAGAATGACAAATATCAGCAAGGGGCAGCCGTATGAAGTCGTTGTGGATTTTGCCCACACTCCTTCTTCATACCAGACAATTTTTCCTCCGCTTCGCGCAAGACTGAATAAAACAGGCGGCAGGATTATCAGCCTCTTTGGTTCCGCCGGGGAGCGTGATATATTAAAACGCGCGGAACAGGGGCAGATTGCAGCTCTCTACTCCGATATAATAATCATTACAGATGAAGATCCTCGCAGTGAAAACCCTATGAGCATTCTGGAAGAAATTGCAAAGGGAGTAACTTCCCAGAATAAAAATATTTTTAAACGCAGCTCTTCTTTGCAGAACAGCGATAATGAAAATCTTTTTCTTATACCAGACAGGCCTTTGGCAATCCGCAAGGCACTTTCTCTGGCGCGTAAAAATGATCTTGTCTTAATGCTTGGCAAGGGTCATGAAAACTCTATAATATATTCAAATCATGTAATGCCCTATGATGAAATTACCGAGGCGGAAAAAGCACTGGATGAACTTGGTTTTAACCTTTAACAGGATATAAAAAATGAAAGTAATAAGAGCAGATGTTCTGGGGTTTTGCATGGGTGTGCAAAGAGCCGTAAACCTTGCATCCGCCGAAGCAAAAAAGGGATTTAACGTATACACTCTTGGCCCCATGATTCATAATCCAAGAGTATTGGCAGACCTTAAATCCCTTGGCGTAAATTCAATAGATAGGCCTGAAGAACTGCTCCGCGGAGAAAACTGTACAGTGATTATACGCGCCCACGGGATTGAACCGGGTGTTGAAAGCGATTTACACGCATTGGGCATACGCATTGCTGACGCTACCTGCCCGAATGTTAAAGCCAACCAGCTAAAAGCTGAAGAGCTAACGCGCGCAGGATACTATCTTTTCCTTGCAGGAGAATCAAAACATGCGGAAATTAAAGGCATCATGGGTTATGCGAATACTTCTTTCTGCGCGGTAGTGGGAAATGCCCGGGAAGCCGGAAAAGCTGCGAAAAAACTTTATAATATAAATAACAACGCAAAAACCGCGCTGTTAGGTCAAACTACAATTTCAGAAGATGAATATACGGCAATAAGTGAATCAATAAGATTGTTTTTTCCAAACCTGGAAATAATACAGACCATCTGTTCAGCTACCAGGGAAAGGCAAATTGCTCTGCGGCAGCTTTTGGATCAGGCGGAAGCTGTTATAATTGCCGGCGGCAGAGACTCCGCAAATACAAACCGCCTGCTTGCAATCGCTCAAAAAAGCAATAAACCCTGTGTTCTTGCAGAAGACATAAATGAAATACCGCCTGCATTTTTTAATTACAGCACCATAGGTCTATGCGCGGGAGCCTCTACGCCGGACTGTGTCATTGACGAAATAGAAAGAGAATTGATTAACAACTCAAAAAAAAGGACATGAAGCGCAACTCCATGTCCCTTGTATTTTTTTTAGGCCACAACCGGTTTCTTTTTCTTCTCCCGTTTGATTTTCTGATTTTCCCAGAATGATACAAAGCCGGAAACAATAAACAGCGTTGTATAAACGCCTGAAACCATACCAACCAGAAGGGCAAGAGCAAAGTCTTTCATTGAACCTGTTGTAAAAATAAACAATGCCAAAACTGCCAGCATGGTAGAAGCTGTTGTAATAATTGTACGCCCGAGGATACCTGTAAGCGAGATGTCAATTATATCCTTGAATGAACTGTCAGGATTTAAACGCAGGTTTTCCCTTACACGGTCAAAGAAAATGATTGTATTGTTGGTTGAATAACCAAGAATGGTAAGAAGGGCTGCGATACTAAGCGTTGTAAACTCCATCCTTGTCCAGACCATAAAGGCTATCATTACTAAACCGTCATATATAATTGCAACTACAGCTCCAACGGCGTATTGCATTTTAAAACGGATAGTACAGTAAATTAAAATTATCAGCAATGTAAGAAAAATAAGAATGCCTGCCTGGTCTGTCAAATCCTTTGAAAAGCGCGAGCCTACATAATCAAAGCGAAGAACCGCAATACTGCCCCTGTCAAAGGATCTTTCCAGTGTCTGTATTACCTGCATTCTGACCAATTGATTATTTATGTCAGTTTCTTCTTCTCTGTCTTCAACCCTGATAATAAAATTACGGCCTTCTGGCGTTCTTAAATTCTGTACAGAAACACCGCCCAGAGAAAAACCTGCCATTGCATTGCGTATATCGGAAATATCTACCGGATTATTCTGCGGCACATGATGAACAACAAACAGTTTATCGCTGCCAAGCTCTGAATCATTTCCCATGGAACTGAACTGCAGCCACCTTGTATCGATGTTTTCGCTTGCCGATACGGTAATTTCAAGACCTTCCAGCTGCTGCATGGCGCGTACAAGAGAGCCAATCGTTGTATATTCGCTGAACGGGAACAAGTGCGTTCTTCCTTCAATGCCCGAACCGGAAACGACAATTTCAACCCTGTTACTGAAAGGATAAATAACTGCGTTTGAAGCGCCGTGCCAGCGCAGGTTAAACGCGACAGGAGCAATCTGCACTTCCATAATATGGCCGGCCTGGAAATCTACGCCAAGAGCAAATCCATTATTGATGATATAACCGGAAACGCTGAAGGCAACAAGTATACATGAAATTATTGCAGCTAAAATAAAATATTTTGAAAAACGAATAATTTTTTTCATAAACTGACCGCCTTTGACTGACGAACATTACTGTCCTGTATGCGGGTTGTCCAGCTTACGGAAAGATTCTTGCTGCGCATGACATCCGTACTGAAATCAAAGATTAACCGGGAAACAAAGAGGGCTGTAAATACCGATGAGAATACACCGATTGAAAGACTGACTGCAAACCCTCTGATTGGCCCTGAGCCAAGCTGCGAAAGAAACAGTGCAGCAATAAAGGTTGTAATATTGGAGTCCATAATAGCCCAGAATGCCTTACCGAAACCTGCTTCTATAACTGCCTTTCTTGATTTTCCAAGGCGCATCTCTTCTTTCATGCGTTCAAAAATAATAACGTTAGCATCCGTTGCCATACCGATTGTCAGGATGAAACCTGCAATTGCAGGAAGTGTTAATGTAAAATTAAGCGCGGACAGAACACTGAACATTATATAAAAGTTCAATAGCTGGGCAACTACAGCGTTTATACCAGCCGATTTATAATACACAAGCATGAAAAGCAAAACCATCGCAACGCCGCCTAAAAGGGCGTAAAGTCCCTGGCGGATGGTGTCTTCTCCAAGAGAAGCTCCTATACTCTGCTGACTTGCAACAACAAGTTCCACAGGCAGAGCCGCAGTTCTTAAAACAAGAGCAAGATTCTCGGCTTCTTCCTGACTAAATCCTGTGATTGTACCTCTTTCACGGATACCGGTTGAAATCCTTGGATTAGATTTGACTTTGTCGTCCAGCACTATGGCAAGAGGCCTGTCGACATTTGCCGATGTAAGCCTGTAAAAAATTTCTCCGCCTTCAGAGCTTAATCTGAATGCAACTTCCGGCTGGCCGCTCATATGGTTACGCTCAACAACGGCATCTTCTATATAAGTACCGTCAAGGCCTACTTCCCTTCTTACAACAATGAATCTAAGAAGGTCGTTTAAATCTCTTTCCTGAACATCAAGTCCATATCTGTCTTTTCCGAATATACCAAGAACCTTAACATCAGTTTCCGGAGGAAGAGGAACAGATGAATAATCGATTGGATTTCTGTTCGCATCAAATATTCTTCCTTCTTCATCAACAGTTATTCTTCTGTTTGTCATGTAAAAACGGTTAAAAGCATCTGTCGCTTCCAGATCCTGTAAATGGAAGGCAAGGCTTCCCTTCCCCATGATAATGTCATTGATCCTCTCAGGATCTGCAGTACCGGGGATTTCAACATAGATCTGATCCGCCCCCTGGCGCCTGATAACAGGTTCTGTCAAGCCAAAACGGTCTATACGGCTGTTTAAAACTTCCAAAGCGCGGTTCATTGCATCTGCGCGTTCATCGTCAGTCAGGGAACGGTTAAACCGCTCTTCTATGGAGCCGTGATTTGCCTGCAATACGATACTAAGGCCTCCGGAAAGATCCAGGCCAAGTTTTACAGCGCTTCTTTGCATGTTCTTTAAGGAAAAAATATCATCTGCGTACTGCTGTTCTATCGCGTTGCGGGCTTCCATTCTTGAGTCAAATGCTTCAAGTACAGCCCTTGCAGCCCATTGTTCGGGAACAGGCATTTTTAAATCCCTGTACTTTTTTCTTGCAATGGGAATCATAAATTCCAAATCTTCAGGAACAGCATCTCCTGCAACTGCAGCATCCCATATACGCTGTATATCAAGCTCGGCGGTATATCTGGCATTTTCGCTAATCTGCTGCCTTGTTACAAGAGCTAACTCCTGCCTTTCTTTTGGAATGAAATAATACCATCGGACTGTGGGCCACAGAAAAAGCGAACAAACCCCCAGTACTATCAGTAAAATAACCAGTCTGTAGCGTTTACTCATATCTATTCTCCAGAGGAGGATTCAGAAGTATCTTCCTTTTCTTCTTTTGACGGGGCTATAACACTGGAAATTGCGCTTCTTAGGAACTCCAGTTTGACATTATCATCAGCTTTAACGATCACGGTTGTTTCTTTAATACTTTGAATTGTTCCGTAAAGCCCGCCTATGGTAACTATCCTGTCGCCTTTTTTAAGGGCAGCAATCATTTTTTCGGTTTCTTTGCGTTTTTTGCTTTGCGGCCTTATTATCAGCAGGTAAAAAATGAGAATTACCGCAACAAAGGGGATAAAAGCAGTCCAGGCATCCGCAGGATTGCCTTCAGCGCCGGCCGGCCCTGCCATCAGCAATGGAAGAATAAATGTATCCATTAAGAACATCCTTAATTATTGAATTTATCAGCACTTTAGCATAAAAAGCGCAATGTATTCAAGAGGGTTAAAATTGCCAAACGATGGCAAGCCGCGGTTTTATAAGGCCAAAGGCCCTGTCAGACATGTAATGGGAATAATCTGTACCGGCTTCAATGAAGAAAATATCGTGAGTCAGGAATAAAAAGGATGCACCTAAATTAAAATGAGTTACAAGTTCACTACCTGCATAACTACCATAGCCGCTTAACAAGGATATGCCTAATCCAAAACGGAAAGTGAATGCATTGCGTCTCTGATTAAATCTTCTTTGCAAGGCAATATTAAGATCAAAATCGGCAAACACAACTCCGTTGTAGAATCTGAATGTTGAAAAATCGTAAACAATATCTGCTAAATTCAATTTAAATGAAGAAGCATGGCTTATCCAATATACAGAAACTCCAAGTTCAAGCCCTCCGTTAAAATCTCCCCGTTTGGATGAAATTGCTTCAAAATTGAAAGCTGCGCCTGTTAAAAATAAATTAACACCGAAAATATCAGCCAAATCCCCATAAACCGGAATTGCCGGAACCCATGCTATCTTGGTAAAATAATCCAGAGGTTTCTTGTAATCTATGACAAATCCGCTTAGAACATCAACAAATACTTCTTGGTTCTCTATGCGTATATTGTAAACGCCTTCAATTAATTTTTCATCATCAAAGAAAAGTTCCGCTCTTTGATTATTTATAATTCTTGTTTCAACAGGATATAAACGGCCAAGTTCATTTTCAAGGTAGAATACAGACTCTTCCAGAAAGTTGACGCCGCTTATGTGCAGCACCCTTTCCAGTTTTTGATCCAGATAAAAAACAGCGGGAAGGAACCTTTCAATTGCCGGAATAAATGCTGCAATTACATCAAACTGATTCCAGGCCGATGCTTCTGCGCGCTGACCAAATAAATCAAAAGGCGTTACGCGATACCGGTATCTGCCCGGAGGCAGGGATACTTCAAGAAAATGCCCCTCTGTTACTTCAGTTGCATAGTCACGATAAGCGTTTTCAAAAACCTGAATGACAACTTCATAATTAAGGGCGTACATTTCCCTATTCCAGACTAAACGCTGCCGGATATGCTCGTTACTGTCAACAAAATACCCAGGCATTACAGTTTCATCTTCCTGTGCGCATAACACGGAAGCGGCAGTAAAAAAAACAAAGGCAGCAAGAAGCCTTGCGCAGACAGGGAAGCGTTTAGTGAATTCCATAAAGAACTCCCATATCTACTGTCTGCACTCGCCCGGGACGCGGAGCGTTAATCACAAAACTATTTTCAGCTGTCCTGCCCCGCTGTTCTATCCTGCCGTTATTGTTGTAGAATACAGCTTCCACCTGCCATGTGTAATTCCCTGATTCTCCCAATAGGGAAATATCCAGGTTGTGGTTTAATTGACTTCTTGTTTCAGTCTGATAAACCTGCTGGCGCTGCACAGAGGATTCCCTGTAAATTGTAAATATGTATGAGTTTGCGCCCTGTACCGCTGTCCAGCTAAATTCAATTTGTCTTTGTTCGCGAAGCTGCTGCGGGCCGAGAGTATAACCTGCAGAAGGAGATCTGTTCTCCGCAGCGGGCAGCAGCGGAATTGGCTGTACCCGTAACTGCCTCGGCGATTGGGCTGTTACAAGACGGCCGCTTCTTGTACGCGCTTCAACCGACCAGTACCAAAGGCCTTCCTGCAGAGCGTTAATCGAAACAGTACGCTGGGGATTAATGATTTCAATATCGGGACGCCCAACGCCGGGATTTGCGCGGCGTGAAAGAACAAACCTGGAAGAAACAATTTCTTCGTCGATATCCCAGCGGAACTGCGTCGGCTGCCTGAGCGCTATAAGCCCCGGAACAACTGCATCATTGGAAGGAGAAATCAATCTGACAAAAACAGGAGGAGGAGGTTGAGTTATTGATGCAGCGGCAGCTTCAAGCGACCTCGCAGCGATAGCTTCAAGCGACATTGCAGCGGCAGCAGTATCTCCGGCTATTGCTTCGGACATTATAAACTGCCAGTCTGCTTCAGTTTGTCTTAACGCAAACGGCATGGCCTGTTCAATTGCTGCGGCAGTCTCTTCCAGGGCTGGATTTGCAATCCAGGCAACCGGAGCCGCTTCGACATTAAACCTGCGCGCAACAGCAGGAACAACAGGCCCATCATCCCTTGCGCTGACCCGCCAGTACCACTCTCCCGGAGGAAGGGAAATACCGCTGTAATTATATCCTGTAACAGGCACATCAAGCTGCATGCGTGAAAAATCAGGCAGAGATGAAACCTGAAAACGCCTGTCATGCATTAAATCCGATTCCCATGTAAAAATTAATTCTGCAGTTTCATCTTCCCGTAA
Source organism: Treponema sp. (assembly GCA_009781635.1). Taxonomy (GTDB): domain Bacteria; phylum Spirochaetota; class Spirochaetia; order Treponematales; family Breznakiellaceae; genus WQXQ01. The sequence continues at coordinate 62,710 of WQXU01000008.1, forward strand.
TCTATGGCGATCAGGCGGGAAAAGAAGCCTGTGGATAATTTCCTTTTCCATGGCTATAAATGATCTTGCCTGAGCCGGCGCAGAAGAATGTCCGTCTGCAGTTGTATATATAACTCTCCAGTAATATTGCCCTGGAGCGAGAACGCCGTCATCCGCTCTGTATGTATAAAAATTATCACGAAGCGTTTTTGTAACTAAGGGATTAATAAAGTTGTTGCTTGCAGAAATCTGAAATGTATAAGAGATAGCTTCGTTAACAGCCGTCCAGGAAAAATGAAAATCACGGCTGTCCTCTCCCAGAACAACAGGACTGTTTACATTGGGCGACTTTAACTCAACGGCTGCAAGTTCTGCAGCCGGCTGTAATGCAATCTGAAAGGATGATGTTTGCGAAAAACGCGCCGCGCCTTCAAAGTCTGAAGAAAATACCGGCTGCACACGCCAGTACCAGGTGCCTGTATTCAAATTTGGAATAACAAAAGAGCTTGACTGTACCTGTCTTGAAATTTCTGGATTATAAAAATCAGGTGAATCTGACAGCTGCAGTATGTAAAATTGCGCATCTGCAATTTCCGACCAGCGGAATTGAATCTGCGGCACTGCAGCGCTGCTTTGAAATACATGTCCATGAGCAGGGCTTAAAAGAGAGGGAGCGGATGCATCTGTTACAGATATGCGCCCGCCTGCAAGCACATTGCCTTCCAAAGAAAGCCGCCAGTGCCAGAGCCCGGGATTAAAGTCTGCCGCGGTATTTGAATCAAGATTATCAATAATCTGAACAATATTTGCAAAGTTACGATCCTCTGCAATCTCCAGCCGGAGAAGTTCCGGCTGCTGCATATTTATCCTTGCCCAGGAGAAATCTACGCTTAAAGGATGCTGTTCTGTTTTTAAAAAACGCGCATTAGGCCGCGGATGTATAACAGCCGCCATGGGCTGCCTCGATTCGTTTCCCTGAGTATCCTGAACAATTAATGAACCGGCAGGTATAAATGATATTTGCCCGTCCTGCCTTATCTGCGCTTCTCCGTCTGTTACGTTTAAAACAAGGCTTTCATTCCCCAGAATGTCCTGCACTGTCCTTATATTAAAAACGGTTCCGGGTGCGGCTTCCACAACCCTGTCCCCGATTGACAGCAGCACCGCTTCTCCGTCTCTATTGGCGATAATGCTCGCTTCCCCTGTAAAAAACTCAATCTGCAGGGGACGGCCTTCATCTTTTTGTATTCTTATCAGTGTGTTTTCACCTAACTCAATTTCGCTCTCATCGATGTTTAAGACTGCGCCGGAATCACGCGCAATGCGGATTATATCGCCGTTGTATACAGGCGAATCATCAAACAGCCTGTCCCATACTACCCTGTCTTCAAGGCGGCGCTGAACTGTATTGAACTTGACTGTAACTACTCCCGCAGGAGGATTATCCAGCGAGCGGAAAGTCATAAATAAATCCTGCTGAAACAGAAAAAGGCTTACAGCAACTCCGCCGGCGCAGAACAGAACAATAAAAAAATCCAGGGGAGTTTTTGAAGGTTTTCTTCGTTCTGTAAATACAGCATCACTCATAGAACAGCCTCATTATTATCCGGTGCCAATTTTGTATTTCTTTTCTTCACCTTCAACATCAGCTTTGGATACATCAGGCGGAGTAATGCCAAGAAGCGCTCTTACTTCATTAAGAGTCCTTGGGCCCGATGTCACAGAAACATGATTTACAACTGCGAAAATCCTCACCGGCTTTTCTTTTCCCTTAACAGTTACAGACGGCATCTCTTCGCATATGAAGAAATATTTTACAAGATTCCATGTATCTTCAGAAATCAATATGTCGGTTCCAAGAGGTTTATTAAGCGCTTCAATTCTGGATGCAAGGTTTACAGGATCTCCTATTACTGTATATTCCATGCGAAGATCCGAACCAATCTGCCCTGCCGTCACAATCCCCGTGTTTAAACCGCTGCCAATACTGATTAGCGGATCTGCAGGGTCGCCGGGAATGCGCATCTTATTCATCTGAACAAGAGCTTTGCGCATCATAAGCGCGGCTTTAACGCCGTTAAACGCATCTTTTGCAGGACTTCCGGCGGTGTAGGCTGTACCCCAATGCGCCATTACAGCATCGCCTATAAATTTATCAACAACGCCGCTTGTTTTTTCGACACAGTCAACCATTTGTGTAAAATAATTATTCAGCCAGAAAACGATTTTATCTGATGCGCCCTTGCCGAACTCGTTTGTAAAATGTTCGGATTTTTCCGTAAACCCGCGTATATCCGAGAAAAAGATAGTGGCATGTTTCGGCAGTCCGCCCGGTTTAATTTCGCCGCGCATGGCCTTTACTGCAATTTCACGGTTGACAAAGCGGCCGAAAACGCTCAGCGCCTTACTCATCCGCTGAAAGCTTGTTGTTAAAAATCCAATTTCATCCCTGCTCCTTGGCTCCAGCTCAAGTTCAAAATAGCCGCCTTCTATTTTACGCGCGGCATTGGAAAGTATTTTTAAAGCAACAGAAATTGTTTTGGAGAAAAACCAGATAAAAAGTATCGATATAAATACAACAGCAGCTGTCAGGTAAATATTGCGCCGGGTAGTCGCTTTGATTCCTTCAAAAAGTTTATCATACTCAATACTGGTAATGACAATGGATGCGCCTGCATCAAGTTTTGTATAGGCAATATATTTTTTTATGCCTTCATCGTCGTATAACTCCTGCCTGTGGCGCATCGGGTTTATCCGGATATTCCTTATGTACTGCCGGCTGACGATATTCGCGCCTGTTATGATCATTTCATTGTCCGGATGAATAAGAATGTCTCCGTCGTTATTTATAAGGTAGGTCTGGTTTAATCTGGAGCTGAAACTGTCGTTTAAATGAACCGGAGAGAAGAGAATCGATATCGCTCCGTCTCCCTGAACAGGAAAAAACAAGGCAAGTAAATGAATATTAAAAAAGGAAGCGGCATTTAAAAATATCGATTCACCGGAAGCTGCCCTTGTGTAGGCCCGATGATTATCCTCATAGTAAGAATCTACAAGCATGGCATCAGCATCATGTAAAAAAAAGAATTTTTCGTTTACAAGAAAATATCTATCTTCGCCGGGGACAGGAAAAACAAGAGCGGCTATTTGATCATTCTGTTCAAAAAAGAACCGGGCTGCCTGCTGCGCAAGCTCGCTGTCCGTTCCTGCAGTATTTAATATCTGCATAAGCACAAGGGAGTTAGATCGCACACCGGAAATGGTATATTCGGCTTCTTTCGCAGAACGGCGGTTTATTTCAAAATTATTCTCTTCTGCGGAAACTTCCAAATCCTGGCTGACCATGTATGAAACAAGGAATGTTATCGTTCCCAAAGAGACAAGAATCAGGATTGTAATTATAGTGACAAGCTTGGCGCCGATTGAAAATCTTATAAATTTATCGCTTAATCTGTTATTCTTGAGTTTGCCCATAATATATTGAATTCTAATTAAAATTTGCTAAGAATTCAATAAAAAATCCAATTTACATGGTAAAAAAGTGTTAATTCCTTCCAAGAAGTGAAGAATACTCCCTTTCAAAACGCCTTAACTGCGGATGGTCAGGCGAAATGGCAAGGGCCTGCCTTAGATAATGAACCGCGCGGCGCTCTTCCCTGCGGTTATGATAAATTAAGAACATGGCGATTAAAGCGTCCAGATTTCTGGGGTCTTCAAAAAGACTGGAGCGCAGATCGCTTAAAACCGCATCCTGGTTTGTCTGCAGGCGGCTCCTAAGAAAGAAAAGACGCCCTTTTGCAACGCCGCTGGGGGTTGCCAAAAGCCTGCTTTCAAGAAGACGCATGGCTTCATCTCTTCTGTTATTGTCAATCAGCGCGGAAATATAAATAAAAATAAAATCATTATTGGATGAATCCCTGTCGTATAATTCGCGGGCAAATGTAAGCGCTCTTGCATTGTTGCCTAAACCGCGCTCCACATAGTAGCCGTCGGTTAAATCCTGAATGGTGCGCCGTACAGCAAGGATGCGGTTTAAAAATCCCTGAGCTTCCTGCCAGCTTTCACGCAGGACAGCGTCTCTAAGGCTTAAACTCAGCACTTCTACAGAAGAGCCGGCTGTTCTTCTTAGTCTCTCCAAAAATTCCCTGCTTTCGCTTTGATCCGCCGGCCTTGATGATTCCATAAGAAGAGCAGCTGCATAAATCAGAGCTTCCGTATCATTCGGATTTGAACGTAAAATGGATCTCAGATAATTAAGAGCCGACTCGCGGTTGCGGTTTCCTTCCGCCTGCACCCTTGCGCGCATAAAGAGATAGTTTCTGTTATTTGGATTTATCGAAACATAACTGTCCAGGGATGCGTTTGCCTGGGTAAACTGCCCCTGCTCAATTAGTATTGCCGCCTTCATTAAAATAAACTCGCCGTTTCTTGGCTCTGTCCGTAAAATTTCATCCGTTGCAGATAATGCCCGGGCCCACTCACGGTTTTCAAAGTACGTAACGGCAAGCTGCCTTCTTACTTCGGCGCTGTCAGGATAACGCACCGCAAGCTCGGAAAAAAGGGATGCGGCTTCTCTTGGATTCCCGGAAAGCCTTCTTATTCTTGCAATGCCTATCTGGGCAGGATAGCATTCATCGGAAATTGAATACGCCCTTCTGTAAGCTGCCTCGGCTTCCCTGAATCTTCCTGCCCGTTCATGAATAAGTCCCATAAAAAACGGAGGCAGAACTGAGTTTGGCCGCAGTTCCTGCGCCTTTTCCGTATCTCTTAAGGCATTTTGCAGCGTTTCCGGTGTAGAATTTTCATTGATTGCAAGAAAAGGCAGAATATGTTCAAAAAAATCGGTTGAATTTACACTTGGACTTATATAATTCCCGTTTTGCGCTTCCCTTATTATCCTTGTATAAACTGATGTCTGAGGAAGATCCATTGCAGGAAGCCTTGCCGGAGAATCCGGATAAACAAACCTTATTAAAAGAATATTGATGCCGCCTGTCATCCGGCCGAAATCCACCCTGCTTAGATCCCTGGTTTGAATCAGCTCAAGCGCCTGCAGCATCGAGGATAAAATACCGGATTCCGTCAAACTGCGGATTTCCTCGGCAAGGCCTCCTGACTGCTGGTTTTGAGTGACAGGAGGCTCATCCGCGCTATCGTGTATTGCCGCAGTTCCCGTACCGCAGGAAAAGACAAGAAGAGCTGATAAAAAATATATATACAAGCTGCAGCGGACATCAAACATCAATTTATTTTCCATAAAAGTATTATTTTCTCATTGGAAAGGACTGATCACATATACAAAATCATAACACAATGATACTATTATAAACAATGGATATTAAGAAAAAACACATAGTTTTCAAAAGTTTTACGGTTTTTTTAACAATATCTTTGATAACCGTATCGTGCAATTTAATTCCCGGCAGGGATGCTTCGCTTGTAGATCCGTATTACATAACGGGTTCAAGGGAAGACAGGGAAAAACTCAAAGAACTGTTTAATCTTTTAAGCTTGGAAGAGTACGGCAGTGAAGGCGAGTTTGCCGTTATAAGGGAAATTGCCGCAAGCTTTGCAAAGATTGGAGATTATGAAAGACTCATTAACTTTTTAAGCGCAAGAACCATTAACAATCCGTTTGATCCTTACAACAGTTATTATTACCTGATGATTGCATATGCATTTATTCAGCTGGATTCCGAGCCGATTGCCGCTCTCTACTTTGACATGATACTAAAAAATTATCCCGATCTTGCCATTAATGACGAATCTATTCACCTTGTTTGTTTAAGGCATCTTATCAATTTGAATGACAAGATCGAACGTCAGGTTTGGTACTACAATGAATTGATTACCAGATTCCCGGATAAAATTGATTTGGGCACAACCTATTTTATGCTCGGACAGGCATGCGAGCAGGCCGGTGACTGGAATAACGCAGTTCAGGCTTATGCAAATTATCTGCCGTATGCCGGAGCTATAATCACGGGCTTTCCGAATGCCGAGCAATATGCAAGGCAAAAGGTTGATTTCAGCAAATCTCCCAAAGACTGGACATTTGAAAGCCTGCCTGCGTTAAGAGCCGCTGTAGAGAATGCAATTGATGAAAATAATCCATGGACACTAATGCAATACCAGGCAAAAGTCAATTTTTTTGCGCGTTCATGGGAGCAGATGGAAGTTGAAAACATCAGAATGACAGCTTTTAATCTTGCGCAGTTTATGTACGGCAACAGAATCAGGTATGCATCAACTCTGGATGCATCGTCCAATGCCACCGAAGCCTTTCTAAGAACGACAGGCTGGTCGCTGTCTTTAAATACATGGTATCTGTATTTCAGGAAGATTTATTTTCCGCAGGACCCGGAAATACACGGCCGCTGGGAGTGGGCTGGAATATACTACGGAGAGAAGTTCTAGATGGAAAAATCCACAGGTAAAATGAAAAAGTCAGGAGCAGCTCCGGTTCAGAATTGCTTTCGCATACTGGCAATGACAGCCTTTCTATTATCTGCGGCAGGAATATTAGCAGCGAATGAAAGACCTTTAAGAAGCGCAGTTCCCGATCCTTCTCTTCCTGTTGCTGTCAGAACTTCCACTTTTTTGTTTGAACCTGCAGAGAACTCTCTTTTGACGGAAAGAGCGCTTGAGCAGCCTTTGACGCAGCACTACATTGCGCATTACACAAGCCCCTACGGTATTGCTACGCTTAATGCCATACTGGAACGCGGAAATATTTATCTGCCGTTTATAAGGAATGAAGTGAAGCAAAGAGGTTTGCCGCCGGAACTTGTGTATCTGCCTATTATTGAATCCGGTTTTCTGATAACGGCAAGAAGCCGCTCCGGCGCAATGGGACTTTGGCAGTTTATGCTGAACAGCATCTCACCTTATAACATGAGGGTAACAGACTATATTGATGAAAGACGCGATTTTTTGAAATCTACAAGAGGCGCCTTGCAGAAACTTGAAGATGAGCACAGGCGGCTTGGCTGCTGGGAACTTACGCTTGCAGCTTACAATAGCGGCTTTAACGCTGTAACCCGTACAATTCAAAGTACCGGAAACAGGGATTACTGGGAGCTCAGCGCCAGAAATGAACTAAGACCGGAAACCCTGCATTTTGTGCCAAAACTTATTGCCGTCTCTTATGTTGTGTCTCAGCCAAGAAGATTCGGCATAAATGTTTGGCATGACAAATTTGAGTGGATAGATATACCCTTAAGGCGGCAGGTTTCCATTGATGTAGTTGCCGATGAAGCAGGTGTGGACAGGAATTTAATGCGCCGTCTTAATGCCGAGCTCCTCCATGGAATCAGCCCCCTGGACAGCAATTACAGGCTGAAAATCCCCCTGGCGCATCATGATAAAATAATAGAAGTGCTTGAACGGGATGATTTAAAGCTTATCCGCTATCACTACCACCTTGTAAGCCAGGGGGATACATTATGGGGAATATCAAGGCAATACGGCACACCTCTTCATGTTATTGAACAGCACAATCCCGGTATCTCGGGGCGTTATTTAAAAATCGGTGAAACAATCGCCTTTCCATCATCAGGGGTTTCCTCTGCGGCGCCTGTTGTAAGGCAGGCTGCGCCATCTACCAATGGAACGCATATAGTGCAAAGGGGTGAAACCTTTTGGTCATTGAGCAGGATGTACGGAGTGCCTGCACAGGCTCTGGCAGATGCAAACGAAATGCAATTAGATCAAATTCTGCATGAAGGAAGAACCCTAAGAGTGCCGATAATTGATTAGGGAGTGGGGGTTTGGGTTTAGGGATTGGGGATTGGGGTTTTGGAAAGTTGATTTATTGTCTGGGAATATGAAGAAATATTTAATTTTGTTTTTAACTGTTTTTTTCTCTTTCGCAATTTTATACGCGCAGCCTCTTATTGGCATTTCCGGCACTGTAAATTGGGATGCAAAACTTATTAACTCAAGAACTTCCCTGGATTTGGCATCTGCAAATGTAAGGCTTCCTGCAGGAAGGACCCAGGCGGAAATGCTTCTTGGAGCAGGCTACCTGGATATGATAAGGCCGTGTCTTTTGGCTTTGCAGGCGGATTCTTCTTCTACAATCGGCGATCTTGTTGACAGGGGAGAAATCAGTCTGCAGGAAATTGATTCGATTGCGCTTCGCTCAATTTCTGCTGCGCCCGCTCTTTCAAGCGATATGCGTTCCATGTTCTCAACTCATTCCTTGTCAATGGATATAATCAGCTCTGCCCTTCTGCGGCATACCAGTCCTTCTCCAGTTGCAAGGACATTAAGGCCAGTTTCAACTGCGCAGTACTCAGGAATTATTATCATCGCCGCAGAAAGCCTGCCTGTTCACGGCATGAGAAGTTCAGGCCTTGCAGTCCCCTGCCTGTTTCCAAAAATCTGGGACAGCGATATGAACCTTATTTATGACCGGAACATGCTAGAGACACGCAATACAGCGATGGTAAAATATTCGGCAATGCAGAACATTTTTGCGGATAACCCGTCCGGGCTTTCTCCTGAATTACGTGAAATTGCTGGCGACAGGCCCCTGCGTGTTTTTGCGCGCAGCGTATTCGGCATTAACTATACAGATCTTATTATAGAAAGAAATGATGCGCTTTTAATAATTTCATCGGAAGAAAACCGCCGCCTTTTATCACAGGGCCGCGTGGTTATTATTCTTGATAACTCTGTACTGCGCCGCGAGTTCAGCGGCAACTAAGCGGACTTCCGGCTGCGCTGACATCAATACGCCTTTTATTAAATTTCTTTTTTTTGAATAAGCAGTTTACCCATTATTGCGGCGATTGTCTGCTGAAAAATAATGCTTAATATTGCAGGCAGTACAGCAGACTCCGGGAAAAAAGCAACGGCAATTGTCATAACAGCGCTGTTGTTCCGTAATCCCGAGGCAAGAATAAGTGAAATGCCTTTCTGTTCATTTAATTTGCCGGCAAAACCTGAAAATTTTGCAAGCAAAAACCCGGATGCCGTGAGCGTTATGCACAACAGCGCTATTTTCCAGACAAGAGGATCGTTAAATTTTATATTGGGCGCAACTGCAGAAGAGTTAGCTGCAATTACAAGCATTAAGCAGATTTTTGCCGCCGGATCAAGAGCAGCGCTTATTTTAAACGCCGGCTCTGTGCCTTGCGGAAGTTCCGGCTGTAAATCCGGCGGGTGTTTCCTTCTTCTTCCTGCTTCATTTAAAGCTACTCCTGCAATTGTAGGAACCACAACCATAAAAAGCAGCGACAAGGCAATTCCGCTCATATCCATCGATACCTTTGCACCCATCAAAACGGAAATGGTAAACGGAACTACAAAAGGAGCCAGCATGGTATCAAGCAGGATAAAAGAAAGGCTTAGTGCCTTATCTCCCTTAAAAATTGCAACCCAGATAAAACCTGATACCGCGGTTGGGCCTGCAAACAGAAGAACAAAACCTGCAATAACATCGGGATTATCAAAAACAAGCGAAGATGAAAAAAGAGCTGCCAGGGGCATGATAACATGGCTTATAACAAAGAAAATTACAATTGATACAGGGCTTCTTACTGCAATTGTCAGTTCTCTTGCCGTCAGTTTCAGCGCGCCTGAAAATGTAATAATACCAAACAGCCAGATAACAAAGGGGCGTAAATTTATAAAAACATCAGGTAAAAACAAACCAAGCGCAACAGCCAGAGGAGTTGTAACAGGAATCAGGCGATCAAGATGACGGTTTATAACTGACAGATACGAAGGCACTAATTCTCCAGTATGGTAATTTCCACTCTTCTGTTTCTGCGCATGCCCTCTTCCGTAGAGTTATCTGCAATTGGCCTTTCTGCGCCGTACCCGCGGGTTACAATACGATCTGATGTACGGACATTCCTTGATAAAAGATAATCCGCTACAGCTCTTGCCCTTTCCTGTGAAAGCCGCATTCTCTCTTCCGCTGTGCCTGCAAGCGCTGTATGACCGCTTACCATAATGTCCCTGTCACGGTAACGCATAAGAATCGCGGCTATCCTGTCAAGTTTATCAAGTTCACCAGGGAGCATTCTGTCAGAGTTTGGATAAAAACCTATGTTATCAAGGCTTATGGAAATACCTTCTTCCACTGCTCTTACATTTACATCCGGAATTGCAAGACGGTTAATTTCTTCGGCAATCTCTGTAATTATCTGCTGTCTGTCCATATTTTCAGATTCAATGAACTGCGCCTCGGCTGTCCCGCGGAACTCAATCCTTCTTCTGTCTGACATTTCAAAGGAGATGCGGAAATTTTCATTATACGCAACAGGCTGGCCAAGAGCGCGATCCCAGAAAACAAGCTGATTAAATGTCCCCGAAATACGAACGGGAAAAGTTCTGCCCAAAACAGGCGGCGGGCGCGATTCAATATTGTAATTTACAGAAAATGCAGGATAGTTTTTTCCCTTCCATTGACGTTCGCCTACATATTCGTAGAAAGCATTAAAAGGTATGCGGTACGGCTCCGGTATTCCGAATGCATCACGGAAATCATGCACCTCGTGAGCTTCTGCATGCCATCTCTCTCCGACGCGCAGACTCCTTCCCGGAAACACAGGAACATTCCGTACAACCGGCATATAATATTGCGGGCCTATTGTAAGATATCCAAGCTTGTCACGCTCAAATACAGACTCATATTCTCTGCTCCATTGAAACCCGGTAACAGAAGATTGCGTGCTTTGCTGTGAATCATAAATTAACCTTTCCGATGTCTGGAAAACCGCCCTGTGCAGCCCTGTCCCGTCTCTTACGCTTTTAACTTCCACAGCAATACGGTTAAGCACTTCGCCGCGATGGCTTAATATGCCGTTTATAAAAACAGCCTGATCAACCGTTGACAGAATTCTGTACTGCGTTCCCTGAGTATGCTTAAATTCAAAAACTTCTCCTGCCGCTCTTTCAGGAAGCAGAATAAAGAAGATGAAAAACAGACAAGTTAATACTGATATCTTTTTTCTTTCTGGCATATATAAATTATACACCATATAGATAAATTAAACAGCCTTTATTCAAAGCTCTCTTATTTGCATGGATTTCCATAAGGAAATGTGATAAGGTATTTTCATGAGAATAAAATGGTATGGCACAGCTTCAATATTTCTTGAAAAAGACGGAACGCAGATAATTTTTGATCCGTTCATCCCGTTAAACAAAAAGCTCTTTAAACCGCCTGTTGATGAGCTTGCCGCAGCTGCCGGCATATTTGTTACACACGGTCATTTTGATCATATTGCCTGTATACCGTCAATTATAAAATCCGGCAGCGGAAAGAACACAGTTTATTGTACAGCAAAGCCTCAGGAAACATTAATATCAATGGGTGTTGAAAAAGAGAAAATACAAAAAATTGCACCCGGTGATATTTTAAGTTTGGATCCTTTCAGGATTAGCGTATTAAAGGGAAGGCATATTATTTTTGATAAATGGCTTATTGTCAAAACTCTTTTTAATCCGCGCATGTTAATATATATGAATAATTTTAGACGAATTTTAAAATATACAAAAACATGCGATGAGGCCGGAGAAACTGTTGTTTATGAAATTAAAGCAGGAGATAAACGCATACTTTTACTCGGCAGTTTTAATCTGGATGATGACACAGAATATCCAAAAGGCGCGGATTTGCTTATCCTGCCTTTTCAGGGACGTTCTGACATTTGTAAATACGCCATTCCTTTTATCGAGCGGCTTAAACCCAAAAAACTGATGCTGGATCATTTTGATGATGCGTTCCCTCCGGTTTCTTCTTCTGTAAAATACAAGCGTTTTTTATCATCCATGAAAAAAATGTATCCCGGTATTCCTGTTATATCCCCCCAGGCAGGCCCGCAATGGATAGATGTTTTCTAAACTGATAATTTAGATCCCCAGCAATCTTTTTGCATTTTCACCGAGTATCTTCTTTTTATCATTTCCAGGCAGTCCGCTTTTTTTAAGCGCATCCAAATAACGCGAGGGAGGCAAAATTGGAAAATCGCTGCCGAACAATATTTTACTGCAAAGCCCAAGCGCTTTTGAAGCAGCGTAGATTCTGGAATCATATATGTATGGTGCTATTGCAGTATCATAATAAACATTGCAAAACATCTGCCTTACTTCGCTCATGCTCTCATATAAAAATATACCTCCGCCAAAATGAGAGAGAATTATTTTTAAGCCGGGATTGTCACAGATAAATGTTTCAAAATGCTTCATCGGCACATCTGTTTTCCCGGGATAGTAATGGCCAACAGGCTCATTTGCATGAAGCATTAACGGAAGTCCAAGTTCCCTGCATGTTCCTGCTATTGTTTGCGTATCTTTTTTGCTTTCCAGGTTTATTTTCTGCCCGAACGGAAACAGCTCTCCTACTCCCTTTAGGCCGGCATTATAGCAGCGTTCAATCTCATTTTCAGTTTCCCTGCCGCCTGGAGGCACAACCGCAAAACCTGTCAGCTCTTGCGGAAATTGTTTTACCATTTCAATAACATAATCATTCACATAAGAGCACAGGCCGGGATCGCAAAATGCAAATCCGAAAATAACAGCTTTGTCAAAGCCGTCTTTTTTTAATACAGAAACAACATCCTGCGCCTCTGCAAATTTGTTTACCTTGCTGTGCGAAATCATGGAAAAATACGGCTCCTTTTGTGCGTATTTTTCCCAGTTTGCAATAATATCCGGCGGAGTTACGTGCACATGGCAGTCAATTTTCATCTTCTTCCCTCTGCGGCCCTGTAAATATTCCCATTTTATCAAGGCCTGCAAGGAGCGGCGCGCCGACCAGCATTGCAGCTAATGCGAAAATCATGCGTTCTAAAGGAGATGTAAAAGTAATTAAAGCCCAAATTTCTTTCGGCGTTCTGTATAAAACAAGGCTAAAAAAATTCCCGATTGCAGCTCCCCCTACAAGGCCGCCGAATGCGCATAACCAGATAGCCGGAAACTTTAAAAGACGGCTTTTGCTCCTAAACAGCCGCTCTGAAAATATTAATCCTGCCATCATGACAATAAAACCAAGACCGTATAACACAAGCGGCAGACGAATGATGCTTCTTCCTATATCCTGCGTAAACCAGAGAATTGTTCCAATAATATAAACAATTATGCCTCCGTTAATTACAAAGCTTCCGTTTTTGCTCACTGTTACAGGCGGCCATTTTCCCCACGCAATACAGCCTGAAGTAAATGCCGTTGTCATGCCGATTATAAATGTTCCAAGACCCATCCATGCAGCGTGAGGTGCTATAAGAGTTCCTACAAAACCTCCGATTGCAGAACACAGAGCGCCTCCCAAGGGCCCAAAAAATATTCCGGAGAGCGGATTTAAAACATTTGCAAATGTAAATGTTCCGCCAGTTCCCAATATTGGAAATGCCGGCAGTAAATAACCTGCCGCTATAACTGCAGCCCAGGCTGCGGCAACAGCAGGGTGCATGCTGTAAAAAAAATATTTTTTCATTTTTTTTATGAATTCCTTATATCACTTACTATTCCATTTCTTTCCAGTTTAATCAATCTGTGCGCATATTCCTCTGCAAGAAACATATTGTGCGTAACAAATATAATTGTATAACCTCTGCTGTGAAGATCCCCTGCGATATTCATTATTCTTAAATTACCGTTATAATCATTTCCTGCATCAACTTCATCAAAAATAATAATTTTTGACCCCATTGCAAGAACGCATGCAATTACTGTTTTTATGCGATCCGCTCTGTTTAAAGCGTGAGGAAACGCATCCGCATCTTTTAATCCTGTAATCTCCAGCGCTTCTTCTGTGCGCTTTTTTATTTCCGTTTTGGGAAGACGCATATTTTTCAGCGCAAAAGCAACCTCATTAAAAACAGAGTCCGTAAAAAGCTGCGTATCTGGATTTTGCATAACAAACCCTATTTCTTTTGAAATATCGCTGCATTCAAGATTTTTATTATTTTTTCCGTGTATGTAAATATCACCTTTTCCGGGACGCAAAAGCCCTGTAATGTTTTTTAACAGAGTAGTTTTTCCGCATCCGTTATTTCCAATAATGGCTGTAAAATCATTTTTTGCTATTGAAAGGTTTATATTTTCAATTCCAGTGCCATTCGGGTAAAAAAATGAAAAATCTTTTATTTCTATAACAGGGTCATGGCGGTTATTGGTATTTGATTTTTCATTGTCCGTGTTAAAATCCGCAAATCCTCTATATTTATTTTTAAACTTCTTAAAAGGCATAATGCCGTTTTCTTCAAGCAGAACATTATTATCAAATATTTTTTCCGCTGAATCGCAGGCGGCAATCCGCCCGTTTTTTAATATACATACCCTGTCTGCATGTACCGCCATTTTTTCGCTTTCGTGAGCTGCCATGACAACTGTTATGTGATACTCATCCTTTAATTTTTTTATAACAGACAATACATCCTGCGCTCCCTGCGGATCAAGGCGGCATAAGGGTTCGTCAAGAACAATTATTTTTCCTTTCATGGCAAGGGCTGCTGCAATAGACAGGCGCTGTTTTTCGCCGCCAGAAAGCGTTGCAGGCATTCTGTCTTCAAAACCGTCAAGGCCGACTGCAGAAACTGCAAATTTCACCCTTTCCTTTACCTCATCGCGCGGCAGAAGAATATTTTCAGGCCCAAATGCAACTTCATGAAAAACTGTCGATGTAAAAGCCTGGGCATCAGGATCGTCTAAAACCATTCCCACCTTGTGCGATAATTCAGGCACGGATACATCTTTTGTATTAAGCCCGCCTGCAATAACAGATCCGGATAAACGCCCGCCGCTCAAATGCGGAATAATGCCGTTTATAAGCCTGCAAAAGGTGGTTTTTCCGGCTGTGTTTTCACCCATTACCGCAAAAAACTCACCTTCTTTTACTGACAAATTTATGTCTTCCAGCGCATTTTTAGCGCTCTTGGGATAAGAAAAACTTACATTATTAAATACGATGCAATCTGACACAGGTTTTCCCTAGTAATAATTAATAAGCAGAATACAGGCAATATAAACAAGACAAACAGAAATAAACCAGAAATCATGTCTTTTTAATTTTGGTTTATAAGTCCATGTTCTTGTTTTATAAATGCCGAAAGCGCGTGAGTCCATGGCAACAGAAGAGACATGCGCTTTTCGCATTGCGCCTAACATCAGGGGAATTAAGAGGCTTTTGTAAGCCATAATCCCCCTTGCCCGCATGCCTCGTAACTTCTGCGCATCCCTTATAACAAGAGCTTCATCCCTGAAAAAGGGTATAAGGTTGAATGAAGACGTTATGATAAAGGAAATCCGGTAATTAAAACCAAGAGCGCACAGCCCTGCGGCAATTTCCTGGGGAGGAGTTGATTCTGTAAAAACCGAAAGTAAAAGCATGAGAGTAAAAAGCCGGCAGGCAATTACAAGGCCAAGAAGCAGGCCTTCCTGTTTTAAAAAGGAAATACCGTTAAGCTTCACTATGTAGGAATCGCCGGGACCGAAAAAAAACTGTACCAAAATTATTATTGCCGCTAACAATGTAAGATTTTTAAGTGATTTCAACTTAAATCGATTCTGCTCCGCTGCAAATTTAAATTTTCCTGACAGGCGTATAATAATAAATGATATCAGCAAACAGACAGCAACAGGAAGAGTGTCAACTAAAAAAATGAGAATTGTAAGCAGCAAAACAAAAAGCAATTTAATTCTTGCATCCAGCATATAAAAAACGGACATTGATTACCTTAAAATATTATTACTATTAATACTATATACAAAAAAAATAAAATATGCTATACTATATGTTATATTAAACAAAAAGGAGAAGTTAATGACCGATGCAAAGACACGTTTAGCAAACAGAGAACGTCAAAGAAAGTACCGCGAAGCGCACAGAGACGAAATTAACGAGCAGCGTAAAGAAAGGTACAACGCTCGCATTGCAAAGGGTAAGTGTCCCAGATGCGGAGGAAAAGTAAAAAAAGGGTATACTCTTTGCACTGATTGCTGTGAGTATCAGGCTAACCTGAACCGGAAGTATGCCAGACAAAGAAAGAAAGAAACAGCAAAATCTTCACCAGTAAAGAAAACCGCTAAAAAACAGGCTTCTAAAAAACCAGCCGCTAAAAAAACAACGGCAAAACCCAAGGGTAAAGCCAAAAAATAATAAATTTTCATTAACACCCTGACATATTAAAAGCCATGCATTAAGCATGGTTTTTTTTACACTTTATAGTTTAATGTAAATATATATATAATCAGATAATAATTTTATTCACTTATATCATGAGAAAACGGCAGTTCATTTTGCGGTTCTACTGATATTTTTGAAATAAGGCGGTTAATAATTCTTACATTATCCAAAAGATTTGAAACAGACTGATTTTGATGAAGACGCGATATGACATGGGCAAAAAGCTTTGAAATATTTACATTAACGTACCATTCGCGCTTTACAACCTCTTCCTGATAAACTGCATTGGTTCCTATAATTCTGTAAAATAATCCTTCTTTATATGCTTCATCAAAATGAGAAATAGCGCTGCCGGAAAAAAGAGGCAGACTTATGGAACAGATAATTCTGCGCGCGCCGTTTTCCTTAAGAAGCCTCATTCCCTTTATTAATGTACTGCCAGTTCCCAATATGTCATCCGCCATAAAAACTGTCTTGTCTTTAACACAGCCCAAGAGGCGTATCTGCGATATGTTTGAATTAGACGCATCTTTTACAGGTTTTGAATAATCTCTTTCTTTATACAGAAGCGCTAAAGGTTTTTTCAGCGCAGATGCGTAAAATTTATTTCTGTCAACTGCGCCGGTATCGGGGGACACTACAACAAAATCATCGTTTAAAATACCGTCCATATTGGTCAGCATCTGAATTATCTGATAACTTGCATGAAGGTTTTCAAGACGCATCTTGTTAAATGCGTTCATTATGTCCCTTGAATGAATATCAAGTGTTATAATGTGATTTACACCCAGGCTTTCAAATATTTTTCCAATGCGGCTTGCAGAAAGCCCTTCTCTTCCCTTCGCCTTGTGCTGGCGCGAATAGGGATAGTTTGGTATTACAAGAGTAATCCGCTCTGCTCCGGCCTGCCGCGCGGCGTCAACCGTGACAAATATGGTCATAAGATGATCATTTGTAGAAAGATTATTGACAACACCGCTTGAAAATTTTACAGGGTAGCGGTTCTCAACATCCTGAAAAATGTATACGTCTTTTCCGCGGATTGATTCTTCTATCTCCGATTTTATTTCACCATTGGGAAACAGCGTAAATTTTACAGGAACCTTAAAAGGGCCGTTATTTCTGTCATTTCCGCTTTGGGAAGCCAGGCCCTGCGCGACGATTTTATTTATAAGATCGATTTGATGATCTGCCTGTTCTGCGCTTATATTATAACGCTTGGAAATATCTTCTACTGTTTGCTTGCGGCTATGACGGTATTTATTACGAAGATGCCCAATCACTTCATCAGCGAATACTTCCCCGCCGGGGCAGGCAATTACAGCTAAATTCGCAGGGTTAAGATACTTCATGATATATACATGTATTAATATAAAAAAGAAAAAAAATCAAGATGTCCGTACGTCCGAAGAAATTTCATTTTAATCTTTTGCCCAGCAAAGACTGCGGTCTACGGCTTTATGCCATCCTGTAACAAGTTTGTCACGCTTTTCACTGTCCATCTGCGGTTCAAAAACTATATCACATTTCCAGCGGCTTTTTACTTCATCAATATCTTTCCAGAAACCAACGGTAATTCCCGCAAGAGCTGCTGCGCCAAGAGCAGTTGTCTCTCTTACAACAGGGCGGATAATTGAAGAGCGGCAGACATCAGCCTGGAACTGCATAAGAAATCTGTCCCTGCTCGCTCCGCCGTCAACCTTCAATCCTTTCATTGAAACTCCAAAGCCGCTGCCGGAAAGATCGCTTTCCATCGCCTTTAAAAGATCCATCACCTGATATGCGATTGATTCCTGCGCCGCCCTTATAATATGCTCGCGTTTTGTGCCTCGTGTAATTCCAATCATGCAGCCTCTTGCATACATATCCCAATACGGCGCGCCAAGTCCTGTAAATGCCGGCACAAGATAAACGCCGCCTGTATCCGTAACTTTGCATGAAAAATATTCACTGTCTGCGCTGTCTGTAATTATTCTAATTTCATCCCGCAGCCATTGAATGACAGCTCCGCCTGTAAAAACCGAACCTTCAAGAGCATACTGCACATCCTTTGTAAATCCGGCGGCAATTGTCGTTAAAAGCCCGTTACCGCTCTTTGCTGCATTTTTGCCGGTGTTCATTAAAAGATAACATCCGGTGCCGTAAGTGCACTTTGCATCGCCCGTTTCAAAACAGCACTGGCCGAAAAGCGCAGCCTGCTGATCCCCTGCATTCCCTGCAATAGGAACTTCTTCGCCGTTAATATTGACAGAAGCAAATACAGCGCCTGAAGGTTTTACTTCCGGCAGCATGACGCGCGGAATATCAAGCTCGTTAAGAAGCCTTTCATCCCAGTCAAGTTTGTGAATGTCAAATATCATTGTGCGGCTTGCGTTTGTATAATCTGTTGCGTGAACTTTTCCGTTTGACAGCTTCCAGATAAGCCATGTGTCTACTGTGCCGAAAAGCAGTTCGCCGTTTTTCGCACGGGAACGCGCGCCCTCTACATTATCAAGAATCCATTTTATTTTTGTTCCGGAAAAATATGCATCCGGTATAAGCCCTGTAGTTTTTGTTATATAATCTCCAAGATCGCGTTTTATTAAATCATCAACAATAGAAGAAGTTCTGCGGCATTGCCACACTATCGCATTATAGACAGGCAGTCCTGTATTTTTATCCCAGACTATTGCAGTCTCACGCTGATTTGTAATTCCAATAGCGGCAATATCCTGCGGCCTTATTTTATTTCTTGAAAGAAGGTCTGTCATTACAGAGTATTGCGTGGAAAATATTTTCATTGGATCATGTTCTACCCACGCCTCTTTGGGATAAATCTGCGCAAACTCCTGCTGCTCCATTGCGATAATGCTTTGCTCATGATCAAAAAGAATGGCGCGCGAACTTGTCGTCCCCTGATCCAGGGATAGAATATATTTGCTCATTTTATATCCTTATTTTGATTTCATTATTTCAACGCCGTTCCAGTTTTCCGGCGGCGGCGATGAAGCGTATTCAAGACATCTTTTTCCAAGATTCTCTGCATTAAAATCTCCCGGCAGAAGGTTTAAGACTTCCTTAAATTTGCCGGCGGCTTCTGTAAACGAGCGGTTATAATAAAGTTTCATTCCCTGATTATGCAGGGGCCACGCTCTTTGCTCGGCAGGCAAGAGAGTTTTTTTAACTGTGAAAATTCTTACGCCTCTTGTTTTTCCCTTTACAGCTACTGTATCAAGCAGCCTGTAATGAAGGCCCGATTCAGGCACAGAGCGGCGCAGCTCTTCAAAGAGATTCTCCGATATTAAAATTTCAGAATGATATGTTTTTGTTAATCCTTCCATCCGTGATGCAAGATTAACAGCATCTCCGATTACCGTATAATCCATCTTGCGCTCGCTGCCTATGTTGCCGACTGTTACTTCCCCGTAATTTAATCCTATGCCTATCATAAATTCGCACTTGCCGAGTTTGCGCTGGTTTTCATTGAATTGATTTACAGCATCGAGCATTTCCAGGGCAGACAATACCGACTGCAATGCGTCATCGTCATGTTTTTCCGGAGCGCCCCAAAAGGCCATGATTGCATCGCCGATATATTTATCTACTATTCCTTTTCTGTTGTAAATAATATCCACCTGCCCCGAAAAATAACGGTTAAGAGAGCTAACCAAATCATCAGGCGCCAAACCTTCAGAAATTGTAGTAAAGGAGCGGATATCTGAAAAAAGAATTGAAAGTTTGCGGTTATCCCCGACAAGCATTTTTTCCGGGGATGCAAAGAATCTTTCGATAACATCATTTGGAACATACTTCTGGAAAATGTGACGGATGCGTTCCTCTTTCTTTCCGGCAAGGACAGCGTTAAACGCATAACGCTTGATTTGCAGGTAGGCCTTGTCAAGCTCCTCTGTCATCCTGTTGAATGTTGCCGCAAGAATGCCGGTTTCATCGCTGTATTCAACTTCCACCCTGGATGAAAGATCTGCAGTGTCAATTATTTTTTCCATTGCCATGACAATTTTTCTAAGCGGATTTGCAAGATGGCGGGTTATAAATATAAGAAGAATAACAGCAAGGATAAGGGCGGCGCAAAGCGAAATAGCAGTAATGACTGTTATATTGTTTGCATCTTTAAAAAACACCTTCTCTTTTTCGCTTATTAATATGTGCCAGTTAAAGGGCGTAAAATAGAAGGATTGAAAAATCCTTTTTTCGCCGCCAATAACAGCGCTTTGAAGCCCCTGGTTTTCCTCACCGAGAATCCTCATAAGAGGGGCTTTTTCATCAGGCAGCAATCCGGGCTGCGATGTAAACATTGAAATATTCCCGTCCTTATCTACGGCAAATATTATTTCTGTATCGCTTAAAAGAATGCTGCGGCTGTACTGCTCAACAGCTTTTTTTGCCGCATCAACCATTTCCCTTCTTCCCGCAAAGCCGTTTTCTATTAAAAGCGACCATTGACGGTCTGCAAATTTTTCAAGTTCTCCCAGTTTAAAACCCAGAAGCTGCCGGGCAAGGCGCGTAGTTCCGTTTATTGCCTGAAAATACGAAGAAGCCTGAGCCAGAACCAGCGGGACAATAATCAACGGCAGGATTACAAGGAGCATTTTTAAACGAATTTTCATCTTAACTCCAATAAAGTGCAGTTGTTCAGCTGCGATCAAAATCGAACATAAAACGCAGTTTCATGATTTTAAATTGTAAAAAAAAATACGGAAAATCTCAAGTGCTCCGCTGAATTCTCCGATATCAAGAGTATGAAACGTTACAGTATCAGGTGTTTACCGGGGAATACAGAGTACATTGATATTTTACAAGAGATGGAAAACGAATATGTGGTTCGTTTTACACGCTGCAACAACGGCAGTACAAAAACAACAGAAGAAACCATTACAAGGCATCTTTTTAATATCTGCGTACAAACCGGTTACCTCAACCCAATGACAGATAATTCTGTCGCCTAATCGCATTTTTTTGCAGGCGGGCGGCTGCATTCATGCCAAAAAATAAGAACGCGCAGTGGTTCGAGGATGTCGAATTTTGGGAGCATTTTGCTCCCATTATGTTTGATGACGCCCACTGGGCAGAAGTTCCCGCAGTAGCCAACGGCATTACATCATTTTCACAGTTTAATATTTACGGTCAGACTCAGGGCAAAGACTGGAAGGAACCTCTTACATCTGCGCCTAAAATCCTGGATCTTTGCTGCGGGCCCGGCAGAATAAGCGCAGAACTTGCGCGGACCGGTTTTTCCGTGACCGGGGTTGATATAACAGAAAGTTTTTTAAAAGCGGCAAGGGAAGATGCCGAGTATGAAAAACTCGATATAGAATATATACAGTCTGATGCAAGAGAATTTGTGCGCAGCGATTATTTTGATACAATTGTAAATCTGTATATTTCCTTTGGATATTTTGCAGATCAGAATAATGATTTAAAAGTTTTACGCAATGTTTACAAATCCCTGAAAAAAAACGGTACGTTCATAATAGAAACTCTTGGCAAGGAAATTATTGCCCGTGATTTTATCGAAGCCGAATGGTTTGAACGCGCAGGCTATACAATGCTTACAGAATATGAACCTCTTGATTCCTGGACATTCCTGAAAAACCGCTGGATATTGATAAAGGGCAGCAAAAGGCTTGAAAAAACATTTATACAAAGACTCTACTGCGCTTCACAATTAAGGGCGCTTATACTGGAAGCAGGTTTTGAAAAAACGGAAATTTACGGTGACTGGGATGAAAGTCCCTATGATCAACACGCAAATAAACTGATTATAGTCTGCAGAAAATAAGCTCTGTTTAATTATCCTGCAGCAGCTGCCTTATTGCAGTTAACTGTGTATTCAAATCCGCAATACGCTGATCTTTTGCATTACTTTCATTTCGAAGCTGAACAATACTTTGATCTTTTGCGCTGCTTTCATTCCGCAATTGGGTAATATCCGCCGACATTCTCTGGTTTTCAGTTTCGAGTAATGCAATGGCGCTTTCCCTCTCTGCCGAACCATGTTCAAGGGATGTATTTGCCGTTCTTAATGATGCTAGCGCATCTTCAAGCTCTCCGATTCTTCTTGTAAGCCCTGAACCGCCTGAGCCCAGCGCATCTATTGTCTTTTGCATTTCTGCAATATCGTTTTCCAACTGCGTGTTTCTTGCCATTAATTCAAATTGATCCGCCTGATTTATCTGAGAGCTTTGCCCCTGTTCATTTACAACAGCAATGCCGCCTGCAAACAAGGCTTCTATGGCTTCAATTTTTTCCCTTTCGCTTGTAAGCCTTTCAAGTTCACGCATTGCAGAATCCAGCTCGCTTGCCGTTTGCGTCTGAGCGGCTGCAAACTCCCTTGTTCTTTCATCAAGCACAGCGCGAAGGCGCGCTTCCCTTGAACGTGAGCTTTCCAGTATTTGGGATCTTTCATCCTGCAAAACAGAAAGTTCTTCGCGGAATGCGTTCTGCTGCGCAATAAGCCTCTCCTGCGCCGCGCGCTGATCGGCTGTCAGCTCCTGATTGCTTGAATAAAGCTGTAAAAGTTCATTATCAACATTGCCAAGGCGCGATGCAATGGATTCAATTTCTCTTTCCTTTGCGGCAATTGCTTCAGCCGTATCTTTACGGATTTCATCAATAAGCGCGCGTTCTGTGGGGTTAAAGAATGCATCCCCCTTTCTTACCTGCGCGTCCGTCCTGCCGTTAAACGAAACAAGCAAAACCGCGCCGCTTACAAGCATAATTACAGCAGCCGCATTTACAGCAAGCGGAAAAATCGAACTGTTCTTTTTTGCATTAACGGCATTTTTTCCGCCGGAGTTTTCATCTCCCGGTCTGGAAAGCTGCCGGCGCTGTTTTTCCGCTATTCCGTTTATTTGTTCAAATATTTCTTTTTGCTCTTCAAGCGATATACCGGATTTTTCATCAAAACTAATATCATTGTTATCTGTCATTTTACTTCCGCCTTCTCCGCTTCCTTGACGGACAGGCGTATACCGCCTGCTTTTAGTCCGCGTATATTGTAATCCTGCGCCTTAAAATTTTCCGTAAGAACTTTTAACCTTGGCTTTGGTTTATAACAAATCGTAAAAGAAAATTTGGGACGGGTGTCTATATGCAGAATCTGCGCGCCGTCCGGAACAAGGAAATAATCCTTGTTTATTATCCAGCCGTCAATTACACAGCGTTTGATATACGGAAAACCGTCCGCAGGATCTTTATAAATTATTGTAAAAATTGTTTTTGCAAGAATATCCTTGTCTGCGGCATTTATCCACCATGCATCAGCGCCGACAAAAGCCTTTTCCGGAAGGTCTATAACCGTGTACATTCCGTTTTTACGCACTGCAAGAATTCTGTCAAACGGAGATACCTCGGCAATTTTCAGGCCTGATACATTTGTTCCAAGATAACCTGATTTGCTGTCATATTTTAAGTCGACATCGCGTTTAACAACTTCCTTTGCAATAACTTTATCAAACTCGCCTACAACAGTTTTGCGCGCTCCCCGTCCTATTTCTTCATTAGCCTTAATCTTTGCGATAATGCCCTTTAAAAACGAAACCGAATACGCGACAATGTTTTTAAGATGCGCATTTATCTCTTTTATGCGCGCATTAATTTGTTCCATTTCATCGCGCGCCCTGTTAATGTCGTATAACGAAATTCTGCGGATGGGAATACGAAGCAGATGTTCTATATCCTCATCTGTTATTTTTCTTGGCCCTACTTCCTTAAGGAAGGGTTTAAATCCTGAAATAACAGCATCATGAACGCCTTTTACGGTTTTCATTTTCTCGATGCCCTTGTAAATCCGCTCTTCTATAAAAATCCTTTCCAGTGTGCGCAGGTGAAGCTTATCCAAAAGCTCTTTTTTCTCAAGCTCCAGTTCCCTTGTAAGAATCTTGACAAGCTGTTTCGCATGATACTTGATTACTTCCGTTACTGTCATCACAGCAGGCAGGCCGTTTTTTATTACAAGCAAATTGACGGAAATTGACTGCTCGCATTCTGTAAAGGCAAAAAGCGCGTCCACAGTTTCCTGGGCATAAACGCCGCGGGCAAGCTTTATTTCTATTTCAACTTTATCGGTAGTAAAATCATTTATACCGAGAATTTTAATTCTTCCGTTTCTTGCCGCAGCATCAATGCTGCTGATTATACTTTCAGTTGTTGATCCGAAGGGAAGCTCTGTAATAAGAATGCGCTTTGGATCTGAAGTATCAAGTTTTGCGCGGACATGAACTTTTCCGTTTCCGCCGTCATACCCGGAAATATCAACATAGCCGCCTGTCGGAAAATCCGGATACAATTCAAATTTCTTGCCTGTAAGGCAGGCAATCTCCGCTTCCAGAACTTCTAATATATTATGCGGCAGAATTTTTGTTGACATACCGACGGCAATACCTTCTACGCCCATTGCAAGAACAACAGGTATTTTTGCGGGAAAAAAAACAGGTTCCCTGTTGCGGCCGTCGTAGGAATCCGCCCAGATTGTCAGCTTGGGATTGTAAAAAATGTCCTTTGCAAGCGGCGTTACGCGACATTCAATATAACGGGGAGCCGAAGCATCGTCTCCTGTATACAGATTCCCGAAGTTTCCCTGCCTGTCAATAAAGTATTCCTTGTTGGCAAGAACGACAAGCGCAGGATTTATGGAAGCTTCCCCGTGCGGATGATATTTCATGCAGTGGCCGGTTACATTTGCCACCTTATGAAATTTACCATCATCCATTTCAAATAACGAATGGAGAATACGCCTCTGGACGGGTTTAAGGCCGTCTTCAAGATCCGGAATAGCCCGGTCTTTTATAACATAGGAGGCATATTCAAGAAAATTGCGATCGAAAAGGTTTTTTATATAAGCCATTATCTATACCTTACAGCACATAGATAAAGATATCAATAATCCCTTTTGTTCCGTTTCGGGAAAAGGCCGAATTTGTATCCTATACCAGTTTGCACCATATAACGGTCATATGTTAAATCTCTGCCCTGAACACTTGAGCTGAAAATATCAAGAGAAAATCTCGGATCCAGAATTATCATGCCGGGGCCTACCTTTATTCCAAACTGAAAACCCAATAATAATGAAAGAGGAGAAGGCATTGTCGTCTGCATAAATGAATAATTAACAGAAACACCTGTATACGTCTGCAGCATAAAGTTTTCAAGCGGTTTTGAAACAAATCTTACTGTAACAGGAATTTCCAGTATTATATCACGGCACTCTTCTTCTCCTGTCACAGAGCTGACAATCAAATCCTGGGTAAGCTGCGCGCCGAAAGCTACAGACAAGAAATTAAGAAAATGATATTCCGCAGCAAATCCGAATCCAAAACCGATATTCATCCAGTTATCCTGGCTTACATAAATGCGAGGCGTCCATAATCCGTTTAATTCTATAAATAAATATCTCTGTCGAATATCATCAGCTCTAACTACATCGGGGATTCCGGAAAGAATGTTATAAATAATTACAGAAACTAATCTGTCTAAGGATGGGTCAATTTCCGAGTAAACAATATTCTGCTGCCCTATAACTTTTCCTGTTATACTGTCCGTCAATTCAATATAAAAAATGTATTCGTCTGTACTAAGAGTGATATCGGGGGAGGGAGGTTCAAAAGGCTTAAAATTTCCTTCCCCGCTTGTATCAAAAAAACGGAGTTCATTTTCAATATCCCAGGAAAAAAACTCTCTTGTTTCGGGCCTCCTTCTTAAGGGAGGGTAAAAATGCTGCGGGATAGGGCTATGAAATTCCGGTACAATAATTTCTACAGGGGCTGTATAAGGTTCTATCGTACCTATAAGGGTATAATCGCTTGTACTTCTTGTTCTTACAACTGCATGCTGCTGAATTAATACCTCGTTTATCAGCTGTTTGTAAAAATATACATTATCCTGGACCGCGCCGGATCCTGATATTGGCGGGATGAAGATATTTGCTTCGCGGTAGGTTTGAGCCTGAAGAGTGAAAACGGCAAGAAATAACAAAACAGGTATTACTATCTTCTTCATACATATATTCTAATTGTTATCGCAGGATAATTCCACTGCTGAGTCATTACTTGTACCTTTGTTACCTCAATACCCCAGCGGATGTATTCTTTTGGGAAGAATACCAAATTTGTACCCAATTCCAAACTGTATGCTGAAACGTTTGTATTCAAACCCGTCACTGGTTACAGAATTGAAAAAATCCATATTAAACCTTGGATCTATTACTATAATACCGGGCCCTGCGCGCACCCCAAATTGGAAACCCAAAAACCACGAAAACAAAGAGGGTTGCGTCATTTCCAGCAAAGACAGATTTAAGGCAATTCCGCCATAAGGTTCCAGCATAAAATGATCAAATGGTTTAAGCACAAATTTAAGAGCCAATGGTATTTGAAGTATTAAATCACGGTATTCTACATCCCTTGCTGCGGAAATGACAACCCAGTCCTGGACAAATTGCACACCGGAATCGACGGACATAAAATTAAGAAAATGATATTCCGCTGCAAACCTAAGGCCGAAGTTTACCCAGTTTAATGACTGATAATTGCCGGAATAAAGGCTTGGTACCCATAATGCGCTTGCTTCCAGAAAGAGCCATTTATCGCGCCAGTCTGCCGTTTTTTGAATATCTGGAATTCCGGAAAGCATGTTATAAACAATGATTGTTAACAAATCCCTTACAGAAGCATCCGTATTTCTATAAATAATATGCTGCTTGCCAAGTACTTCTAATGATGAAACTTCTACAAGTTCCAGTTCAAAAATTAAATCATCTCTGCCTGCTGGATTTGGAGTTGATCTTTGCGGCGGCTGAACAGGTGCGGATGCCGATACAGGCCCTCCGCCAGCTGTATCAAAAAAATGGATATTATTGTCAGTTTCCATAGAAATGAATTCACGTCTTTCAGGGGTATTTTGCGCAGACCTTATATTTCTCCTTATAAAAGGATCTTCCATTACAGCCGGCTGTACTGTTCTCTCTTGTGATAAAGACTTTATGGTGCCTCTTAACATAAAATCAGATCCGCGCTGCATTCTTGTCAGCGCATGGTGCTGAAGAACCACCTCATAAGTGAGATGCCAGTAAAAAAAGGCATTATCCCCCTGGTTCCCTATACCATCTACAGGCGGAACAAATATTTTTGTTTCACGGATGTTCTGGGGAAAAATATAAAAGGAAGTGAAAAGAAAAACGATTAAAATCGCTGTTTTTCTCATATATTTAGTTTAATATTTATCTGCAAATTATTCCACATCTACACAAGTTATAAGGCAGGCTTATAACCAGATTATATCTATAAAGTCAGAGCCGTCTCCGGGATTGGTAAAAGTGCCTCGTACTTCAATTGAATAATGCGCTGATTTGCCGTTGTACTCTACATTTACAATATGCCTTCCCGGCAGCGAGAAAGGATGAAACGTAGATGTAACAATAGTAGAATTCTCGGAACTAAGGCCGGGATTTTCGATAATTTCAATTACTACGCCGCTTTCATCGGGAGCAACTTTCTTAATATATCCGTCTTCTGCAACAAGAATCTGCAGATCATAATCCCGCTCGAACCTTTCTTCTGTTTCGTATAAATAACGGTTAGGCACAAGCCATAAAAAATCAAAATCGCTTGCGCCCTTATCGCTAATATTGCCGTTCCCATTTCCCCCAATGACTCCAACAGGCTGCGGACAGCCTGTAAGAGCACATACAGCAAAGAAAATAAAAAACGGCAATAACAGAAATTGTTTCATACTACTTGCATCCGCTGGAATAAGATTATACTTATGGTCCTACTGTTATTAGAATTAAAGTTTCGAAATTTCCAGAACCGGCACTAAGCAGTAACGCACCTTCGATATCACCGTTTCCGTTATCAAGATCAAATTCATAACCAAAATAACCAGGTCTGATATTCCAGATTACCGGTGCGCCGCCAGTTAAAGGTGTAGTTGTATTATCTATCGCATAAACAGGAATACTAAATGTTAGTGCGCAAATTCCTCCTGTTGCGCCATTAGTATCAATTGAAAATCCAATATTTGGATTAAATGAATCATCTGCCGTATTATTATTTGTCAGGGTTACATCCGGTTTTAAATCAATCGGACCAAGATAGTCATAAATACCTCCTCCAACCAGTACTCTTGGAGGAATTATTTCGGCTCCATTATTAGGACCTGTAATATCACGGGCAATTTTAATGCCTTCTATATAATCAGCTATTAAAGTTCCAGTAACTGTACTTATTGGATAAGTTGCGGCATGTGTAGCACTCGCCAAATGAAACCTGTTAAATGTAATATCATTTGGTGCAGTTCCGTATACTGAAGTATCAGAAACACCGCCAGTAACAGCAAAAGTACTTACATCTCCTACCAGGGCGGCAACAGAAAAAGTAGCTGTCCTTGTATTTGCCGCAATAACTGTACCTCCTGTGTCAGTACCTGTTAATGTACCAACAGCAAGAAGTGTTTTCCCGGAATTTGTTCCTACAAATATTATCGCACTGCCCTCACCTGTAAGATGTCCATCAACATCACCATAATCCAGTCCTCTGGTAATATTTGTTATTGCCGCAGACTGCCCTCTTAACCATGAAGCCCTGGAGACACCATTGGCAGCATTAACAAAGACTACTTCATAGAAATCGTGTCCCTTTCTTGCGTTATTGGCGTTCAAAGCGCGGGATGCCTTTGTTTCGGGAACTCCGCCTTCAAGATAAAGCGTTAAAGACTTTCCGTCTTCTGAATACACAACATTGGTATAGCCGATAATTTCTTCACCAGCGCCGGCTCCAATAGGCGCCATGTCACATGTTGCAAAGGACAGTGCAAAAAGAACCGTAAGTCCTGCAAAAATTAATTTTTTCATACAAAAAACTCCTTTTATTTTTTTTAGGAACACATACGATTCCTTTGTTTAAACAAGAAAGGCATTATGTTAACTTATAATGTTTTATAATAAAGTATTATGTGTCTTCTATCTGGGAATTCTATATTATTAACATCTTATATGTCAATATTAATATTTGTTTTATTTCTATATTAAAACCATGTAAAATTACATGTATAATTTTTCATACATATAGTAATTACGCTAATTAACCGCGATTCCATGTATTGTATACAAGATCGCTTTTTATATCCGCAAGGCTTTTTGAACAGGTTCTTGCCATGGCGCCTGCCAGGGTCCTTGTCATATTGTTTATCGCCGCTGCCGCTCCCGGCGCGCCATTGTCAGCTAATGGCCCCATCAGCGCCCGCCCTGCAGATACAGCGTCTGCGCCAAGGGCAATAGCCTTAAAAACATCCATTCCGTTTTCTACGCCGCAGTCAACAAATACAGGGATAATATTTTTTAACTTTTTTACTATCTGCGGCAGGACCATTAAGGGCGGCACTGCAAAATCCATTATTCCATGATGATGAGAAACTACAATACCTTTTACTCCCGCCTTAACGCAAAGCATTGCATCCTGCACGCTTAATATGCCCTTGATAATAAAGGGTAGTTTTGTTTCAGCAATAAATTGCCTTATCTCATTTTGCGATACTCCTGTCATGGGAAAACCAAGCACATTATCGTATTCACCGCGGTTATTAAAGGCATGGTCTATATCCATACCAACTGCAATACAGCCGCATTTTTCCGCATGTTTAATCTTGTGAAACACAAGGTCTCTGTCCGCATAAGGTTTGATAATCTTTATTGTTTTTGCTCCGGTTGCGGTAATTCTCTCTAACTCGCTTTCATCTCCCATTCCGGCCCACATAACAGCATTTGCCGCCTTTGCGCCTCTTGCAAGTTCAACCATGCCTTCAGGATGACATTTATCCAAATGAGACAAGGCCGCTGTCATAACAGGCGTTGCAAACTTTTCGCCGTAAAGGGTAAAAGACGTATCAGGAATTACTGATCCTATATGCCGCATTTCCAGAAGCAAAGAATCAAAATACTTCCTTGTTATATTATTTGAATCCCCGGGATTTCTGTTTTGTTCCATGTCTTATCCTGCATCTTCAATCAGGTTTTTCATGATATATTCGCGGCGTTCGGGCGTATTCTTGCCCATGTAGAAATTCAGAACCTGAGGAACCTGTTTTAAGGTATTAACCGAAACAGGAACAATGCGCATGTCATCGCCTATAAACTGGCCGAACTCTTTTGGGCTTATTTCTCCAAGTCCCTTAAAACGGGTTATTTCGCATGCGCTTCCAAGAGCAGCAGCCGCTTCATCGCGCTCCTTTTCGTTGTAACAGTAGCGCGTTTCCTTTTTTGTACGGACGCGGAAGAGGGGCGTTTCCAGAATAAAAACATGACCTGCTGTAACAAGCTCCTCAAAATAAGACAGAAAAAATGTTAAAAGAAGATTGCGGATATGAAAACCGTCAAAGTCTGCATCCGTTGCAAGCACAATCTTCGCATAACGCAGGCCTTCTATGTCGTTATCTATTCCAAGAGCCATCATCATGTTAAAGAGCTGTTCGTTTTTATATATGGCGGCGCGTTTTTTGCCGTACACATTTTCTACCTTGCCGCGCAGAGCGAAAATCGCCTGCGTCATTACATCGCGGCTTGACACAAGAGAGCCGGCAGCCGAATCACCCTCAGTAATAAAAATTGTTGACTCCTCTCCGTCTTCGCCGTCTTCCAGATGATATTTGCAATCCTTTAGCTTTGGAATATTCAAAGCGATTTTTTTCGCAGCTTCGCGCGCTTCTTTTTTTACGGCGTTAAGCTCCGTGCGCAGAGATTCATTTGCTACTATTTTTTGTTCCAGTTTTTTGCAGGCTTCCGGGTTTTTATGCAGCCAGTCTTCAACTGCGTTCCGTGTTTCCTGCACTATCCATGTACGGATGTCAGAGTTTCCAAGTTTATTTTTTGTCTGGCTTTCAAAAACAGGATTTTTCAGCTTGATTGCAATAGCTGCAGTTGTCCCTTCGCGCACATCCTCGCTGCGGTAGTCTTTTTTAAAAAAGACCTGTATCCCCTTTAAGAATCCCTCTTTAAAAGCGGACAGGTGCGTTCCGCCGTCAGATGTGAACTGCCCGTTTACAAACGAGAAATATTCTTCGCCGTAGTTATTGGTATGGGTAAATGCAATTTCAAGCTGACCGCTGGCTGAATGCTGGCCCTTATAATAACCAAGCGGATACAGCCCGTCGTCTCCTGTCTCTTCGAATAACAGGTCGTACAACCCGCGGGATGAAACAAACTTGCTGCCGTTAAAAGTCAGGGTAAGCCCGGCATTAAGATAAGCATAATTCTGTACGCGTTTTTCGATGAATTCCGCATTAAATAAATAATCTTTAAATATCTCGGGGTCTGGCATGAATTCTACCATTGTCCCGTCTTTTATTTTTTCCTTTAATTTGCCCTTGCGGTCGCTTTTTAATTTTCCCCTCTCAAATATAGCCTCTGCAAACTCGCCGTTTCTGATTGCTACAACCCTGAAATGAACAGAGAGAGCGTTAACCGCCTTTGTCCCAACGCCGTTAAGCCCGACAGAAAATTGAAATACATCGTCATTGTATTTTGCGCCGGTATTAATTACAGAGACGCATTCAACAAGTTTTCCAAGGGGAATGCCCCTGCCGTAATCGCGCACCTTAACAATTGCCTTTCCCGGCTTGTCGATATCTTTTATAACTGTCTCAATCACCTTTCCGTTACCCATGATAAACTCATCAATGCCGTTATCGATTACTTCTTTTAACAAGACATAGATTCCGTCATCAGGATTTGAACCGTCTCCAAGACGCCCTATGTACATACCGGTGCGCAGGCGGATATGTTCAAGAGAAGAGAGCGTTTTTATTTTTGATTCATCATAAACCGGCGCAGCAGGTTTTGCGGCTGTTTTTACAGGCTTTGCCTTTGCGGTGGCAGTTTTTTTTACGGTTGTTTTTTTTGCTTGTTTTTTTACCGGCATACTGTAATTAATATCCTTATTTCATGGTATTTTTACCGCAAACTCATTTGCAATTTTTCTTCTGTTTGTGATTGTTTACAGTTAAACTAAGCTGCTCCCCTATAATTGCTTTTGCAGTTCCTGGATATATCCTTCGCTGTCGCGGACATTTTCCATAAGGTCATTAATATTTTCTTCCAAATCGGCAATCTTGCTTTTTTTCTCTTCTATCGACCTTCTGTATTTCTCTATTTTTATTTTTTCTTCATCGATGGCAAGAGAAGCCCGCAGCTTGCAGATTGCTTTTTCGTTGTCGCCAAGCGACTGATCCAGCTTGACTGCCCTGCCGATAGTTTCACCGTCTTCGGCGGTAACGATTGTATCGATAAAATATTTTTTATCAGGCGCTATTTCTTCATCCATAATTCCGGCTGCCTGCGCGCCGAATGTTCTGTAAAGACCGCCAAGAGCCTCTTTAACATGATTGATATGACTTTTAACAGCCATAATCTGTTTTTGCGGATTTCCGTCAATGCCGAAGGAAGCGGAAATAAGGCGTCTTTCATCTTTTAATACCGCAAGCTCATCCTGTGCGGTTTTTGAAACGCTGCGCATTAAATCAATTTCTGAGAGTATCATGGCCGCATCGTCATCATCATGCGCATAAGCATGACGGGGATTCCCTCCCGTGCTGTAACGCTCACCTATGTTATGATAGAGCTGCTCCTGGCTCTCCTGAGCCTTGGAAAGGAAGGACTTAAGCACAAGCCCCTGGGCGCTTTTTCCAATCCAGGAAAACACATTGCCCCCTTCCTTGTTATCAAGTTCTCCGATACGGGTTTCCAGGGAGTCAAGTTTTGCGCAAAGGGCATCGGCCTGTTCCCTGAAAAGTGACGTGAAATCGTTATATGCGTTATTTTCCAGCAGGGCCTTTCCAAGTTTCCGGTAAATAAAAGCCAGTTCCCTTGCCCGCTCTTTTTCTTCATTTTCTCTTACTGTAATTGCCTCTTCCAGTTCCCTGTAACGGCGGTTTTTCTCTTCAATTTTACTGATAGTAACATTGGATTCTTCAATATCCTGCAGATAAGCATTGTACTGTTTTATATCCTCAAACCCGGATTGCATATCCTTTGTACGGGCATACAGAGTTTCACCAAAATTCTCCAGTAAAACATCCAGTGAAGTCCGGCTTTCCTGGCTGTTCTTTAAAAGGTCATCTATCCTTTTCTTGCGGTCATCCATGGCTATACTATACGTTATTTTCCAACAATAGGGAAGTGTCGTTACTCGTAATCATTGTGAGTCAGAATCCTGATATTAACAAACAAATTACTAAACCGCGGCATACTCCCTTGATCAACATGCGTAAAAAAGTGTATAAAAATGGTATTAAGAAGATTTTAAGAAACAGGAGAGAAAATGAATTTAAGCGAATTAAAACATGCAGGGTTAAAGCAATGGGTTGAAGAAACAGCCGCTCTTATGACCCCCGATTCAGTAGAAATTTGTGACGGCAGCAAGGCTGAATATGACAGAATGCTGAAAATTATGGTAGATGCAGGCCTTGGAGTTGCATTAAATCAGGACAAAAGACCGAATAGTTTCTGGTTCCGCTCTGATCCTTCAGATGTTGCCAGAGCTGAAAGCCGCACCTTTATCGCCAGCAAAGAAAAAGACGATGCAGGTCCCACAAATAACTGGACAGACCCTGTAGAACTTAAAAGAACCATGGAAGGCCTCTATAAAGGCTGCATGAAGGGACGCACAATGTACGTAATCCCCTTCTCTATGGGTCCGATTGGCTCTGATATCGCAAAAATCGGCGTTGAAATCTCCGACAGTCCGTACGTTGTTTTCAACATGCACATTATGACCCGCGTAGGCTCAAAGGTACTTGATGTACTTGGAACCGACGGCTTTTTTGTACGCTGCCGCCACTCCATTGCAAAACCCTTAGCCCCCGGCGAAAAAGACACCGGCTGGCCCTGCGAACCGGATGTAAACAAGAAATATATCAGCCACTTCCCCGAAACCTATGAAATCTGGTCATACGGCTCAGGTTACGGCGGAAACGCCCTTCTTGGCAAAAAGTGCCTTGCGCTTCGTATCGCATCCGTACTTGGCAGAGACGAGGGCTGGCTTGCAGAGCACATGCTCATTCTCAAACTTACAAATCCCGAAGGCAAGGTAAAATACATTGGCGGCGCGCTTCCGTCAGCTTGCGGAAAAACAAACCTTGCCATGTTGATTCCAACCCTTCCAGGCTGGAAAGTTGAAACAATCGGCGATGATATTGCATGGATGAAATTCGGAAAAGACGGCCAGCTTTATGCAATTAATCCGGAATGCGGATTCTTCGGCGTATTGCCCGGAACAAGCGATCATTCAAACAAGAGCGCAATGGATTCGATAAAGAAAAACACAATCTTTACAAACTGCGGCCTTACAGAAGACGGCGATGTCTGGTGGGAACAGATTGGCTACCCCGCTCCGGGCGAAACAATAATAACCTGGAAGGGCGAAAAAGTTCCTTCTCCCAAGAGTGACAAACCTGTTGCAGGACAGGAAGTCGCGCACGTAAATGCCCGCTTTACAGTACCCGCAGCGCAGTGCCCCGTAATTGCTCCTGAATGGGACGATCCCAAGGGTGTGCCGATAAGCGCATTCCTCTTTGGCGGCAGGCGCGCTGCAACCATTCCGCTTGTAAATCAGGCGAAAGACTGGGTACACGGCGTATTCATGGGTTCAATTACAGGTTCGGAAATTACAGCTGCAGCTCTTGACCTGCAGGCCGGTTCTATCCGCCGCGACCCATTTGCAATGGTGCCTTTCTGCGGTTATAACATGGGTGATTATTTTGCACACTGGCTCAAGCTTGGCAAACAGGCCCAGGATGCCGGAAACGGCGACAAGCTGCCCAAGATTTTCTTTGTTAACTGG
Organism: Treponema sp.; assembly: GCA_009781635.1. Classification (GTDB taxonomy): domain Bacteria; phylum Spirochaetota; class Spirochaetia; order Treponematales; family Breznakiellaceae; genus WQXQ01. The sequence goes on from WQXU01000008.1 coordinate 97,657, forward strand.
TTCCGTAAAGATGCAGACGGCAAATTTATGTGGCCCGGCTACAGTGAAAACAGCCGCGTTCTTGCATGGTTATTTGACCGCTGCGACGGAAAAGATAACTTTATCGACACACCAATCGGCAACCTTCCAAAACCAGGCAGCATAACACAACCTGCGGAAGTAAGCGATGCTACAATGGCGGAACTTATCAAGCTTGATACTGATGGCTGGAAGAAAGAAATTGCAGACGTAAGGGAAAATCATTATTCCAAGTTCGGCGACAGGCTCCCCAAAGAACTGTACACCCAGCTTGACATCATGGAAAAAGGTTTAAACAGCTAATTTACTTTTGATGCAATAAAAAGCCTCAAGGCCGCTGCGGTCTTGAGGCTTTTTTTTATATTAACGTGTGAGATTTTACGTTTTTAATTACTGAACTGTCTGGCGGTACAACTCTCTGTTCATCATTAACAGTACAAGCGTACTTCCAACAGGAAGCTTATACGGGACTGTAAACTCTCCTCCCATATAATTAACTGTAAACAGGCGCTGCCTCTCTCCGGCAGGAAGAACAGCTTCAAGACGGACAGAAAGAGGATAGGGATTCGGGGGTATTGTATAACGGAATAAACCAAATACTTCATTGTCTTCTATTTTTTCAGGCTGCGTTATCCTTAGCTGAACCGGCGTATTTAATGAGACCGATGTGCCCGGCGGCGGATTCTGCTCTGTTACAGATCCTTCGCCCTCTTTTTCATCACTTAATGCAAAATGAAAATTAATGCCCGTACCGGAAATCAGTTCAAGCGCACGGGAAAGCTGCAGCCCGGTAAACTGTGGAACTGCAATTGTCTGATTTTCCCTTCCCCTGCTAACAACAAATTCCAGATTCGTAGGACCTGCGATATTAGTACCCGGCACAGGTTTTTGAGCAAGAATGGTTCCCGGCGTTTCAGAAGAAAACTCGTACATTACAGGTTCTCTTATTGTAAGCAGCGGGGAACCGCCGCCGGCTGCGTTTATGGTTTGAATATCCAACCGTACTTCATCAATATTCCGCGTGACAAAATTTTCTACCCTGTTTACAATAACACCCTGGCTTACCACAAGGCGGATACGGCGGCCGGCCTTTACTATGGTTCCCGGACGCGGTTCCTGTTCAAGTATATGCCCCTTGTCTCTTGAAGTCTGCGAATAGCGAAGCTGAAGACGCGGGTAGAGTTCCTTTACCTGCAGCTCAAGCAGGGCTTCCGTTAAATCTTTTCCGATTACATCGGGAACCATTGTCTGTTCATGGCCGCGCACAGCAATAAAAAAAACTGAAACGGCAATAATACCGACAAAAATAACAAGACCCGCAACTGCCATAATAAACATTTTAAGATGATCTGCTACATAATCTTCTATTGAACTTAAATCAAACCCCATAACTGCCTCGTTTATCAAAGTCCGACCGCATAAACCGATCGTGCCGCCGGCTTTTCAGCCAAGCGGGTCAGACCCGGGAAAATCCCGCGCCCCGTTTAAAAAATCACGCCAAAGGAGAGCCTTTTTTGCCTGATATTGAAGCTCTGTTACAGCAAGAACTCCGTCTCCTGTCTGTATTAATATACCGCACTGTCCCCCGGAGCAGGTTCCAAGAACAAGCCCCGGCTTACCGGCCCTATTCATTCCGGCATGCGGGCATATATCCGCTTTTAATAATAATAGTTCACGTCCTTTATGAATAGTCCTGCATAAGGGCCAGGGGTTATAGGCGCGGATTTTCGCCTCGATTTCCAAAGCGCTCATGTTCCAGTTTATAAGGCCGTCTTCTTTTTTAACAAGAGAGCAATAACTTGCAAGCTCATGATTCTGCGGCGTTCCTGTGACTGCTGTATTGGAAGACGCTATTTTTTTTAGCACATCAGGCAGCATCTGCGCCGCCATTTTTGCGGCGGTTTCACCAAGCGAGTGCGCCGTTTCTTTACCCGTTAACTGTATTTGCTGTACAGCTAAAATGCCGCCGCAGTCCATTTCCTTTGCCAGTGTTTGTATTGTAATTCCTGTTACAGTATCACGGCTTAGAATCGCCGCCTGTATTGGTGAGGGCCCTCTGTATTTTGGCAGCAAACTCGGATGAATATTGATCCCGCCAAGAGGAAACAATGAAAGGAATTTCGGGCCGAAAATCCGCCCGTATGCAAAGGAGATAAGCAGATCAGGTTTTAATGACCCGACTCTCTCTCTGACAGAAGCGTCAAGTTTTAGTGTTTTTATGACTGGAAAATCCTGCGCCGCCTGCGCAACATCAGTCGGAAAAAGTTTTCCATGTCTGCCTTTGGAACTGTCAGGATTGGTAAGCGCGCATGAAATTTCAATTCCTTCCGTGTTAATAACCGCTTCCAGCGAAGGAACGGCAATCGAAGGACTGCCGGCAAACAATACCCTCATTTTACGCTCTTGTCTGTTTTTGTGATTTATCATATTTCTCGAAAAGTTTATTGCGTTTTTTTTCGGATACATGATCCAAAAAAAGCACTCCGTCAAGATGATCATATTCGTGAAGAATTACGCGGGCAAGAAGTCCGCCTGTCTCGATTGTAAAGGGACGGCCATTTTCATTCCATGCCTGTACTTTTATCGATTCAGCTCGAACCACATTAGCGTAAATACCGGGAACGGAAAGGCAGCCTTCCTCATATTTTGATGTTGTAAGGGAGGTTTCCATTATTGAAGGGTTTATGAATACCCTCTCTTTATCGCCTTCGACGTGAACAACAAAGATTCTCTTCATAATGCCGATCTGAGGGCCTGCAAGACCTACACCTTTGTCACGCTTGGCAATTTCCAGCATTAGTTTTGCGATATTGATGATTTCATCATCAATTTTGTCTATTTTAACAGCTTTTTGCCTAAGTAATTCATCGCCAAGAGTAATAATCTGCATAAATAAATAATAGCGAAAAAACGATTTCTAGCCAAGGCTTTTATAAGCGGCTTGCTCATTGACAAAATTACAATTTTTTGTCTATAGTATAGAAGATGGGAGTTCTTACAAGCCAAAAAATATCTGTTTATTACGAGCGTTTTAAAGATATTGATGTTACCTTAACAAAAGATATGATTCAGGTGACAGGGCTTCTTACACAACAGGTACATCTCAAATGCGGCAATGATTTTTGGCCCTGCGTTGTATATACTACATCTTTTACAGGAGCCAAGGTTGTCGCCAATATAAAAACAGGACTTCTTGGAAAACTGCAAGCTACAAATAATTTTGTTAACCTGCGTTTTTGCTTCAGACCCCCGGGAGAATCAAATACAGTCACATTCTTTGTAGCCGCCCGCGTTTTGGCAAGCGCTCCCTATGGAAACTCGCAGGACATCAATATGTTTACAATCCAGTTTTCAAACCGGCCGCCTGATGATTTTATCGAGATTATCGGCCGTGTTCTGGATGCCAATGTAAATTCTGCAAAAAGAAAAGATGTCCGCATTCCATTAAACGCCGACAATATGCGCAAGCTTAATATTCTGTCAACAGAAACTGCTGTCTTTATACAGAGTGTTCCGCGGCGCTGAATTTTAAGAGACCTTTCCTTTTCCGGCACAAAGATAATTATGATGGGAATTGCCAAATACCTGCTTGACAAGGATGTGTCCATACGCATCGACTTTAACGATCCAAGAGAGATTTTTACAGTTAAGGGAAAATTTGTCCGCGCAGAAGATGTTGAAGGAAAAAAAGAAATGGTCGCACTTGGCCTTAATTTTGATGAAGCTACAGTTCCAATGGGTTATAAAATACGCCTTAACGATATGCTGACATCAACGCGCGCTGATTACCGCGGCACTCTTGAAGATAACGGGCAGAGCAGCAATCAAAGTTAATGAACCAGTTAATATTTTTACCTGTTCCTGAAAATTTTAAAAAACAAATAAACAGCTCAGGGGATGCATTCCCCGTTGATCCTGCCATACCGATCCCTGTAGAAATTCCGCAGGAAAATGCGCAAACATGCATTGCAAATCTTTCAATGGACATGATTATTCACGGAATGTTACGCGCCATTGAAGAAAGGCAGGTAAAAAAAGAGTGGATCGATTATTACAGTAATTTTATTTTATTCCTGTGTCCTGAAATCCTTGAAATTTGCCAGGATGAAATATCAAAGAAGAATTTTTAATCCGGCAGCGCAAGAGCCAGCACTTCGTCAAATTTTTCAACAGCATGAAACTCAATTCCCTTTTTGACATGCTCAGGTATTTCATCCAAATCCCTTTCGTTATGCTTGGGAAAGATGATATGCTTTGCCCTGTTCCTGCGCGCGGCTATTGTTTTTTCTTTTAAGCCGCCAATAGGAAGAACAAGGCCTGTAAGAGACAATTCTCCTGTCATCACAAGTTTTGGCGCAACTGTTTTTCCGCGCATTAATGAAAGCAAAGCAGTAGCCATTGTGATGCCGGCAGAAGGGCCGTCTTTGGGTGTTGCGCCTTCCGGAATGTGCATATGAATATGATTTTTTTCAAACCAGTCTTTGCTGACGCCGTATTGCTCAACTGCCAGCTTGCGCGCAACAGTCATGGCTATTTCGGCGCTCTCTTTCATTGTTTCGCCCATTTTACCTGTGAGCGTTATTCCCTCTTTGACGGGAAGCGATGTCGCTTCTATTACAAGAGTGTCTCCGCCCATGCTTGTCCATGCAAGTCCTACCGACATGCCAGGTTTGTTTGCTGTTTTTATATCATCTTCGCGGAATATAGGTTTTCCAAGATGCTTTTCTATCAATTTTTTATCAATATTAAAACGCAGAAGTTTTTCAGAGGTTTCTTTTTTGCCTGAAGCTGCTGTTGATTTTTTATCCTGCGGATTATTGTTCACCGCGCTGTTTTTATTTTTTTCTTCTTCATCATTATTCGCGCTGCTTTCCTGCGCTTCAATAATTTGTTTTGCAAGTTTGCGGTGAATCTTGTCCAGGTTTTTTTCAAAGTTGCGCACTCCCGCTTCACGCGCATAAGAGTTTGCGATATGCAATAGACTGTCTTTAGTGTACTTAACATGATTTTTTCCAAGGCCGTTTTTTTCAAGGCTTTTTGGCAGCAGGTAGCGCTTTGCTATTTCCAGTTTTTCCGTATCGATATAACCCGGAAGCTGAATAATCTCCATGCGATCCAGAAGCGGCGGCGGAATTGTATCCAGGGTATTTGCTGTAACAATAAAAAACACGCTGGAAATGTCAAACGGCAAATCCAGATAATGATCCCTGAATGAATTATTCTGCTCCGGATCAAGAACTTCAAGAAGGGCGCTTGCCGGATCGCCGTGATAACTTGCTCCCATTTTATCGATTTCATCAATCATAAAAACTGGATCTTTTGTTTTAACTATTTTTAGTCCCTGAATTATTTTTCCTGGCATTGCTCCTATATAGGTACGCCGGTGCCCCTTGATTTCAGCTTCGTCTCTCATGCCGCCGACAGAAAACCTGAAAAATTGTTTTCCCAGAGCGCGGGCAATAGATCTTCCCACAGAAGTCTTTCCAACTCCCGGCGGCCCCACAAGACAGACAATTGAACCTGTAGCATAGTTTCGCTCGCTACCCTTTTGCAAGGCATTCCCGCGCAATTTTCTTACCGCAAGATATTCAACAATCCTTGTCTTTACATCTTTAAGCCCGTAGTGGTCAGCTTCAAGAATTGCCTGTGCGTTTCTAAGCTCGAAAACTTCAGGAGCAGGCTTATTCCACGGAAGAGCGGCAATCACATCAAGATAGTTGCGCGTAACGGTAAATTCTGCAGAGTTAGGTTCCATAAGTGAAAACTTTTCCATCTCCTGATCAACAGTTTCCTTTACTTCGCCCTCAAATTTAAAGCTGTCAAATTTATCTTTAAAACGCTGATAATCGGAGCTTTTTGCATCGGTTGTCATTCCAAGCTCCGTTTTTATGGCTTTAAGTTCTTCCTTTAAAAAATAATCGCGCTGGGATTTTTCTATTTTTTCATTTATCTCTTTTTGAATCTTCTTTTGAATCCTTAAAAGTTCCTGTTCTTTTTTTATGAATACCAGCACCTGCTCCATACGTTTACGCACATTTAAAATTTCAAGAATCTTCTGCTGTTCAGCCTTGTCAATATTCAAAATGCTTGCGATAAAATCAGCAATTTTTCCGGGATGATCAATATTGATCATGTTAAGACGCATTTCTTCGGAAAACAGAGGATTATTCTCGCTTATCTGTTTCATTTCAGAAATAAGAGCCCTTGTCAGCGCCTTTACTTCGCTTGTGTTGTCTTCCTCTTCTTCCAGATATTCAACTGCAGCGACAATCGGATTTGAAGGATTGAGTGTTTTTTTAACACGAAAACGTTTTAATGTAGAGATAAAAATATTTACGCCGCCGTCCGGCAAATTAATTTTTTTAACGATCTTTGCCGCAGTGCCAATTGTGTATAAATCCGTAATTGACGGTGAATCAGTATCATTTTGCAGCATGACAAGCCCAATAAGCCCGTCGCCTGAGTTTGCATCCTCCACAACTTTTACATCGGAAGGATTGCCAATCATTATGGGGGTAAAAATCCCCGGGAATATCGGACGGCCCATCAGAGCCACCAGATATAATTTATTGGGAAGAAGTTGATCTACAGGTATTATTTGATCACTCATTTATTAATTACATTCCAAAATTTATTACTTGAAGAGGCTCAAAAAAAAAGGGGATGGGGAATGGGGGTTAGGGAAATATATTGAATAACACATGGTTGTTCATATTATTGTATCAAACAATAATCCCTACTCCCTAATCCCTAATCCCCTCTCCCTTTCTTAACCCTTAATATTGTAGAAAGCTTTGCGGCCGGCGTACTGACTGATGCCTGAAAGTTCATCCTCGATTCTCATAAGCTGATTGTACTTGGCTGTGCGATCTGAGCGGCTCATTGAACCTGTTTTAATCTGCCCTGTTTCCAAAGCTACTACAAGGTCTGCGATAAAGGCATCTTCTGTTTCTCCGGAGCGGTGCGAAATAATTGCAGTGTAACCTGCTTTTTTTGCCATCTCTACAGCTTCGTAAGTTTCTGTAAGCGTGCCAATCTGATTTACCTTAACTAAAATGGAGTTACATGCGCCCATTTTAATTCCTTTTTCAAGAAACTTGGTGTTGGTAACAAAGAAATCGTCTCCGACAAGCTGTATTTTTGAACCGAGAGCCTTGGTAAGTTTCACATAACCGTCCCAGTCATCCTGATCCAGAGCGTCTTCAATCGAAATAATAGGATATTTGTTAACCCACTTTGTATAAATATCGATCATTTCATCGGCGCTGAAAAGTTTATCGGGATTTGATTTCCAGAATTTATAACCTTTCTTGCCGCCTTCATCAAAGAGCTCAGAGCTTGCGCAGTCTAAAGCGATCATCATCTGCTCGCCGGGTTTGTATCCTGCTTTTTCGATTGCTCTCATAACATATTCAAGAGCTTCATCATTGTTGATGTCCGGAGCAAAACCGCCCTCATCGCCGACAGCTGTGCTCTTTTTTGCATCATGAAGCAGTTTTTTAAGCATGTGGAATACTTCGGCAGTCCAGCGTACAGCTTCTCTTATGGATTCGGCGCCGACCGGCATTATCATAAATTCCTGAAAGTCAATCAAGTTATCGGCATGCTTGCCGCCATTAATTATATTAGCCATGGGGACGGGCAGAAGATTTGAATGGAAGGAACCAAGGTATTTGTAAAGCGGAACACCCAGATATTCGGCTGCGGCGCGGGCTGTTGCCATGGATACGCCAAGAATCGCATTGGCGCCAAGCTTGCCTTTGTTCTCGGTTCCGTCAAGCTCTATCATGGTCTTGTCAATATCAACCTGTTCAAGGGCGTCAAGTCCCATCAATTCAGGCGCAATTATGTTATTTACATTATCAACCGCTTTTAAAACGCCTTTTCCAAGGTAGCGGCCCTTATCCCCGTCGCGAAGTTCGACAGCCTCATAGGCCCCGGTTGAAGCGCCCGACGGCACTGCCGCCCGCCCAAGAGAGCCGTCCTCCAGCATGACATCAACTTCAACAGTAGGATTTCCCCGTGAATCGATAATCTCACGCGCTTCTACATATTCAATAATACTCATATCCGTCCTCCAAATTTGTATTTATTGAATAATGGTGCGATATTTTATTAAGTAAGTCAAGGACTGATTTTGGCATTACTATAGATGAATTTTTACTATAGTATGGCTTGATATTATCTCCGCCTGAATTTAACACACTTTATGCCATTTATTCCTGTATTATAAAATATGATTTAAATTGCATTTTATTCATTCCAAATCACTTATACCATCTGCTTTTACCCTGTAAGTAATCCATTCATTTTTATCATCACTCCAATCGTTGCTCCTGCTATATAGAATCTTAAAATACACATATCCATCTGCAAATGCAGGGACTGAATAAGAGTACATATGTCTGGAGCTGGCCGTTTCGACTGACTTATTATAGGTTTTATCAAAAGCGGTAACTTCCGTGCCGTCATCCTTTACCCGTTTAAATACCTCTCCTCCGCTCACCCAGCCTGTGGCATCTCTGGCGCCCGGTTGTTCGAATGAATAGTAGACATAGCCTTCGTGATACAAATAATTTTTTTCTGAACTTCCCTTTAAATCAGGAATGTTATTTTGTAATTCTTCGTGTGTGCGCTTTATATTTTCCATGTTTTTTTCTCCTGTTACATATTATCATTGTTTTGACATTAATTCCAGTAAATTTCCAGTATTCCAAAGCAGTTTGTATTCAGTAGTAGCATGTAATATCATCAACCGGAGACTTTTTCTGAATAATGATGTAAATTAATATATCGGAGGATATAGTGAGTAATATTATTTTTTATTTTTCCGGAACCGGAAATTGCTTAAAAGCCGCGAAGGAAACAGCAAAAGAACTTGGAAATTGCGAAATTGTTTCAATGGCAAAACCAGGTGGTTTTAGCATATTAAAGCAATATGACACTATCGGCTTTATTTACCCCGTATATTTTTACGGCCTGCCCAAAAAGGTAATTGAGTTTGTTGATAATTTAAAACTAAATGACAATAAAACAGCATATACATACGCAATCGCAACATGCGGAGACGGCGCCGGTTACGCGATATATCAAATATATGAATTGCTGAGAAAAAATCATAATATAGAATTGAATTACGGTAAAAAATTAAAAATGTTTTCCAATTACATTGTCATGTACAATATGAGTAAAAAAGTAGATGAAATTACCAAAAAGTCAAATGAAAGATTATTTACTGTAATTAAATCAATTAAAAACAGAGAAAATAATAAAATCAATAAATTTACCAAATTAATCATTTTTATTAATAATTGGTTTTTAAAAAATGCGTCAAAAATGGGTAAACATTATAATGTAAATGAAAATTGCAATGGCTGCCGTATTTGCGAAAAAGTATGTCCTGTAAAAAACATAGAATTAAATAATAACAAACCTGTTTTTAATCACAATTGCGAACAATGTGTAGCGTGCATTCAGTATTGCCCAAAACAGGCCATAAATTACAAAAACGCCACTCAAAAAAGACGAAGGTACACACACCCGGAAATCAGTTATTTGGAATTATCTGAAAGTAATTATCGTTAAGTTTAGGAAGCCCTTTTTTGAACCTATGACTAAATGGACATGTTGACAAAGTAAATAATACTAAGAAAAAGGTGTTATAACATTCTCAAAGTTAAAGCCAATGATGGGACGAAAAAGCAAACAGCTTTGTATGATCATGATAGACATTGAAGAACTAATACCAAAAGATCATTTGTTAAGGAAAATCAAGTATACAATAGATTTTGATTTTATTTATGAAGAAACAAGAACATATTATTCATCAATAGGCCTTCCTTCAACAGACCCTGTCTGTTTAATGAAAATGCTTCTTGTAGGTATTTGTACGGAGTAAAATCTGAAAGAAGATTAGAAGAGAAATAACATTGAATATGACTATCGCTGGTTGCAATTTTGATCTAATGGATGCCATACCAGATCATTCAACATTCAACTAAAATCGGCGACGGCATTAAACCTGAAACGATTTATTAAGGCTGTTGGTGCTTAAGCTCATGGTTAATGATTTATAATGCTATACCACCTTATCAGGTTTTCATTGCACTTGCTTCTTGAATTCGGGATTTTATGTAAATTTAGATTTAATTTCGTCTAACGTTTAAGATTGACGACGGTTTGACAGCCCGAATAAGCAAACCGCAGGTTTGCAAGGCTGGCAAACTGTGGTGGAGCAAAACATTGCAGAGGGTGAAGCCCGAACAATGTTTTGCGGAACCCGAGCCGTCGAACAAGCGGCGAAGCGTTAATCGTGTGTTATGCGATGGAAAAAGCACCACGAAGCGTCCGCCATGGATGGCGGGCGTTAATATAATTCAATTTTATTGTTTTTTATAATAATTTCAAAAAATCATTTAATTCAATTCCTGCTTGAATTAATATGCTTTTTAATGTTCCTTTTGCAATAGTGTCATGCATTGGAATTACATATATTCTATTCCCATTTGAATATTTTGCATGACTTCCCTTTTGACTTTTGAATACAAACCCTTCTTTAGATAATGCCGAAATAATTTCATTGGGTCTAAGAACCGGATATTTGCTTCCCATTATATTGCCATTTCCAGTCTGGTTATATAAACCTCTTCATTTTGCATATAATTTAATTCTTCCATTTTGTCTTCATCTTCATAATATAATGAAATAGCTTCTCTTAAATTTGCCATTGCCTCTTCAATTGTTTTTCCTTGCGAAGCTATATTATTTTCAAGACAAGTCGCAACATACCAATTTTCTTCTGGCTCTATTTTTATTGTCCCTTTAAAAACCATATTTTCCTCCAATGAACGTATTTTTTTATCATAAAGCATCTATTGTTTACTGTCAAGTAGCATTTCTAACCTTAATTTTGTTAAAACCTTAATTCAAATGCCTTTTTTGATGATCCGTTAAACCCTATGTTTTCATAAAATTTATGCGCTTCTAGTCTTTTTATTCCACTTTGTAAAACTACTTTATAACAATTATTTTCTTTTGCGTATTCTACTGCCATTTCCATTAATTTTTTTCCTATTCCTTTTTGCCTATAATTTTGATCTATTATTACATTTTCTATAAATCCAATTGATTTTCCATTAAATGTTAAATTTGGAATAATACATATATACAATGATCCTATTATTTTTTCATTTTCTTTTGCAAAAAAATACTTTATATTATTTTTTTCAATAATATCCCATATTTTATATGCTTCATATATACCAAATAAAGAGCCATTATTATCTCCAAGTTGCTTATACAATTCAAGAATGCCGATTAAATCGTCTTTGTTTCCAATTAAATAATCCATAAATATTTTATTCCTATAATGTCTATTAATATACAACTGCACAAAAAGCTTATAAATTAAAAAATAATGTCAATATCCTTTATAAATACTGTTTTTTTTTAATAATCCAAATATTTTCTAATAATTATAATATAGTAGAGTTAAATAAATATCAATATCAAAACTTAATAAAATTTAAAAAACATATTTTCCGAATAGGATTTAGCCCTGCACGGATGCAGGGCATAGATTGTCCAATATTTATTCTGATATTTTATTTCGCTTAACGTTTAAGATTGACGACGGTTTGACAGCCCGAATAAGGGCTTGCGCAGCAAGACCAGGGCTGGCAAACTGTGCTGGAGGTTTTGCGTGGGAGTGAGCCAAAGGCGACCGACCTAGCAAAA